>CAUJHH010000067.1 GCA_963204725.1 Planctomycetota bacterium
GACCCACACACTCGACCACGCGGTGAGCGGGGAGGGGGTCGTCGCGTGGTACGAGCACGAAGCGACTCGCAGATTCAGTGATCCTGCGATTCCGACCAGGGGCGGGTTCAGGTTGATGTGGCGGTTGGAGATGTGGAGCACGAGCAATCCGCCGGGCATCAGCTTCTGCTCGTAGAGCTCCATTGCCTCACGCGTGATGAGGTGCACCGGGATCGCGTCGGAGCTGAACGCATCGACGACGATCACGCCGAAGGAGCCGTCCGGGGCGTTTGCGATCTCGCGCCGTCCGTCGCCGATTGTGACCTCCACCTTCGCCTTGGTGTCGCTGAGATAGGTGAACCACTGCGTGTCCCGCGCGATCCGCTCGACCGCAGGATCGATCTCGTAGAAGTGGTACTCGTCGCCCGGCTTGGCGTATGCAGCGATCGCGCCCGTGCCCATGCCGATGATCGCCATCTTCCGCAGGATGGGGCTGTCGCGATACACGTACATGAGATCGCCGAGCGGGCCGTCCGGGTGGTAGTACGTTGTCGGAAGGCCGCGGAGCACGGGCTCGCGGAACTGCGTGCCGTGTGTGGTCGTGCCGTGGCGCAGCGTGTTGAGCGTGCCCTCGTGTGAGTCGAGCACCCGGAGCACGCCGAAGAATGTCCGTTCTTTGTGGAGGACCGTCATGTTGGGCTCGATCGACACGAAGGAGTAGACCAGCACGCCCACAGCACAGAGCGAGAAGCGCAGGGGCCGCCCGACCGCGAGGAAGCAGGCGATGCAGGGCAACGCGGCGGGCAGGGCCTTGGGCAGCCACCCGCCCTCGAGCGAGAGCCCTCGGAGCGCGAACGCGCCGTTGAGCGCGGGGAGCGTCAGCGCCGCGATCCCGACGACGAAAACGGGTACGGCGAGGTCGAGCGTCCGCTGCAACACCGACGCCTTGGGCCGGCCGGGGACGATTCGCGCCATGCACGCCAGCCCGATCGCGATTGGATACTCGTACACATCATTGAAGAGCATCGGCGCCGCGAGCGCGTTGAAGATGCCGCCCATCACGCCGCCGACGGCGATCCAGAGGTAGAACTCGGTGAGTTTCGAGACGTCCGGTCGCGCTTCTGCGAGGCGTTTGTGGCAGAGGAGCGCGCCGATCGCCATGAGCAGCACGTGCAGCCCGATCAGCATCGTGATGGGCTCGCGGGCGCGGATGAGGAACGAGACACCGATCGCGACCACGATGAAAGGGAGGAGCTTCGAGAGGGATCGGGTTGAGATCCAATCCCGGCGCGCGAACGCGATCACGAATGTGAGCAGGTAGATCGCCAGCGGGATGACCCAGAGCAGCGGGATCGCCGCGATGTCGGTTGAGAGATACTGCGTCGTCCCGAGGGTCAGACTCGACGGCACGAACGCCAGAAAGACCCACCACGCCCGACGCTTCCACGTCAGGGGCGATGTGTCGACCCTTGGCGGTGGCGCAACCCGTCCCGCGCGCCGGGCCTGTCGCGTCGGCGCGAGCACGATCGCCCGCGACATCACCACGCCGCACGCGATCAGCAGCGGCGCGAGCACGCCGAAGCCGATGGCCCACCACACGCCCTGATCGCGCAGGCCCATCACCGGCTCGACGATGAGCGGGAACCCGAGCAGACCGATGAAGCTCCCCGCGTTGCTCGCTCCATAGAGAAAGTATGGATCCGACGCCGAGTGGTGTCCCGTGCGCGCGAACCACGACTGCACCAGCGGCCCGGTTGTCGACAGCAGGAAGAACGGTCCGCCCACCATCACGGCGAGCAGCCCGAGTGTCCATAGGACCTGGCCACCCTCGACGGGCGGCAACCAGCCCCTTGGCACAGCGATCGGCAGAGCGATCGCGGTCGCCACGATCACCGCGCAGTGGACCCCGACCTGGCCCCACTTGGACTTCATCCGCGAGAGCGCGTGCGCGTAGGCGTATCCCGCCAGCAGCAACGCCTGGAAGAAGACCATGCAGGTGTTCCACACCGCCGGGCTGCCGCCGAGCAACGGCAGAATCCCCTTCGCCGCCATCGGCTGCACCATGAAGAGCAGCAGGGCGCTCAGGAAGATTGTCGCGGCATAGAGCAAAAGCATCGGGCATGAGACTACCCACCCCGATCGCCCGCGTCACCCTTGGGCCCGAGCCAACCGCCTTTCGGCGGCGATTCGGAGGGTGAGCGGATCGGGCGCCCGGTCGGGGGCCACTTCGCTGGCCCCTACACTCGGCATCGTGCCCGGGCCGGGTCTTTCCGGGTGATCTGCGTTTCCTCTGGCTTCCGAGTCGATCCATTCCCATGCGACGCTACGACGCGATTGTCTGCGACATTGACGGGTGCCTGAGCCCGGAGCATTCCGGGCCGATGGATGCGGGTGCGCTCTCGAGGATCGCGGCGTACAACCTTGGGGCGCAGGAGAGCGGAGATCGGCCGGTGCTGACGCTGTGCTCGGGCCGGCCTCAGCCGTTTGCGGAGGCGATGTGCCGCCTGATCGGGAACCGGACGCTGCCGATCGTCTGCGAGAACGGGGTGTGGCTGTACGACCCCGCGGCGAACGAGTATGTGATGGATCCGGCGATCACGCCCGAGCAGCTTGAGATGATCGCGGAGGCGACGCGCTGGGTGCGACGGGAACTGGGGCCTCGTGGTGTGACGATCCAGCCGGGGAAGGCGGCGTCGATCTCTCTCTACCACGCCGATACTGCGATCCTCCGTTCGCTCACACCTCTCATCGAATCGACGTTCGCGAGGGAAGGGTGGCCCCTGCGTGTTTCCATGACCTGGCTGTACATCAACTGCGACCTTGTCCACATTTCGAAGTCGAGCGGAGTGCGCCGGCTCATCGCCTGCACGGGGCTCGACGGCGCACGCCTCGCGGGTATCGGCGACACCACCAGCGATCTCGCGATCCGCGAGCACGTCGCGTGGTTCGCCTGTCCGAGCAACGCACAGGACGAACTGAAGCAACGCGCGGATTTCGTTGCGAAGCAGCCGGAGGCGGATGGCGTGCTGGAGATCCTGGCCCGGCTTTGAGCGCGGCTCGGAGCTCGTACACTTCTGTCATGGACCCCGACGACAAGGTCTGTCTCTGCTTCAGCGTCTCCCTGCGGAAGTTGCGGACGTATCTGCGTGTGGAGAACCCGTCGGTGCCTTCGCTGCTGTCTGAGTGCTTCGGCGCGGGAACCGGGTGCCAGTGGTGTGTCCCGTTCCTGAAGCATCTGCATGCGCAGCACCAGCAGGGGATTGAGCCGGACCTTGGCGTCTCCCCCGAGCAGTACACCAAGGCGCGACTCTCCTTCCACAAGTCGGGCGAGCGAGATGCCGGTGTTGTGAAGGAAGCGACCGGCACGGAGAGCGCTGCGCCCGAGAGCGATGGCGAAGCTGACGACTGCGAGAGCCCGCCCCACGCCTGATCCGCGTCCGGCTCTCTCTTGTTGCCGCGCTCGTCGCGGCTCCGACGGACACTCAAGTCTTGACCATGAGCGTCTCGTTGACGAACTCGGCGCGTTCGATGTGTTCCGCGACGCAGTCGGGGAGCATGAGCGTGAGGCGCGCGGGGTTCTTGAGCTCGATCTCGCCACAGAGCTCGTGCTTGCTCTGGCGATAGGCGAGGGCCCAGTCGACCTGGAACGTGCCAACGGGCTGGCCTCGCCTGGAGCGCATCTGTTCACCCCTATGCCTGATCCAGCGGACCATCGCGGCGATCTCAACCTGCACGGGCGTGCCCTGGGCGTTGTGGGCGATGGCGACGGGTTGGTGGATGACGCCGAACGCGCCGGGCTGGCAGCGGAAGGCGAAGTGGACATCGCGGGCACCCTCGTGGCTGAAGAACGCGCCCTTGGGGGGGCGGATGTGGATGACGGCCTCGCACTCGCCCTCGAATCGGTTCTGGTAGTAGAGCGAGAGTTCGGCGACCTGGCCGGGGTCAAAGGAGGAGCCGGGTCGGCTGCCCCCCATGCGGCTGTCGGTGCCGAGGCCGCTCGCGCTCGAGAGGGGCTTGGCGTGCGCGACCCTGAAGACGGGCATGAAGCAGAGTCCATCCTGCTCGTAGTACTTGCCGTGCCCGATGTGGGAGAGGCGATCGGGCATCTTGTCTTCGAGCAGGTGGGTGTAGGCAAGGCACGCGGCGAGCAGGAGGATGATGGTGAGTGAGGCGAAGCGGTGGCTTGCGGTGGAGGGGGGGATGTGCTCGAGCGAGGGGAACGCGGCGACGCAGACCCACGCGAAGACGCCCCAGAGCAGCGAGAATGCAAAGAGGACGGTGAGGATCGTGTTGCGACGCTCGTGCATGACGGCCTCCGGGCTTTCGCCCTCTGGCTCTCCACGCTCGCGCGGCGGACACTCGACTCCTGCTCTCGCAACACACGCTCTGCGACTGCCGCCACACCAGCGCCGAGACGCCTCGGGGCGTTCGGACTTCGTCCATGTGCGTCCCGTCGTGCGTCGGTTTCCGAAGAGACCATTGCCGACAACACGGCGGAGCGCTCAGGTCCTTGCACCGGGCCCGTGCGGCTCTCGCCGCCCGCGCCCAAACCCCCTGCGTCTACCAGCATACCAGAAATCGGGCTCGAACGCGAGATCACTCCAGTGGAATCACTGGTGCGATGCGGGGATCGCGGCGGCGCGAAGAAAGACGCCCCGGCGCGGGCCGGGGCGTCTGGTGTGGGATCGTGTGGAGTCGCTCGGGATCAGGCGTCGAGAGCGCGGAGCGCGAGGCCGTTCTCTGCCAGGCGCTCTTTGACTTCGACGAGTGAGGTCGCGCCGAAGTTCTTGACGCCCATGAGCTCGGCCTCGGTGTGGCTGGCGAGATCGCCGAGCGTGTGGATGCTGAGGAGCTGAAGGGCCTTGCGGGCGCGGACGGAGAGTTGCAGATCGGAGACGGGCTTGGCGAGGACGGCCTCGCGGCCGGAGCCCTTGAGCTGCTCCATGATCTGGCGGCGGGCGGCGCGGTGCGCGTCTTCGAGGCCCTGGCCGAGGCGGAGGCCCTTGGCGGCGAGCATCTTGCGGATCTCGACCAGCGAGGACTCGCCGAAGTTCTTGTAGGCGAGGAGTTCGGCCTCGGTGATGCGCAGCAGGTCGCCGAGGGTGCGGATATTCATCTTCTTGAGACAGGTGCGGGCACGCACCGAGAGCTCGAAGTCGGTGACGGGGGTGTCGTAGAGGGCGCGGCGCTTCATGACGTCGCGGGTGTCCTCTTCCTCGATCACCATCTCGCGCGCTGCCTGGATGTCCTTCATGTAGAGCCGGGCGCGGGGGTGGTTGGGGTTGGTCTCGAGCACCTGGCGCAGGCAGCGCTCGGCGCGGACGTAGTCGCCCTGATCCTCGTACATGATGCCGAGGTTGATGAGCGCGTTGATCGCGGCTGGGGGACGCTCGCAGACCGTCTCGTAGAGCGAGATCGCCTCGTCCTCTTCGCCCATCTGGTCGAGCAGATAGGCGAGCTGGAACATCGCGTCGACGTTTGTCGCGTCGGCCTGCAGGGCGCGGCGGTATTCGGCAACCGACCCGGCCTTGTCGCCGCTCAGCGCCAGCTGCTCCGCGGCCTTGATGTGCTTGATGGCTTGCTCGGCGTTCTTCGCGCCGCCGGCCCCGATCACCATGTCCATCGCGGTGTTGCTCATATCGACACGCACTCCAAGTCGCGCCCCGGCTCCGGCCGCTGCCCATTGACCACGTTGGCTCAACGGCCCGATCCCTCGGGCGCGAACAGGACTATAGGTAACGCTCCTGCCGGGTCGCCACCCTCTCTCGCGTGACGCACCCCTACAGAACCCTTCCGTCGTTCGGAGAGGGGGCTTCGGTTCCGATGACCGGTCCCTCGCTGTGGGAGAGGAGGTCTATGCGCTTCCACTTGCCCCGGAGGAAGCGGTAGCAGACGGCGATGCCGAGGAAGATGATGTAGGCGGATGCGCCGATCCACGGGCCGAGGGAGCCGAGTTCGGGGAAGGCCTCGATGGCGATGTGGCCGCCCCCGACGATGCAGACCCAGGCGAGGAGGATGGTCGCGATGCCGGGCCAGACTGTGTCGCCCGCGCCGCGGAGCGCTCCGACCATGGTGATGCCGAGGGCGTCGAAGAGCTGGAAGACGGCGGCGGCGATCATGACCTTGGAGCCGATCGAGATGAGTTCGGCGCGGGACTCGGGATCCATCGCGGGGTCGACGAAGAGGGCGATGGCGTCGTATCGGAAGACGACGAAGCCCAGGGCGCAGACGCCCATGTAGGCCATGGTCATGGCGAGTCCGAGGTAGGTGCGCCGGACGGCGAGATCGGGCCGTTTCATTCCCATGCACTTGCCGACCTGCGCGGTGACCGCGATGGAGAGCCCGATGGCGGGCATGAATGCGAGGTGCATGTAGCGGAGCGCGATCCAGCCGGCGGTGTTGTGGATCTCTCCAAAGAACCCGATGAGGACGACCATGAGGTAGGACCAGCAGACCATCTCGTTTCCGAGCATGAGCGCGCCGGGCCAGCCGATGCGCATGATGTCGCGGACGTGCGAGGGGGAGAACCGCCAGGGCGCGCGGGTCGCGTAGAGACGGTTGAGCTTCGGCCCGAGGAAGACGAGCATGGGGATGGCCAGTTCGACAACAGTGCCGAGGACGGTGCCGATGGCGGCACCGGGGACGCCGAGGCGCGGGATGCTGAGCGATTCGGCGATGCTCGCGGCGAGGCCAAACCACGCGCCGAGCGGGCCGCCCGTGATGGACTGTTCCGGTCCGTAGACGAGGACGCTGTTTGCGGCGAGGTTGACGAGGTTGCCCGCGAGGACGGCGACGAGCACGATGACGGGCTTGTGCATGCCGTAGAAATACTGTGCGATGCAGCGTGCGGCGAGTGTAAAGATCGCGCCGAGGATGAGGATGCGGGCGTATTGCATCTCGAGGGTGATGAGATTTGGAGAGTGCTCGGTGAACTCGGCGAGGAGGGTGGGGAGGGCAAGGGCAAAGGGGAGCATGAGCCCGACCCAGGAGATGAGGCAGAGCCAGAGTCCGGCCCACGCATAGGCGGGGGCGGCGCGTTCGGAACGGGCCCCGAGGTTCTGGGCGACGTAGGTGTTGACGACGGTGAGCAGCCCCATGACGACGGAGATGGGGATGAAGGCGGCGACGCCCCCGTTGCCCTGTGCCGCGACGTAGACGGGGTCGGGACCGATGCGCGAGACCATGAGCCCGTCGACGAACTGCATCAGGGTGTGGGAGGTCATGGTGGCCATGACTGGCGCGGCGATCGCGAGCATCTCCACAAGGGGAGAGCGCTCGCGCGCTGCGCTCGGCATTGTCGGCCCGGATTGCATGGGGTTCTTTCTCGGCGGATCGCGCGGCGCGGCGGGGAGGCCCGCGTTGCTTAGGGCGTGATCGGCGCACACATCCTCTGGGCGAGATCGATCGCGGCGTTCATGCTGCCCGGGTCGGCTCGATTCGTGCCCGCGATGTCGAATGCGGTGCCGTGGTCCGGGCTGGTGCGGACGGTAGGCAGGCCCAGTGTGACGTTCACGGCACGATCGAACGCGAGGAGTTTCACCGGGATCAGACCCTGGTCGTGGTACATCGCGACGACGAGGTCGACTTCGCCACGGAGGGCCTTGGAGAAAACGGTGTCGCCGGGGAACGGGCCTCGCACGTCGATGTCACGGGCGCGGGCGAGGTTCATGGCGGGCTCGATGACTTGAGCCTCATCGTCTCCGAGGAGCCCGGCCTCGCCGGCGTGGGGGTTGACGCCGCAGACGGCGATGCGGGGGATCGGGACACCGAGGCGGCGGCATGCGTCGTGTCCCAATTCAATGGTGTCGAGGACGCGCTCGATGGTGAGGGCTTCGGGGACCTTTGAGAGCGGGATGTGGGCGGTGACGAGGACGACCCGGAGCTTGGGACTCTCGAACATCATCGCGGATCGGGGGGCGTTGAAGCGTGTGGCGAGGAGCTCGGTGTGGCCCGGGAACTCGGCGTGCCCGGCGAGGGCCCAAGCTTCCTTGCTGATCGGTGCGGTCACGATGGCATCGGCGCGGAGCGGGTCGGATCGGTCGCGGCCGGCGTCGGCGATGGCGTCCTCGACGTATTGGAAGGAGAGTGCGCCGCCTTCGGCGGTTGGGCTGCGAACAGGTGCGGGCCCTTCCGCATTGTCTGAGTCGATGAGAACGACTTCGGATGCGTCGGCGGGGAGGGTCTGCGGGGTGCCGGAAGCGGCGACGCGGGGGATGCGGGCCCAGAAGGGCTCGATGCCGGCGGCGCGGGCGGCGTGGAGCATGGCGGAGGAGGACCCATAGATGCGATGGAGCGCGCGTGCGCGGCGGTCTGGATCGGCGAGGGACTTGACGACGACCTCGGGGCCGATGCCGCCGGGATCGCCCATGCTGATCGCGAGGAGAGCACGGGTTGGGGCGAGCGAACTGGTCACGTGGAGATGGTAGATGGGGGAAGATGACGGATGCTGCGTAAAGATCGCGCAAGGGCTTGTCGCGACTCACAGTCCGAGTATGCTTTCCCCTAGACCCGTGCCGCCCTTGGCTCGGGCCTGATCCGTTCGCGGCTTCGGTCGTTCGATCGAAACGCGGGAGGACCAGACCACCGGCCGCTCGGCGTTGGCGCGAGGCACGAGTTCGGCCCCCCGTGCAATTCGGATTGATCGGTGATTCGAAGCGACGAGCGTCGCACGTTCACGCCGCGCGAGTTGTGGATCGCGGCATGGAGCACAGTCGATGTCGAGCGTCTCAGCACCGCGTAACACGTTTCTCCACGGCCGCTGGACGGTCGAGGACTCTGCCGCGCTCTACGGGATTCCGGACTGGGGGAAGGGGTATGTGTGCGTGACGCCGACGGGGAAGCTGGCGGTGACGCCGGACAAGGACCCGACGCGTCAGATCGACCTGGACGAATTGGTGCAGGGTCTGCGGGAGCGTGAGATCCACACGCCGGTGCTGATCCGCTTCACGGACATGGTGCGTCACAGGCTGACGGAGATGCGTCAGGCGTTCGACGCGGCGATCAAGGAGCACGAGTATCAGGGGACGTACTCGTGCGTTTACCCGATCAAGGTGAACCAGCAGCGCCAGGTGTGCGAGGAGGTGCGTGACATCGGCATGACGCTCAACTTTGGGCTTGAGGCGGGCTCGAAGCCGGAGTTGTGGGCGGTGCTGGGGATGACGACCAGGCCCGAGCACCAGTCGATGCCGATCGTGTGCAACGGGTTCAAGGACAACGAGTTCATCGAGACGGTGATTCTCGCGACGAAGCTGGGGCGGCACATCATCCCTGTGGTGGAGCGGTTCAGCGATCTTGAGCTGATCGTGAAGCACGCGAAGCACTACGGCGTGCGGCCCCGGATTGGCATCAGGATCAAGCCGTCGAGCCCGGGCAAGGGCAAGTGGGAGGACTCTTCGGGGATCCGCTCCAAGTTCGGGCTGTTCGTGTCGGAGTTGCTTCAGGCGCTTGAGTACCTGAAGCAGCACGACATGGCCGACTGCCTGCGGATGATCCACTTTCACATCGGCTCGCAGGTGTGCGACATCCGGCAGCTCAAGAACGCTGTGAACGAACTGGCGCACATCTATACCGAGCTCAAGAAGATGGGCGCGGGTCTGGACACGATCGACATCGGGGGCGGGCTGGGCGTCGATTACGACGGCTCGCAGTCGGCGTGGGCGAGCAGCATCAATTATTCGATCAACGAGTACGCCTCGGACGTGGTGTACCGCATCCGGCAGGCGTGCGACGATTCGGGCGTGCCGCACCCGCGGATCATCTCCGAGTCCGGTCGCGCGATGGTGGCGTATTCGAGCGTTCTGGTGTTCGACGTTGTCGGGAAGAGCCGATTCTCGTCGGATCCGAAGATTGAAGAGATCAAGCAGCTGCTTGCGAAGGAGGAGGAGCCGCCCCAGCCGGTGATCGACCTGGTGGACTCGTTCGAGGCGCTGAACGATCGCAACATGGTCGAGGTCTACCACGACGCGGTGCAGGCGCGGGACGAGGCGCTATCGCTGTTCAACCTCGGGTATATGTCGCTGTCGATGCGTGCGAGCGCGGAGCGGCTCTTCTGGGCGATCGGTCGGCAGGTGCTGAACCGGAGCCAGCGGCTGGGAGATCTGTCGGAGGACCTGCAGAGTCTGCCGGAGCTGCTCAGCGATATTTACTACTGCAACTTCTCGCTGTTCCAGTCGATGCCGGACTCGTGGGCGATCGATCAGCTGTTCCCGGTCTGCCCGATCCATCGGCTCGACGAGGAGCCGACGCGGCGTGCGGTGCTGGCGGATATCACGTGCGATTCGGACGGGAAGATCGATCACTTTGTGGACAAGCGCGACGTCAAGAAGATCCTAGAGCTGCACGAGATCAAGGACGACGTGCCTTATTACCTCGCGGTGTTCCTTGTCGGCGCGTACCAGGAGGTGCTGGGCGACCTGCACAACCTCTTTGGCGATACGCACGTCGTGCATGTGTCGTTCGACGACACGCCGGGCGCGGACAACTGGGACATCGATGAGGTGATCGAGGGGGACACGGTGAAGGAGGTTCTCGGGTACGTGCAATTTGACAGCGAGGACCTTGTTCGCGACATGCGCAAGGACGTTGAGCGCGCCGTCAAGGCCGGCACGATGTCCGTCGCCGAGTCGCAGAACCTGCTCAAGTTCTACGACCAGGGGATGGAGGGGTACACGTACCTGGAGGGCTGAGCCGGAGAGTTGGAGGCTCGGAGGGGGCGGGGTCAGGTTCGTTCCGACGCGAGGAGCGCCGCGCCGAAGACGCCGGCGTTGTCCTCGAGCGCGGAGCCGACGACATCAACATCTCGGCAGCGTGCGGGGAAGGCGTGGCGCTTCACCGACTGGGCGATCTTCTTGACGAAGGGCTTGCCCATGGCCTCGGAGAGCCCGCCACCGAGAACGATGCGTTCAAGGGAGAGGAGCGTGACGGCGGAGGCAACGGCAACGCCGACGCGCTCGCAGACATCGTCGACGACTTCGCGGACGAGTTCATCGTTTGCTTCATAGGCGGCGGCGATGACCTTTGACTTGATGGAATCGAGGCTGCCGTCGGTGAGTGTCGTGACGATGGAGGGACGATTGGCGCGGATGAGGCGCGCGATGCGATCGGCGACAGCGGAGCGGGCACAGTTGTGCTCGAGCGAGGTGGAGCCGGGGGGGCTGCCGGGGAGGAGGGTGGTGTGCCCGATCTCGCCGGCAGTGAGGAAGTGCCCGTAGTAGAGCTTGCCGTCAAGGATGAGTCCCCCACCGACGCCGGTGCCGAGCCAGACACCGAGAAGGAAGCGGGAGCCATCGCCCGCGCCCATGACGTTCTCTCCGTAGACGGCGACGTTGACGTCGTTGTCGACGACGACGGGCTTGCCGAGGCGCTTGCCGAGGTCGGCGGCGAGAGGTGCGTTGGTCCAGCGGAGGTTCACGGCTTCCAGGACCACGCCGGTGTTGGGATCGATGGGTCCGGGAGCGCCGATACCGATGGCCGCGATATCGGCGAGGGTGAGCTTGGCCTCGGCGCATGCGTCGGTGATGCCGCTGGTGATTCGGTCGAGGACGGTGTCGTAGCCCTGATCGGCTTTGGTCTTGAGTTTGGCGCGGCCGAGGATCTGGCGCTCGGGGGAGACGACGCCGATCTGGATGTTGGTGCCGCCGAGATCGATGCCGACGATGGGAGCGTTGAAGGGCATGGCGTGGTCCTGAGTGGAGACGTTTGGGGCGGCCCAAAGGTTATCGGCTTGTGCGAGCGACGGATGAAGGAAAGGACGCGGGGTCGGGGGGTCATTGGTGGGGATCGGCGAGGTGGGTGGCGATGAGGGCGCATTCGCAGAGGAGGGGGTCGGAAGCGAGGTGGGCGGCGAGGGCACGGGAGCGCTCGGGCGGGGTGATGATGAAGATGCCGGAACCGGAACCGCTGAGGTGGGCTGGGAGTCCGGAGATCTCGGCGGCGTGGGCGAGGAGGCGGCCGAGGGGGGGATGGTGGGCGCAGGCGGCGCGGGTGAGGTCGTTGAAGAGGGAGGCGGGATCGAGGACGTGGTGGGTGGCGCGGGCGCGGACGTCTGCGGCGCGGAGGGGAGAAGGGTTGAGGGCGTCGAAGGCGCGGTAGATGTCCGGCGTGAGACAACTGAAGGGCGGGATGAGGAGGACGAGTTCGGCGTGGATGAAGGCCAGACGCTCGATCTGCTCTCCCATATGCGTCACGAGGGCGGGATGCGGGATGGCGCGGGTGTGACCGGAGTCGGGCGCGAGCGCTGAGGCGTGGGCGTCTATGAAGAAGGGAACGTCGCTGCCGAGGGTTGCGCCGATGCGGGCGAGGTCGGCGGGGGCGAGGTTGAGGGTGTGGGCGTGGTTGAGAGCGATGAGTGCAGCGGCGGCGTTTGAAGATCCCCCACCGAGGCCCGCGCCGACGGGGATGCGTTTGCGGAGGGTGAGACGGGTGGCAAGGGGGCGGCGCGTGTGGGATTCGAGGGCGGTGATGGCGCGGAAGGCGAGGTCGCGTTCCGGGGGCCAGTCGATGGGTGTGGGACGGGGGGCGTCGTCGGCGAAGCGGAGGTCGAGGGAGGAACGGTCGCCGGGGGAGAGGGGCTCCACGGTGAGGTCGTCACAGAGGTCGATGGCGGCCATCCACGAGGCGATGGGGTGCCAGCCGGGACGGTGCTCCGACGGGCCCTGGGGAGGGCCGACGGAGAGCACGAGATTGAGCTTCGCGGGTGCGCAGAGCGTCACATTGGGCATGGTGAAGGGTAAGCGAGCTGGATCCGGGCTTGTGGGGGCACGGCTCGTGCAGGCGTTCGGCCCGCGTTGCCGATAGTGTTGGTCCATGCTCCGGCTCGGCCACTTCATCGCGATCGGCGTGATCGCCCTGCTCACCATTGGCGTTGTCATGGTGAACTCGGCGGGGATGTCCGTCGCGCCGATCGGGGGCGACGGGTCGGCGGCCGAAGGCGTAACGCCGGAGTCGGTCCTTCTGTCGCGTTCGACGGTGTACATGCTGCTCGCGCTGGCCGCGCTGATCGGCGGAGCGATCTTCCCGATCCGGGGCTTTGCCGAGCGGTTCGGGCGGCCCGATGAGATGGGCGGAGGCGGGCGGCAGGGTTGGAAGGCCGACGCCATGGCGCTGGTGGCGGGGTCGTTCGTGCTGATTGCCGTGATGGCGATGGTCTACATGCCGGGAATCGGGAAGAGCGTGAACGGCGCGCAGCGGTGGATCGCGGTGCCGGGCATGTCGGGCTTCTCGTTCCAGCCGTCGGAGATTGCCAAGTGGGGTATGTGCGGGCTGATCGCGTGGTACGGGGCGCGGCGGACGTTCTCTCTCGGCGGGTTTCTGACGGGGCTCGCGCCCGCGCTGATCGCGACGGGGGCGGTCGCGGCGTTCATCATCCTTGAAGATCTGGGCACCGGGGTGCTGGTCGGCGCGGTGGCGTGCCTGGTGCTGGTGGCAGCGGGGGCGAGGTTCTGGCACTTCCTGATGATGGTGCCGCTGGCGGGGATGGGGTTGCTGGCGGCGATCATGACGAGCCCGTATCGCATCAAGCGGATCATGACGTTTATCAATCCCTACGAGGACCCCCAGGGCGACGGATACCACATGATCCAGTCGATGGCGGCGGTCGCGGGTGGAAACGGGTTCGGGCGCGGGCTCGGGCACGGGCTGCAGAAGTTCGGATACCTGCCAGAGGATCAGACGGACTTTCTGTTCGCGATCATCTGTGAGGAATTGGGGATCGCAGGGGCGGTGGTAGTGATCGGGCTCTTCGCGGTGCTGATCTTCAGCGGGCTGGCGATCGCGATGCGCGAGCGTGAGCCGATGCTGAAGCTGCTGGCGATCTCCGTGACCGCGACCGTGGGGCTGCAGGCGCTGATCAACCTTGCGGTGGTCACGGGGCTGGGCCCGACGAAGGGGATCGCGCTGCCGCTGGTCTCATCGGGCGGGACGGGGTGGATCCTGACGGCGTTCTCTCTGGGCCTCCTGGTCTCAATCAATCGGGGACAGGAAGAGCCAGAGGATTATCCAAGCCACGCGACTGCGCCAGCATGAGCGATCGACGACGCGCGTATCTCTTTGCTGGGGGCGGAACAGGCGGGCACCTGTTCCCCGGACTGGCGATCGCCGAGCGCGTGTTCGAGCTGGAGGCGGGGCGGGGGGCGGACCGACCGGAGATCCTGTTTCTTTGTTCCAACCGCGCGATCGACGCGAAGATCCTCGGTGCGGCAAGCATCGGGGGGGCGTCCGTGCGATACGTGGCGACGATCGCGGCACCGTTTGTGGTATCGCCCAGAGGAATGGTGCGGTTTCTCGGCGGATGGGGGCCGACGATCCGGCAGGCGCGGGGCGCAATCCGCGCGATGCGAGCACACGCGGAGGTGCGCGTGGTCGCTCTCGGTGGCTTTGTCGCGGCGCCGTGTGTGCAGGCGGCACGGGCCGAGCGTGCGCCGGTGACGATGCTGAATCTGGATGCGGTGCCGGGGCTTGCGAATCGGTGGATCAGCAAACGGGCGGGGGCGGTGTACTCGAGCGCGCAGGTTGATGACCCGATCTCGAAGGGAGAGAGGCATTGGGTGCTTGTGCCGCCGATCGTGCGGGGTGAGGCGATTGCGCCGGGGGATGCGGGGCATTGTCGTCGCGAGCTCGGGCTCGATCCGACGATGCCAACGCTGGCGGTGACTGGCGCGAGCCAGGGGGCGAGGTCGATCAACCGATTGATGGAGGAGATCGTGCGTTCGAGGCGGGATGCGCTCTCGGGGTGGCAGGTCTTTCACCAGACGGGCAAGGACGAGGTGGAGCGGACGCGAGCGATGTATGCGGGGGCGGGTGTGCCGGCGCGGGTGGAGTCGTTCATCGCGTCGATGGGATTGGTGTGGGGTGCGGCGGACCTTGCGGTGAGCCGCGCGGGTGCGGGGAGCGTGGCGGAGGTGTGGGCGAATCGCGTGCCGACGGTCTTCATGCCGTATCCGTATCACAAGGATCAGCACCAGCGGGTGAACGCGCGGGTGCTGGAGGCGTGCGGCGGGGCGTTGGTTGCTGAGGACATGATCGAGCCGGGGCTGAACATGGACGGTGCGGGGGCGGCGATCATGGAGATGCTGGCCGATGCGGGCAGGCGGAGCGCGATGCGCGAGGCGATCGGCGGGCTTGGGCCGGCGGACGGGGCGATGCGAGTGGCTCGGGCGATCGTGGAGGGTTGAGCGCGGTTCGAGCGATGGCGTCGTTCAATCGTCGCCGACACCGATCTCCTGCCAGCGCACGACTCGCATCCGCGTGGGTCGTTGGAAGGCCTCGGCGGGGATGACCTCTTCGAGCTCGACAGTCGGGCCTCGCCAGGTGGCGACGAGACCCTGTGAGTAGTTCACTTCCATGTAGCGGATCTCGAAGGCGTGGCTTCCGGCGTCGAGCCATCGTGTTGCGCCGACGAAGCGGAAGGAGTGGTTGGCGTTGTCGTCGATGAGCTCCTCACCGTCGATGTAGAGACGGGCTCCGGCGTCGCTGCCGACCTTGAAGGTCCACTCGCCGGATTCCGGGATCTGGATGCTCCCCGTGAGCGAGAGTGAGAAGTAGTCGGTGGGGCCGCCGGTGTAGAACGCGCTGTTGGTGATGCGCCAGGAGGGGTTGTCAACCGTGGTCGTGACAGCACGCGCATCCCAGTCCACGCTGTCGAGACTGCTGACGCGTGATGTCCGCCAATTGGCGGTGAGTCCTCCGGTGCCGGCGTACGGGCCGCCCGGTGAGAAGGGGACCGCGGGGGTGAGCGCAGAAGAGGGGACCACTTCTTCGACGACGACGCCGGGTCCGTTCCAGGTCAGAACAAGTCCCTGCGAGTAATTGCGCTCAAGGTAGAGGATCTCGATGGTGTGCGGGCCGGCGGCGAGTTCGGCGGACCCGGAGGAGAATCTGAAGGAATGGTTGGCGTCGTCGTTGACGATGACTTCGCCATCGATGAGCAGGCGTGCGCCCGCGTCGCTACCGAGCGCGAAGTTCCACGAGCCGGCCTCGGGGATCTCGATCTCTCCCATGAATCGGCCTGCGAAGTAGTCGGTGGGGCCGCCGTCGGTGAATGCGTTGTTGGTAATGCGCCAGTTGATCTTGGGGACGACGCTCGTGGTGTCGTACTTCCACCAGTCGACCTCACCGAGGAGTGTGGCGTGCGAGACGCCGCTCGACCAATAGGCGCGGAGCCCGCCGCCGCCCTCATCAATGATGGGCTCGTCGGGATCTGGGCTGAACGCTGATGCGGGGATGACCTCTTCGTAAGGGACGGTCGGCCCCTGCCATGTCAGGACCAGGCCCTGCGAGTAGTTGCGCTCGAGGTATCGGATCTCGATTCGCACGTCGCCGGCGGGAAGCGAGAGGGAGCCCGAGCGGAATCGGAAGGAGTGGTTGGCATCGTCGTTGACGACGAGTTCGCCGTTGACGAAGAGCTGTGCGCCGGCGTCGCTGCCGAGCTTGAACGTCCAGTTGCCGCTGGCGGGAACGCTGAGGAGCCCGACGAGTCGGAGGGCGAAGTAGTCGGTGGGACCATCGGGATAGAACGGGCTGTTGGTGATCGGCCAACTGATCTGGCTCTCATTGGTGGCGAGGTCGTAGGTGGACCAGTCGACCCGGCCAAGGGTTGTGGCGTGGGAGACGCCGCTGGACCAGTAGGCGCGCAGGCCCATTCCTCCGGACGAATCGTCGATGACATCCGGCGAGAAGGCGGACGCGGGGATGACCTCTTCGAACTCTGCGCCGGGGGCCTGCCAGGTCGCGACCAGTCCCTGCGAGTAGTTGCGTTCGAGGTAGCGCACCTCGAACGCGTGGGACCCAGCCGTGAGCGAGGCCGTTCCCGACTGGAATCGGAAGGAGTGGTTTGCGTCGTCGTTGACAACCACTTCCCCGTCGATCATCAGCCGCGCGCCCGCATCGCTGCCGAGCTTGAAGGTCCAGAGTCCCGTGGTCGGAATGGTGATCTCGCCGAGGAGTCGGAGGGCGAAGTAGTCGGTGGGGCCGTCGGTCTGGAACGGGCTGTTCGTGATTCGCCAGCTCACCTTGCCGACGGTTGTCTGGCGATCGAACTCCGTCCAGTCCACCTCGCCGAGAACGGTGGCGTGTGAGACGGCGTCGGACCAGTAGGCGTTAAGCCCGTCGCCGGTCTCGCCGGGGGGGACAGGCGCGACGGGTGTGAACGCGGAGCTGGGGATGACCTCTTCGTAGGGCGCGCTCGGAGACTGCCAGGTCGCGACGAGTCCTTGTGAGTAGTTGCGTTCGAGGTAGTGCACCTCGTAGAGATGCTCTCCCGCGGCCAGGGTGGCGGAGCCGGATGCGAAGCGAAACGAGTGGTTCGCGTCGTCGTTGATGACAAGCTGTCCATCGATGAAGAGCCGCGCGCCTGCATCGCTGCCGAGCTTGAAACGCCAGTCGCCTCCCTCGGGCAGCGTGATGACACCGACGAGGCGGAGTGCGAAGTAGTCGGTCGAGCCGCCGGCCTGAAAGGGCTCGTTGGTGATTGGCCAGGAGATGCAGGGGACGATGGAGGTGCTGTCGTAGGTCGTCCAATCGACCTCGCCGAGCCTCGTGGCGTGTGAGACGCCGTCGGACCAGTAGGCGCGGAGGCCGTGGCCGTCGTCATTCTCGGCGATCACGGCGGCGAGGTATGTGAACGCGCTGGCGGGAACGGCGACGCGGGTGTCGACGCCCGGGCCCTGCCAGTCGAGCACGAGTCCCTGCGAGTAGTTCACCTCGAGGTAGCGGATCTCGATGGCGTGGGAGCCAGCGGAGAGGAACGCGGTCGTGGTTCGGCGCGCGTAGCTGTGATTGGCGTCGTGGTCGACCTCGAGTTCGCCGTCGATGAAGAGACGGGCTCCGGCGTCGCTGGAGAGCCCGATGGTCCAGACGCCGTCGGCGGGGATCTCGATCGCGCCGACGAATCGCGCCGCGAAGTAGTCGGTCGGGCCGCCCTCGTAGAAGGCGTTATTCGAGACGGGCCAGTTGATCTCGGTCACGACGCTCATGAGGTCGTAGCGGGACCAGTCGATCTCGCCGAGACGGCGTGCGTGGGAGACGCCGCCGGACCAGAAGGCCAGGAGTCCGGGCTGGCTTCCCTCGGGTGGGTCGGCTCGAACGGGCGTCGTGAGAGCGGCGAACAGGATCGCGGCGAGCAAGAGGCACGAGCGTGTGAAGCGAGTCGATCTGCGCATGGAGACTCCCCGGTGGACGGCAGGGCCGATCCCGGGATATCGGTCGGGCGGGGGGTGTCATTCTGGGGGATCCACCGGAAGATGCGAACGCGCGTCCTCTGGTCCGAGAATCTCAGACTTTGGGAGCGCCGGGCTCGGACCTCAGCGATTCGGTGATAGAGATTTCCTGCAGGCGAACACTGGCCTTGTCGAGCGCGTCCTTCGCCTGGTGGATGGCGTCGGGGCTCGCGGAGGTCCAGTCGTGCTCGGCGGCGTCGATCATCGATCGGAGCGATGAGGCGAGGGATTCGAGTTCCGCGCGATACGCGGGCTCGAGCTTCGGACCGAGCTTTGTGAGCCGGTCGCCGATCCACTTCAGGTCCATCCGGCCGTTCACAATGAGATCCACGATGCGATGGCGGGTCATGTCGGTGCGGGCGTGCGTGAAGGAGTCTCGCTCCATGCGGTCCACCTCGTCGCGGGTGAGACCGTGGTTGGGAACGACCTGGATCGCGGCGTGCTTGCCTGTGCGGCGTTCGGCTGCGCTTACACGCAGGACGCCGTTGGCATCGACGAGGAACTCGACCTCGACCTGTGGGATGCCGGCGGGCATCGGAGGAAGGTTGCGCAGATGGAACTCGCCGAGCATGCGACAGTCGGCGGCCATCTCTCGCTCTCCCTGGTAGACGGCGAGCTTGATCGAGGTCTGGCCATCCACGCTCGTGGAGAACATCTCGGTGGCGCGGGCGGGGACGGGTGCGTTGCGGATGATCAGTTTGGCGACCGCGCCGCCGACGGTCTCGATGCCGAGAGAGAGGGGAACGACGTCGAGAAGAAGGGAGCCGGTGGATGCGCCGCTGAGGAGCGAGGCCTGCACGGCGGCGCCGAGTGCGACGACCAGATCGGGGTCGAGTGCGGTGTAGGGCTCGACACCGAAGAACTCGGCGACGCGGCGGCGGACGAGTGGCATTCGGGTTGAGCCGCCGACGAGGACGACGGCGTCGATGGCGCGCTTGGCTTCGTCAACAGAAGAGGCACCGAGTTCGCGGGCGGCATCGCGGAGGGCGCGATCGCAGGCATCGGCGGTGCGCTCGACAAGCGGCAGCGAGATCGATTCGAGTTCGGCGCGGGTGATGGTGCGTTCGTAGACCCGGGACTCCGTGCCATCGCCAACGTCGATTCGGATACGGGCATCGTCGGCGTCGCTCAGCCGGTGCTTGACCTCTTCGGCGAACTGCTTCAGGGCGCGGCGAACAGCGGGCGCGGGGTCGGTGTCGGCGCGGAGCCAGCCGCGTTCGCGGAGTTCGCGGGTGAAGAGCGCGACGAGCGCGTGGTCGATGTCGTCGCCACCGAGGCGGGTGTCTCCGGAGGTGGCGAGGACCTGAAAGAAGGACGTTTCGGCGGCGGAAGCGGCGGGTGTGAGGCGCAGGATGGAGAGGTCGAACGTGCCCCCTCCGAGGTCGAAGACGGCGACGATGGATTCGTCCTTGCGATTGCGCTTGGCGTCCCGGTCGAGGCCGATGCCATAGGCGAGGGCGGCGGCGGTTGGCTCGTTGACGATGCGGACGATGTCGAGTCCGGCGAGGTGGCCGGCATCGCGGGTGGCCTGGCGCTGCGCATCGTCGAAGTAGGCCGGGACGGTGACGACGGCCTTGTTCACTGGAACGCCGAGGACGGACTCGGCACGCGCCTTGAGCGCGGCAAGGATCGCGGCCGAGACCTCCTGAGGGGAGACAACGCGGACGCCCCCTTCGAGTGGGACCGCGACGCGCGCGGTGGCATGGTCGCCCTCGATGACTGTGTAGGGAAGGTAGACGAGATCGGCGGTCGAGTCGGCGAGCGAGCGTCCCATGAGTCGCTTGATGCTGGTGATGGTGGTGTGGGGGAACTCGACCGCCCGATCCTTCGCATCGGTTCCGACGACCGTGCGAGGGGCCGCGACAGGACCCTCGTAGCGGACCGCGCTCGGGAGGAGCGCGGCGTCGTCCGAGGCGGCGAGGACGCGTGGGCCTTTCTCGTCGGCGATGGCAACAAGCGAATTGGTGGTGCCGAGGTCGATGCCGACGATCACGCTTCGGGATCGCTGGTCGTCGGATTGGGGATCGGGGTGGACCATTGGGCTAGGTTAGTCGCCCCTACCACGACCATCCGGTGGAGAGCCAGGCGTGCTCACCGAGCGTGCGCACGAGCGACTTGCCCCATGTGTCTTCCTCGAGGTTGACGACTTTGGTGGTGCGTCGGCCGTTGGCCGCGAGATGGATGATGGCGGTGGTGTGGCTGGTGCGGATGGGCGTGTCTTCGCCGGGGTCTCCGATCTGGAGATCGGGGCGGATCCATTCCAACCGGTTCCAGAGGTCGGCCATCTGGCGATCGGTGAGGTACTTGGTGCGTGGTGGATAGACGCGGGTGGTTGCGCCCGCGCCGGTGGCGGCGCGCAGGAGGCCGTCGGGCTCGACGATGTAACGACCCGGGCGGTCGGCGAGGTCCCGACCGAACGAGAGATCTCGGCCGTTGGCGTCGGTCTCTCTCCCCGGCGTGATGACGGTGACAGAGAGCGCGAAATCCTGGGGATAGTCGACGCCACGAACAGAGGCGGGTTGTGGCGTGGGGTTTGAAGCACAGGCACCGGTCAGAATCGCCACGAGCCCGAGGAGAGCGGCCGGCAGCTTGCGATTTCGGGTCATGGCCATTTGCATAATAGTAGAGGATCGTGCGTGCAAGAGCCGGGAGAAAGGAACGGATCCATTGGATCGGTGACGAGGATGTCCGATTGCGGCGAGTCCCGCTTGACGGGCGTGTCGACTACCCTTGGCTCGCATGAACACCTCACTGCATTGGCTCAATCGCTATCTGTCGGCACCGGTGACGGCACAGGAGGCCGAGGACGTGCTGACGCATGTCGGTTTCCCGTTCGAATCCAAGACGGAGCAGTCGTCGGCATCGGGCAAGACCGATTGGCTGATGGACGTGGAGATCACGTCGAATCGGGGAGATTGCCTCTCGCACGTCGGGCTGGCGCGGGAGATCGCGGCCAAGACCGAGCGGGCGTTGGTCATGCCGACGGCGCCAGCGCCGAAGCGAGCGGGGCGTGTGGGCGAATTCCTGCGTTTGACAAACACGATGCCGGATGCCTGCCCGAGGTTCACGGCGCAGGTGATCCGGAACGTGAAGGTCGGTCCCAGCCCCGATTGGATCCGCGAGGCGTTGGAATCGGTCGGACAGCGTTCGATCAACAATGTCGTTGATGTCACAAACTTCATCACGCTCGAACTGGGCAACCCGTGCCACGTCTTCGATCTGGATCGGCTGGAGGGGCGTGCGCTGACGGTTCGATTCGCGAAGAAGGGCGAGCCCCTCAGGACGCTCGACGGGAAGCAGCGGGCGCTGATTGAGACCGATCTGGTTGTTGCCGACGGTGCACGAGCGCAGTCGCTGGCGGGCGTGATTGGCGGGGCGGATTCCGAGGTGTCGGCAACGACGACGAATGTCGTGCTCGAGATGGCGTGCTGGGATCCGGCAACGATCCGCCGCGCGGCACGCCGGCTCGCGATCCGGACCGATGCCGGATACCGCTTCGAGCGGGGCGTGCACGCCGGAACGCTCGACGACGCGGCGCGACGCGCGGCGGAGCTGATCGTGCAACTCGCGGGGGGAGAACTCGCCGATGGTGTGCTGAGCGAGGGGCACCCGGTCGCCGCGGCGCGAGTGATCGAGCTGCGTGTTTCGCGGTGCGGCGCGATCATCGGGCACGCGATCCCGGCGGGGGACATCATCGGGCTCATGCGGCGGCTGGAGGTCGAGGTCGAGCAGCGGGATGAGGACGTGCTCGAGTGCACGATCCCCGCGTGGCGGATGGACCTTGAGCGCGAGATCGACCTGATCGAAGAGGTTGCGCGGATCCGGGGGCTGGACAAGATCGAGGTGAGCGACAAGCTGTCAATCGCAATCAAGCCGCCGCAGGCGGCCGAGGCGGCCTCGCGAGAGCTGTCGGGCGTGCTGACCGGGCTGGGTTTCTACGAGGCGGTGACGTTCTCGTTCATCACGCCCGCGCAGGCTGCGCCGTTCACGACTGCTGGGGCGGCGTTGCTGCGTGTAGACGATGAGC
This sequence comes from Planctomycetota bacterium, assembly GCA_963204725.1. GTDB lineage: Bacteria > Planctomycetota > Phycisphaerae > Phycisphaerales > UBA1924 > JAHBWV01. Next base: position 22,219 of record CAUJHH010000067.1, read on the forward strand.
GGCGCGGCTCGGACGGGACGCTTCGGCCGAGCGTGCTGCCGGGGCTGCTGCTCTGTCGCAGAGCGAATCGGATGGCCCAGGTGGAGGTCGCGGGAGGCGTGCGGCTCTTCGAGAGATCGGCGACGTTCGCCGAGGATTCCAAGGGAAAGTCGCTGGAGCGGAAGACGCTCGCGTTGCTCTTGGACACGCCGATGAGCGGCAAGCGCGTCACGCACGAGGATCGGCAGACTGGCGTCCGGCTGATGCGGGGTGCGATCGAGTCGATCGTGCGTTCGCTCGCGGGAGCTTCGGCGAGGGTCGAGATCGAGCGGGTGGATGCGGGCGTGCCGGCGGCGTGGGAGCCGAGCGCGACGGGGAGGATTGAGGTGCGGAGCGCGGGGGGCGCCATCGGGCTTGGGACGATCGGGTTGCTGACGAAGGCGACGCTGGACATCTTCGATCTGGAGCACCCGGTGGTGTGCGCAGAGCTGGATATCGATCCGCTGGTCGCGATGTATCCGCCCGCGTCGGCGATCGAAACATTGCCGGCGTTCCCTTCGATCGAGCGGGATCTGTCGCTGGTTGTGGGCGAGGAGATCGCTTGGGCGCGGTTCGACGGGTTGCTGGCGAGACTCTCGGGCGAGCCGGAGATGGCCCTGATGGAATCGGCCCGGTTCGTCGGAGTCTATCGCGGCGAGCAGGCGGGCAAGGGGAAGAAGAGCGTGACGCTGCGGATGCGGTTCCGTGCCCCCGACAGGACGCTGCGGCACGAAGAGGTTGATCCGCAGGTCGCGAGGGTGGTGGCGGCAGCGAAGTCGGAGTTGCAAGCCGAGCTGCGGATCTGATCGCGCGGCCTTTGCCGGTGTCGCGCCGCGCTTGCGGGTGTACGGTATGCGGGCGGGATGGGGAGTTTTTTCGGGTGCGCCTGCGGCCTTTGGAGCCCTCACGAATACGATTGGCGGCGAGAGTCGGCTCTCGCCCAAAGCCCACCAGATCCGGGCCGTCAGTCTCCAGGCCACGGTGCGTGGCACGGAAGGAGCAGACCAGATGACCAGTGTGTCCGCACGCCCCACCACGACCGGCACCGCGACGCCTTCCACCGACCGCCCGTTGATCTGGGTCAACGGCGAACTGAAGCCGAAGAGCCAGGCGATGGTGAACGTGTACGACCACGGTCTGCTCTATGGCGACGGAATCTTCGAGGGCATCCGGGTCTACCAGGGCAAGATCTTTCTGTGCAAGCAGCACATCGACCGGCTGTGGAAGTGCGCGTCCGAGATCCGCATGACGATCCCCGTCTCACGGGATGAGATGGTTTCGATCATGCGCAAGTGCATCGAAGCCAACGGGCTCGTTGATGGGTACATCCGGCTGATCGTGACGCGCGGCGTGGGAACGCTGGGGCTGGATCCGCGCCGCTGCCCGGTGCCGGGGATCATCTGCATCGCGGACCAGATCGCGCTCTTCCCGGCTCAGATGTACGACGAGGGGATGCGCGTCGTGGTCGCGAACCGGCCGAAGACGCCGATCGCGTGCCTCGACCCGCGGATCAAGAGCTTGAATTATCTGAACAACATCCTCGCCAAGTGCGAGGCGATCGACTACGGCTGCCACGAGGTCATCATGCTCAACGTCGACGGCGACGTGACCGAGGGCTCGGGCGACAACATCTTCATCATTCAGGGGGGGCAGATCTTCACGCCCCCGTCGGAAGTCGGCCTGCTTGAGGGGATCACCCGTCGGTTCGTGATGAGCCGCCTCGCGCCCGAGTGCGGCCTGAAGGTCGTGGAGAAGTCCTTCCGGCTCGACGAGCTCCTCAAGGCCGAGGAGATATTCCTCACCGGTTCTGCAGCTGAGATCATCTCCGTCACGCAGATCGACCAGCACGACGGCAAGGCGATCACCAAGTCGACGCGGATCTCGCAGGGCGAGGGACCGATCACGAACACACTGCGCCAGCGATTCCGGCAGATCGTGACGAGCGCGGTGGTGCCCGAGGACTGATCCCTCCGGAAACCGTTCGAATCATGGGCCCGTCGGCGTGTACCGACGGGCCCTGTTCATTGGCGGGCACGCGTTGGTGGAGAATCCACTGCCCGGATAGGCTCTCGGCCCATGAACCCGATGTTGTCCAGATGGCTGATCCCCGTCGTCTTGCTCATTGCGTCCAACATCTTCATGACGTACGCGTGGTACTACCACCTGAAGGTGCGGACGTGGCCGCTGGCGGTCGCGATCGTGGCCTCGTGGGGCATCGCGTTCTTCGAGTACTGCCTGCAGGTGCCGGCGAATCGGCTCGGGCATGTCTCGAACGGGGGGGCGTTCACAGCGCCGCAGCTGAAGATCATGCAGGAAGCGATCACACTGGTCGTTTTCGCGTGCTTCAGCGTCGCGGTGCTGAAGGAACGGCCTCGCGTGAACGACTATGTCGCGATGGGTCTGATCATGCTGGCGGTTGTTGTCTCGATGATGGGCAGGCGCGCGACGATCGTGCCTTAGTTCCGTCCGGGAGTGCCTCTGACTGGGGCTTTCGCCCGCTGCTGTCCGGGTTGCGTGGGCGATGGGCGCGCGTACCCTTTGCGTCCCGATCGCCCGTGAATCGAGGGCGGGGTGACTGCGAGGAAGCATGGCGGTGCGTCCGGTGTCTGGGCGTGGGATGGTCTGGTTCCGAGTGCTCGTGGGCGGCATTGCGCTGCTGGGAGCGATCGCGATCTTCGGCCTGCTGGTGGCGACGAAGCCGCGGCCGACGAGATTGGACCGCGAGGCCCCGGTGCTGACGGTGCGCGCGGTGACGATTGCACCGGTGGACGTGCCAAGGATCTGGATCGGGTACGGATCGGCGCGGGCGATGCATGTTGCGGATGTGAGCGCGGAGGTTGCGGCGCGCGTGATCGAGCGCGACGAATCGGTCGAGCCGGGCATGGCGATCGAGAAGGGCGAGCCGATCATCGTGCTGGACCCGCACGACTTTGAGGAGCGTGTAAACTCGGGCGAGGCGCGGGCGGCGGCCCTCCGGGCGCAGATCGATGGACTTGCTTCTGGGGAGCAGCGCTGGCGCGAGCAGGCGGAGGCCATCGCGACGGAGCGAGAGATCGCGAAGGCGGAACTGGAGCGATTCCGCGATGCGCTGGCGCGCGACGCCGCGAACATCACCGACGTTGATGTGCGCGTGCTGGCGGTGCACCGGCTGGAGCGTGAGTCGGCGGCGATCGCGCGCCAGCTCGAAGACATCCCGTTCCAGCGTGAGTCGCTGCGTGCGCAGCTCTTGGATCAGGAGGCGGCGCTCCAGATCGCTCGGCGTGACCTGGAGCGGACGCGGATTCTGAGCCCCATCCGGGGTGTGTTGCAGCGGGTTGTGCAGCGGCCGGGTGAGCGAGTGAGCGTTGGCGATGCCGTGGCGCGGATTGTGGATCTGTCGCGGATCGAGGTGCCGCTGATGGCGCCGATGTCGGCCACGGCGGACCTGCGTGTGGGAGACGCGGTGGCTGCGTCGTCGGACTCACCTGGCTCGCCGGAATGGAAGGGTGTGATCTCGAGGATCGCGCCGGAGGCCGATGCACAGAGCCGGACGATCACGCTGTACGCGGAGATCATGCAGGACGTGACGGGTGACCCGACGACGCTCCTGCGTCCGGGGCAGTTCGTGGTGGCGGGCGTGACATCGGCGTCGAAGGGACCTCGGCTGGTGGTGCCGCGGAAGGCGATCGACGGTGACAAGGTGTACGTGGCGGTCTCCGATGCGGAGGCGCCGGGATTGCTGCGGGCCAAGGCGAGGGCGGTGCGGACGCTCTGGCACCTCGATGGGAGCTATCCGGCACTCGATCCATTGGAAACGCAGTGGACGGTCGTCGAGGGCGAGTTGGAGCCGGGGGATGTGGTGATTGTGTCGAATCTTGACGTGGTGGCGGCGGGGACTCGGGTGCGAGTGGGACGGGGCACGGATTCGGGCGGGGATGGATCTGGAGTTGGGGCTGGGAGCGGGACCTCGGGCGCGAACGGGGGATCTCGATGAGTCTCTCATCGTTCGGCGTGCGCCGGCCGGTCGTCGCGGATCTGGCGATGTGCGCCGTTGTCGCGGCGGGGTTGATCTTCGGCGCCAAGCTGACGCGTGAGTTCTTCCCGGAGACGAGGCCGAACCGAGTGCAGGTCTCCGCGCCGTATCCGGGCGCATCACCGGATGAGGTGGAGACCTCGATCGCGACGAAGATCGAGGATGCGCTGACAACGCTCGACAACGTGAAAGAGGTCACGAGCACGGTGGTCGAGGGGGGCGCATCGATCGTGGTGGAGTTCGAGGACGGCGTCGACGTGAAGGACGCGGTGGCGGACGTCAAGCGAGAGATCGACGCGCTGCAGGACTTTCCCGACGAGGCGGACCGGATCATCGTGCGCGAGCTGGAACCGAACCTGCCGGTGATCGTGCTGTCGATCTATGGGGATGCCTCCGAGGCGCGGCTCAAGGACGCGATCCTTGAGATTCGGGATGACCTGCGGTCGCTACCGAAGATGGGCGACGTGATCATCTCCGGCGTGCGAACGAATGAGGTCCGTGTTGAGGTTGATCCTGCGGCGTTGGTCAAGCACGACCTTTCGATCGCGGGAGTCGCGGATCGCGTTCGTCAGTCGATGATCGAACTGCCGGGAGGATCGGTGCGTTCGGGCACTTCGACGATCGCGGTGCGGACACTGGGCGCACCGGAGCGGGCCGGTGACGTGCGAGAGATCATTGTCAAGGCGGGCGATGGTGGGTTCCTGCTGCGCCTGGGCGACATCGCGACGGTAAGCGAGGGGTTCGCGGACGTGGATCTCGCGGAGCGGCTCAATGGCAAGCCATCGATGTCGGTCACGATTCTGAAAATCGGACGCCAGGACGCGGTGCGCCTCGCGGATCTGGTAAAGGCGTATGCCGCAGGGCTCAAGGGCGATGCGTTCGTGCCGACGCGTGGCGAGACGTTCAAGATGATGATCCGACGCCCGGGCTCGACGGATCCGGTGTCGGACCGCCAGCGTGCGTGGGAGCTCGGTGTTTCGCGGGCCGAGCGTACGCCCATGCCGGGGGAGGTCGCGCTCACAACCGATCTGGCGCGGTTTATCGTCGGCCGCCTGGATCTGCTCACGAGGAACGCGGTGTGGGGCGCGATTCTGGTGTTCATCACGCTGTCGCTGTTCCTGAACCTCCGGGTGTCGTTCTGGGTGACGGGCGGGATGGTGATCTCGATCATCGGCACGCTGGCGGTGATGAAGTTTGCAGGGATCTCGCTGAACCTGCTGTCGATGTTCGGGCTCATCATTGTGGTAGGGCTGCTGGTCGATGACGCGATCGTGGTGTCGGAGAACATCACCTCGAAGCACGAGGACGGACTGGAGCCGGATCAGGCGGCGATCGAGGGTGCGGAGCAGGTGGCGTGGCCGGTCGTCGGCACGGTGCTGACGACGGTGTGCGCGTTCTTGCCCTTGACGTTCCTCGATGGGCAGACGGGCGAGTTGCTGGCCCAGTTGCCGATGGTGGCGGCGTGTGCGCTGGCGGTCTCGCTGCTGGAGGCCCTCTTCATCCTGCCGCGCCACATGGCGCACGCGCTCAGAGCGCAGGACCGTGCGGCGGCGACGGGGAAGCGGACACTGGTCGGGAAGCTGGAGGCCGGATTTGACCGGGCGCGCGAGGCGTTCCTGCATGATCGGGTGATCCCCACGTACGGACGTGTGCTGGCCTGGTGCCTGCGTCGGCGCTGGATGACGCTCTCGATCGTGTGCGCGGTGCTTGTCGGCTCGCTCGGGATGCTTGCGGGCGGGCGTCTGAAGTTCGTCTTTCTAGATGCGAGCGACGCCGAGACCGTGACCGCGGAGCTCCGGATGCCCGTGGGCACGCCTCTGGGAGAGACGAACCGGATCGCGAAGATGATCGAGCGGGCGGCTCTGGAGCAGCCGGAGGTCCGTTCGGTGTACGCGCTGGTGGGTTCGATCTCGTCGCTCTCGGGCGACGGCGGGAGCGCCCAGCAGACGCACCTCGGGCAGCTCATCATGGAACTCGCGCCGGTAGAAGAGCGGGACAGGACGAGCGACGAGGTGATCGTGGCGATGCGCAAGTCGCTCGGCGATCTGCCGGGTGTCAAGTCGCTGCGGATCCAGGGGATGGTCGGCGGGCCGGAGGGAACGGACATCACACTGACCGTCGCGGGGGATGACCCGGCGCTGCTCGCGCCCGTCGCCGCTGAGATCGAGCGTGCGCTCGCGGAGTTCGACGGCGTGTACGACATCGCCAACGACGCGGACCGGGGGCAGCGGGAGCTGCGGATCCGGCTCAAGCCGGGGGCGAGCGAGCTCGGGTTCACAACGGAGAACGTGGCCAGACAGGTGCGAGCGGCGGTCTTCGGGCTGGAGGCGCACACGTTCCCGGGCCGGCTCGAGGATGTTGACGTCCGCGTGACGCTGCCGGAATCGACGCGCCGGAGCATCGCCACGATCGAGTCTCTGCGGATCTTCTCGCCGACGGGGGCGAGCGTGCCACTGGCCGAGGTATGCACGCTCGAAGAGGTCGAGGGATACGCGACCGTGCGCCGCCTCAACGGCGACCGCGCGATCACGGTGAGCGCGGACGTCGATGCGGCGGTTGCGAACACCGAGCAGCTCATGGCGTCGCTGCGCCCGATGCTGCGCGAGATCGAACGGAAGAGCCCGGGGGTTCGGGTGATGGAGCGAGGGCGGCAGAAGGACATGATGGAGTCGTTCCAGCGGCTGCCGCTCGGGATGCTGACCGCGCTCGGGCTGATCTACCTTGTGCTGGCTTGGCTGTTCGCGAATCACATCCAGCCGCTGCTGGTGATGACGGCCATTCCGTTCAGCATGATCGGCGTGGTGTGGGGCCATTTGATCATGGGCTTCGACATGACGTTCCTGTCGCTGATCGGATTCGTGGCCCTTTCGGGCGTTGTTGTGAACGATTCTCTGGTGTATATCGAGTTCTACAACTTGGAGAAGAAGCGGGGCGCGGAGACGCTGGGTGCACTGCTCGCTGCGGGACAGAACCGGATCCGTGCGATCCTCCTGACGACGATCACGACCGTCGCGGGTCTTGCGCCGATCATGCTCGAGCAGTCGTTCCAGGCGCGGTTCCTGATCCCGATGGCGATCACGATCAGCTTCGGGCTGATGTCCGCGACGGTGATGATCCTCATCGCGCTGCCGTGCCTGATCGGTGCGTGCGGCGATATCCGCTCGCTTGTCGATCGGCTCTGGGGCGGGTCGTCCCGTGGCTCACGCCCCGACGAGGGTATCAGCGCCTGATGATGACGTAGCCGCGCCGGCCTCCGCGCTCGACATCGAGACGGACGCCGCGGCGCCAGGGCGCGTCGGCGAGGGCGGCCTTGAGTTCGTCAACGTTTGCGATCATCCTGCCGCCGACGGCGATGATGAGGTCGCCGGATTCCAGCCCCTCGCGCCGGGCGATGCCGTCCGCGTCGACGTTGGTGATCTGCACGCCTCCGAGGTCTGCCTCGCCGAAACCGGTCGCGCCGATGCGGACCGCGTTGGCGACGGTGATGCCGAGCGTTTCGAGGCGTTCTTCCTTGCGCGCGGCGGCGATCCACTGGTCGCGATCGACGATCTCGGCATCGATGGTGCGTCTTGATCCCTCGCGCAGGACTTCGAGCGGCACACGCTCGCCGGGCGTGGTGAACGCGATGGCATTGCGAAGTCGGTTGAAGGAGTCGACGGGTCGGCCGTCGAAGGAGGTCACGACATCGCCGACGCGGAGCCCGGCCTTGTCGGCGGGGCTCTCGGGCACGACGGATTCGATGATGGCACCGGCGGAGATGTTGAGGCCGAGCTGGGCGGCGCGGGTGGAGTCGACATCGTCGCCTCCCGCGCCGAGGTAGCCGCGCTGGGCACGCCCGCTGGCGATGATGTTCTCCATGACGTTGCGAGCCATTTTCGCGGGGATGGCAAAGCCGAGACCGATGGAGCCACCAGTGCGGGTGATGATCGCTGAGTTGATGCCGACGACGCGCCCGTCGAGGTCGAGGAGCGGCCCACCGGAGTTGCCCGGGTTGATCGCGGCGTCGGTCTGGATGAATTCTTCGTAGAGGCCGTCGCCCGCGCTCCTGCCGACAATCCCGCTGCGGCCCTTGGCGCTCACAATGCCGGCGGTGACGGAGGAGTCGAAGCCGAAGGGGGAGCCGATGGCGACGACCCACTCGCCGACCTCCAGCGCTTCGGAGTCTCCGAAGGAGAGCGCGGGGAGTCCGGAGGCGTCGATCTTGAGGACGGCCAGATCGGTCGGCGGATCGGTGCCGACAACTGCTGCGTCGAGCTCGCGACCATCGGAGAGGCGGACGCGGAGCTGCTGGGCATCGGAGACGACGTGGTTGTTGGTGAGGACGTAGCCATCGTCGCTGACAATGACGCCGGAACCCAGGCCGCCGGGGGCGAGCTCGAGGCGGGGCGCGTCGAACACGCTGCGTCGTGTGTAGACCTGCTGGAGGGAGGTGATGTGCACGACTGAGGGCTCGGCCTTCCTCGCGACATGCTGGAAGGCGCGCGAGAGGGAGCGGGCGGCGGCGATATCGGCGCGCTCGGCGGGCGTGGCATCCGGGGGCTGGACGCCGATGGTTGAGACGGCGCTCGCGCTGCCGGAGTTGAGCATCAGGCCGAGGGTGAGCGATGATGCGGCGACACCTGCGAGGAGGATTCGTCCTGTACCTGCTCGACGCATGGTTGGCTGCTCCTGGAGGGTCGGGGCCCGAACGGAATACGGCGCCGATCCGGCGCCGGTTCACGACTCGGCGTACTCGGCCCAGGTTGTGCTTGTTTCACCGACGCGGACACGCTCGAGTTTCAGACCCGGAGGGAACCGGTATGAGATCCCGGTGTGATCCTCGAACGTCTGTCCCGAGCTGATCCTTGCTTTCACATACTCGTAGATGTGCTTGGCGAGGACTTCCGTCGTGGGATCCGTGTTCTCAAAGACCACCAGACGATCCCCGATCGCCTCAAGTGCGGGTCGGGCCTTGTCCGCGCTATTGATGGCCATGGCGTGGTCGAAGGTGTCGATGAACTCGGCGATCGCGACTTTCAGGGCCTTGAAGTCGCAGACCATGTCGTTCTGATCGAGCGAAGGGGCGGCGACCACCACCTCGATGCGGCGGGTATGGCCGTGCGGGAAGCGGCAGCGGTCCGGGTGCTTGGAGAGCATGTGACCGGACTCGACCTCAAAGACCTTGCAGACGCGGTAGACCATGAGGCGGGATGGTAGGAAAGGGGCCGGACGCGGCGTGTGGAGCCTGCCGGATTCAGGTGGCGCGGGTGTTGCCGAAGAGTTCGATGTGGAGACGGTTGCAGTAGCGCCAACCTCGTGAGATGCAGGCCCCCAGCACCCATGCCTTGTGCTCGGGCGTCGGGAGCTTCACGCCCTCGGGCATGAGCATGATGTCGCTGGGGGCGAGGTTGCGCAGCTGCGCGAGCAGCGATTCGATCTCGGCAAGATCAGAAGGAGAGGCGACGACGAACTTCAACTGATGATCCGAATAGGCGTCGATCAGTTGCTGGATGATCGGGATGTTGAGACGCCGCCCTTCATGACGGGCGGCCCATGCGCCCGTGGGGTCGCGCGGATCAGGCGTCCCGTTGCTCGCACGCGGCGTCGAGTTCGACAGCTTCGGGCTCATGCTCATCAGCGAGCAGCCGGTCTCGGCCGGCGGGCGAAAGATGGTGGCCGCGGTCTCGATGGTGACGTGTATGCCCCGCGCGCTCAATTCGCGTCCGAGTGCGGCCATGGCATCGAAGAGCATCGGCTCGCCGCCGGTGAGCACGGCGTGGCGGATGCCTCCCCCGCTGCTGTCGCCCGATATATGGCCGATGGCCTCGGCGACGAGATCGTCGACCGTGCGAGTCGGGCCCTCGGGATTCCAACTGGCGTAGGGCGTGTCGCACCAGGTGCAGCGGAGGTTGCAGCCGCTGGCGCGGCAGAACCAACTCGGCACGCCCGTGAGTTTCCCCTCGCCCTGCACGGAGACGAACGTCTCCGCGATGCGGACGCGATCGGCGCGTGGAGCGACGCCGCTCTCATCGCTCGCGGGATGAATCGGGAGCGAAGTCAAGCGCGCGGCCTCGCGGCGTATCGCGTGGGGTCGGGGATGCCTGCCTCGGCAAACCCACGGATGCGGATGGCGCAGGAGTCGCAGGAGCCACAGGCGAGGCCCGCGTCGTAGGGGTCGTAGCAGGATGTGGTCAGCGAGAGATCGACGCCGAGTTCATGGCCGCGCCGGATAATTCCGGCCTTCGTGAAGTCGATCAGCGGGGCCCGAACGCGGAACGGCCTGCCCTCGACGCCGTCCCTGGTGGCGAGATTCGCGGTACGTTCAAAGGACTCGATGAACTCCGGGCGGCAGTCGGGATACCCCGAGTAATCGACTGCGTTGGCGCCGATGAAGATGTCTCCAGCCCCCACCACCTCCGCAAGCCCGAGCGCCACGGAGAGGAAGACCAGATTGCGGGCGGGGACGTAGGTGATGGGAATGGCGGCAGGCGATGCGCCCGCCTTCGGAACGTCGATGTCGGCAGTGAGGGCCGAGCCGCCGATGAGGCGAAGATCCAGCGGGATGACGCGGTGGTCGGCGGCCTGGAGGTGGGATGCGATCCTGCGTGCGGCGTCGAGTTCGACCCTGTGACGCTGACCATAGTCGAAAGAGATGGCATGGCAGGTGAGGCCCTGCGATTGGGCGACGGCGAGTGTGACCGCGCTGTCGAGGCCGCCGGAGAGGAGGACGACGGCGCGAGCGAGCGATGGCTCAGGTGAAGCATGCGGCACGGTTCAGCCCGGCTTCCGAAGGACACAGGAGTGGAACGGCCTTCCCTCGCGTCGGTACTTGCGCTCGAAGTTGGTGCCGACGAGTTCGCCCTCGCCCGCGGCGGTTGTCTTCTGGTACGCCATCCGCTCGAATGCGGGCGTCGGGATCAATACCGGGATCTCTGGCGCGCGCTCCGGCGCGGTCCAGCGCGCGAAACGCTCCTCCATCCACGCCCAGTACTCGGAATGATCGGTCACGATGCGGAGCTCGCCTCCGGGGAGGAGGACACGCCACGCGTCGGCGAGGAAGCGGTCCTGCACCACGCGGTTTTTGTGGTGGCGAGACTTGGGCCACGGGTCGCTGAAGTAGAGGTGGATCACGCGGACGATCGCGCTCGGGCAGCGCCAGCGAAGAAACTCGGTGGCGTCGGCGCGGAGCATGCGGGCGTTGGGGGCGCTGACGCGTCGGAGACGGTCGGCGGAGTACGAGTAGTACTCATGCTCCCATTCGATACCGAGGAAGTTGGCGTCGGGGCGCGCGCGGGACTCCTCGAGGATGAAGGTGCCCTTGCCGCAGCCGATCTCGAGCTCGAACGGTAGCGAGGGATCGCGGAACCAGATGCGCGGGTCGTGGCGCCCGGACTCTGGTTCCGTGAGGATCGAATCCGGGAGCGGGGGCAGCTCGCCGGGTGCGATGCCGATCACGCCAGGGGCGTCGTCGAACTTCGGAGGTGTCGCTGGGGTGACCCCGGGGTCGTTCATCACGGGATCTTATGGACGCGGGTGCGCCTCAGAGAGAGCGGGCAACCTCCGCCACGGCCCAAACGAGCTCGAAGCAGGCGATCCACGCCAGCGCGGCCCAATGGAGGTTTCTGAGCATGCCCGCGGCATCGAGGCTCCGGGCGTGCTCCTGGGTGCGGGATCGCATGGCGAAGAGCATCGACGGTGGTACCGGGTTGGAGGCGTGCAGGTGCGGTGTCGGATGACGGCGAGTGGGGATTGGTGCGTTTGTGCCGCGGATGCGGGTGTGTGAGGCGTTCGTGTGGGCATAGCAAGTCCGCCCGGCGCGCGGCGCACGATGCGGCGAGCGGGCCAATCCACGAGTTGCACACATTGGGCCAAGGGGAGCGGCGAGGGCGTGCCAGGTGCGCTGAAAGTGCGCCCGTTGCGGATGATTCGTCGGATCGATGATCCATCGGCGTGTTCGGGCGTATAAGAGATGGCAGGACAAATCATGCCCGGGATTGACGCGGGGGGCGCGACGGGCCGATAGCAGAACGAAGCTGCGCAGGATCGCGCTCCCAGCCCGGCCGGACGGCGGATCACTCGCCGCGTGATGCGGCTGTGCGATTGCCGACAGGTCGAGCGAGCGTCCATCCACGCGGCGCACGAACGCCACGTCCCTGGAGGGAATCGCGATGGCCGACCTAGTGAAACTCATCGAGTCCCGTCTTGATCGTCAGCGCTTCCAGGAGCACCACTGGACGGGCACGTTCTGGGAGTATCTCGACATCGTCGCGAAGAACCCGGGCGTGGCGCGGAACGCCTACCAGCGTCTCTACGACGCGGTCATGACGCACGGATGCGAGCACTACCGCGTCTTCAAGCAGGATTGCGTTCGCTACCACTTCTTCTCCGATCCCATCGACAACGGCGCGGACGGCATCTTCGGTCTGGACTTCGCGCTGATGCAACTCGTGGACTTTCTTCGCTCGGCGGCGGAGGGGTACGGCACGGACAAGCGCGTCCTGCTGCTCCACGGGCCGGTTGGATCGTCCAAGAGCACGATTGCTCGCCTGCTGAAGAAGGGGATGGAGCATTACTCACGCACGCCCGAGGGCGCGCTCTACTCGTACTCGTGGCTGCTCAACGAGAACTGCGAGATTCAGCCCTCGGCGAGCGATCCGAAGGCCGCGGCGGCAACGAACGAGTTCCCGTGCCCGATGCACGAGGATCCGCTGATCCTCATCCCCAAGGAGGCGCGGGGCGATCTGCTCGCGCAGCTCAACGAGGCGTACAAGCCGGAGCACCACGGCGGGAAGATCCGCCTCTACGGCGAGCCCGATCCCTTCTGCCGCAAGGTCTTCGAGGACCTGATGCGGTTCTACCAAGGCGACTGGCGCCGCGTGATGGACCATGTGCGGGTGCGCCGCATCGTGCTGTCGGAGAAGGACCGCGTCGGCGTCGGCACCTTCCAGCCCAAGGACGAGAAGAACCAGGACTCGACGGAGCTCACCGGCGACATCAACTACCGCAAGATCGCGCAGTACGGCTCGGACTCCGACCCGCGCGCCTTCAACTTCGATGGCGAGTTGAACATCGCCAACCGCGGCATCTGCGAGTTCATCGAGTTGCTCAAGCTCGACGTGGCATTCCTCTATGACCTGCTCGGCGCGACGCAGGAGCACACGATCAAGCCGAAGAAGTTCGCGCAGACCTACATCGACGAGGTCATCCTCGGCCACACCAACGAGCCGGAGTACAAGCGTCTCCAGTCAAACGAGATGATGGAGGCCTTCCGCGACCGCACGATCAAGATCGACGTGCCGTACAACATCCGCCTCGACGACGAGATCCGTATCTACCAGAAAGACTTCTCGGCGCAGCGGATCAAGGGGATCCACATCGCGCCACACACGCTCGAGGTCGCGGCGATGTGGGCGGTGCTGACGCGCCTGGCCGAGCCGAAGAAGGCGGGCCTGACGCTGATGCAGAAGCTCAAGCTCTACAACGGCAAGAGCATCCCCGGCTTCACCGAGGACTCGGTGAAGGAACTGAAGGAAGAGGCCCCGCGCGAGGGGATGGACGGGATCAGCCCTCGTTACATCCAGGACAAGATCTCCAACGCCCTCGTCGGCCGCCAGGCGATCGAGGAGAAGACGATCAACCCCTTCATGGTGATCAACGAGCTGGAGAGCGGCCTGTCGCACCACTCCCTGATCAACGACGAGGAGACGAAGAAGGCCTATCGCGAGCTGCTCGCCGTCGTGAAGGAGGAGTACGAGGACATCATCAAGGGCGAGGTGCAGCGGGCGATCAGCGCGGACGAGGACGCGATCCGGCGTCTGTGCGCCAACTACATCGAGAACGTCCGTGCGTACACGCAGAAGGAGCGTGTCCGCAACAAGTACACCGGTCGCGACGAGGAGCCGGACGATCGGCTGATGCGCTCCATCGAGGAGAAGATCGATATCCCGGAGAGCAGGAAGGACGACTTCCGCCAGGAGATCATGAACTACATCGGCGCACTCTCACTCGACGGAAAGAAGTTCGAGTACAACACCAACGCGCGCCTGTACAAGGCGCTCGAGCTCAAGCTCTTCGAGGATCAGCGCGACACCATCAAGCTCAAGAACCTGGTGTCGAGCGTCGTGGACGATGAGACCCAGCAGAAGATCGACATCGTGAAGCAGCGCCTTATCAAGCAGTTCGGGTACAACGATGTCTCGGCGACGGATGTCCTGAACTATGTGGCGTCGATCTTCGCAAGGGGTGATGTGAAGTCGAAGTAAGAGAAAAGGAGAGGGATCGAACGCGGAGAACGCGGCGGATCCCGGAGAGATCACCAAGGAACCGTGTGACATGCCTGCTCCCTGAGCAGGCATGTCTCGTTCCTGGGACGAACGATCGAATCCTCCGATCCGTACTGTCAGTCGGTACCCCCATGAGCCACCGACTGCCCTCGCCCAGCGCCGCAACCTGCCTCTCCTGCGGTTACGCGCTCACCGGGCTGGAGCCGGACGCCGCAGAGATGGTGCTCTGTCCGGAGTGCGGCACGCACCAGTTGCCCCGTGTCGCACCACGGCCGCGGCTCCGAAGGCTCCTGCTCTGGTGCACACTGCCCACCATCGGGCTCTGCTCCTGCTGCGCCGTGCTGCTCCTGTTGGAGTGGGTGATGCCGCTGCTGTGGTTTGCCGCGGGCGCTGCATTGGTCGGCATCGTCGCGCCGATGTTTGGAGCCGCGCTCGCCGCGGGTCATTGGGATCGGCGCGTGAAGCAGGCCTGGCCGCTCGTGCTGATCTTCGGGTGGGGCCTGAATCTCGCGATCGGTACGCTGTACATGGGAATCGCGTTCTCGATCGTGTGATGGAGCGGCGAGCCGGATGATCTCCTTTGGCTTTGGGAGTTGGCTTTGGGAGATGGCATGGCGTTGTACAAGCTGCCGATCTGCCGCACCTGCCGCTACCCGCTCAAGGGTCTGCGGGCGATCGCCGGTGAGCGTGCGGAGGCCGTCGAGAGCGACGGCGACCAACGCCGCTCGACGCGCGATGTCCGGTGCCCGGAGTGCGGCACGGTTCAGGCGATGGTCGGGCTGCGCCCACTCCCCTCGCTCGCGCAGAGCGCGGCGTGGTGCTCCGCCGTTCCTCTGGCATGCGTCCTCCTGGCACTCCCCGCCGCGGCCATGGGCATTGCGATCGAGATCAGTTTCTTTCTCTGCGTCGGCACGCTGCTCGCGTGCGCGGTCTGCCCCGTGATCGCGGTTGCTGTCTTTGAGGAGCGATACCGGCTCCACCCCGATCGACGACGCCTCCTCCTGGGGATGCTCCTGTGCGGCTGGATGGGGAACCTCCTGATGCTCGTGCTCTGGTACGTCCTCCTGGCGAGGCTGATCCTCTAACCCCCGCACGGGTCCAAGCCACCTCGTAGAATCACGGGATCTGTTCGTATGCCGCACCACCCGCGGCACCCGCGCGCGTCTCGCCTGTTGAATGGACCACGAGCGTGTGCCTCGCTCGGAAGGATGAACGTCTGGACCTGCCGCCCAACCAACTGAGGCCTTCCCCGACGCACAGCGTCCATGCTCGCCGAGCGTTGCCGCGGGCCGGACTGGTCGCGCTCATGGCCCTCATCGCGGCGGCCCCACCCCTCGCGGGATGCGACCAACGCCCCGCCACCGAGGCCAAGAGACCGGAGCCCCCCACGTTCGAGCTTGAGGTCACGACACCGGTGCGGGCCATGCTGGCCCGAACTGTTCGCGTGACCGGGACGCTCCACGGCGAGGAAGAGGCGACCATCGCCTCCAAGGTGAGCGGGCGCGTGGTGGAGGTGCTCGCGGACCTGGGCGATCGCATGGAGCCCGGTGCCGCGCTCGTCAGGATCGATCCGACGGATTACGAGCTCTTGCGCGATGAGCGGTCGCGGGCGATGACGGAGACGCTGGCGCAAATCGGTTTGACGGCGTTACCGGAGCGGGGCGGTGGGTGGAGCGATGGCGGGGGTGCGGGTCGAGGCGAGGGGATCTCGGGCGGTGAGATCGATATCGACAGCGTGCCGCTGGTGGCGCGGGCGATTCTGGAGGCGGAGAACGCGAGCGTGCGCTTCGAGCGGGCCCGCCAGCTCGCCGAGCGCGACCCGCCGCTGATGGGCCCGCAGGAGTTCAGCGACATTCGCACCGCGGCCGATGTCGCGCTGAGCAACGTCGATGTGCAGCGTCTGGAGGCGCGAACGATTCTGGCTCGGGCCCGCACGCTGGAGGTGCAGGTCCGCATCGCGGCCCAGCGCATCGCGGATTCGACACCCCGCGCACCCGAGGCGCGTGCCGCGGGCGAGTCCGGCGCGGCGTCCTATGAGATCGCCGAGCGGTCGGTGTCGGTCGGTGACTTCGTGCAGGTCGGCGATCCCCTCATGCGTGTTGTGGATTCGGATCCGATCAAGCTCCGCGTCAACGTGCCCGAGCGCCGCTTCGCGGAGATCCGGGTGGGGCAGACCGCGAATGTGGTCGCGGACGCGGTCGATCCGCGCGGGGCTTCGACGGTGGTTGGCCGGGTGTCGCGTGTCGCGCCGTCGTTGGATGCGTCGACGCGGACGCTGCCGATCGAGGTGCTGATCCCGAACGGGGAGGGGACACTCAAGCCCGGCGGCTTTGCGACGGCGGAGATCACTGTGGGCGAGGAGGAGTCGCTCGTTGTGCCGCGGAGCGCGGTGCTCACGTTCGCCGGGGTGCACAAGGTGTTCGTGATCGCGGATGGAGTCGCCCAGGAGCGACGCGTGCAGATCGGCATGCGGGCGGGCGAGGGGATCCAGATCTTGAGCGGCCTCGAGGGGACGGAGACGATCGCGCTCTCGCCGCCGGGTTCGGTGACGACCGGGGCGCGGATCCGGATCAAGCAGGACGCTGGTGTCGCGGGCGGCACGCCCTGAGGCGATGGGCCGTGTGATCACCTCGAGGAGTACCCGTGCAGAAGCTGGCGGAAATCTGCATCAAGCGACCCGTGTTCGCGACGATGATGAACCTCACGCTGATCATCATCGGCGTGGTGAGCTACCAGCGTCTGGGGGTGGACCGGCTCCCTTCGGTTGATATCCCAACGGTGCGGATCAGCACGACGCTCGCGGGGGCCGCGCCGGAGGAGATCGAGACGGAGGTCGTCGACATCCTCGAAGAGGCCGTCAACACGGTCGAGGGGATCGACGAGCTGCGCTCCGTGTCGAATCCCGATCGCGCGTTCGTGCTGGCGAACTTCAACCTGAGCCGAGACGTCGATGTGGCGACGCAGGACGTCAGGGACCGTGTCTCGGGCGTGCTGCGGCGCCTGCCGAACGAGGTCGATCCGCCGAACGTGAGCAAGGTGGACGGGGACTCCGATCCCGCCTTGACAATCGCGATCTCCGGGCCCCGCTCGCAGCGCGAGTTGACGGAACTGGCCGACAAGCTGGTGCGAGAGCGTCTAGAGCGGTCCGAGGGCGTCGGCGAGATCCGACTGTCCGGCGCGCTCGTGCGCACGATGAACGTGTGGCTTGATGCGGATCGGCTGGATGCGCTCAGCGTGCCGGTCACGGCGGTTCGTGACGCGATCGAGCGACAGAACGCCAGTGTTCCAGGGGGGAACGTCTCGTCGATTGACAGGGAGTTTTCGCTGCGGACCGCGGCACGCCTGCAGGACGAGGCGGATTTCAACGACTTGATCATCACGACACGTGACGGCGTGCCGATCCGTGTGCGCGACGTCGGGCACGCGGAGGATGGCACGGCGGAACGGCGCACGCTCGCTCGCCTCAATGGTGAGCAGACCGTCACGCTGGAGGTCATCCGCCAGACGGGCTCGAACACGGTCGAGGTCGTCGAGGACGTCAAAAAGAACCTTGACGCGCTGCGCGGGGAGCTCCCGGCGGATGTCAGGGCGGAGGTGATCCGCGACCAGTCCAACTACATCTACGCCGCGCTGCACGAGATCAACCTGCACCTGGTGCTCGGGAGCGTCTTCGCAAGCATCGTCGTGCTGGCGTTCATGCGGAGCTGGCGCTCGACGCTGATCGCGGCAGTGGCAATCCCGACATCGGTCGTGGCGACGTTCGGCGTGATGCTCGCGCTCGGGTTCACGCTCAACGCGATCACGATGCTGGCGCTGGTGCTGATGGTCGGCGTGGTGATCGACGACGCGATCGTGGTGCTGGAGAACATCTACCGCTTCGTCGAGGAGAAGGGGATGACGCCCCGCCAGGCGGCGATCGAGGGGACGCGTGAGATCGGGCTGGCCGTGCTCGCGACGACACTCTCTCTGGTCGTCATCTTCGTGCCGGTGTCGTTCATGTCATCGGTCGCTGGGCGATTCCTCTATCAGTTCGGGATCACGGCGGCGGTGGCGGTGATGGTGTCGCTCTTCGTGTCGTTCACGCTGACACCGATGATGGCATCACGCCTCCTGCGGGCCCCCAAGGGCGGGCCGCGCCATGGACACGGCACACACGCATCGTCGCGGCGCGGTTTCTACCGCTATCTCGACGCGGGGTACAGCGCGATGATCCGCTGGTCGATGCGCCACAGGCTGGTGGTCATGGCCGGCGCGATCCTGGTCAGTCTGACGACGATCCCGATGCTGGGCGTCGTCGGGCGAGAGTTTGTACCCTCGGACGTCGACGAGGCGGAGTTCACCGTGTCCGTCACCGCTCCGGAGGGAACGAGCGTCAACGCCATGCAGGGAGCGATGGTCGAGGTCGAGCAAGTGGTGCGCGGGATCCCCGGCGTTCGTGATGTGCTGCTCACCTCCGGCGGATTCACCGGCTCGCAGATCAATTCCGCGAACCTCTACGTGAGGATCGCGCCGCACAATGAGCGGCTCTTCTCGATCTCTCGATTCATCGGATCGACGCTGCGGGGCGAGCCCGGCGCGGCTTTCCGCGGCAATTATTCGCAGTCGGACGTGATGAGCCGCATCGACGCGGAGCTCAAGCGATTCACGGACCTGCGATGCCAGGTGCGCAACTTCCAGGCGTTCAATCTGGGAGGCGGCCCGTTCGACGTCAACTTCATCATCAAGGGCGCAGAGCTCTCCAAGCTGTTCGAGTTCGGCGAGAAACTGCGCGATCGCGCCAACGAGGCGGGTGGATTCCGCGGCCTTGACACGTCGCTGCGCCTGAACAAGCCCGAACTGCGGGTGACGGTTGATCGCGACCGAGCTGCGGACCTTGGTGTCTCGGCGCGCGACATCGGCACGGCACTGCGACTGATGGTCGGCGGTGCGGAGGAGGTCACGCGATTCCGCGACCCGGGAACGAACGAGCAGTACGACGTGCGGCTCCGCCTCGTCGAGGAGGATCGGAACCGGCCGGATGTGATCGACCAGTTGAAGCTTCCTCGCGAGTCTGGGGGACTGGTCGAGGTCTCAAGCGTCGCCTCCGTGACGCCGACGTTGGCGCCGTCGAGAATCGATCGGCTCGATCGCCAGCGGGTGATCTCGGTCCGGGGGGGCGTGGCGCCGGGCTACGCGCTCGGCGATCGCCTCGAGGTGATGCAGAAGCTCGCGGCGGATCTGAACATGCCGCCGGGGTACTCGGTGGCGCTGACAGGGCGAAGCCGCGAGCTGGAGCGGACGTTCCGGGAGTTCGGGTTTGCGTTCCTGCTGTCGATCGTCTTCATGTACCTGATTCTGGCGTCACAGTTCGAGTCGCTGACGCACCCCTTGACGATCCTGCTCTCGCTTCCGCTCTCGGTGCCCTTCGCGCTCGGGTCGTTGTACCTGACGGGTGGAACGCTCAATATGTTCAGTGCTCTGGGGATCCTCGTGCTCTTCGGCGTGGTGAAGAAGAACGCGATCCTCCAGATTGATCACATGAACGGGCTGCGCCGGGGCGGCATGGAGCGGTCCGACGCGATCCTCCGGGCCAATCGCGATCGGCTCCGTCCGATTCTGATGACGACGCTCTCGCTGGTTGCGGGGATGCTGCCGCTGGCCGTCGGCACCGGTCCGGGTGCGGAAGAACGCCGCGCGGTGGCAGTCGTGGTCATCGGGGGCCAGTTGCTCTGCCTGGCGCTGACGCTCATCGTGACGCCGGTGGCGTACTCGCTCTTTGACGATCTCGGACGGATCTTCAGGCGTCGGCGAGAGGGCGAGGCCGCGAACGTGCCCGTGTGATCGGATGCAAGTGTGGCAGCGAGCATGGCCGCTCGATCAGGCGCCGGCTGCGCTGGCGGGTGGATCCTGCGGAGGACGTGCCGGCTGGGGCGCGGGTGCCGAGGTGGTTGTCTGCGCACCGATGGACTTGGCGATCTGCTCGGTGCTCGCATAGCTGATGCGCCCGTGATAGATCGATGCGAGTGTCTTGGAGACGGAGTCGACGATCAGCTGCAACTCGCGCAGGGTCAGATCGCATTCGTCAAACTGCCCGTCGGTGAGGCGTTTGTTGGCGATGGCGCGAACCAGGGCGTCGATCCGGGACGGGGTCGGCTCGGCGAGCGTGCGCGTTGCGCTCTCGACGGCGTCCGCGATCATCAGAATCGCGACTTCCTTGGTCCGTGGCCGGGGTCCGGGGTAGCGATACTCGAACTCCGAGGGGCCGTCCTTATCCTCGCCGCCCACCTTTTCGGCCTGCTTCTTCGCGCGGTTGTAGAAGAACTCAACGAGGGTTGTGCCGTGGTGGGCCTCGATGAAGTGGACAAGCTTCCGGGGGAGCCCGTACTCGCGGGCCATCTCGACGCCGTCCTTGACGTGTCCGACAATGACGAGCAAGGACATCGCGGGGCTGAGCTTGTCGTGCTTGTTCGGCCCGCCGAACTGGTTCTCGACGAAGTACTCGGGCTTGTTGATCTTTCCGATATCGTGGTAGAGCGCGCCGACGTAAGTGAGGAGGCCGTCCGAACCGATGGCGTCCGCCGCGGCCTCAGCGATCGTCGCGACATTGAGCGAGTGGTTATAGGAGCCGGGGGCGCGCTGCTGCAGCTCGCGAAGAAGCGGTTGCTTGGAGTCGCGCAACTCGATAAGCGTCATCCCGGTGGTAATGTCGAAGAGACGCTCGATCGTGGGGAGCAGACCCAGAGCGACAAAGCCGACGGTGAGTCCGCCGGCGGCGGCCCAGCCAGCGTCGTACCCGGCGTGCAAAAGCGTGGCCTCGGAGATGGGGCGATCGATGAGACTGACGACGATCATGCCACCCGCCATCGCGATGGCATCGATGATCGCCGTGGTGACGAGCGAGTTGCGGTGGCGGATCTCGTCGAGGCGCCAGACCATGACGCCGACGCCGACGATGATGAGCGCGAGCGTGCCGATGGGCTGGTTGAGAGCGATGCAGACGAGGATGGCGTGGAGGACGCCGAAGGCGAGCGCGACGCGCTGGTCGTAGGCGATGACGACGATGACCGCAAAGAAGACGGTCGGTGCGGTCACGGTGAAGCCCAGGAGCCGCGGGTCGGCGACGGTTCCGATGCACGCGAGCGCGAGCATGCCGACGGCGAGCGTGGAGAGGGCCGCCATTCGGAGCGGATTTCTGCGAACGGCGGGGCAGAAGAGCACCGCGTAACCGGCCATGGCCAGGCCGATCGCGGTGACGGCGCCGAGCAGGCTCACGTTGCGGACCACGAGCTTCCAACGCTCCGCTCCCTGATTCCACGCGATCAGCTCCGCGCGCACCAGGTCGAGCTGCGCCTGGGTCAGGATCTCTCCACGCCGGAAAATCACCTGTCCTGCGGCGATGGTGCGGACCTCGGGCTTCACCTCGTCGGCCGCGATCTTCTGCGCGTCGGCCGTGGCTGTCGTGTTGAGCGTGAATGTCGGTCGACCGATGGCGCGGAGCCGGTTCGCGGACATATCGGCGAGCGCGGGTGCGAACCCGGCCTGGATTGCCATGGCGCGCACGTCCTCGGCGAGGTGGACGGGGTCGTCGAGGTTCAGCACGGCCCGTCGATTGATGCCGGGCGTGATGCCCTTGGCGAAAGCGAGCACGATGGTCGCGTGGAGGCCTTCCTGGGACTCCTTCTGATATGTGTTCTTGTCGAGGATCGGTCGGCGCTTGAGCTGCTCCATCAGACGGCCGACGCGCTCGGACCACGCGGGCACGCCCTCGGGTGTCGTCGCCGGAAGCGACCGGAGCTGGATCAGCATCTCGGGCGTCAAGCCGAATGAAGCCCGGATGGATGAATCGACCTGCTCCAAGTTCTCGACGCCCGCGAGCGTCGCAGGGAGGTTGGTCAGAGACTTGGTGATCTCCTCGAACATCGCGTCGTCGGCGGTATAAACGCGCGGCGTGCGCTCCCGGGCCTCGTCGCGACGCCTCCGCGTCGTTTCCGGATCCTGAACCTGGAATTCGACACGAGAGAGATGGGTCCAGTTCATCACCCTGCCCGGTGCAACAAGCGGGTGCGCCCGCGTCCACACGGTCAGGGCCCAGCAGGAGGCGACGAACAGGATCGTGATCGTTGCGCCCCAACCGAACCGGGGCGATTGGAGGATCGTCCCGACTCGATCGCGGAGCGATGGTCCCTTCAGACGCGAGACCCGTCGCGGACGACCCGGCCGGCGCGAGTTCTTGGGCAACGATCTGGATGGAGATCCGCTCATGCGCTGGCGCCCGCCCCACTGCCGTTGGCGGCGACACCGTTTGTTCGCTCGCGATCGATCGCGTAGGCATCGACGATCCGCTGCACCAGCGGATGGCGGACGACGTCCTCTCGCGTGAGCGCGACGATGCCGATCCCCTGCACATGGCTGAGACGGCGGACCGCGTCGATCAATCCCGAATCGGCGGCATCCGGGAGGTCGATCTGGGTCGTGTCGCCGGTGATGATCACCTTCGAGCCGTGGCCCATCCGGGTGAGGAACATCTGCATCTGGCCCCGCGTGGTGTTCTGGGCCTCGTCGAGGATGATCGCGGAGTTGTTGAGCGTCCGGCCCCGCATGAACGCGAGCGGCACGAGCTCGACCACGTCGCTCTCCATAAAGCGACGGATCTGGGAGTAATCCATCATGTCGTGGAGCGCGTCCAGAAGCGGGCGGAGATACGGATTGACCTTTGCCTCGATGTCTCCGGGGAGGAACCCGAGCTTCTCGCCGGCCTCCACGGCCGGGCGCACGAGGATCACCTTCCGGACCTGCTCCGTGCGGAGCAGGTGGACTGCAGCAGCGACGGCGAGATAGGTCTTGCCGGTGCCAGCGGGCCCGGTCGCGATGACGAGATCGTTCGCGTTGATGGCGTCGAGATAGGCTCGCTGGTTGCCGGACTTCGGATTGATCTGGCGACCCCCGGCATAGGCGGAGAGTCGAAACTCGCGATTCCCGCTCTGCTCTCTCTGCCCGGATTCGCTCGCGATGAGCTCAAGCACCTGCTCGCGGGTGAAAGGCTGGCCCTGACGCGAGGCGCGAGAGATGCGGTCGATCACGGCGCGGGCGACTCCGACCGCTACGTGATCGCCGCTCAAACGGATGGTATCGTCACGTGCGGTGACATTGACCCCCAGAGCCTCGCGCAGCATCTTGAGGTTCCGCTCGGCGGAGCCGATGACGCCGACGCGCTCGGGACCGGCGGGTACGTGTATCGTGAGTTCCAACGGGACCGAGCTCCAAGACAAATACGGGCGAGGTCGGATAGTCCATGCTTTCAGATGCGCGAGGAGTGTATGTATAGATCGGACAGTTCGATTCCTTACGTCAACCGTACAACCGCTACGTCCCCCACTTCGAGGCGTCCGCACATGGCCATCCTTCGTATTCAGCTGGTCCTGGGTGTCTGTCTCGCGGTCCTTTGTCTTGGATGCGACGGGATGCCCGCGACCCTCGACAGGAAGCAGGGGGCCGAGGTCGCGGGATACGGCTTCGGAGACGCGAACGACATCGATGTGTCTGTCGACGCGGCCCTCGCACGAGCCGGCGTCGCGCCGGTTTCAATGGAAGTGCGTAAGGATGGAACGAGGGTGTGGGAGCTGCGCACGGCGCGCGATGAGCCGGGCGAGCTGCTGGTGCGTGTCGGCACGCCCGATCGCGAGAACGGACCGGTGCCAGTGCAGTTGTCCTGCCGCGTGGGGAGGTTCGGTAATCCCGAGACCGAGCAGCTCATCGTGAAATCGGTCGCGAAGCGCCTGGAGAATCTGCGCGGGCGCAGCGTCTATCGCATCACGTGGTAGGAAGCGAGCCAGAGTCGGCGAGGTCCGAGGGTGCTGGGATGGCGTCGGGGAGTTCGACCCGCATCGTCGTGCCCTGTTTCCAGACGGATTCGACGGAGATCCGGCCACCGAGCGTGCGCACGGCATGCTTGACGATGGCCAGACCAAGGCCGGTGCCGCGTTTGCCGTTGCCGGCCCGTGCGGGGTCCGCCTGGAAAAACCGCTCAAAGATGCGTGGCTGGAGCCCGATCGGGATCCCGATGCCTCGATCGATGACTTCGATCACGAGGTCGCGCCGCGCGGATGCCTGGCCAGCCAGCTCCGGCTTCTGCACCCTGGCCACCACTCGGATCGCGGTGCCTTCGAACGCGAACTTGGCCGCGTTCTCCACGAGGTTGCGGAGGATCAGGTTGAGCACTCGCGCATCGCTCCTGATCAGGGCGGCGCCGGGATCGGCCGAGAACTCGATCGTGAGCCGACGCTCAACGCAGGCCGTCTCGAAGAACTCGCCCAGCTCCTTCCCGAGGTTATGGAACGCGATGAGCGCGTACTCAACGGGCACCTCGGTCGTTTCCACTCGGGATAGATCGAGCAGGTCGCGGCAGAGTTCCTCGAGTCGGGTCGCCGCGCTCGCGATGGTGCGGAGGAACCTGGCCCTGGCCTCGGGGTCGTCGCCGGCGGCATCCTCGATTGTCTCAACGGAGGCGCGGATGGCCGCCAAGGGTGTCCGCAACTCGTGGGAAGCGTTGGCCACAAAGTCGGTCTTGAGCTGCATCGCAGTCGCAAGGTCCGTCACGTCGCGAAACGTCATCACCGCGCTGCAGCGTGTGGGTTTGTCGTCTGCCCGGGCCGGCAGCGGGCGCAGGGGGCACGCGGAGACATCGAGGATCAGATTGCCCGTCGAGCGTGGAAGCCGCACCCGCGCCTGACGCACCGAACCGCGACGTGCTCCGGCGGCGATCGCCACCAATTCCGGGAGCGTAAAGATCTGGTCGATCGCGCGTCCTTCGATCTGTGGCCCCAGCAGCTCGCGTGCCGCGGCATTGGCGAGCCAGACGCGACCGGAAGGGTCGATACCGATGGTCGCGAACTCGACCAGATCGACCAGCTCGCGCATCGCTTCGACGCGTGATTCCAGCGAGAGTCGCTCGGCCTCCAAGCGGTCCGCGAGCGCGTCCGCGGTCGGCGCAGAGAGCGGTGCGCCGCCGATGGCACGAGCGGCGAGCGTCGTGAGGATCTCCGCTCGCTCGGCATCGACCGCGCCACGGAGCATGTCTCCCACGCGGATCAACGCGACGAGGGCAACCGCACCGATGACGAGCAGCGCGAGCGTCGCGATCCAGACTGCGAGCCCGAGCGCCATGCCAGCAGCCAGCAGCAGGAGCAGTACCGCCATGAGCACGGCGATCGCGCGGGCGCGGGCGATGACGCGGGCGGCCTGTTGGATGTGGCGACCGTCGGTGCTCATGGGTGGCTCAGTATCTCATGCTCTGCGAACGCGTGCGATCGAGAGCTGCAGGGCCTAGGCCCGGGCACTTTCTTCTGCGCCATCCGGCTCGTCGGCGATGCGGTAGCCAACTCCCCGAACTGTCTTGACCAGATCCGCCCATGGCCCGAGCTTGCGGCGAATCGCGGTGATGTGCACATCAATGGTGCGTTCGGTGACGGTGATGCCGGGCCCCATCGCGCGGGACATGAGCGCCGAGCGGCTCAAGACTCTCCCGTCGGCCTGAAGGAGCGACGCCAGAAGCCGGAACTCGGTGACCGTCAGCTTGATCTGTTCGCCGTCGACCGAAGCCTGATGGGTGCCGAGATCAAGGTGGACCCCTCTGAGCTCGAGCGTTTGCCGACCCTGCGTGGGACCGCGTGAGCGCCGCAAAAGCGACTCGACGCGCGCCATGAGGACCTTTACGGAAAAGGGCTTGGTCACGTAGTCGTCGGCGCCGACCGTCAGGCCGACGATCTGGTCGACTTCCTCGCTCTTGGCCGTCAGCATGATGACGGGCAGTTTCGCCGTCGCGGGCTCGGACCGCAATCGTGTCAGCACCTCCGTGCCCGAGAGGCCTGGCATCATCACGTCCAAAATCACCAGATCTGGGTGTATTTTTGAAATTTGCTGGAGCGCCTGGCGCCCGTCGTGAGCGAAGGAGGTCTCATAACCGCTCCGCTTGAGGTTGTACGACACGAGGTCGACGAGATCTCGCTCATCGTCCACCACCAGGATGTGGGCTTGGGATGGCATGCTCAAACCGCCTGTTTACAAGGGTTTAGAGATCAACGACCGAAACCCGATCCGAGTGTGAAGAGCGTAGCCATCGGGTCGTGTTGCTTGCCAGCCCCGGCGTGTTTGGTTTGCGCGAAGGTTTGAATCTGCGCGGCTCCAACGGCGAGGTGGATTTGCGATCTTGCCGCGACGATCGATCCGACTCAGAATCTGGCGAGAGCCAGTCGAATCTTGGCAAACAGCCATTGGACAGTGTTGCAAGTAAGTACTAGCATATTTATTCGAGATTGTGTTGAACATTCGGACGTTCGGACCGATTGAGCGAGCGGACCAATCGAGCCCTGTGAGAACAAACGCCGTACGTGCAGGGCCGAATAGCGGCATGTGGAAAACCGTAGTCTGGACTAGCATTGGAACTTGTGGGTGCTAACATGACGCCCAACCCTTCGAAGGAGTTACGCATGAAGAAGACGACTGCACTGTTTCTCGTGGCGGGCCTGGCAACCATCGCCAGCGCTCAGGACCCCACCCTTGACCAGTCTCGCGCTGAGCTGGCCAACATGAAGGCCGACGCGGCCAACCGTACCTCTCTCCTCGCCGCCGGCGCCGACGCTGGTCACGATGAGAAGGGTTTCTACATGGCGGACGGCGACAACTTCCGGCTGAACGTCGGCGGTCAGGTCCAGTTCCGCTACAACATGAACTTCCGCGACGACGACTCCGGCCCCGATGTGAATGACGAGTTCACGCAGGGCTTCCAGACCCGTCGCACGAAGCTCGAGTTCTGGGGCAACGTGATCAACCCCAACCTGCACTACAAGGTTGTGGGCGCGTTCAACCGGGGCGACAGCGACACCGATGTCTCTGACGGCACCGGCACGGTCGGCTCGTTCAGCAGCGGCGGCGGCGACTTCGTCCTCGAGGACGCCTGGGTTGCCTACGACTTCAACGAGAACATGACCATGACTTGGGGCCAGTTCAAGGCTCCTTGGATGCGCGAGGAGCTCGTCTCCAGCAAGTACCAGCTCGCCGCGGATCGTTCGACCATGAACGAGACTTTCAACCAGGACCGCAGCCAGGGCATCCAGCTCGAGTGGCACAACGATAACTTCCGCATCCTCGGTGCGTTCACCGACGGCTTCGGCACGGCCAACT
Organism: Planctomycetota bacterium; assembly: GCA_963204725.1. Taxonomy (GTDB): domain Bacteria; phylum Planctomycetota; class Phycisphaerae; order Phycisphaerales; family UBA1924; genus JAHBWV01. The sequence goes on from CAUJHH010000067.1 coordinate 49,669, forward strand.
CCGACTTCGACAGCTCCGCTGAGGCCGATTATGCCCTCACCGGCCGCATCGAGTACAACACGATTGGCTCCTGGGCCCGCTTCAAGGACTTCACCTCTTGGCGCTCCGCCGAGAACGTCGGCATGCTCTTCGGTGGCGCGGTCCACTGGCAGAACGGCGGCGAGACCGGCGGCACCGTCGACGCGGACCTGTTCGGCCTCACGGCTGACATCAGCGTCGAGGGCAAGGGCTGGAACCTCTTCGGCTCGGTCGTCTGGACCGACACCGACGTCGATGGCGGTTACAACGGCGACGACTGGGGCTTCAACGTCCAGGGCGGCGTCTTCGTGACCAACAAGGACGAGCTCTTCGCTCGCTGGGACATGCTCTTCCCCGGTGACGATCGCTCGGGCGATGACGATTTCACGACGCTGACCTTCGGCTGGAACCACTACTTCGTTGAGGAGTCCCACGCCGCCAAGTTCACGCTCGACCTCCTGTGGTACCTCGATGCGACCACGGACACCGAGATCGTCTCCCCCAGCACCGGCATCAACCTGCTCACGTCTCCCGACGATGATCAGTGGGGCATCCGGGCCCAGTTCCAGCTCCTGTTCTGATACAGAGCTGAGACACACGCACCGAGCCTGAAGCAACGGGCGTGAATCAGTGAATCTCAACCGGGCGGGCCGCAAGGTCCGCCCGGTTCTTTTTTGTTCCGGCTTCGTCTCTTCGCTCACCTCGCGAGGTCAAGAGTTCGGGGCGTACGGAGCGAGTCCTGACCTGCACACGATTTCGAGTCGAAGCTCAGGCCTCGGCGAACGATGTCCCCACGCTCCGCGCCGCCGCGAGCAGGGGCTGGTCGGGCGCCACGAGCCGCTGCTTGTTGCTCGCCTCGGTGAGCGCGATGTCACCGAGCCGGCCGTCCTTCCAGACAACGAGACGAGAGCCGCGTGAGGCGTCCATGTCGCGAGCGGGCCCAGAGCCGAACTTCAGCAACTCCATCGCGTGGTCGCCAAAGAGCGTGGCCAGGACGCGATCGAGCGCGACGGGGGTTCCTCCGCGCTGCACGTGTCCGAGCACCACATACCGCGACTCGATCCCCGTGCGCTCCTCGATCTGATCGGCCACCGCACGCCCGATCCCCCCGAGCCGGATCGGATCGGGGCTCGTCGCGACGATCCGCTCGACAAAGGCCTTTCCGCCGACGGGCCGCGCGCCTTCTGACGCGCACACGATGCTGTACCGCTTACCGCGCCCCGCTCGCTCGCGGATCTGGTCGCAGACGCTCTCGATGCTGAATGGGATCTCGGGGATCAGGATGATGTCGCTGCCACTGGCGACACCCGCGTGCAGCGCGATCCACCCCGCGTTCCGCCCCATCACCTCCACCACCATCACCCGATGGTGGCTGGCGGCGGTCGTCCGCACGCGATCAATCGCGTCCGTCGCCGTCTGCACAGCGGTGGAGAAGCCAAAGGTCAGGTCGGTGCCGTGGATGTCGTTGTCGATCGTCTTGGGCACGCCGATGCAGCGCACACCGCGCTGCACCATGATCTCCGCGCACGACATGGTCCCATCTCCGCCGACGACGACGAGGGCCTGCAACCCGTGGCGCTCGATGACGCTCATGCAGAAATCAGTGCGGTCTTCGATGATGGGAGAGCCATCGGGGAGCATGCCGCAGGCAAACCGCGAGGGATTGGCCTTGTTCGACGAGCCGAGGATGGTGCCTCCGTCGGCAAGGATGCCCGAGACATCGTCCGGCGTGAGCGGCCGGACGCGATTCTCGATGAGCCCGAGGAAACCGTCCTCAATGCCGACGGTCTCGATGCCGTGGCTAGCGGCATCCTTGACGACGGCGCGAATGACAGCATTGAGGCCGGGGCAGTCGCCGCCCCCGGTGAGCACGCCGATGCGGGTGATGGAGGGTGAGGGCATGGGGGATGGTAGTGCATAGTCAGTACACTGCAGGTATGGGATCTGCCGTGCCGCTTGCTGTGCTGGTTGTAGTCGCTGTGGTCGTGCTGGTCGCGATTCGCCGAGGTAGCCGCATGCCAAAGGCATGTCGGCACGGCGCAATCTGTGCAAACTGCGGATACGGCTACTCCGGATGGCAGATCTGCCCCGAATGTGGGCGCTCCGCCGCCCATTCCGGAGTGCTGACGCCCGCGCTCTGGACCAAGTTCCGCGTTGACCCTTCCGGTGTCGTGCTGGGTTGGCTATTCGTTGGACTTGTGAGCGCTGGTGTGATGAGCGACATTGCGGATCATCTCATTGAACTGGCTGGCTATACCAAGATTGACGTGTGGCATTCCGCCGACGCGAGCGATGCCAATAACCGGCCGGTCCGGTTCATCATCGAGGTTGAGGGCCTACAGATGCGCAACGTCGTACGCGACGGAACCATGCGAGTAGTCTTGCACGGCGACGCAAACCCGAGCCCAGCGATCTGGTCGCTCGGCCCTGTCGCGTCGGCGGAGTTCGATTACAAGTCAGGCAAAGTCACTATCCTGGATCGATCCGGCCACTCAGTCGCGATGTACGACGGCTTCACGCCGCTGGCCGTGGCCGCCCTCTATGCAGCCGGTGGCTACGGGGATGACAACCCGATTCACCCTTCGGCTGAAGAGACGAGTAAGTCGCTCGCGGACTCCAGCAACAACTGGAGGGGAACGCTGTCGGGATTTCGTGCGTCGTCGTCGGTCCAAAGAACGTCGATTCCCGCTCTGCCAGTTCCCATCTTCGGACACTATGGCCCGTATCACCGATGGGTCATCCTCGCTCTCGGTGTCGTTCTGGCGTTCCTCGGAGTCCGCTGGTCCTTGCGAAAGCGTGCCGAGGCCTTCGCTTTCGCCGCCAAGCCGTCCGCACCGAGTCCCAATCAATAGACTCCACCCATGATGGCCTTCGGCCCCATCGTCATTCTCGCCCTCTGTGCTCTCTCGGTATGGATGGGAATCGCCGCCGTGCTGCGCGTCTGCAGGGTGCCCCGCGCCGTCGAACCCGGCGGCTCGTGCGGCAGGTGCGGCTACGCCTACACCCACTGGACCCGCTGCCCGGAGTGCGGATCAGAAGTCAGCACTGTCGGCATCGCCACCCCATGGCTCATGTTCCGGCACCGTGGAAGCATGCCCGGAGCCCTCTTCGCCCTCACGCTCATGGCCTTCGCGATGGCGTTCCTCCTGACCGGCCTGACAGTGGGCCTCTGCCAGTTCGCCGGATGGAACCAGCACACCCGTCAGTCCGGCATGTCCACGCTCCAGCCGCCTCCGATCAACGGGCGCCCCCAACCTCTGCCACAGGTCAGCTTCCTGGTCCACCGCGAAGTCGTCGGCCCGAGCGTCAACTCCCCGACCCGCGGCGAGGTCGTGCTGGTGCTGCTGCCGAAGGGAGCGACGCTCGCCATGACCGCCGATCGCCCCGATACGACCGGCGCGTTCCACATCCTGCACGACGTGAAGGACGGACAGTTCGTCACCCGCTCCGATGCGGGCGAGACGATCCGCGAAGGGAAAGGGATCCAGATCGAAGACGTCGCCGATTGGCTGGAGCGCGCGGGCGTCGCCTTCGACGAAGAGGAGCGTCGCGTCGCCGCAGCACAGATCCTGCAGGAGATCGATAGCTCACACGCCGGCGCGCTCGCAGTGATCGGGCCGGGCAATCTCGGGCCGCGCGGCGTCGTGCTGGCGAGCCGGGGCTTCTCGACGCGATCGATCCCGTCACTCCCGTTCGCTGTCGTTGGACTGACCGGCATGACCGGTATCACGATCGTCACCTCCGTCGCGAGCGCCGTGATCTACATCGTCGCTTTGTGGTGGGTCGTGACGCGCCGGCGCCGGCTCATGTCGCCCGAGCGATCCGGGGCCTGAGCAGCGGGATCAGCACGACCGCAACCCCCGCCACTATCGCCCCAACTCCGAATGTTGCGGAGGGCGAAACGCGGTCCCAGAGCACGCCGCCCACAACGCTCGCCAGGAGCGCGACCAGCCCGCTCGCCATGGCGTAGACCCCCAAGGCAGTCCCACGCTTGTCGCGCGGCGCGTGATCCGTCACGAGTGCCTTGCCTACGCCATCGGTCAACGCCATGTACACGCCGTAGAGTGCAAAGAGCGGCCACACTTCCGGCGCGCCAGTCAACGCGAAGCCGGCGTATGCCAGCGCGTAGATCGTCCACCCGATGGCGATGACCCGCCAGCGGCCGATTCGGTCGCTGAGGATGCCCGCCGGGTAGGAAGCCAATGTATAGACGAGGTTGAAGAGTGCGTAGGCCAGGACGATCATCCACGGCGAGAGCCCGAGATCGTGGGCCCGGAGCAGCAAGAACGCGTCGCTCGAGTTCGCAAACGCAAAGACCAGCAGGATCGCGACGGTCCTCCAATATGAAGGAGGGAGGCCGAATGGGCCGCCCGCGCGCGATGTCGGCGAGCGAATCGCAGCGTTCGGAACCGAAACGGAAGCCTCGGATGGGGCTTGGGGCTCGCGAACGAGGAACGTGAGCGCAACAGCCGCGAGTCCCAGCGCGGCGGAGACCGCGAAGATGATTCGGAACGCGCGACCATCGGAGCTCATGTCGCCGGGGGCAGGCGAAGCGCCTCCCGAGGACGAGTGCGACCCGGTCGGTGTGCCGGTGAGCCACCAGAGCAAGAGCGCGGCGAGGAGCACGCCGATCATCGCCCCAGCCGTGTCCATGGCGCGATGGAACCCGAAGGCGCGTCCGCGGATCTCAGGCGTGGTTGCGTCGGCGATCATGGCGTCACGAGGGCTGGAACGCAGCCCCTTTCCGAGTCGATCCGTCAATCGTCCGGCGAGCACGATGGGCCACGCACCTGCGAGGGCGAGCATGGCCTTTCCTGCAACGGGAAGTCCGTAGCCGATTCGGATGTAGGGAACCCGCTTGCGCGTGAGATCACTGCGAAAGCCGACCCACCCGGTGATCACCGCGACAACCATTGCCGCGGCACCCTCGATTCCACCAAGGGTGGTCGCCGAAGCGCCGAGAACCCCGACCACAAAGAGCGGGATCAGTGGGTAGATCATCTCACCGGAGATGTCCGCGAGGAGCGAGACCCAGCTCAGGAGCACGACCACGCGCGGGAGGCGGCGGGACGGCCGCCCTGTTTCGGAGGATTCGGACTCAGTCATGGCTCATCCACGGCGCACATCCGCCACGTCGTTCCTGCGGACGAGAGCACCGATCACGGGCGCATCTGAGTCGCTCGCGCGGGGCTGATTCGCCGCAGACGATCCTAGTGGATATGGCGTCGGGACAGCGTTAGAGCCAGGGCGTCAGGCCGTGCGAAGGGCGTCGCGGTATCCGCCGCCATGCGAGAGCCGATCCACCCTGTTCTCCAGATTGCTGACGCGGACCATGCCGGGGATCAGGAACAGGTCGATGATCTGCCCGAGGCCCAGCAGACCGAATGTAAAGAGCCAGATCAGCCCGGTGATCCAGCGGCCGTGGTAGAAGCGGTGCAAGCCGCAGAGGCCGATGAAGCAGAAGAGCCAGAGGATGTAGGAGACTGGTGTGGATCGCATGGGGGATGGCCCTCCGGTCGGAGGGGGTGTGGGCGATAGGAATTGTTGCCCTCCGACAGAACCGTTGTTGGGAAGGCGAGGCGTCGCGCTTCACCGGGCGTCGGACCGCCTCAGGAGGAAAGGAGCCGGGCCCGAACCCTGGTGGGACGCTCTCGGTACCATTCAACTCATGAGCACGGAGGCGGGAGAACGAGGGAGCGATGCGGGAGTAGCGACCGGAGGTCGCCGGGGTGTCTTGCCCGAAGGCGATGCGTCGCTGTACCTGCACCCTCAGACACTCGCCCGCCTTGGGTCCTTCGAGCTGCGGGCAAAGATGATCGTTGAGGGTGTGATGAGCGGGACGCACCGCTCCCCTTATAACGGGTTCAGCGTCGAGTTCGCGCAGCACAGGCCCTACGTCGCGGGAGACGACATCCGGCACCTGGACTGGAAGGTCTATGGGCGCACGGACAAACTCCACCTGAAGCAGTACCAGCAGGAGACGAACCTCGACCTGATGGTTCTTGTCGACTCGTCGGGGTCGATGGACTTTGGTTCGCGCTCGTTCGAGGAGGCTTCGGGCGTCGGGCGGAAGGCCAGCCCGGACGGACGCCCATACTGGAGCAAGTTCGACCATGCCACGGCAATCGCCGCCGCCATCGCGTACATCACACTGCAGCAGGGGGATCGCGTCGGGCTCCTCGTCTACGCGGACGAGGTCCGCGCTCAACTCAAGCGTTCCAGCGCGCAGGGTGTGTGGCGGCAGATCGTCGGCGCGCTCTCGACGCATCCGGTGGACCGACCGACCAATCTCCCTCGTGCCGTCGAGCAGGCGATGAGCAAGCTGACGAACCGGTGCCTCCTGGCGATTGTGAGCGATCTTTTCGTGGATCTTGAGCAACTTCGGACAACCTTGGCACGCGTCCGCCACCGCGGGCACGATGTGATCCTTTTCCAGGTGCTGGATCGGGCCGAGCTGGTCTTCGACCTGCACGACGAGGCCCCGTTCATCGGCCTGGAGGGCGAGGGACAGGTCAAGATCGACCCCCGAGCGATCCGACCGGCGTACCTCGAAGCCTTGCAGAAACATCTCGATGGCGTTGAGCGGCTCACGCGGGCCTTCGGCTTCGACCATCAGCTGGTCAGCACGCACGAGTGGCTGGGGCCGACACTGGCGGAGTTCGTGGCGCGTCGCAACGCGCAGATCAAGCGGTCAAAGCACGCTTAGGCGATGGGCAAGAACGATCCATAGAGGCATGAAACGCATCGCATGAACTTCCTGCATCCAGCACTCGCAATGGTCGGACTCGGCGCAATCGCGCTGCCGATCATCATCCACCTGCTCATTCGCAGGCGTGTCAAGCCCGTGCGCTGGGCGGCGATGAAGTTCCTGCTGGAGGCGTACAAGCAACGCCGGCGGCGCCTGATCCTGGAGCAGTTGCTGCTGCTCGCGACACGCTGCCTGCTGGTCGCGTGCATTGCCGTTGCGCTCGGGCGCCTGCTCATCGGTGGAGGCGCGGCATCGGGTCTGGGCGCTGGTCCCAGGCCGACATCGCTGATCCTCTTGATCGATGACTCCCTCACATCCGGCGCGGACGGCGCGCTGCAGCGGCACAAGGAGCAGGCCGCATCCCTCATGGCCCAGCTCAACCCGGGCTCGGGAGATACAGCCTCGCTCGTCACGCTCTCCAGGCCTGCACAGGGCGTGGTGATTCCGGCGACGAGCGATATCGGTGCGCTGCGGGGGATCATCGAGCGGCTGACGCCAACCGATGCCGCAGCGGATCTCGCGGGCGCGATCGCGACGATCAACGGAGCAGTTGTCGCCGGGCCAGTGGAAGACCGGCCCCGCGTGGTGGTCGCGGTACTCTCAGAGTTTCTCGCGGGCTCCGTCGACCTGCAGTCGCCTCTGGGCACCATCGAGCCGTCACCAGACGCTGTGCTGATGTCGGCGGTTCGTGCGGATGGCATCAGCAACACGGCGATCGTGAGCGTGGAACCTCTGCGATCGGTGGTGACCGGTGGGCGTTCGCTCGCGGCGTCGAACCAGGTGCGCGTGACGCTGCGCCGGGCGGGGCCGGAGATTGGAACCGCGTCGACGCGATCGGTACGGGTGCTCACGACGCGCGAGGGTGGTGGCACCGAGACTCTGGGACAGGCGATGGCACGATTTGAAGCGGGCCAGCAGGATTCGACCGTCATCATGCAGGCGGATGTGGGACCACCGGAGTCGGGCGGACGGGCGTCCCGCGTCATCGCGGCCTCGACGGATCACGACGCGCTCGGCGCCGATGATTCGGTGCAGCGAGTGATCGAGTTTCGAGACTCGATCCGCGTTGCGGTCGTCGCGCCGCGACGCTTCCAGCAGCCGGGAGAGGGCGGGGGACTGAATCGATTCGATGCGGCGGATTGGGTCACGCTCGCGCTCGAGCCTAGCGCACCCGCGATCTCGGGTCTGGGCGCGGGAGCGAGAGCGGATATCGAGACCGCGCGAGTAGAGCCGAACGCGATCACGACCTCGCGTCTGGCAGGGTTCGACGCGGTGGCTCTGTGTGCGCCGCAGTCGCTGGACCAGACCGGTTGGGAGGCCATCGGCGCGTTCGTGCGACAGGGCGGGCTGCTGATTGTTGTGCCGCCGAAGGATGTTGCGATACACCTGTGGGCGGACCAGCTCTCCGCGATGGAGCTCGGATGGACGATCGGGAGAGAGGCGCGGGACCCTGAATCGCCGCTCGCGATCGATGCCTCGACGGGCCCGGCTGCGAGCACCGACCTGTTGTCGTTGGTGCGGGCGGAGCTGCCCGAGTTGGCACGATCGGTCATGGTGCGCCGGGTGCTGCCCGTCTCGATCGACGGAGAGCGGCGCGAGGGCGCACTGCTTTCGCTGGGCGACGGAACACCCCTCTTGGTTGCGTCGGTCCCGCAAGCCGCGGCAACTACGGCGGGCGGGCGCGGTCTGGTGGTGATGCTCGCGACGTCGCTGGATCTGGCGTGGACGGACCTGCCCGCGAAGCCGCTTGTTGTTCCGCTGGTGCAAGAGGTCGTCCGGCAGGGTGTCGGCGTTGCGCGCGGTGCGTGGCACTCGCTTGCCGGGTCCAGCCCGGCGCTCCCGGCGGGCACGACCGACCTCCGTGCGGCGAGCGTTTCGCTCGATGGTGATGATCGTCGCCCGCCAGAGGCCGGCGTGTCGATCGCGATCGACTCCGGCGGCGCAGCGGCTCCGGCCATTCGTCGGGCCGGGATCTATCGGGCGATGGATGCGCAGGGGATGACGCGGGCGTGGCTCTCGATCGCGCCGGATACGCATGCCAGCGACACAAACCCCATGGCGCCACAGGTCGTACGTGCGTGGATCGCTTCGGCGGCGCCGAACGCAACCGTGATCGAACTCGGGGCAGAAACCGCTCCGGGGTCCGGCGCTCTCACGAGCGCACTGGTCGCATCACGGGCGACACCCGATCGATCACTCGTGTTCCTCGTTGCGGCTCTCGCCTTGGCGCTGATCGAGCTCGCTCTCGCCCGGTGGTCGAGCCACGCTCGCATCTTCGGCGAGGGCGATGAGATCATCACGGGACGCACCGGCGTCGGGGGGGCCGGCGCGTGAACGAGTTCCTGAACCAACTGCTCGGGACCGAGGCGCTGCGATTCGGTGATGAGGGCGTGCGCCTCGGCCTGGCGCGATCGCTCGCGCCATGGGGCTGGGCTCTTGTGATCGGTGCGGCGGCGCTGCTTGCGGGGTGGGCATATTGGAAGCTCGATGCCGGCAGACGATCACGGATCGCACTCGCGACGGTTCGCATGCTCTTGATGCTCTTTGTCGTGCTGCTGATCCTTGGGCCTCGGTTGGAACGGCAGAACGAGACGATCGAGCCGGACTGGGTCGTTGTGCTCACCGATCGCTCGGGATCGATGCAGGTCGCCGATGTCGAGCCCGCGCTCGCGGGAGCATCTCGGACGACCCGCGACCAGCAGTTGCGCGCGGCCCTCGCGAGCGCGTACCCGTCGCTCAAACGGATCGCGGCTGAACGCGAGTTGCTGGTCATGGGGTTTGACGCGAGCGCGTACCCGATCGGGACCATCGAGGATGAGCAGGGACTCGGGCCGATCGACCTGCCGCCTGCGATCGGGACGCGAACGTCGATCTCGACCGCTTTGTCGCAGGCGCTCGCGCGAACCGCGGCACGCCCGGTGGCCGGGATCGTGCTGCTGAGCGACGGACGAACGGCCGAGCGTCCCGACAAGGGGCTCATGCGTCGGCTGCAGGGGGACCGCATCCCGGTCTTCCCGTACGCCCTCGGCAGCCCGAGCCCGATCGGCGATCTCGCCGTGACGCGCGTGGAGGCCCCCACTGTCGCGTTTGTGCGCGACACAATCCCGGTTCAGGTGCGTGTGGAACGCCGGGGGGATGCGAGCGCGACGGCGGGTGGTGACACCACCGTCGAACTGGTGGACCAGTTGACCGGAAAGGTGTTCGAGTCCCGACCTCTCTCGGAGGCGAGCCCCGATCCGAACGATCCTGCTTCACTCGCCCTGACGCTCAGCGGCTCGGAGACCGATGCGGGTGCGCGTGAGTGGACGGTGCGGCTCGTGACGACCAGACCCGACCTCATCACAGAGAACAACCAGCGGTCGTTCAGCGTCGATCTTCTCGACCGGCCGATCCGCACAGTGTACTTTGACGGGTACCCAAGATGGGAGTATCGGTACGTCAAGAACCTGCTGATCCGCGAGGGGTCGATCAACTCGTCCAACTTGTTGCTCGCAGTGGAGCGGCGATTCCTTCAGGAAGGCGACTCGCTCCTCCGCTCGATCCCTCGATCCTCAGAGGAGTGGGCTCCGTTCGACGTTGTGATAATGGGAGACCTGCGGCCGGATCTCTTCACGACCGAGCAGTTGCAGCAGATCCGCGAACATGTCGCGATGCGCGGCGGCGGGCTCCTCTGGATGGCTGGCTCCGGCTCGACTCCGGGCGGCTGGGCCGAGACGCCCCTTGCGGATCTCCTGCCATTCGCGATGGGAGCTGGCTCGGGTGCGAGAGGCGGCGCGTCGGTGAGAATCTGGGACCGCACGGTCGTGGTGAGGCCAACACCGGCTTCTGAGCGACTCGGGCTGCTGAACCTGTCGCAGCCCCGAGGTTGGCCTGCGCAGCTCGCGAGCCCGGACACCGGGTGGTCACAGTTGCGCTGGGCGCAGCGGATCGATCCGAGTGCTGTCAAGCCGAGCGCGGAGGTGCTGGCGATGGCGGTTCCGGCGGATGGTCAGGGCGAGCCGACACCGCTCGTGATGACGATGCGCTACGGAGCCGGGCGGGTCATCTACGTCGCGACGGACGAGACCTGGCGCTGGCGATACGCGAAGGGCGAGACGCTCCAGGAGCGATTCTGGCTGCCGCTCGTTCGCCTGCTGGCACGGGATAGCGTCGCACGGACAGGGATGCCCGCCGTGCTGGAGTTGTCGCAGTCGGTTGTCCCGGTGGAGCAGCCGGTGAGGATCGCGGTGCGGCTACTCGATCAGTCCCTAGTTGATGCGGCTCCGGCTGCGATTCGCGTGAGGCTTGTTCCCGTCGGTGAGAATGCGGTCGGGCGGGCACCGGTGAATCTGCGGCTGCAACAGGAATCCGAGGGCGTCGCTCGGGGCGGGGTCCGGACCTATGCCGGAGCGTGGGTTGCACTGGAGCCGGGTGAATATCGCGTGGAAACCGCCGAGCCCCTGCTGGCTGGGATCGGGCTCCAGCAACCGCTCTCTATCATCTTGCCTGATAATGAGATGCGCACACCGGAGACCGATCATGGGCTGCTGGCCGACCTCGCCATACAGTCCGGCGGGCAGATGCTCACACTACAAGATCTGCTGAATCTTGACGAGATCCTGCCCAACCGACAGGTGAGAATCGTCACTCCACCCACGACGGAAACGCTTTGGGACACGCCACTTGCATTGATTGTCTTCCTGACTCTGGCATGCACCGAATGGATCGGCCGCAAGTTGATCCGATTGGTTTGAGTTCCTGTCCAGAGGCGAAATGAAACCGAACAACGCAGCGGCCTGCGTGAAAGTGCGCAACATCCGCGCGTGTGCCTGAATGGCAGATGGCGGTTGGGATGGCAGATGGGTGGGCACTTCCCACCTTCGTTTGCGATCCGTGCGACACTTTGGCGAACTGGCACGCCCCTTGAAGCCGATCCAAGGTAATCGTCGGGGCTTTGCACGTTGCACATCCCCAACGATTCCTGAACCTCAGCCCATCCGGTTCGTACCACCGTGCGAATCCAACAGTGGGTGTCCGAGGCGCAGGTTGGTCGGCGCGTGAGTGAAAGCAGGCGAAGCGGCCACCAAGAGACCGGGCAGCGGCATCCAAGGGGAGAGCGAGCCGGCGACAGAGCCCGCTTCAGGAGAATGGATATGTTCGAGAGATTCACCGACAGAGCCCGCAAGGTCATGGCCTTGGCAAACCAGGAGGCCCAGCGGTTCAATCACGAGTACATCGGGACAGAGCACATCCTGCTCGGCCTCGTCAAGGAAGGTTCCGGCGTCGGCGCAAACGTGCTGAAGAACCTCGACGTTGACCTGCGCAAGGTGCGTCTCGAGGTTGAAAAACTGGTCAAGGCGGGCCCCGAGATGGTGACGATGGGACGCCTGCCCCAGACGCCCCGCGCCAAGAAGGTCATCGAGTACGCCATCGAAGAGGCCCGCAACCTCAACCACAACTATGTCGGCACCGAGCACCTGCTGCTCGGCCTGCTCCGCGAGCACGACGGCGTCGCCGCCCAGGTGCTCATGAATCTCGGTCTGAAGCTCGAAGAGGTCCGCGAAGAGGTTCTCAATCTGCTCGGAGCCGGGACCGAGAGTGAGGAGTCCACTTCGGTCTCCCCATCGGGTTCCGGGCCATCGTCGCCCGGTGCTGCGGGCGAGGGCCGGGGCGGGAAACGCAAGAGCCAGACCCCAGCACTCGATTCGTTCGGACGCGACCTGACCGAACTCGCCAGAGAGTCGGGACTCGATCCGGTGATCGGGCGCATGAATGAGATCGAGCGGCTGGTGCAGGTTCTCTGCCGCCGAACCAAGAACAATCCCGTCCTTCTCGGTGAGGCGGGCGTTGGGAAGACGGCCATCGTCGAGGGCCTCGCGCAGCGAATCATCTCGAACGACGTGCCCGAGATCCTCTACGACAAGCGCCTCGTCGTGCTCGACCTGGCGATGATGGTCGCGGGCACGAAGTACCGCGGCCAATTCGAGGAGCGTATCAAGGCGGTCATGACGGAAGTCCGTCGCGCCAAGAACGTGATCCTCTTTATCGATGAATTGCACACGCTGGTCGGGGCTGGCGGCGCGGAGGGCGCGATCGACGCTTCCAACGTGCTCAAGCCCGCGCTCGCCCGAGGCGAGATCCAGTGCATCGGCGCCACCACCTTCGACGAGTACCGCAAGTACATCGAGAAAGACGCGGCGCTCGCACGCCGATTCCAGTCGATCCCGGTGGATCCGCCCAGCGCCGATCAGACCTTCGAGATCATCAAGGGCCTGCGCGAGAAGTACGAGCAGCACCACCGCGTCCGCATCACCGACGAGGCGATCAAGGCCGCGGTCGAGCTCTCGGGCCGGTACATCACGGGGCGCGTGCAGCCGGACAAGTCGATAGATGTGATCGACGAGGCCGGTGCGAGGGTCAGGATCAAGAGCATGACCAAGCCGCCGAATCTCGCCGAGCTCGAGGCCGAGATCGAGAAGCTGACAGTCGCGAAGGACGAAGCTGTCCGAGCGGCGGACTACGAGCGTGCGGCGGAGCTGCGCGATCAGGCCGAGCAACTCCGGAAGAAGAAGGAAGAAATCCAGAAACAGTGGCGTTCGCGCTCGCAGGAGTACGACGGCACCGTTGATGAAGAGATCATCGCCGAGGTCGTCAGCAAGATGACCGGCGTGCCGCTCAAGAAGCTCGAGAAGGACGAGGCCCAGCGCCTCCTCAAGCTCGAGGACGAGCTGCACAAGAAGGTCATCAGCCAGGAGGAGGCCATCAAGGCGGTCTCTCGGGCGATCCGACGCGCACGCGCGGGCCTCAAGGACCCGAAGCGTCCGATGGGCTCGTTCATCTTCGTCGGCCCCTCTGGCGTCGGCAAGACCCTGCTCTCGAAGGCGCTGGCCGAGTTCATGTTCGGAAACGAGGATGCACTCGTCCACCTCGATATGTCCGAGTACATGGAGAAGCACAACGTCTCCCGCCTCGTCGGCGCGCCCCCCGGGTACGTCGGTTACGAGGAGGGTGGCCAGTTGACGGAGCAGATCCGGCGCAGGCCCTACAGCGTGGTGCTGCTCGACGAGGTCGAGAAGGCGCACCCGGATGTCTTCAACATGCTCCTCCAGATCATGGAAGAGGGTCGCCTCACGGATTCGTTCGGTCGCCACGTCGACTTCCGCAACACAATCATGATCATGACCAGCAACATCGGTGCGGATCTGATCAAGGGCGGCGGCGGCTTCGGCTTCCAGAAGCGCACCGACGCGGTCGATCACGACAACGTCAAGTCGATCCTCCTCAAGGAGATCGAGCGGTTCTTCCGCCCGGAGTTCATCAACCGGCTCGACGACATCATCGTCTTCCGTCCTCTGACGCGCGAAGACCTCGTGCAGATCATCGAGTACGAGGTCAGCAAGCTCAGCAACCGCCTCGCGGCTCAGGGAATCAACCTCAAGCTGGACCAGCCGGCCAAGGACTTCTTGATCGAGCGCGGATACAACCCCGATTACGGCGCGCGACCCCTCCGCAGGGCGATCGGCCAGTTCATCGAGGATCCGCTCTCCGAGATGCTCCTCTCAGGCGACCTGCACAACAAGAACCTTGTCACTGTGACCAAGGTCGAAGGCGAGGAGAAGCTCACCTTCCTCCCGGATGACAACCCGAAGGAGCCCACGCCGGCCCCGTCTGACTCACCCGTCGGCTCGGGCGCGCCGAGCACCTGAGGCTGGTGACCTAGGCTGACTCGGAAACACGACAAAGCACCGCGGGGCGTCCGGCAATGGCCGGGCGCCCCTTTCGCTTTTGGAGTGAGAACCAGAGAGCATCCGCGCGGATCTCTGCCGATGAGCATGAGAGATCCGCGCCCTAACATGCGCCTGTGGACGCAGGGCGATCGAAGTCACGGAGTGGGCGGACAATCGCGAAGAAGCCGCGCTCGGGGAACGCCCCGATCACGCCCGTCAAACTTCCCCGCCACGTCAAAGCCGTCGTCGTCTTCGGCGGCTCGTTCGATCCGCCGCACCACATGCACGTCCTCGCCCCGCTGCTGCTCACTCAAGCGATGTTCGGCGACACAGGTTGGCTCCTCTACATCCCCGCTGCGCACAGCCCGCACAAGAAGGGTGTCATCGCCTCGGATGAGCACCGGCTCGCCATGCTCCGATACGCCATCGACATTCCCGGCCAGCGGTCTATCTGGACCGACGAACTGGACCGCGCGGCATGGGCTCGCGAACACGGGCACACGCCAACGCCCTCGTTCACAATCGATACCCTCAGGCGCCTCCGCGAGATTCTGCCCGCTCGCGTGAAGCTCCGCTTACTGATCGGTTCCGATCAGGTCGGCGCGTTCCACAGGTGGAAAGCGCCGCGTCAGATCATCAAGCTCGCCGAACCCCTGATCATGATGCGGCCACCAGCGGGGTCCGTGATCCGACTCTGGCAGACGCTCGACTGTCGCTTCTGGACGCGCGAAGAGCGTCTCGCGTGGTTGACACGAATCGCGCCATCCGCTGAAGCGTCTCTGTCCTCCACAGCGTTGCGAGCGGCCATCCCCGAAGCGCCCAAGTCACTGAGCGCTTGGTTCAAGCGTGACGATCTGAGCAACGTGACCGAGGGCGTTGCCCGCCACATCATCCGCTACAACCTCTATGGCCATCGTCCCGGAGGCCCGCGCCCGCTGGATCCGAAGGACATGCCTCCCGCACCCGTCGGCAACTACCCTCACTTCGCCGAGCGTGTCATTCGCTGGCAGGATCCTGATCGCTCGCAGATATCCGACGCCCAGTGGGCACGGGTCTTCCGCAAGATCGATCCGAAGAATTCCAGAAGTCAGATCCCCGCTTACGCTCGCCCAGTCATGAATGACCTCTCCCAGCGGCTCACGAGAAAGTCCAATCCCATGAGGGCCGACGCATGATCGGCGATGGCTGGGATGGCGAGCCCTCGGTCCGGCCCGGCGAGTTCGCCGAGCCGCTTCCGCCACCGAGCGCGGGAACCAAGCGCATCCTCGTCGTCACCGGCTCTCGCGCTGACTTCGGCCTTCTCGTCCCCGTCATGCGCGAGATCGAGACCAAGCCCGGCCTGGAACTCCTCGTCGTCGCCGCCGGCTCCCACCTCGTCACGCCCGCCCTCACCTATCGCGATGTCAAGAAGCTCTTCCCCGTCGCCGACGCCGCCATCATGCAGAGGCCCGGGCGCACCTCGCGCCTCGACGACGCCGAGGCCACGGGCCAGGGCGTGCACCGGTTCGCACGCATCTACCGGCGGCTGCAGCCCACGTGGGTTGTTGTGCTCGGTGATCGCATCGAGGCCTTCGCCGCAGCAGCAGCCGCGGCGATCGCCGGCATTCCCGTCGCCCACATCCACGGAGGCGACCGCGCCGAGGGCGTCGCCGACGAGTCCCTTCGTCACGCCACCACCAAACTCGCCCACATGCACCTGGCTGCGACGCCCGCCTCCGCGCAGCGCATCGTGCGAATGGGTGAACGCCCGGAGAGCGTGCACATCGTCGGCTCGCCTGCTGTCGATGGCCTTGAGCGTGTCGAGGCAATGAGCGACGAGCGAGCGCGCGAGTTCGGCGACCCGGACGCGCTGCTGCTCCTCCACCCCATCGGAAGGCCCGCCGAGCACGAAGAAGCGACTGCCTCCGGCGTGCTCGAAGCCCTCGAGGCAGCGGGCCGTCGCGTACTCGCCATGGACCCCAATCTCGATCCGGGACGCGACGGGATCATGCGCGCGCTCGAGAGCGCACCCGAGGCAACCGTCGTGCATCGATCGGCCCACATGGAACGGCCACTCTTTCTCGCGTTGCTCCGGCGGCTGGCGCTGACGGACGGCTTGATTATTGGGAACTCGTCCGCCGCACTGATAGAGGCGGCAGCGCTGAGACTTCCCGCCGTGAACATCGGTGCGAGACAGGCGGGACGCGACCGTCCGTCCAACGTCGTGGATGCGCCGTCCGAGACGCCCCACGAGGTGCAGCAGGCGATCCAACTTGCGATGGCCATCGATCGCGAAGCGATCACGCATCCCTACGGGGATGGCAAGAGTGCCGTGCGAATCGCGGACCTGCTCGCACAGACCCCGGACACGACCGATCGCCTGCTCAGGAAGCGGAACGCCTACTGAATGCTCATGGAGTGCCGGTGCGTCGGTGGGTCGCCGGCCTTGGGTGCGTCGCTGCCCGCGAGACCAACAAGGCCTCGCTCTGCACCAACTGGATCGGTCACACAACAAAGAGAGCCCGGCGCGTGCCGGGCCCTCTTTGATTGATCAATCCGTGATCGCTTGGAATTCGCTTACTTGTTTCCCATGATCGCGGCCTGGGCCGCGGCCAGCCGCGCGATCGGCACGCGGAACGGTGAGCAGGAGACATAGTCCATGCCGACCTTGTGGCAGAAGTGGACCGACGACGGGTCGCCGCCGTGCTCGCCGCAGATGCCGACCTTCAGACCCTTGGAGGTCTGACGGCCCTTCTCGATGCCCATCTTCACGAGTTGTCCAACGCCGGATTGATCCAGCGACTGGAAAGGGTCCTTCTCCAGGATGTCGCGCTGGAGGTAGTCCGGCAGGAACGAGTTGATGTCGTCGCGACTGAATCCGTACGTCAGCTGCGTGAGATCGTTGGTGCCGAAGGAGAAGAAGTCGGCGTGCTGCGCGATCTCGTCGGCGGTCAATGCCGCACGGGGGATCTCGATCATGGTGCCGATCTTGATGTCCAGGCGCGCCGAGAACTCCTCGTCGGCCTTGACCTTGGCGATGGTCTTCTCGACCTCCTCGCGGAGAACCGCCAGCTCGCGCTTGGTGCCGACGAGCGGGATCATGATCTCCGGCAGGGCCTTGACGTTCTCGCGCACACACTCGATGGCGGCCTCGACGATCGCCCGGACTTGCATCACGAGGATCTCGGGATAGGTGACGCAGAGGCGGCACCCGCGATGGCCAAGCATCGGATTCATCTCGTGGAGCTGAGCGACGCGCTGCTTCACCTTCTCAAACGGCACGCCGATCGCCTGGGCCATCTCCTTCTGGGCCTCGGGCTCGTGGGGCAGGAACTCGTGGAGCGGGGGATCGATCAGACGGATCGTGACGGGCAGGCCGTCCATCGCGCGGAAGATGCCTATGAAATCGTCGCGCTGATAGGGCAGGAGCTTGGCGAGAGCCCGCTCGCGGGTCTCGACCGCTTCGGCGAGGATCATCTCGCGCATGGCGCGGATGCGGTCGCCCTCGAAGAACATGTGCTCGGTACGGGTCAGGCCGATACCCTCGGCGCCAAAGTCGCGTCCGCGCTTGGCATCGGCCGGCGTGTCCGCATTGGTGCGAACACCGAGCGTGCGATACTTGTCGGCCCACTTCATGATCTTGGAGAAGTCGCCGGAGAGCGTCGGCTCCACGCGCGCGATCGCACCGACCATCACCTCGCCGGTCGAGCCGTCGATCGACAAGACGTCGTCGCGACCGTAGGACTTGCCACCGACGGTGAACTGGCCCTTGTCGGCCTCGATGTGGATCTCGCCCGCACCCGCGACACAGCACTTGCCCCACCCTCTCGCAACCACGGCGGCGTGGCTCGTCATGCCTCCCGTGCTGGTGAGGATGCCCGCTGCCGAGTGCATGCCCTCGACGTCCTCGGGGCTCGTCTCCTTGCGGACAAGAATGACGCTCTCGCCGGCCTGCTTGCGCTTGACCGCTTCGTCGGCCGTGAACGCGGGCTTGCCGACGGCGGCGCCGGGCGATGCGGGCAGGCCCTTGGCCAGCACCTTGGCGATCGATTTCTTGGTCGGGTCGAACGAGGGGAGGAGGAGCTGCGTGAGATCTCCGGCGGGAATCCGCAGGATCGCCGTCTTTTCGTCGATCAGCTTCTCCTTGACCATGTCGCAGGCGATCTTGACCGCCGCGGCGCCGGTGCGCTTGCCGGTACGGGTCTGGAGCATGAAGAGCACGCCGCGCTCGATGGTGAACTCAATGTCCTGCATCTCGCGATAGTGCTTCTCGAGCGTCTGCTTGATCTTCAGAAGCTGCTGGTGGACTTTCTTGTTCCAGGCAGGCATCTCGTCAACGGGCTTGGGTGTGCGGATACCGGCGACGACGTCCTCGCCCTGCGCGTTGATGAGGAACTCGCCGTAGAAAGTGTTGTCGCCGGTCGAGGGGTTGCGGGTGAACGCAACGCCGGTGCCGGAATCGTCGCCCATGTTGCCATAGACCATCGACTGCACGTTGACAGCGGTGCCGTTCAGGCCCGCGATGCCGGCCAGACGCCGGTAGCTGATGGCGCGATCGGCGTTCCAGCTCTTGAAGACCGCCTCGATCGCGAGCTCGAGCTGCTTGAACGGATTCTGGGGGAACTCATCGCCGACGTACTTGCGATAGACCTCCTTGTATGCGAGACAGAGCTCGCGCAGCCCGTCGGCGGAGACGTCGGTGTCGGAAGCCGCGCGGTGCTTGCGCTTGATCTCGTCGAAGGCGTGCTCGAAGTGCTCGTGGTCGACTCCCATGACCACGTCGCCGAACATGTTGATCAGCCGGCGATACGCGTCGTACGCGAATCGCGGGTTGTTGGTCGCTTTGGCCAGACCCTCGACGGCCGCGTCGGTCAGACCGAGATTCAGGATGGTGTCCATCATGCCCGGCATCGATACCGCGGCACCCGAACGCACGGAAACGAGCAGCGGGTTGTCGACCGAGCCGAAGACCTTGCCGAGTTCCTTCTCGAGCAGGGCGATGTTCTTGTGCACCTCGTTCATCAGGCCGGTCGGCAGGCGCTTGCCGGCGTCGTAGTAGCGAGCGCACGTGTCGGTCGTGATCGTGAAGCCCGGAGGAACGGGCAGGCCGATTGATGTCATGTCCGCGAGATTCGCTCCCTTGCCACCCAGCAGCATCTTCAGCGACGGCCCACCTTCGGCGCGGGTCTTGCCGAAGTAGTACACCATCTTTCCGCCCTTGGGCGCGGGGCCACTCGCCGCGCCGCCGGACGCACCCTTGCGCGCGACCTTCTTGCCGACGGGCTTTGTCGTCCGCGCGTTCGCGGCGTGGGTCTTCTTGGAACCTGATTTGGTGACTCGCTTGGCCATATGCACCTGCCTGGGGTGGGCTCACGCGCCGATGAGGGAGCGTGAAGGGGGCGAAATGACCCCGCGCGGCAACTTGACCGGGCGAGGGACGCAGAGTTTAGAAACCCCTGCACCCGCTTTCGACTTTCGTCCCGAATCTCACGACTTTCACCCTTCCCCCGCCAGGGGATAAACTCGCTGACGCTTGGCTCTTCCCATCAAAACCATTGCTGCCGCAGGGCTGGAGGCTCTCGGGGACCTCACTCCCGAGCGCGCACTTCTTCAATGGAGCGATCCGGAACCGATGATCGCGCTTTATTCGGGGGATGGGGGTGGGGCGAGAGCGCGGTGGTCCCTGCTTGCGAAATCGACTCAAGTGCTTGTGATACATGGTGATGCGAGACGCGAAATCTCTCGCTGCTTGCAACAATCCAATGGCGAACGCGAGCAATCGCTCGCCTCGCAACCGTCTCCATTCGGCACAGGATGGGCGATCGCCATTTCCTATGAACTCGGCGCGATGATCGAAACCGGTTTGGTTCACCAACGAGTTGATGAGGGCGGACCGACCGCAATCCTGTCACGAGTGGACGGCGGCTGGGTTCACGATCGAATCTCGAAGACTTGGTCTCGATTCGGGAAGAGTTCGCTATCCCTTGAACGGAATGGGCCATGCGACCCTCAGGTCCACCGCTTCCTTGTCGGGACTCCTCGCAGCGCGATCGGGCGAGCGCGGTTCGTGGCCTCGGTCGAGCGAGCCAAGCAGTACATTCGCGACGGGGATATCTACCAGGTCAATCTCACCCACCCGCTTCGTGCGTCGTTCCAAGGCTCGCCTCGGGCGCTCTTTGTCGCGTTGGCCGCTGCTGCCCGTCCCTGGCACGGGGCATACCTGGAGGCACCTCGTTCGGCCACCTCCGACACGCTGGCGATCGCCTCGGTCAGCCCCGAGTTGTTCATTGAGTACGACCCCCGCTCCCGCGTCGTCCGAGCGAGGCCGATGAAGGGCACCATCGCAGCGACGGGCGCCGCCGAGCGGGCGGACACCCTCGACCGCTCCGAGAAGGACCGCGCCGAACTCAACATGATCATCGATCTCATGAGGAATGATCTGGGCCGCTCGTGCGTGCTCGGCTCCGTCCGTGTGGAAGAGGCCCGCACCATCGAGACGCACACGGACGCGAACGGGCACGGGCTTCTGCAGGCAACGGGAAGCGTGACTGGCGTGCTCCGCCCGGATCTTTCGCCTCTCGATCTGCTGTGGAGTGCGTTCCCGCCGGGGAGCGTGACCGGCGCACCCAAGATCCGCGCCATGCAGATCATCCGCGAGCTCGAGCCGGAGCCTCGCCATTTCTACTGTGGCGCGATCGGGTTCATTGGCGATGATGGACGCATGATGCTGAACGTCGCGATCCGTACGGCGACGATCACCGCCGATCGCATCGAGTATCCCGTAGGCGCGGGGATTGTCGCGGATTCTGATCCGGAATCCGAATGGAACGAGACGATCGCCAAGGCGTGGCCAATCATCCGCGTCAGCGAACGCTCGGGCTCTCAGACCGAGGCACATCACAAGGATCCGACATGAACTCCGGCCCAAACTCCTCCTCGCCCGAACCCGCGGGGCCGCGCGTGCGCTCCGACATTGTGGATGTGTACATCTTTCGGCGCCGCCCCACCAAGGCACGTGTCGACCCCGCTGGCGAAGCCGTTGGTGGCGATGATGTTGTGGAACTGCTCCACCTCAGACGGGCTCCCACCGAAGAGCACGGCGGCCGCCTCGCCGGCACATGGCAATGCCTGATGGGTCATGTCGAGGGCGGCGAGACCGCGATCGAGTGCGTCTGGCGCGAACTGAAGGAAGAGGTCGGGCTCGAGCAGGACTCGCCCGAGTTGCTCGGACTCTGGTCGCTGGAACAGGTCCACCCCTACTTCCTCGCGTCTTCGAACGCCATCATGCTCTCACCGCGCTTCGCGGCTGAGGTCGTCGGCGACTGGCACGCGACCCTCAACGATGAACACGATGCGGTCCGATGGCTCCGCGCGTCGGACGCCGAGAAGTCGTTCATGTGGCCCGGCCAGCGCGCCGCGATCCGAGAGATCCGGCAGGAGATCCTCAGGCCGGGATCGCTCTCCGAGCCATTGCTGCGCCTGTGGCCGACCGAGGATTGATCGCGCCCATCGCGATGCCTGCGCCCGTGGTCCACGGGATAACGACCCGTCGATCGGGGTGCAGGTTCGAGATGCGGATGGCCGTGTCGATCATCGGGCCGGGCGACATGGTGCCAATCACCAGGGCGTCCGCGTCCCGCTCGTCGCTCGCGATGCTGATTCGGCACTCGAAGAGCGCCCGCTCGATCGCCCATGCGTTCTTTCCGGGGGCGACGATCGTGGCCGTGCGGAACGGTCGCTGCCAGATCGCGCGATGGATGGCCTCTCGAGCGTGCGCAAGCCCGGTGAACCGGTCATAGATGGCGCGTGGCATCTCGCGTCGGAACTGTGCCGCCCGCGTGTGCCGGAGTTCCACGAGTCCGCGTGCATAGCCGGCGATCGCGTGCTCTTTCTTCGCGATTGTGCGGTAGCGGTCTCGGAGGCGTCGCAGTTCCGCGCGTCGCTCGCTCTCTGGGCAGTATCGCTGCGTGACCCAGCCGTTGTTGCGGATGAGCCGCGCGAGGATCAGGTCCATGTCACGCCCCGCCGTCACCTTGTGGTGGTGAACGACAAAGGCCTGCCCGAACGCGATCTGGCCTCCCATGAGCATGAGCCTGGCCGCGAGATCGTACTCCTCGACGTAATAGCCGAAGGCCGGGTCGTACCCGCCCGAGGCGAGAAACGCATCGCGCCGAATCGCCACGCCGCAGCCGATGAAGGCCTCGGGGAGTCCGCCGTCCTCGCGTCGCCGCTGCGTCGGAAGATGGATATCGGCGCTGACCGCGAGGACATCGCCGGGCACGCCCGCCAGCGCGCGTATGAACTCGATCGAGTCCGGACATGAGTCGTCGTCCAGCATCACGATCCAGTGCGTGCCCGGATCCGTCGCGTGAACGCCGATGTTCCGCGCTGCGGCGCCGAGGTTCTCGTCCAGCACGATCGATCGCACGTCGATCCCGTTCGCGAGCGCTCGTGGCAGATCGGGGCGCACGTCGCTCGCGTTGTCAACGACGACCACCTCCGCATCGTGACGCGCCAAGGCACCGAGCGCCTCCAGCGTCCTCGCCAACGCGCCTGGCCTGTTCCGCGTTGGCAGAACGTATGCGAGCGACGGAGTGACGATACGGCGCAGTGACACGGCAAGAACCCTCGTTGATCGCCTACCTATCCGTCTCTCAATCGCTGCACTTCACGAAGCGCGCAGCGTGGCACGCCCCGGGGCGTGGATGATTTCCGGCGCGGCGTATGTGAGGTGCGCGTTGTGAGCCCGCACGACCGTCTGCCTCACATCTGTCGCTCCGATCGGCACGTTGCCGATTCGCTGCGCTTCGCATGATGCCGCGCACGCGCCGAGAAACGCCGAGGCAAGCAGCGAACCGCCGCTCGCCAGCGCGAGCGTCGCCGTGGTCAGCAACGCGTCACCACACCCGAGCGGATCGATGGCGTGGGGCGACAGCGCGGGAACATGCTCGGCCTTCAGGCGGCTGGTCCATGCGTCGCCGGCGTCGCCCGCGTTCTCGAGTCGGTTGAACGCGATCATGCCCTCGGGACCCATGGTCACGATCGCCGCCCGAGATGCCGTCTCTTCGAGCAATCGCCATGTCACCATCGGCAGCCCCTCGGCGTGGAGGCGGAACGCCTCGCGCACCTCCGACTCGCTCGGACAGAGCAAGTCCATCGACCGCATCGCCGACAAGGAGCTGCGACGCCCGCTGACGTCGCCCGCGAGTGTCCCAACATGGGGCCTGAGTCCGCGGCAGAGTCTGTTGAGCGTTGCCGGCGTGAGGAATCCGAGCCCGAAGTCTGCGATGATCGCTGCATCGCAGCCACCACCCGAGCGTGCGGCATCGGTCGCCATGCGCATGATCTGGTCGTGCTCCGACTCATCGAGCACGTACTGCTCAACAAGGTCGATCTTCATGACCTTTTGTGCGCCGACGAGGAACCTCTGTTTTTCGGGCAGACCTGCGCGGCACTCGATCGCACGAACCTCCACGCCCTCGGCCACCAGTCTCATCCGGAGCGCCCGCGACTGCTCCGAGTCGTCGAGCGCGGTGACAAGAATCGGTCTGGCCCCGAGCGCGGCAGCATGGCGCGCGATGATCGCCGCGCCGCCGTCATAGTGGCGATTCTCCAGAGGCCGCAGCGTCATCACCGGGCTCTCGCCTGCGATGTCGGGCCGATCGCAGAGCACATAGGTGTCGAGGATCGTCTCTCCCACGACCACCAAGCGCCGCCCTCGCATCAGCCCGAGCAGCGAGAACAGTTCCGCTCCCTGCAACTCCGATGATTCCATCAGCTGCGTGAGCCGGTGGTGGAAGGGATCGACCGATTGCTCCATGGCATTGATCAACGCGGTCGAAGAAAAGACCACGTCGCCGGATGAGAAGACCACGCGCCCGCCGTGACGCTCGACCGCTTCCCGTTCCTTGCGGAAGCGGGGATCGCTGTTGTGCTCGTACTCACGACCCTTGATGTAGACGTCCGGACGGATCTCGTCGAGCAGTTCTTGCGCGGTGGGCCGGGTCTCGATGTGGACCCAGTCGACAAAGTCCAATGCGGCAAGATTCTCCGCACGCAGTTCCTCAGGAATCAGGGGGCGTCCGACGCCCTTGTTGACACCCGAATCGCCCGTGATCGAGACCAGCAGGATGTCTCCCATTCCCTTTGCCTGGCGCAGGTGGCGTACGTGACCGGGATGGACGATGTCGAAGCAGCCGTGGCAGTGCACCAACCGCCTTCCCGCGGCACGGGCCAACTCTCGCCGCTCAAGAAGGGCGGCTCTCGTGAGTATTTTCGCGCCGGGATCGTTGGGTGTCGGGGACATGGACGGTGTTATCGGCCGGGCCACCCCAACTTGTGAACCCCCGACATAGGCATCTCCGGCCCGGTCCAACCGCCGTTCGCCAGCCGCTAGACTCTGGACCTCTATGAGCGAGCACGCCTCCCAACCTCCTGCCTCCCACCCCTCGACCGACTCCGGGCCGACCCATCGCTATTCCGCGCAACTGGCCGATCAGTTGGAGCGGAAGTGGCAATCCTGGTGGGATTCCCAGGGCACGTTTGTTCAGCCGAACCCCGGAGAGCCCGGATTCGACGCCTCGCGCCCCAAGTTCTATTGCATGGACATGTTCCCGTACCCCTCGGGCGCTGGCCTGCACGTCGGCCACCCCGAGGGATACACGGCCACCGACATCATCTGCCGCTACCGGAGAATGAAGGGATTCAACGTCCTCCATCCCATGGGTTGGGATGCGTACGGGCTTCCCGCCGAGCAGTATGCGATCCAGACCGGCGTTCATCCGGCGATCACAACCCGGCGTGCGATCAACACCTTCCGAAGCCAGCTCAAGCGTTTCGGGTTCTCGTACGACTGGACGCGCGAGTTCGCGACGATCGACGAGGACTACTACCGCTGGACACAGTGGATCTTTCTGCGCCTCTACAACGCGTGGTACGACGAAGACCGGCGAGCCGCTCGCCATATCGACGAACTCGAGGCCGAGTTCCGCTCGGGCGCTCGGCCCCTCCGATACAACGTGCGAGCCGCGGAGTATGCGCACGCTCCCGGCGTCACGGCCCACACGGTTGCAGGACCGTGGGAGAACGTGGACTACGAGACGCGTCGTTCGATCATCGACAGCTACCGTCTTGCGTATGTCTCCGAGCAACTCGTCAACTGGTGCCCGAAGCTCGGCACCGCCCTCGCCAACGAGGAGGTCATCGACGGCCGCTCCGAGCGTGGCGGCTACCCCGTTGTGCGGCGACCGCTGCGCCAGTGGATGATGCGGATCACGTCGTACGCGGACCGACTGCTGGAGGATCTGGCCGACCTTGATTGGCCGGAGTCCACCCGCGCCCAGCAGGCGGAGTGGATCGGACGCTCCGAGGGCGCGGAGATCGACTTCCCGCTCCTCGACCCCGACGGCTCCATGACGCGCACGCTCCGCGTCTACACCACGCGACCCGACACCATCTTCGGCGCAACGTACATGGTCATCGCCCCGGAGCATCCGCTCGTGGGCGCGGCTCTCGAAGAGGGTCGGCCGGAGACCGACGAGGAGGCTATCAACGCCTACATCGCCCGCTCGAAGGCACGCTCCGATGTTGACCGACAGGCCGATGCAAAGACCAAGACGGGCATCTTCAGCGGCATCCTCGCCGTCAATCCCGCCACCGGCGAGCACATCCCGGTCTGGATCGCCGACTACGTCCTCATGGGTTACGGCCACGGCGCGATCATGGCGGTCCCCGCCCACGACGAGCGCGACTTCGAGTTCGCCCGCGAGTTCGGGCTCCCGATCCGGGACGTCCTCCTGTCCCGCGTCCACTGGGCGATGTCGTACTTCTGTCGCTCAGCGAACGCCGAGCAGCGATCCTCGGATTCGTGGACCATCCGCCTCGCCGACTTTCTCGGGCTCGTCACCAGCATCAACGCGGAGCCCGACCACATGCCCGCGATCCTCGCCCGCATCCACGAGACGCGCCGATCCGGGCCGGACCCGAGCCATGATCAGGGCATTGGAAAGCGCGGTGCCACCCAGGGCGAATGGCTCGAAACTGTCGCCGCCATGGGCTTCGACACCTTTGAAGCCTTCGAAGAGGCGTTCTCCACCGGCTCGATCGTCGAGCACTTCGGCATCGCGTACTCGGGTGCGGGCCACGCGATCAACTCCGCGAACAAGGATGTGTCGCTCGACGGTCTGACGACCGCGGATGCCAAGAGCCGCATCATCGCGTGGCTGGAGTCCAAGGGCATCGGCCGGAAGAAGGTCAACTACAAGCTCCGCGACTGGCTCTTCAGCCGCCAGAGGTATTGGGGCGAGCCCTTCCCGATCGTCTACGACGAGCGCGGATTCCACTACCCGGTCTCGACATCGGCCCTGCCCGTCAAGCTTCCGCCACTTGACGACTTCAAGCCCGAAGAGTCTGAAGATCCGCAGCCGCTGCTCGGCAAGGCGAAGGATTGGCTGCGCACCACTGGCGCCGAGGTCGGCGTCACCGAGCTGCCCCCCGACACGATCCTGCGGCGAGAGACCAACACGATGCCGGGTTGGGCGGGATCGTGCTGGTATTACTTGCGCTACTGCGATGCGAAGAACAGCAATCTCCTCGTCGGCAAGGAGGCGGAAGCGTACTGGATGAAGGGTGCGGTCGATCTCTACATCGGAGGAAGCGAGCACGCGGTGCTGCACCTCTTGTACGCCCGCTTTTGGCACAAAGTGCTCTATGACCTGGGCGATGTCTCCACGGCCGAGCCGTTCCAGAAGTTGTTTCATCAAGGGCTGATCACCAGCCATGCCTACCAGCGCGCGGACAAGTCGCTTGTCGCGATCGACGCCGTCGAGAACATCGGCACCGATGAAGCGCCGCGCTTTGTCGAGCGTGATGGCGGCGCGCCGGTCACGCAGGTCATCGCCAAGATGTCCAAGTCGCTGAAGAACGTCGTCAACCCCGACGACGTGATCGGCGATTACGGCGCGGACACGTTTCGCCTCTACGAGATGTACATGGGCCCGCTCGAGGCCTCCAAACCCTGGAACACCCGCGACATCACCGGGCTCTTCCGCTTCCTGCAGCGTCTCTGGCGCCTCGCCGTCAGCGAGACGAGCGGCGAGTTGCGCCTCGCGCCCGATGCCGCCGCATCCTCCGACGCTCACAAGTCCATCGAGAAGCTCCTGCACCGCACAACGGCGAAGGTCGAACAGGCGATCGAGAAGCTCTCATTCAACACAGCGATCGCTTCGATGATCGAACTCGTGAATGCCGCGACTTCGAGCGTGGGGGCCGAGGGCGGTCCGGGACTCTCTCGTGCCCAACTCGAACGCCTGTCGCTCATCCTCTGCCCCTTCGCGCCGCACATGTCAGAAGAGCTCTGGTCTAAGTTGGGACACACGACCGCTTGCTCGCTCGCCACATGGCCCGCCGTTGACGAGTCCATGCTCAAGGACAGCGAGGTCGAGCTGGCCGTGCAGGTGCAGGGAAAGGTCCGCGCCCGCATCACAGTCCCCGCCGATGCGGAAGATGCCGCGGTCACCGCGCTGGCCCTCGCCGACCCCAAGGTCGCCGAACTCCTCGCGGGCAAGCCGCCGAAGAAGGTGATCGTGGTCAAGGGGCGGATGGTGAATGTGGTGGTGTGAGGACATTGTCGCAAACCGCCAGCCGCTGAATCAGCGGTTCTTATCCCACTCTCTCGCCCTTGAGTTCTCTGCTCATCAACTGTCCGATCGCGCTCAGTGGGTCCAGCCCCTCGAAGAGCACCGCGTGCACCGCGGCCGTGATCGGCATCTCCACGCGATAGCGGGCCGCGAGGTCCATCACAGACTTTGTCGTCGGCACACCCTCCACCACATACGGGCTTCGCTTCAGGTAATCCTTCAGCTTCTCGCCCTTGCCGAGTGCCTCGCCGAGCGAGCGGTTCCTTCCCTCGGGGCTGAAGCAAGACGTCGCAAGGTCGCCGACGCCAGCGATGCCGAAGAAGGTCTCTGGCGACGCCCCCATCGCCGCGCCGAGGCGTGCGATCTCCGCCAGACCGCGCGACAGCAGCGCGGACTTCGCGTTGTACCCGCCCTTGAGCCCATCGAGCACGCCCGCCGCGATCGCGATCACGTTCTTCACCGCGCCCGCGATCTCCGCGCCGAGCATGTCGTTGTTCGTATACACCCGCAGCCACGATGAGCTGAACATCCGCTGGATCTGCTCGGTAAACGCCGGGTCGTCGCTCGCCGCGATCATCGTCGCCGGAAGACACCGTGCCAGTTCCGCGGCGATCGTCGGTCCCGTGAGCACGCCGATCGGTCGTGGCGAGGCGTCGGGATCGTCTCCCAGAACATCGGCCAGGATCTGGCTTGGCCTCAGCAGCGTCTCGTTCTCGATCCCCTTCGCGACCGACACGAGCCCCACCCGCGTCTCACGAGGCACATGAGGCCGCAGCCGCTCCCACCCCTCGCGGATGAACTGCACCGGGATCGCCGACACGATCAGATCCGCCCTCGACAGGTCCTCGTCCCGGATCGAAACTCTCACTCCTTCCGAAAGCACGAAGCCCGGCAGCCGATCGCTCTTCCGGGTCTGAGCCAGCTCGCCCGTCTCGTCCGCGTTCCGGCCCCAGATCACGACATCGGGCCGGTCGGCCTTGCCGCTCGCCGCCATGAGCATGGAGGAGCAGACCAGCCCCATCTGGCCGACGCCGAGCACGACGACGGTCGGTCCGGTCGATCGCGTGCCTTTCTTCGGTTGCTTGGATGCTCCGGGCATGTGAGGCATGTACTCCCTGGGAACTTGGTGACGACCATCGAACCGGCCGCATGATTGGAGCGTACCACCGCCGCACCACAACCACAGCCGCCGGACTCGGAAACCTCCCGCGTCCGGCTGTTGGTGTTTGTGAGGGTCTACCATCTTCCCCTTCCTCGCAACCCACTCATACCGTCTCAGCGTCTCTGGATCCCTCCTCGATACGCGACCACACGCCGGAGCATCCGTGCCATGGCCACCCCACACGACCACGATCACGCCGGACACGATCACCCCCATGACAAGGGTCGCATCACGGCCGCGGGAACGAAAGTCTCCGAGAGCGGGATCGAGTGCTGCGCCCACCACGAGATCGAGATCGAACGCTACATCTTTCTGTACCTGATCGGTGGCGTGCTGCTCATCACCACACGTGTCGCGAAGATGCTCACCGTTACCGACGGCGTGGTGGCCGAGATCCCCGCCGTGATCGGCGCGGTGCTCCTGGCCATCCCGCTTCTCCGGGCCGCGTGGACCGAGATCACTCGCCTGCGTCCGTCGAGCTCGACGCTCGCGGCTCTGGCAATTCTCGCGGCGCTCGCCGTGAACAAGTACGAGGTCGCGGGCTGGCTGGCGTTCATCCTGCTTGTCGCCGACCAGATCCTCCGGCGCACGGCGTGGGGGGCGCGCCGCGCCATCGAGGAACTCGTCCAGCTCACCCCCGACACCGCCCGCCTGGTCCTCGAAGAGGGCTCCGAGCGAGAGGTTTCGATCTCCGAGGTCAAGGTCGGTCAGACCGTCCGCGTCCGTCCGGGAGAGAATCTTCCCGTCGATGGCCGGGTTGCGACCGGTCGATCCACAATCAATCAGGCCTCGCTCACCGGCGAGGCCGCCCCCGCCGAGGTCCAGCCCGGCGACCCGGTCTACGCCGGCACCACCAACCTCACCGGCGGCATCGATGTCACCGTCACGCAGGTCGGCGCCGACACCACCATCGGCAAGGTCACGCAGTTGATCGCCGAGGCCGAACGCTCCAAGAGCCCGCGCCAACTCCTGATCGAGCAGGTCGCCGGCTTCTTTGTGCCTGTCGCCCTCAGCGTTGCGGCGATCGTTTGGTTCCTCTATAGCCAGGACGAGGCCACCAAGGACTCCGCGGCTCTCACCGCCGTCACAGTTCTGGTCGTTGCCTGCCCCTCGGCCCTCCTGCTCGCCAGCCCGTCCGCGATGGTCGCGGCCTTCGCCGCCGCCGCTCGCCTCGGCGTTCTTATCAAGCAGACGCACTACCTCGAAGCCGCGAGCACGGTCGATGCCGTGGTCTTCGACAAGACCGGCACGATCACGACCGGCAAGTTTTCGGTCTCGCGCCTGGCCCCCGCGCCGGGCGTCGAGGGTGCGGACCTGCTGAAGGCCGCAGCGAATGGTGAGCAGAACTCGAACCACCCGCTGGCGCTCTCCATCCTCTCTACGGCCAAAGC
>CAUJHH010000068.1 GCA_963204725.1 Planctomycetota bacterium
GGCGTCTCACGGATCGTGAACGTGCGCCCGTCGCTCGCCGTCCATGTGCCAGCGAGCGACTTCGCACTGACCACCTCTGACTTCGCAAACACCGGGCTCTGGTTGGTCTTGCAACCGGCGACGCAGCCTCCACCGAGCACCAACGCCGCCAGAATCACATGCTTCATCGCTCTCTCCTTGCGCCCCATCTCTGGACGCCTTCTGTTTCTTTGGTGAGTTCCGCTTGCCATCATCCGCTCTCTCACACCCCCACCGCCGCCATGGGCTGCGTCGGCGTCTTCTCGATGATCTCCTTCACGATCGTGTCCGGGTCCACACGATCCGCCTCTGCCTCGAAGTTCAGCAGCAGGCGATGGCGGAGCGCGAGCGTCGCGATCTCCTGGATGTCCTTGTACGACACGTTGTACCGCCCATCGGCGAGGGCCCTGACCTTGCCGCCCAGCAGGAGCGCCTGAGCCGCGCGGGGCGAAGCGCCGCAGCGGACGTAGCGATTGGTGATTCCCCCATCCCCTCCCGCGGCGTGCTTTCCCCCCGGATGCGTCGCCAGCACCAGTCTCGCCGCATACTCCTTCACGTGCGGAGCGACGACCACACCCCGGACGAGGTTCTGAGCCGCGAGGATCGCCGGGCCGTCGATCACGCGCGAGGGCTTGGGCGAGTCGGTGCTCGTGGTCCGGTCGAGGATCGTCATCAGCTCATCAAGCTGCGAGTACCCGACGATGATCTTGAAGATGAAGCGGTCCATCTGCGCCTCGGGCAGCGGGTAGGTCCCCTCCTGCTCGATCGGGTTCTGTGTCGCCATGACGAAGAACGGCAGCTCCAGCTTGTATGTCTTGCCCGCGACGGTCACCGATCGCTCCTGCATGGCCTCCAGCAGCGCGGACTGGGTCTTGGGCGTGGCGCGGTTGATCTCGTCCGCGAGGACGATCTGCGCGAAGATCGGGCCCTTCTGGAACTGGAACCCGCGTCGCCCGGTGTCGGCGTCCTCGGTGACGATGTTCGTGCCGATCACGTCCGCCGGCATCAGGTCGGGAGTGAATTGCACGCGATTGAACGAGAGGTGCAGTGTCTCGGAGAGCGTGCGGATCAGCAGCGTCTTGCCCAGCCCCGGCACGCCCTCCAGCAGCACGTTGCCGCCCGCAAAGAGCGCGATCAGCACGCCATCGACCACCTCTTTGTGGCCGACAACGACCTTGCCGATCTCGGCGCGCAGCTGCTGGAACGTCGCCTTGAACTTGTCGCACTCGGCGCGCAATTCGGCGGGGGTCTCTGGGGTCGGCATGTTGGACGTCGACATGGTTCACACTCCGTGGTCGGGCGCCCGGCCACATGGCCGACAACCCGCGTGTCGCATTGCTGGTCGGGCGGGTCTACTGCTGGTCCTTGGTGTCCCTCGGACGTGATTGGTCCTCGATCTGTTCCTGGGCTCGTTTCTTGGCCTTCATCAGCGCGGACATCCCTTGCTCGCCATCGGACGGCGCATCGGGCCTCGTCTTTGGCTTCGGATCCGGCGCTTCGCTCGATCGCACATTCGAGAGCGGGCTCGGGCCGTCGAAACTCGCCCCCGGCGCGGCCTCGAACTTGCGGGCCGTGACTTCGCCGCTCGGCTCGGACCGGCTCGCCCCCGCCGATCCGGACTGCCCACCACGCAAGCGATCGGCATCGCCCATACGTTCGCGGGCCTTGTCGCGAGCCGCCTGCAGCGAACCCATCTGCGCGCCCTGCTTGACGCTGGACGCGCCGAAGAGTCTGCCAACCCAGCGCATAATCGCGGCGGGATCGACGCGAACCCGCCTAACCCCGACATCGACGAGGAAGAGCGCGAGCGAGGCGACCGCGAGCGACATCCAGATGGGCGTCGTTGCGACCGGCATCTTGATCCCATCGCGACGCCAGAGGTCGGCGTCGCGAGGATCGGCGGAGAGAATCTGCCCGTTCGTCATCTCCGCGACCTGACGAAGCAGGGGCGAGTTGTCCTTGATCGCACGGAACTCGTCGGCGAACGGACGCGCGATCGCGGCCTGGACGGCGCCCTCGATCATCGGCCCCTCTGCCTCCGGGCGCGCGACATACCGCAATCCGAGGAGGTATGTCCCTGCCTGCTCGGTCGGCACGCGCGCCTCGTACCGGCCGGGGCCAACCTGCTGGACCTGAACGTCGTCGCCGCCACCATCGGGGCGCGCCAGGCGGCCCTGGAACTGCGCGAAATTGAGGCGCTCGCCGCTCTGGTCGAGCGCGTCGATGGAGATCAGCGTCTGATCGCCCCTGTTCTCCGTCGTGATGCGGACATTGGCGGAGCCGCTCGGACGCATCGCCCAACGGATGTGCTGCTGCCAGAACTGATTGAACCCGGACCACCCGACCCACGCGGGGCTCCAGCGGGTCGCGCTGTCGGATGTAAAGGCCATGGCGCGGCCAAGCCCGAACTGCCATTGCGCCGCGATCGGGTCGTTCTCCTGCCCTCGCATCGTCACGACGCTCAGCCCCTCGCGATCCGCCGTCACCACGTAGCCGGAGATCGGGGGCACGCTGAGCACGCCGCGCATCGTCTCGGCGGCGGCATCCACGATGCGAGGCGTGAACGGCGTGCCCTCCCAGATCAGCGATCGCCGGACGGTCTGCGCCTCCTTGATGAAGATCTGGGGCAGCTTCGCGAGCATCGCCTGCGAGTTGATCTCGTAGTGCTCTCCGCCGGTGTCCTTGGAGATCTTCTGCATCCGCGCCGTGTCCGCCGGTGAGTGCGGAAAGACGCCGACGGTGCTGATCGAGATCTTGGCGTCGATGAACTTCTGCAGGAGCGAGTTGGACGGGAGCGTCGGGTCGCCGTCGGAGATCATGATGATGTGCTTCTGGCCCGCGTTCACCTTGAGCAGGCCCTGGAGCGCGACATTGAGCGACGGAGAGAAGTCCGGCATGTCGCCGAAGACGAGATTGTTGATCGCCTGCTTGATCGCGCTCTTGTCGCCCAACTCCACCAGCGGATGCACCCAGTCGGTCGCGTTCCCGAACGAGTACTCGATGATCCCCGCGAGATCGAGGCGCGAGAGCGCATCCACCGCGGCGTTGGCCACCTGCTTCCCGTAGAAGACGCCCGAGGGCATCTCCACGGAGTGAATGATGAGTACGAGTGCGCCGCGCGGCATCTGTCGCTTCTGGGGCGGATCGAGACGCACGGGCAGAACCTCTTCGATCGGCGAGCCGATCCAGCCACCCGCGCCATACGACTCCGGGCCGCCGATCATCACGAACCCGCCGCCGGAGTCGTGAACGTACTGCCTCAGCGCGACCTGCTGCGAGAGCGTGAACGAGTACGCGCTCTGATTCACCAGCACGACGGCGTCAAAGCCGTTGAGCTCTGTCAGCGATCCCGGGAACTGCTCGGGGGGGAGCGCCAGTGCTTCGATCCGGCCGGCCCGCATCGCGTCCATGAGCGGGCGGGCTTCCTGATCGTCGCGCGTGACAACGAGCACCCGTCCGCGGCCAGCCACAAACGTGACGGCAAGCGCACGGTTGTTCTCCATGATCGCGTCGCCGGACCCGCCAACGCCTGGCAGGGGTTCGAAGATCGCCTCAAACTCCTGCGGCCCGGCTCCGAAAAGCGTGAGCGGGACGACCTTGACGTTGACCCCGGGCGTGAGCGAGACTGGCATCGAGAGATCAGAGGAATCAGGATCGAGATCGATCTTTGTCCCGTTCTGGAGGATGGAGAGCAGGCCGTCGACGCGCGCGGTCGAGGTCAGCACGACCTTGATCGCAACCGTCTCTCCCATGCGGGCGGTCGCGGGCACAACCATGCGCTCGACGATCACCTCGCTGTCGTGCTGGTATTGGATCGGCAGGACGTCGATCGGCACACCCGCCGCACGCGCCGCCTCCGCCGCCTGAAGGAGCGATCCCTCCGTCTCGTTGCCGTCGGACATGAGGACCAAGCGATTCGCGGCGTTCTTGGGCATGACCGCCATCGCCAGACGAATCGCCGAGGCAAGGTCCGTGCCGTCGAGCGGGCCCGTGTCCTTGCGGTCCACGCCCCGGACCTCGGACTTGGGGAGGTCCTGGACGCGCGCATCTCGGGCGACGGTGATCACACCGAGTCGATCCCCAGGTTTCTTGTGCAGATCCGCCGCCTCCGCCATGTAGGAGTCCATCTGCAAGAGCAGCGGCGTCGGAATCGAGCGGCTCGCGTCCAGCACCGCCGTCACGCTCACGTCCTTGCTGGTCTTGCGGGTGTGCGGCTCGGCAAGGACAAGCACAAGGAGCGTGATGAGCAGGAGCCGGATGCCGATCGCGACCTTGCGCGACATCGA
Source organism: Planctomycetota bacterium (assembly GCA_963204725.1). Taxonomy (GTDB): domain Bacteria; phylum Planctomycetota; class Phycisphaerae; order Phycisphaerales; family UBA1924; genus JAHBWV01. Next base: position 4,305 of record CAUJHH010000068.1, read on the forward strand.
ACTCAGCCCCGAGAGATTCCTGCGTGCGATCCAGACCGCGAGTGTGAGCAGGATCGGCAGCAGAATCAGGAAGATGGGCGAGTCAAACTGGACCGGCCCGAGCGTGATCGAAGCCAGCGTCGCTGCGCCCGCGCCCGACAAGTCGAGATGTTGGAGCCCGATCGGGAGCGACATCACGAGCCCTCCCCGGCGCCGACCGGCGCGTGAGAGAGGGTGGGCGCGTCGCCACGCCGCGTCTGCCCGGGACGAGGAGAGCGGAACGCCTGGATGCGGTTGTTGCCGGTGTCGAGGACATAGGCCGTGCGCCCGATCATCGCGATCGACCAGGGCGTTACGAGCTCGCCGACTCCGCGCCCCGGCTTGCCGAAGGTCTCTATGCCTCGCCCCGTCTTCATCTCGATCCGCTGCACACGGCCATTCTCATATTCCACGACGAGCGCGGTGCCATCGTCGAGCAGCGCGAGACTGTATGGATACTTGAACTGGCCGAGCTCCCGACCCGCGGTCTCAGGAGAGCCGATCCACGCGATGAGCGCGCCGTCGAAAGTGAATCGACCGATGCGATGGTTGCACGCATCCACCACGACAAGCTCGCGATTCGCCTCGTCGACCACCAGCGACTGAGGCCGGTTGAACTCAACCTCGGTCGGGTGCTCGCCTGTGCCGAACCTGCCGAAGGCGAACTGGAACTCAAATCGCTCGTTGAACACACTGACGCGATCGTCGCCCCCATATTCGGAGACGTAGATCCGCGTACCAAACGCGGGGTCTTCAACCACCGCGACGTCGGTCGGGTAGATGAACTGGCCGGGCCCGGTGCCGTACGAGCCGAACTCGGCGACGATCGGCGCCTCGGCCCGCGGATCCTCCCCGGGCCCATAGATCAGCACGCGGCTCTCGTGCGTGTCCGCAACGATCGTCACACGCCGGCCCCCGAGCATCGCGCACGTCACGCCCACCGGCATGCCGTTGTCGTGGCGCGGCGTCTTCCATTCCACCAGCGGCTCGCCCGTCGCGGCATCCAGCTTTTGCACCCGCGCCGCCTTGTCGATCACCCAGAGGATCGAACCATCGGTGTCGATCGCGCGCGGCGTCGCAAACTGGCCGGGCCAGAGTCCGACCGATCCGATCGTCGCCACAACCTCCAGCGGCCGATCCGCGGCCTCTCCCGAAGACCCACCGCACCCCTGAACGGCGAGGGCCAAAGAGAGCGCCGATGCGAGCGCGAGCACTCGGCGCGGCATCGTTCCGCGCCTCTCGCGCAAGCGTGTGGTCCTCCCGGGCTGCGCACCATCGCCCATCAGCATGCTCGCCATCTTACGAAAGACCGCCGGTCGTGCGTTCGACCCGTTCCCGAACCATGAGCAACCATCCGATGCTCGTCGTGAGGAGGATCCCCGATCCGACGATCCAGACCGCTGCCGCCGACATCTCCTCGATGCGGGCAAAATGAAGATAGTTGAGAATCTGGCGCGCCAGATTTCCCGGGCCGGGGGGCTGCACCACCACCGAGCACTCGATCTCTGTGAATGAGAGCAACCCGGCGCCGAGCCCGGCCGCAGCAAGCAGCGGGAAGTTGAGCATCAGGCCGGTTCGTGCGAAGCCGAGTAGGGTCTCTGCCCCGTCGGCACGGCGCAGATCCCGCAGGTTCGGATGTTCGAGCCGAACCATCGCGCACCCCGCAATCGCGCCGATCCACCCGAAGCGAGCGACGTGTGCCAGCACCTCGATGAGCATGCCGGACGTCACGTTCCCGCTCGCATCCAGCCTATTCCAACCTCCCACAAGTCCAGTGCCAACAAGGACTCCCGGCGAAAGCCCGAGCATGAGCATCGCACGCACAAACCCTCGCCCGACGCGAAGCGGCATGCCTCGTGCGCTCAGGGCAAGCCCGGTCGCGATCGCGATCACACCGATCGCACCGGCAGTCATTCCGCCGACCGCGAGACCGTGCACCACGCCCTCACCGCTGATCCGCCAGAATCGCCCGATCGAATGGAGGTTTCGAGTGCTGAGCACGAGCGCGGCGGTCGGCACCACCACCGAGAGCCCAACCAACCAACAGAGCGTCAGGGTTCCGCGCGTGCTCGCGCGCATGCCCTCCCGAGTGGCGTGGGCTGCGCGGCCACCCGTCGCCCAGGCGGTGGCCCTGCTCCCGAGCCACCATCCGGCGACGCAAGCGATAGTCCACAGCGGCCACGCGACCAGCAAGGCCCGCCACGCCTGATCGGGAGGGAGTCGATCGAGCGTGAGCCAGACAGAGATCGCCAGCGTTGGCACATTCGCGACATGCAGCGGGATCGCGGTTCCAAGCGCGAGCAGTCCGACCAGCATGATCGAGAGCAGGATGCTCGGCCTGAGCAGCCGCACGAGGAGCACGCAACGGCGGAGAATGCCGGGGGACTCGGCCCGGATCAGTTGGAAGAGATCCGCATCCAACCGGCGGACATGCGCCCCGATGATGATCGCCGCGAGCGGCCAGAGCCAGAGCACCATGCCGAGGATCGCAAATGCCACATTCGCCGCGTGGCCCACCTCTCCAGCTCTCGCCCCGGGCAGTGATCCGATCCAATCGCCGAGCCACGTTCCAGGGGCGCGGAAGACGCTCCAGCCCGCGTACGAGAGATACGACGGAAGCGCGAGTGGCAGCATGACCAGCACGCGTCCAAACGCCCCCGCCGCACGCGCCCGCCACGCGCCGAACAAGCCGATCACGGTCGCGCAGACGCCCACACCCAGTGACGCGAGCAGCGAGTTTCCAAAGAGTGGTAAGACTGGTGGCGTTTCGACCAAAGGCCCACTTTGAGTGCTATGCGGAATAAAGGCCACGCCCAGGGGCACCGCGAGCAGCACGAGCACGATCGCCAACAGACCGGCCGACACGACCGTCGCGGGCGTTCTCTCGCGCGGACGGCGAGTTCCGGCACCGTTCTCGCTTTGGTGTGGTTTGTCGTGACTCACCATGGGCGGAGTCTACTCCGCACCTGCCTTGATTGGGGAGTTGTCCGGTGTTCGCCGTTGAAGCCGCGTTCGCGTATCATGCCCGGCTTCCGACCGGCCCGAACGTGGCGTCTTCGTTCGGTGTTCGTGCGATACTCGCGGACCCAGACACATGATGGACATGAAGAAGCTCGCCGAGTTGGTTCAGTTGATGACCGACAACGGCCTGACCGAATTGGAACTCAAGGACGGCGAGGAGACCGTCGTCCTCAAACGCGGCCCATCCGGCGTCCAGATGCCCCCCCACCTGATGGCCCCCCAGATGATGATGCCCATGGGCGGGCAGATGGCGGCGCCCGCCGGCTCAGCCGCCGCGGCTGGCGGTGCCCCAGCCGACGCCGGCCTGGTCGCGATCGAATCCCCCATGGTCGGCACGTTCTACTCCTCGTCCAACCCCGACGCCCCGCCCTTCGCGAAGGTCGGCGGCCAGATCAGCCCCGGCTCGGTTGTCTGCCTCGTTGAGGCCATGAAAGTCTTCAACGAGATCAAAGCCGAGGTCTCCGGCACCATCGAGCGCGTCCTCGTCAAGAGCGGCGACGCGGTCGAGTTCGGGCAGAAGCTGTTTCTGGTGAAGCCGTAGAAAGCCACCAAGTCACGGAGTCACAAAGTCACGAAGTGGAGGAGTGACGGGTGAAGACCTTTCGTGACATCGTGGCGTGGCAGAAGGGCGTTCAGCTCGCAAAGGCTATCTACAAGGCCACCGCCAAGATGCAGCCGGAAGAACGATTTGGTCTGACTTCCCAGATACGGCGCGCCGCCATTGCCGTTCCCTCCAACATTGCGGAAGGCTACGGCAGAGAATCCAAAGCTGACTTCCTTCGGTTCCTGCGGACAGCGAGGGCTCGTTGTATGAACTGCAGACACAGATCCATCTTGCCCGCGAACTCGACCTGCTCGTGGCCAACCCCGAACTCGACGCCCTTGTCGCAGAAACCGATCGCGTGCTTCAGGCATTTATCCGCGGCCTGAACAACAGAAAACTTCGCACTCCGTGACTCCGTGACTCCGTGACTGGATCCCCAATGTTTCGACGAATACTCATCGCAAACCGCGGCGAGATCGCCCTCCGCATCATCCGTGCCTGCCGCGAGCTCGGCGTCGAAGCCGTCTGCGTGTACTCCACCGCCGACAAGGACGCGCCGTACCTCAAGCTCGCCGACCGCGCCATCTGCATCGGCCCGCCCCCGGCCCGCGAGTCGTACATCAACATCCCCAAGATCATCGCCGCGGCGGAGATCGCCGACGTCGACGCGATCCACCCCGGCTACGGCTTCCTCTCGGAGCGTGCAGACTTCGCGCAGATCTGCCGCGACTGCAAGATCGAGTTCATCGGCCCCTCGCCGGAGGCCATGGCCAAGCTCGGCGATAAGGTCGAGTGCAAACGCACCGCCAAGGCCGCAAAGGTGCCGATCTTCCCCGGCTCCGAGGGCGCGATCGAGGACGAGGAAGAGGCCGTCAAGGTCGCCTCGGAAATCGGTTACCCCGTCATCATCAAGGCCTCCGCAGGCGGCGGTGGGCGCGGCATGAAGGTCTGCCACAACGAGGCGACCCTTCGCACCAACCTCCGCATCGCCAGCCAGGAGGCCCTCGCCGCCTTCGGCAACGGCGCAGTCTTCATCGAGAAGTTCCTCGAGCACGCCCGCCACGTCGAGGTCCAGGTCCTCGGCGACAAGCACGGCCACGCCATCCACCTCTATGAGCGTGACTGCTCAACCCAGCGACGCCACCAGAAACTCATTGAAGAGGCCCCCGGTCCGCTGATCGATCGCAAGCGCCGCGACGCGACTTGCGAGGCCGCCGCGCGCCTCATCAAGGCCGCTGAATACTCGGGCGCCGCCACCGTCGAGTTCCTGATGGATGGCAAGCAGAACTTCTACATGCTCGAGGTGAACACGCGCGTGCAGGTCGAGCACCCGGTCACCGAGATGATCACCGGCGTCGACATCGTCAAGATGTCCATCCTCGTCGCCTCCGGCGAGCCGCTCCCCTACAAGCAGAAGGACATCTCCATCCGTGGCCACGCCATGGAGTGCCGCATCAACGCCGAGGACCCCGACAAGAACTTCATGCCCTGCGCCGGTCGCATCACGACCTTCGAGCCGCCCGGCGGCCCGGGTGTCCGCCTCGACACGCACGTCGTCACCGGGTACATGGTCCCCCCGAACTATGACTCCATGATCGGCAAGCTGATCGTCCACGCCGACGATCGCGAGCAGTGCATGAACCGCATGGCCCGCGCCCTCCGCGAGTTCAACGTCGGCCCGATCAAGACGACCATCCCGCTCCACCAGCGCCTCATGGAGAACGCTGACTTCCGCAAGGGCGGCGTGGATATCCACTATCTGGAGCGATTGCTGAAGTAGACACCCAGTATCCGGCCCTTGCTCAACGCCTCCGACGAGCAATCAACGCCGCCACGCCGCACAAGAGCACGCCCGTGCCCGGAGCGGGCACCTCGCGGATGAAATACGAGGGATCGAAGCCGATCGTCCCCGGCGCGAACAACGGCACGCCGTCCACATAGTTCCAAGTGACAACGGACGCGCTCTCCTGGTAGTACAGGTGCTGGTTGTCGCCGAGCGGCCCGCCGATCCCATTGGCTCCGTGCGTCGAAGCGACGAACCACCCCGCGCCAGCGGGGTTCGTTGAACCGATCGCCAGGCCGAACCAGTAGTTGCCGGCGGGCAGCGCGAAGTTCGTGATGTCGACACTCACGCCCTGAACGGTTGAGCCGCCCTGCGTGAACGACGTCGCATAGTTGGTCGTCGCGCCCGAGCCCGACGCGACGAGGGTTCCCGCCACGCCGCTGCTCATCCCCGTTCGAATCTCCCAGTACGCTGTGTCGATCGTCGTCAGCGGTCCGGAGTTGAAGTTGTGGAAGTGGCCTCCGACAACGTCTATCACGCCGCCACCCGATCCGGGCACCCACGTGAAGTTATCGAACGTCATCGCCCGAGTCTGGGACGTCGTGCTGAGGTTGTCCGTGAACTGGGGCCAAGTCGTGACCTCTGCATACGGGTCGCCCGAGTACCAATCGGCATGGGCGACGCCGCACGCCACACTCGACAAGAACAGACCGACCGCGCAACGAGATAGGGCCATTGTCTCTGCTCCTCTGCCAACATGGCCATGACGCCATCGGCGACGAGAGCGTACCCATTCGCGTTGCGAGCAACAACACGATCTGTGCTCGGAATCCGCCGATCACATCCCCGGCAGGTTCTTGTCCACCCAATCGTCCTGCCTCAGCACGCCCGCGCGGCTGATCCGCGCCCGCCCCTGCGCCAGCCGCACCAATCGCCTCACGATCGGCCCGTCCGGGATCTCATCCCCACTTCCCGCCGCCCGCAGCGCTCGCGCCAGCTTCGGCACGTGCTGCACGATCAACTCATCTTCCAGCGACGCGAAGACCTGCGCCGAGCCGGGATCGCCCTGTCGCCCGGCACGCCCGATGAACTGCAGGTCCACACGACGTGCGCCATGGACTTCCGTCAGGATCACGTGCAGGCCGCCGGCCTCGCGTGCTCGATCGTCGAGAAGGATGTCGGTCCCGCGCCCCGCCATGTTGGTCGCGACGGTGATCGCGCCGGCCCGTCCGGCGTCGGCGATCAGTGTCGCCTCTTCCTTGTCGAAGTTCGCGTTGAGCACGCGATGCTCCAGCCCGCGCGCCTCGAGCCGCTTGGAGATGTGCTCCGAAGCCGCGATCGAACGCGTGCCCACTAGCACCGGCCTCCCCTGCGCATGAACCTGCTCGATCGCGCGAGCGATCTCGGTCCACTTCTGCTCCGCCGTGCGAAACGCTCGCAGCGGCCACTGCTCGCGGATCACGGGCTTGTTCGTCGGCACGATCGTGACCGGGCGCGCGTAGACCTGCTCCATCTCCGCCGTCGCGTCCGCCGCGGTGCCGGTCATGCCGGCCAGGAACGGGAAGCTGCGGAAGAAGCGTTGGAACGACATGCGCGCTAGCGTCTCGCGATCGGCCGTGACCTCAACCCCTTCCTTGGCCTCCACCGCCTGGTGCAGACCGTGCTCCCACGAGCGATCCGCCAGGAACCGCCCCGTAAACTCATCCACAATCACCACGCGCCCATCAACAATCTGATATTGCTGCCCCGGCAGATAGCAGTGCCTCGCGACGAGCGCGTTGCGCACCAGCTCCTTGCCTCGCCGCGTCGCTCGCCAGATCGGCTCATCGAGCTGCTTGAACATCTCCTCAAGACGATGCTCGCCCCGCCGGCGCAGCTCCGCCCTCCGCCGGAGGTAGTCGATCTTGTAGTCCGGTCCCTCGTCGAGTTTCGATGCCAGCGCGTCGCCCTGCTTATAGATCGGCGCCATCTCGTCCTCGTGGCGAGACCGCGCGATGATCAGCGGCACGACGCCCTCGTCGATCAGCACCGCGTCCGCCTCGTCCACCAGCGCAGCACGCAGCCCCGGAATCAACAGGCCCCCACCACCGCCGCCGCCACCGCTCCCGAGCCCCGTCACCAACCGTCCCTCCCACGCGGACGTCACCGGCCCCATCCGGATCTGGTCACGCAACCAGTCGGCCGTGATCTGCTTTGGCGTGCCGTAGACGATCCCACGCGCATAGACCTCCGCACGCTCGGCCGGGGCCATCTCCTGCACGATCGAGCCGACGCTCACGCCGCAGCGCGTGTAGATCCCCTCTCGCGAGTGCGCGTCGCGCTTCGCGAGGTAGTCATTGACCGTGAAGACGTGCAGTCGCCGACGCTGCCACGCGATGATCGGCGCCGCAACCGAGCCGGTGAGCGTCTTGCCCTCACCCGTCTTCATCTCGACGATCCGCCCATGCACGAGCCCGAGGGCGCCGGCGATCTGAACGATGAACGCCTCCTCGCCCGTTTCGCGTCGCGCGATCTCGCGAATCAGCGCCATCGCCCGGCGCAGTGTCGCATCATCGTGCGCCCCACGCACCACGGCCTCGCGCACCTCACGCACCGACTCGTCGAGCGCGGCCTCGGAGTGGTTGCGAATCTCCGGCGAGATCCCATCCACACGCGCGGCCTCCGACAGCAAGAAGCCGAGCGATGTTCGTCGGTTCTTCAGGCGCGCCGAGAGGCGCGTCGAGAGCTTGTCTAGGCCCTTGGCAACCTCGGGGCGCGACCGGCGGCTGCGCACGCTCTCCCAGAGCGCCTGGTATCGCGTCACCGACTGCGCGCCGCTCGCCACTTCCGCGCCGCTCACACGTCCACCCGTCCCTGCACCAGCTTGTGCAGACGATCGATCCACTGTGACATCAGAGGCTTCCACGGCAGATGGAATCGCAGCGCCACCCGCTCGCCCGGAGCGCCGATCGCCGGCGCGCCCTCGCCCATCCCGGTCGGCTCCACATACAGCACGAACTGCGGCGTTTTCGCCATCCGACCCTGGCGATCGCTCTGGTCGGTCTCGATCGTGCCACCACCGGCAAAGCCCAGCGCCGCGTGCGGCAGGCGCACCTGTCCCGCATCGATCACACGCACGTCGCCGCCATCGACCTCAGTGTCGGGGCGCGAATACGAACGGATCCTGACGTCGTAGTGATCGCTGCCGAGCTCGAAGTGCCAGGCGGCCTCCCTCTGCGGGAGCAGCGCCGCGACGCGCACCCGCGTCTCGTCAACAATCTCGCAGATGCCATCGCCCTCTCGCGCGAACGCGCCGACAAGCTGGGCGGGGTCGTTCCCGACCACCGTGCCGTCGTGCGGTGCCCGCACTACCAGGCGCGTGAGCCGATCCTCAAGGAACTCAAGCTGCGCCGTGATCGCAACGATCCGCTCTCTGGCGACCTGCGCCATCGCCGGATCATCGACGGTCGCCTCACGCTCCTGCGCCTCGGCCTCGATGAGCATGGCCCGCGAGGACGCAAGAGCCTGGACCAGCTCCGGGCTCTCGCAAGTGACAATCGGATCGCCCTCGTTCACGCGATCACCGGCCCGGACATGGGCGATGCCCACGAACCCATCAACGCCGACGAAGATCCCCGTGCGCGCCGCGCTCTCCACGACGCCCGTCGCACGCCGGTGGTCAGGAGCCGGGATCGCGCCGATCACAAGGAACCCGGCCAGAAAGAGCCCCAGTGTCGTCGCGACGGCGCGGATTCGATGCTCCGCAAGGGGCGGATGCGTCGCGAGCCAGTGCGCGAGCTTGCCGAGCGGCATGACAAACCACATCGCACCGGTCCAGATCGCGAGCACAAGACCGATCGCGAACATCTTTCCCATAACATAGAGCGTGATCGAAAAGAACAGGAACACTCTGTACATGAGCGCGAGCACGCCGTAGACGAGCAGGATGCGCCGCTCACCCGGTTGCGTCGACGGCGGGATCGCGTCCTTGAGCCGGAAGATGTGCTTCTGACAGAGGTGCGTCAGCATGCCGGTCGATCGCTGCATCAGGTTCGGCACTTCCAGCAGATCGCTCAGGATGTAGTACCCGTCGAACCGCATGAGCGGGTTCGCGTTGAAGAGCACCGTCGAGACGCCGGCTGTCAGCATCGCGTTGTACGCGATCTGGTGCAACAACTCGCCCTGTGGCGTCCCGAGCCACACATGGGCCGCGATCGCAGCGATGAAGAGTTCGAAGATCATCCCACCCGCGCCGACCGCCATTCGCCGCCACTTGCTCGGGAAGGCCCAGCAAGCCGAGGCGTCAACATACGGTGCGGGCACCATCACGAGCAGCATCGCACCAAACTCCGGCACCTGCCCGCCGAACCGCTTGCAGATCACGCCGTGCCCCGTCTCGTGGATCGCCTTGGTCACGACGAACACAAGAGCCATCCAGCCCCAGTTCGCGGGCGCAACGGCGTTCTCCACGCCGCTCCGGAGCTGCGACCACTCGGGCACGAGCCGCACGAGCGCGAACGCGACGAACGCGGCCCACGCGATGAACCCCCAGCGATTGAGCAGAGGCCTCAGCACCGGCTCGATCTTCGTCAGATAGGGATCCGGATTGAAGAGGCGCATCTTGAAGTACATCAGGCCGATCGCCTGCGACATCGCCTTCTTCTTGAACCGCTCCCGCCCGCGCCGGAGCAACTGCTCTGTCTCCGGCGTCGTCTCAACCGCGAGCAGATTCGAGTTGTAGAGCTGCGAGATGAGCGTGATCACCTCGTTCTGCGTCGGCGCCGAGTCTCCGTGCGTGCCGAGCGAGAGCTTCCACGCCTCCTCGATCGTCCGCCCCCCGTCGAGGAGCGAGACAAACTGGTACGCAATCGGATTGAGTCGGTAGTACTGGTTCGTCGCCGGGTCCTGCACCACGTGCCAGCGCCGCCCGCGATAGTGCTGACGCGTCACCTGCGTGTGCGGGCGCAGACGCGGCTTCATCGCTCGCACGCGGTGCCAGAAGGGGGAGAATGTGGGGCGCTCACTCATCGATCACCACCACAACCAGATACGGAGCGTGTCGCGGATCCGCCGCGTCCCGATCCACATGAGGGAATGCTTGCCGGCATCGAACTTCGCGTATCCCTCCATCCCCGGCCTCATCCAACCGGCAGGCGACGCGAGCTTCGCTCGAACCTCGAACGCGTTCTTCCCCTCCTGCGCCTGCGACAAGGGAACAACGCGCTCCACCGTGAACGCGTGGTGCTGCGCGGGATACGCCTTGGTCGCCACGCTCCCGGTCTCTCCCGCTTCGACAAGCGAGATGTCGCGATCCCCCACGCGCGCGATGATGAGCATGTCATCCAGCGGCGCAATCTGAAAGAGCGCCTCCCCCAGTTTCACCGACGAGCCGACACGCTCGCGAAGGTCGCCCGCGATGATCGTTCCCGCAATCGGCGATGTCATCGACGCCTGCGCAATTCGCGTGGTCAGCAGGTCGTACTCGGCCTGTGCCTGCTGCGCCTTGGCGCGGGACTGCTGCGACTCCGCCAGCTTGCCGGAGGCCAGCTCGCTGTCGGCCTGCTTCGCGGCACGCACGATCTCGCCCTGCGCGTTGATCGCCTTGAGCTTGAGCTCGCTCGTGTCCATCGTTGCCAGCGCCTGCCCCGGCTCGACCCGCGCGCCCGGCTCGATCCCCTGCGCGAGCGTCGCGATCATACCGTCGAACGGCGCGCTCACAACCCGCTGCTCACGCGGTCGCAGCTCCGCCGGCGCCTCGACGCGATACGGCACCTTCACGAGCGTCAGCGCAAGCATGAGCGCGATCACCGCAACCCCAACCAGCTTCCACACCGTGTGCGTCGTCCCAACCATCCACCCGCCGGCTTTGAGCGCGTCGTCCCACGCCCGGAGCGGCAACGCTCTGTCGTCGCTGCGCCGTATCCGCAGCACGGGCGACACAAGGTCGAGCACCGCCTGAAGCAGCTCGATCGTCTGCATGTCGATCGGCGCGTCCGGAGTGCCCGGCGTCAACGATGTCTCCACCGTCACGACGCCGATCAATCGCTCCTCCACCCGCAGCGGCAGAGAGACCACGCGTGCCGAGGCGTTCCCCGCCGCGAGCTCGCGGTGCGCGTGCGTGATCGCCGTGGCGAGCACCACGTCCGCGCCCGGGCCCCGCTCCGGCGCGGGTGGGAACATGACCGGCTGCTCCTGGTCGAAGCACTCGTTCATCGCCCCCTCGAGCTTCTGCACCATCGCCATGCGCCGATCCAGATGCTCTGTGTCGCTGATGGCGATCGCGTGGATCGACTCGCCCTCACCCTTTCTTCCCACACCCTTCGCCCAGCCAACCGAGACACGCTCCGCGTGCAACTGCCTCACCAGGTCGTTCGCGAGCTGCAGCACCGCGCCCTTGAAACTCGGAGCCGCGTTGACAGCGGCGATGAGCCGCGCCGCAAGATCGAGCGCAACGCTTGACACACGCAGCCGCTTGAGCTGCTGCCCCGATCGGTGCCCGTGCGAATAGCCAGCGACCAGTTCCACCAGGGCGAGCGTCGTCTGCAGAGCGGGCCTCGAACGCCCCTCGATCAGCATCGAAACGGCGTACGAGACCGGAGCCGGCGACTCAGGAGAGCCGATCGCAATCGGGACTGCGATCATGTGCCCGCCTGCGCCGCCGTCATAGAACATCTCGTCCTTTTCGAAGCCATAGATCTGCGCCTGCCCGCCCTCGATGGCGTGACGCGCCGCCGCGGCCATGTCCGCCGGGTTCGTCACCTGCGCCGATGGATCCTCGGGCAGAGCGTCGGCGCCCGCCGCCGGCGCGCCCGCGTTCGTCTGTGGGGGCCACACGAGCACGGCCCTCGGCGGCATCGCGCCCGCGTCCTCACCCTCGACCGCGCCCTCGCTCTCACGGGGCATGGCATAGAGCACGGCCTGCCGCGCGCCTGCGACGTGACCAAGCACCCCGACCACGCGCATCAGAAACGTGCGATCATCCGCCGCAGCCGCGGTCAATTCCGCGACCACGCGCTGCCACGCGGGCGATCGGAGATTGGATAGGTCTATCACCGCTGATCCCCCCCGGTCGCGCGCGCCGAACCGCCTTGGCCCGCGTCGCCACCTCCCTGCGCAACCTGATCGCCCACAATTCGCTCTCTCCAGATCCCTTCCGGCTGCGTGAACCGAACCCACGCCGTGAGGCCCGCGACCAGCCCCTCCGGGTTCGCGACCTCCACACGCACACGCCGCGTGCCGCTCCGCGCATCGGCCACGGGACTGACCTCCGTCACCGTGCCGACATACACACGCTCCTCACCGGGGAGTTCCATGAGCACCCACGCCGCCTGGCCAACCCGCACCGCCTCGCGCCCCGTCACCGGGTCCGCGAGTGTCACGGCGGTCGGCGACGCAACATCGATCTCCAGGGGATCGATCTCCACCATCCGCAGCACCTTGTCGTTGTCTGTCACGCTCTGGCCGGGGTCCATGAAGACCGTATCGATCTGCCCGTCGAACGGCGCGAGGATCCGGTACCGATCCACACGGGCATTGACTCGCGCGACCTGCAGCGCCTCCTGCTCCTGATTGAACTTCGCGGTCTCATGGTCGATCTTCGCCGCCGCAAGCGAGAGCCGGGCCCGCTCAAGCTCCTGCGCCGAGCCGCCGCCCTCTCGCTCAAGGTTCAGCAACTGGTCATACTCAAACCGCTGCAGCTCGACCGCCTTCTCGGCGCGATCCACCGGCAACGAAGATTCGGCCCGCAGCTTCTGCGCTTCGAGCAGCGCGAGCTCCTCCGCATCATCCCCGCGAACCAGGATCTGTCCCTTCTTCACGCGATCCCCGCCCTTGACCAGGATCTCGCGGATCGTCGTCGGCACGCTCATGCCCATCACCGCATCCTGCTTCGGACGCGTAAAGGCCTTCTCGCCACCGAATGTCAACACGCTCGGCTGGCTCGCCGGCTGCGACCCGCGCGCCGTCGATCCAACCCCCACCAACGCCATTCCCGCGCACGCCAGCCCAACAAGTACTCGCTTCACGCCTGCACCCCTGTCCAATGCCGCATTCAACGTCCGCGGCGTACACACCCGACCGATCCGTTCGCTCCGAGTATCGCCGAAGGCAGCTCGCGCCGGGGCTCTCGCCCGCAACGCTCAGATGTGCCGCCCGGAGTGTCGCAATGCTCTCGCACCGCTTCTCCGAACACATCCCGATCAGGCCCTTGGACCGATCGACTCCGCTGCCGTCCATCTGGGCTACGCAGTCCTATCGTACCGGTTCCGGCACCTTCCGGAAAGGAGTCCGACTTGAGCCCCACATCAGCACCGACCGCCTCGCCTCGCCGCGCCACCTCCGACCTGGCACTCTCGGGCGGCACCCCCGTCTCCAAGACCCCCATCCCCTTCATGTCAACCGCTCTCACCCCCGCCGACATCGACGCCGCCACAGCCGTCTTGAAGTCCGGCATGCTCCGGGCCGCCAAGAAGTGCGATGAACTCGAGACCCGCTTCGCCGCCATCTCCGGCGCCAAGCACATGATGACCTGTGCCAATGGCACATGCGCCCTCCAACTCGCCTACGAGCCCCTCTTCCAGCCCGGTGACGAGATCCTCGTTCCCGCCTGGTCCTACATCGCCACCGTCTCCATGATCGTCGCCCGCGGCTGCACCCCCGTCTTCGTCGATGCGCTCCCCGACACCTTCCAGATCGACATGAAGGACGCCGCGAAGAAGGTCACCCCGAAAACCCGCGGCATCGCCGCCACGCACCTCTACGGCTGTCCCGTCGACATCGACGCCGTCCAAGCCCTCGCACAGAAGCACAACCTCAAGGTCGTCTACGACGCCGCCCAGTCCCACCTCGCCACCTACAAGGGCAAAGGCATCGGCGCCTTCGGCGATGCCGTCACGTACTCCTTCTACGCCACCAAGAACCTCGGCACCGGCGAGGGCGGCAGCATCTCCTGCAACGACGATGCCCTCGCCAAGAGCATCAAGCTCCTCCGCTCGCACGGCGAGACCGACAAGTACCTGCACGAGCACATCGGCTTCAACTACCGCATGAACGACATCACCGGCGCGATCGGCTGTTCACGCCTGGATCGCCTCCCCGATCAGACCAAAGCCCGCCAGAAGAACGCCGCGAAGTACGACGCAATCATCGACGGAATCGACGGGCTCACCCCGCCGACCACCACGCCGGGCGCCGAAGCCGTCTACCACCTCTACGTCGTCAAGATGGACACCAAGAAGTTCACCTGCACCCGCGACGAGTTCTGTAAGGCCCTCATGGCCGAGGGCGTCCCCTCCGCCGTCCACTACCCGCGGCCGCTCCCGAAGCAGCCCGCGCTCGCCAAGTGGAACAAGAACGATTGCCCCGTCTCCGACACGCTCTCCACTCAGGTCTTCGCGCTCCCCATGCACCACGACCTGACCGACGACCACTTCCGCATCCTCGAAGAAGCGCTGAACAAGGTCGCCGCGGCGTATCGGGCGTAACTCCATGCCTTCGCTCATGAGGCCCGCAGGGCCGCCTGACTACAGCCCGGGGCGTTAGCCCTGAGTCGCCTCTTCGCCGGAGCCCCGATCCTTTGAACAGCTTCCAAGCCAGATTCCTCCGCAAGATCGCCCGCTTCGGCGGCGTTCTCGCCAACCCCGCCCACGCCGAGCGCGCCATCCTCAAACGCACGCCCAATGCCCCCTTCCTCAAGAAACTCGCCTTCGACGTCCACCCCCGTCCCCACTACGCGTATGGCCTCTACTTCGCCTCGATGGAGGCCAAGGCCCTCGGCCTCGATCGGATCTCCGCCATCGAGTTCGGCGTCGCCGGCGGCGCGGGCCTGAAGGAGATGGAGAACTATGCCCTCGAGATCCAGCCGCTCACCGGCGTCACCATCCAGCTCTTCGGCTTTGACACGCTCACCGGCATGCCGCCGCCCACCGACCACCGCGACATGCCCTACGTCTGGGCCAGCGGCCTCTTCCGCCCCACACCCAAGATCATCGAGTCCTTCGTCAAGACCCCCACCATGGTCATCGGCGACGTGCGCGACACCGCACCGAAGTTCTTCGCCGAGCACAACCCGCCCCCGCTCGGGTTCATCGCCTTCGACCTTGACTACCACAGCTCGACGGTCGCCGCGCTCTCGCTCTTCAGTGGTCCGGAGTCCGCGATCCTCCCTCGCGTTTTCTGCTACTTCGACGACATCATCGGCGACGACCACGAGCTGCACTCGGAGTTCACCGGCGAGATGCTCGCGATCAAAGAGTTCAACGACGCCCATCCGATGCGCAAGGTCGCGCCCATCCACGGACTCCGCCACAAGCGCGCCATCCCCTCATGGTGGAACGACGTGATGTTCGTCATGCACGCCTTCGACCACTCGAAGTACAACACCTACACCAACCCGCGCTGGAAGGCCCCCGCCGCCAAGGGTGCTGCGAAGAACAAGCCCGCTCCCCAACCCTCCGGCGCAAACTCGCCATCACCGACGCACAAGCCCGCATCATCAGCGGAAGCAAAGCACGCGCCGACATCCCTCATGGGCTGAATGAGATCACGCAACGAACTTGGTGGACGGCGTCCGCTCGCACCCCCTACGCCAGCCCCACCACCATCCCCACCGCCTCCGACGCGCTCGGCGGCTCGCTCAGATCCAGTGGTAGATACACACCCCGCTCGTGGTCGCTGTTCAGCACGATCGCGTTCGGAGGCACCAGCCGCACGCCGTTGTCCGCACGCTCGTGCCCGAGAATGAACAGGTTCACGCCCCACCGCTCCACCAGATCCTCGAGCTGCTCCGCGTCGTACCCACGCCCCCACACCATCAGGTGCGCGCTCCCGCGCCTCGGCTCATAGTCCTCCGGCGTCAAGGCCCGCGTCAGAATCGACGTATCAAATCTCGCCATCATCCCCAGCCCCGGCAGCGAGTGTGCGCACAGCACATCCCCCTTGGGTGTCACGCACCGGAGCGCGAGCGGCATCGCCCGCACGAACTCGTCGATCATCGTCTCGATCTCTTCGGCCCTCTCGGCGAACGCGAACTCCACGCCCGCGTCGAACGCCTCGACCACGCGCACGCCGTCCTTGATGATCCCGGCCCCGATCACCTGCGACAGCTCATGGTTCGCCAGCAAGAGGTGGACCCGCTCCGGATACGCCGCCTTGAGCGCAGCCGCCCGCGCCAGCGCACGGTAACTCATGTCCATCCCGTTCATCAGCCGGTCGGAGTGAATCAGCTCGTGCAGCGTCAGGTGCGGCCCGTTCGCGCCGGAATCGCCCGTCGACGACGCGCCCATCCCCGCCGCCTCGACCACGCGCCCCATATGCACCGGATTGTCGTGAAGATCCCCCGTCGCGATCAGCGTGCCGGGCGGCTCAATGATGTCGATCGACCCCGTGCGGCACACCGCGTCCATGCTCGCGGCCGCTCCCTCGCGAAAGAGGCGCACCACAAGGTCGGGGTCTCGCAGATCGAGTTGGGAGAGGTCCATCCCGTCCCCTTCCGAGCCCCGCTTAGTCCCCCTCGAACACCCACGCGAACATCGGCGGGAAAGGGCGCGTCGCGCTCACTCGCTCTCGTCAAGCTCCGACTGATCCATGGAGCGGACCACATCGTCCGCTCGGGCTCGCACGATCCCGAGAATCAACTTCAACCGGTCGGAGACCAGCGCCATCGATTCCGGACGCTTGTCCGCGTCCACCTCGACGCACTGCATGATCAGATCGTTGAGCTTCGGATGCACCCGCGGGTTCAGCTCCGTCACCGGCTTGGGCTTCTGGATGAAGCTGTCGTCGAGCGAATTCACCAGAGAGTCGCCCTTCGCGAGCGCCGTCGGGATGTGCTGACGCGTGAACACCCAGTACATCGTCGCGCCCAGGTTGTAGATATCCGTCTGAGGCGTGATCGGACGACGGTGCACCTGCTCCGGCGCGATGTAGTCCGGCGTCCCCTGGATCCGCGGCTTGACCGTGCCGATCTTGCACCCCTGCCCCAGATCGATGATCTTCACAACCCCGCCATCGGCCACCACCACGTTGTTCGGCTTCATGTCCGCGTGAACAAACCCGCGCCGATGCATGTGGTACATCGCGTCGGCGACCTGCTGGAAAATATCCACGGCCTGCTCGAAGCTCTTGGGCGGCGCCTTGTCGAGCGAAACGCCGTCGACCAGTTCCATCACGAGGTACAGCTCCTTCGTCGTGAGGAGCGAACCCTTCTTGAACATCTTCGTGATCTTGCGAATCGCGGGGTGGTTCAACTCTTGAGCGATCTTGTACTCGCTCTCGGCCTGATCGAGGAACCGCGCGTCCTTGGCGTCGCCCCTGTCCACGTGCTTGAGTGCCCAGACCTGCTTGCTCTTGACGTCCTGGACCACGTAGATAATGGAGGCCGCGCCCCGCCCGATCTCGGACAGGATCTTGAACCCCTCAACGGTGTCGCCGCGTTTCTTTGGTTCAATCGCCGCCACAGTCCAAACACCCATTGAACGCTAGGGGACATACCCCAGACGCTCGGTACCCTGATCCAGTACGCAACCCGATCAGGAGTTGCGCGAGCCGATGGTAGCCCCGCAGTATCGCTTCGTGGTGTCCGTTCCGCAATGCCCCCCCTCCACAACCCTGCCAAGCCAGGGCGGGCGACCCGCTCCTGCCAACCGCCCCCCCGACAGTGGGGTCGCATGAAACAAGAGAAAAAGGCCGCGAGACACGCCTGCAGCGCGGACTCCGAACCGTGCCGCCGAATCTCTTATTCACCACGCATGTGGGTACGCAGCCGCGCCCGCTGTTCAGGCGTCAGAACCTCGGCAATCCGCGCCATGATCTCGCGTCGCTTCGCCGGGTTCGGAGCTCCAAGACCCTCTTCGGATCCGACGTCCCGCAGGATCTGCTGGATCTTCCCCTCCTGCTCTGGTGTCGCCTCGATCGCGCGATAGAGGGCTTCGGTCTGCTCCCGACGCATCTCAACCGTCGATGCAAACGCCCGCGCGATCTCTCGCAGCGCAAGCCCCGTTTCCGCCTGTGCCATCGCCCGACCGCCGGCCCGCTCCGCACCGCGCGGTCGCTCCACGCCCGGCCTCTCGATCGCGCCGTACGCCTCCATGTACTCGCCAACCATGCTCGCAAGCTCCGACCCATGCGCCTCGCTCAGCACCCCCGAGAGTTTCTCGACGAGCGTCGGCCTCACGAGCGGCTCGAGTATCGGCCTCGCCTCACGCATCAGTTCCACCAGCTCGCGCCGCCCCTCTCCCCCGCCCGCGCCGCCGCGCCTCGCCGTTTGCAGCTTCAGCAGCAGCGCCTGGTGCTCGCGGGCCACCTTCGACACATATCTCGCCCGCTCATCGAGGAGCCGCTCGGTCGCGACCCGTTCGTCATCGCTCAGCGGCAACTTTCCGAGCGCGGCAGCCGCGGGATGAACATCCAGTTCGACCAGCGTCCCCTCGAACGACCGTTCGACAATCGTCCGTGGTCCATGCTCACCCCGCTCCATGATCTCGGCGTCCTCGCCCGAGCCCTCGCCGCCGGACGAACGCTGGACGCTCGGCCCCGAGAGCAGCGGCCCGGCCTCCTGTGCCATCGCGCCACAAGCCATCCCCAAAGCAGCCGCCATCGCCACAAGAATCCGTGTGTCTGTGCCCATGTCTACCTCAACGCCACACAGCCCCGCGGATTTCATGCCGCGCGGCTGCCAAATCTGCCAACCAGTGAGATTGATGGCCCAGACCCGCTCAACGCAGGTGCGAAACCTGCTCGCGGAACGCCGCGACCGGGAACATCCGCCCCGGATCGCTCGTCCGAGCAACATCCGAGTGCAGGTAGATCCGGTCTGCCGGAATCCCGAGTTCGGTCGCCAGCGCGTTCACCAGCTCAACCAGCCGCTGGACCTGACCCCGTGTGAACGACGTGCGATCGCCGTTCCCGACCAGGCAGATACCGATCGACTCGCGATTGAGGACCTCGGAATTCTGGCCACCCACGTGCGCACCCGGCAGCTGGTCCAGCCACCGGAAACCGACGTGGATCTGCCCATCCGGCGCGCCGCGACCGTTGCCGATCACAAAGTGGTACCCGAGCCCCTTGAGATTCATCCCGAGGTGCTGGGCCTCGATCGTCTGGGCCGAACCGACAGTCGATCCGCTGTGATGGATCACGATCGACGTCCAACGCCCCTTCTCCACCGGAGCACGGGTCGCGAAGACCGACTCGATCGAAGAGGGAGACGACGCCTGAGCCAACGCCGGCATCGACCAGCCGTCGACGCGCGGGGCCTTCGCTCCATCCATCACCCAGAGCAGGCCGCTCGCCACCGCCATCGACGCCGCCAGAGAGCCCCACACGACGCGGGTCCGGAGCGACAGCACAGCGCCGCGTCCCTTCCGACCCTTGTTCCTTCTGGTGCTCGTCCTGCGCGCCATTGGCATCCCCGTCATCCGCGGCTCGCGCCGGCCTCATGCCGCGCCAAACCACCCTACATCAATCTCGCGTCCCGACATCGATAAGAGAGCGTGACGCAAGCTCCGCACGCGCCACAACAAGTCCATCGGACGCGCACACCCTCATTCTTGCCAATTCCCACGAGATTGCCCGATCAATCGCCCGAATCCGTCACAGATTCACACGTTTCCGGCACAGACCCTCAACTCGCGCTCACTCGCGAGGCATCAAACGTCCCGAAAGATTCGGCCGACGACGCCCGAACTCATCGAACACGTACTGCGCCGCGTACTGGTCGCGCACGCGATCGTACCTGTCGAACTGCGATCGCTCGTAATCCGGTGAGAGCAGCGGCTTGCTTTTGCACCCCCCACCCACACTCGCCGCACACACCATTACAGCCGAGACGCCCCCGACCCACAAGATGCGGGCAAGTCGGGAACGGTTGGGCACGAGATGTGGAAGTGGTCTCATATCGGATCATCAAAGCGGGGGCCGAAGCAGAGCCCGAGTATAGAGATGCCCGACTCGAACCGCGCGCTCCACCATCGTTCACCAACGTCACCCGTCGCCACACCCAACACGACCCTCACACCAGCCGCATCCAAGACAGCGCGATCCCCGCCGCCGTCGCAACGTTGAGCGAGTCCGCACCCGCTGCCATCGGAATCCGCACCCGCAGCCCCGCTCGCGCGATCGTCTCCTTCCTCAGCCCCGGCCCCTCGGCTCCCATGACCAGCGCGACCCGATCCGGCCACGCCACCTCGCCGATCGGGGCCGCACCCTCTCCCGTCTCCATCGCCGCGATCGTGTACCCGACCCGCTCGACCCGCTCCAGCGTCGCGCCCCAATCCGATGACTGGACGAACGGTACCCGCAGCGCATGCCCCATCGACACCCGCAGCGACTTCCGATAGAGCGGATCGCAGCACCTGGGCGAGAGCAGCACCGCCGTATGTCCAGCCGCGCAAAGGCACCCGATGTTCCGGAAGATCCCGCCCACGTTGTCGTGGTTCGACAGATCCTCAAGCAGCACCAGCGTCCGCGCCGAATCGATCAGCTCGCCCTCGTTCCATATCGATTCGCGATCCAGATCCCTGCCGCCCGCGGCCGCTCGCTGCTCGCTCTTCGCTCTTCGCTTTGCTGCCCCACACGCGAGCACGCCCCTGTGGATGTGGAACCCCACGATCGCATCCATCACGCTCTGAGACGCGACGAACACCGGAGTTGACGTCCCCGTACTCGCTTCAAGCTCGTGAAGATCGCGCTCGAACTTCGCCAGATACCCCTCGCGCACCAGGAGCGACCGGACCTCGTACGCCGAAGCGAGCAGCGTCCGAACCACCAGTTCCCCCTCCGCGACAAACAGCCCCGCATCACCCGACCCGATCCCCACTTGAGCCGATTCTGCGACATCCCCACCCTCCGCCACCAGATGCGCCGCCCGCAGGTGCGCATCCCGTTGGTTCGCATAGGGCAGCAATCTCGGATCGTCCGCCAGGGAAGTGATGAGAATGACCGTGGGCATCGTCGTATCTAGACGATAACACCTTTCGCCCTACTGTCTTGCCCCCTTGCTTCCTTTCGACTCGCCCACCTCCCCTCTTCTTCGCGATCTTCGTGCCCTTCGCGTTCAACTTCCCCCGCTGCGTCTTTCTCGGTGTGCTCCGTCTTCTCTATGGTGAATGTCGTCCCGCTCCCCATGACCCCACTCCAAGCCGTCATCCTCGGACTCGTCGAAGGGATCACCGAGTATCTCCCGGTCAGCTCCACCGGCCACCTCATCCTCGCCGCCGCCTTCCTCAAGCTCGACGACCCCAGCGTCAAGTCCTCCGTCGATGCCTTCAACATCGTCATCCAGGGCGGCGCGATCCTCGCCGTCCTCGGCCTCTACTTCCCGCGCGTCCTCTCCATGCTCAAGGGCCTCGCCGGCAAGGACAAGGCCGGACTGCGCCTGGCCATCAACATCCTCATCGCATTCGCCCCCGCCGCCGTCCTCGGCGTCCTCCTCGACGACTGGATCAGCTCCAGGCTCTTCTCGCCCGGCCCCGTCATCGCGGCCCTCGTCGTCGGCGGCATCTACATGATCGCCCTCGACATCTGGCGAAAGAAGAAGTTCGCACCCAGCGCACCCTCCGCCAACGCCCAATCGGGCCTCGGCATCGACGACCTCACCCCCATGAAATCCCTCTTCATCGGGTTCATGCAGTGCTTCGCCATGTGGCCCGGCACCAGCCGCTCCATGATGACCATCACCGGCGGCGTCATGACCGGTCTCCGCCCCGCGCAAGCCGCGGAATTCAGCTTCCTCCTCGGCCTCCCCACCCTCGGCGGCGCATGCTGCTACAAGCTCCTGAAGAACCTCAAGCACGCCTCCGAGACCGGCGAGCCCAATCTCTTTGAGCAGCTCGGCTATCTCCCCGTCATCCTCGGCATCCTCGTTGCCGCGATCTCCGCCGCCCTCGCCGTCAAATGGCTCGTCGGCTTCCTCAACAAACACGGCCTGACCCCGTTCGGCATCTACCGAATCCTGCTGGGCGTGCTGCTGGGGACCCTCGTTCTGGCCGATATCGTCAGGTTCTGAGCCGGCGGATCGTGCGAGCGAGCCCGCGCCACGCTCGCCACTAAGATCCCATACCGCCCGGGAGCCCACTCGTGACCGCAACGGCCCAGCACCCAACCTCAGCCGCCGTCCCGACCTCCTTCCCCAAGGACAAGATCAAGATCCTCCTTCTCGAGAGCATCCACCCGCGTGGTGTCGAGATCCTCCGCGCCGAGGGATTCCACGTCGAGACCCACGCCAAGGCCCTCGAGGGCGACGCGCTCCTGAAAGCCATCTCCGATGCCCACGTCCTGGGCATCCGCTCCAAGAGCGCGATCACGCGCGACGTCCTCGCCGCCGCCCCGCGCCTCCTCACCATCGGTTGCTTCTGCATCGGCACGAATCAGGTCGACACCGGCGACGCCTGCGCCCGAGGCATCCCCGTCTTCAACAGCCCCTTCAGCAACACCCGCTCCGTCGCGGAACTCACCATCGCCGAGGTGATCTCGCTCCATCGCGGGCTGGTCGACAAGTCCGTCGGCCTCCACAAGGGCGACTGGGACAAGTCCGCCACCGGAGCCCACGAGATCCGAGGCCGCACCATCGGCATCATCGGCTACGGCCACATCGGCTCGCAGGTCTCCGTCCTTGCCGAGGCCATGGGCATGCGCGTCCTCTTCTACGACATCTCCCCAAAGCTCGCCTACGGCAACGCCCGACAGGTCCGGACCCTCGCCGAACTCCTCGCCGAGTGCGACGTCCTGACCGTCCATGTCCCCGCCAGCAGCCACACCGACAACCTCATCGGTCGCGCCCAGATCGCGCGGATGCGCAAAGGCTCATTCCTCATCAACAACGCGCGGGGCAGTGTCGTTGCGCTCGACGCCCTCGCCGACGCCCTCCGCTCCGGCCACCTCGCGGGCGCGGCGCTCGACGTCTTCCCCGTCGAACCCGCCGGCAAGGGCGAGACCTTCGCCTCACCCGTGCAGGGCCTGAAAAACGTCATCCTCACGCCCCACATCGGCGGCAGCACCGAAGAGGCCCAGGAATCCATCGCGGTCGACGTTGTCGGCAAGCTCACCCGCTTCGTCAACAACGGCTCCACCACCGGCGCTGTTAACGTCCCCGAAGTCGACCTCCCCGAGCAGTTCCACTCCGATGGCGATGTCGAACGGCGAACCCATCGCCTCCTCCACTTCCACAAGAACATCCCCGGCGTCCTCGGCCAGATCAACGCCATCACCGCCGAACTCGGCGTCAACGTCAACGCCCAGTACCTCCGCACCAACGAGCAGATCGGCTACGTCGTCCTCGACGTCGACCCCTCCGACGCTCCCTCCCTCGACGACCGCCTGAGGAAAGTGCCCGAAACGATCCGCGTCCGTGCACTGTGGTGAGCACTCGCCGGTAACCTCATGCGATGGCCGCCCGACCCATCCACAGCGTCACTCGACCGCTGCTCGCATGGCTCACCATCGCGCTGCTGATGTCGATGGTCTCATGGGCCGCCCTCGCCTCCCCCTTCACCATCAACGGGCGCGCTCCCCGCCGCGCCGTCATCATGCTCGCCGACGCCGCGCCCCCCGCCTGGATCCCCGACGCACCATCCCTCCGCGCGCGCATGGGCATCGTCGCCGTTCTCGAGGGCCCCGCCATCGGCGCGCTCGACGACGCGCTCGCAGAGCGCTCCCCCGACGCGCCCCCACGCGGCACACTCACCCTCCCCCTCCCCGAGTTCACTCCCCTCCTCAATCCAACCACCACCCACACCGTCTATCTCTACCCGCCCGGCGCACCCGCAACCGCCCGCCCCGCATCCGTACCCATCATCCGATACAACGGCACCATCTCTTTCGCGGAGCCGGGGAACGACACCGAGGACGCTCGCCTCAGTCCCGATCGCTGGGCCGCGCTCACAAACATCCCCGCATCCTCACTCGACCCGCGCGCCCCCCTCGACCCCTCGCTCTTCCCGCCCGGCGAGACCATCCCGCTCGCGCCGCCGTACACATCCAGCCCCTACACCATGGACCGCGCCGGCCTCGGCGATCGACTGAACGCCGGACGCGCCACCACCATCACGCCCGCCAACCGCGATCTCACCATCGAACACATCTTCCTCCGCCTGCCGCGCGTCCCGCCCTTCGATGCCGCCGAGGCCCTCCCCCCGCGCGGCCTGCTCCTCTGGGTCTCCGCCGTGGCGCAGGGCGAACCACCCGAGCAACTCTTCGACGCCGCCGACGCGCTCAACCTCGCCATCATCTCCCCCGCAAACTGCGGCAACGATCGCGATGTCTCCAACAGGCTCCAAGTCACGCTCGACGCCGTCGCCACCGCCCTCGATCGCATCCCGATCGATCCAACCCGCATCTACAGCACCGGCATCTCCGGAGGCGGCCGCATCTCCTCCATGCTCCACATCTGCTTCCCCGATCTCTTCACCGGCTCCGTCCCCATCGTCGGCGTCAACTACTACGCCAAGCTCCCCGCCGGCGATGGCAAGGTCTGGCCAGAGAGCATGGCCCGCCCAAACGCAAACCGCTTCCGCCTCCTTCGCGAGCAGCGCATCGCCCCCATCTCCGGCCCTCCCGACTTCAACTTCGCGCAGACGCAGCTCACCGTCGAACGCTTCAAGCTCGACGGCCTCGACGCCCGCTTCTTCAGTTACGACGATCAGGCCCACCACATGCCCACGCCCGCCCGCTTCACCGAGGCAATGACCTGGGTCGATGAGGCCTCCACCGCGCGCCGGGCCGAAGCCCTCGCCGAGGCAACCTCACTCCTCGAGAGCGTCGAGAAGGTCCTCGGCACCCGCGCCTCCGACGCGCTCACCAGCGCGATGCGCACACGCCTCGACCGCGCCTGCACACTCGCTCCGTGGACCGACGCCTCCGAACGCGCCGCCGCGCTCCTCGGCCTCGAGCACCACTAAGCTCTCCCACGCTGAGTCGCACGCGCGACGCGCGCCGACGAAGCTCACACCTTCGCCGCGTGCTCTACCGTGTAATTCGGCGATTCCTCTTGGCTCAGCCGGCCGCGCTCACTCGCTTTGAACTCGCTCGCACGTGCCACACTCCGGGCACCTCAAGTCACCGATGCCCGCGAGCGAGTAGCCGCACATTGCGCAGCGCCCACTCCTTCGACGGGAGCGCCCGACAATCTGCCTCCGCACCCAATTCAGACCCAACCACGCCGCGGCGAGTATGAGCGGATTCAGCACCAACCCCGTCACTTCAGGGCGAAATGGGATCGGCGTCGTCGTGGGTGTAGTAGTGCTGTAACCAAAGGTGGTATCAGACTCGAGCACATCGGATGCGCCAACTCCCATATCCCATGGGTGGATTGATCTCACAGACGGAGTAGTCATGGCGGGCAGCCAATAGCAACGCTCGCAAGAAACCGTCACAAACGGGAACCCGCCCCACACGCTCTCACTGATGACTCTTGCCTCCGTGCTTCCGAACTTGTCCTCATAACCAAGAATCAACATGAGCCGAGAAGCACCCGGAACGTTCCACCCATGCGTCCAACCGCCGCCGAAGCGGCGCACCCTGTGATGCGGCGCGGCGACCGCAAACGCGCGATCGACCTGGCTGTAGAACACTCCGTGCGACGAGAGACGAGATTCGTGACCGAGACTCAGTTGCGGCTGGAGAACGAGCGAGGCACACAACACGCTCACGAGAACATTGAGAATGAAGAGTGCTGCGAGAAGGCGAAGGAGCCGCCCGTACCGTCGACGAATGCATTGGCTGCTCAGTCTCGACATCCGACGCTCCAGCGTGCCGCGGGATTCGACCCAAGCAGCTCGCCTTCCTCATCTTCCCGACATCACGCCTGTGGCGGCGCCGCCCCATGGACAAGTAAACCACCACGCCCTGACGCCACAATGCAGCCGCCGGGATAGCCGACGCGCCACGCCTCGTACCCTGAGGAGCAGACGAGGAGTTCCAAGGCGAAGCCGCCCGAGAAGCATAGTGTGAGGTCGCAGATGCACTCTCGGAGGTCCACCCGTTCCAGGACCCTGCCCGCAAGCCTCGCATTCACACACTCGGCACCCTCGACTGGAGTGGGCAGCCCGAACTGCTGCCCGTCGTCCTCACGCGTGACGAGAAGCCGGTCGTCCTTGAGCAGTCGCCATTGGCACTCGACGGTTATGACGATTCCTTCGCCAAGCATGAATCGCCACTCGTGGCCATCCCGCAAGGCCTCGCGAAATGCCAGCTGGGCGAGCCATGTCATGCAAGGCGATGACATGCTCACAACTTCGCCGCGTGCTCCACCGTGTAGTTCGGTGATTCCTTCGTGATCCGGATATCGTGCGGATGGTTCTCCACCACCGTCGCCCCGCTCACGCGGCAGAACCGCGACTCGGCCCGAAACTGCTCGATCGTGCGGCACCCGCAATATCCCATCGCCGAACGCAGCCCGCCCACCAACTGGTACACGAACTCCGCCAGCGTCCCGCGATACGCGACCAGCCCCTCGACACCCTCCGGCACAAACTTGATCTGCTGCTTCCCGTCCGCTCCGATCTTCTCCGCCTGGCGATACCGATCCGCGGAGCCCGCCGCCATCGCCCCCTCGGATCCCATCCCGCGGTACGCCTTGTACCGCCGACCGCCGGAGATCACCGACTCGCCCGGCGACTCGTCCAGACCCGCAAAGAGCGAGCCCATCATCACCGAGCTCGCGCCCGCCGCGATCGCCTTGGCAATATCCCCCGAGAGCCGAATCCCGCCGTCGGCGATCACCGGCACATCGGTCCCCTTCGCCCCCTCCACCGCCGACATGATCGCCGTGATCTGCGGAACGCCCACACCCGTCACCACCCGCGTGGTGCAGATCGATCCCGGCCCGATGCCGACCTTGATCGCGTCCGCCCCCGCCTTGATCAGATCTCGCGCCGCCTCCACCGTCGCGATATTCCCCGCGATCACCTGGATGTCGTGCTTCTCCTTGATCGCCTTCACCGTCCGCAGCACATTCACCGAGTGGCCGTGCGCCGTATCGACCGTGATCACGTCCACATCCGCAGCGAGCAGCGCCTCGACCCGGTCGTACTGATCGACACCCACCGCCGCCCCGCACATGAGCCGCCCGCGTCCGTCGCGGCTCGCTCTCGGAAACTGGCTCTGCCGATCAACATCCCGCATCGTGATCAACCCCGCGAGGTTGAACGACCTGTCCACCAGCAGCAGCTTCTCCACCTTCGAGTGGTTCAGGATCGTCTCGGCCTCAGAGAGCGTCGTTCCCGGTGTCGCCGTGACAAGCCCCTCCTTCGTCATCAGGTCCCGCACCAGCGTCGTCTCGTCATCGGCAAACTTCAGATCGCGCCGCGTCAGGATCCCGATCAACTTCCCCTTGGAGCGGAGATCGACCGACCCGTCCTCCGTCACCGGAAACCCGCTGACATTGTGCTGACGCATCAACTGCTTGGCCCGCGCCACCGTGTCGCTCGGCCCCAGCGTGATCGGATCGGCGATGATGCCGTTCGCCGAACGCTTCACCTTCGCGACCTCGCGCGCCTGCGCCTCCACCGACAAGTTCTTGTGGATGATCCCGATCCCGCCCTCCTGCGCCAGCGCGATCGCGAGCGCGGACTCCGTCACCGTGTCCATCGGCGCCGAGATCAACGGGATGTTCAGCGTGATCGAACGCGTCAGCCGCGTCGACGTGTCCGCATCACCCGGCATCACATCGCTGAAACGCGGGATCAGCAGCACATCATCGAATGTGACGCCCTCCGCAACGATCTTCGGGTGCGACTGCCACGTCACCAGCGGCGTGCCCGATGGCTGCGAGGGCGGTGCGACCGGGGCAGCACCCGAACGGGCGGAAGCACCGGCACCCGGCTGGGGGTCGGCGGTGGAACGATCGTCGGGCCGAGTTGAGAGGGTCGCCATAGATGAGGGTAGAGGGCGATCCCCGTTGGTCAAGGTCGCGCCGACAGGCCCCGGAGCCGCAGATCGGCCCTGCTCCGTCAGGAATCGTCGGTCGGCGGCAGGTGCGCGCCTCGGTTGGTGCGCTGCTCCTTGGGCTTGCCTGCTTCCGGGTTCTTCCGAATCGAAGGCGAACCCTGAGCGGGGTTGTGCTTCACAAGTTGCTCGTGCAGCGTGTGGGGGGCGACCTTGGTCGGCTCGTTCGGCCGTCCGATCGTGTCGGGCCTCACGCCGCGCCTGGCGTCGTTGTCGCGTTTGGGTGCCATCCAATCAGTCTGCCGGCGCGCCATGAGCAGCCGGTGACACGCTCGTGAAATATCGCTCAGCGAGCAGAGATCAACCGGCCCGGGGCGGCTCTCCGGCCTTGATGAGCCGCTCGCCCTCCTCCGCAGTCATGGAGCCCTCTGCGACGTAGGCCGCAATCTCCCGACGCGAGCGTTCGCGGGCGGTCCCGAGAACCATCGACCGCACGAAACTGAACACGATCGCGGTCAGTGCGATGACAACACCGCCGATGAGCACAATCTCTTTTTCGTCGACAGCAGCAAGTGTGAGAAGCATGTCTTGGTTCATGGTTGGGCCTTCAGCGTGGATGAGAGTGGGAACGAGTCCGGCGAGTTCCGGAGCCAGGGGTCAGCAGCAGCCGCCCTGCCGCGCCTTCGCCGGGCCCGCCTTCAAAAGCCGCTCCGCCTCCTCGGGGGAGATGGTTCCCTCGGCCACGTACGCCGCGATCTCCCGACGCGTCTGCTCCATGGCGCGAGAGCTCATCATCATCCGAAGATTCACGATCACGATGGCGACCACCGCGACGACGGCGGTGCCGACGAGAGCGACAACAGGAATGGCCTCCGCCATGCTTGCAAGTGTGTACAAAGCAATGCTCCGTAGAAGGGTGTTTGCGAAAGAGGAAGTGGCCTATGCGTTCGCGGCATGCGCGCCCGATCCGCCCCGCGCCGGACCCGCCCGAACCGTGACCGAGAAGCCCTCGTCCCCCATGATCTTGGACGCCGTCTCCACGTCGATCTCTTCCTCAGCGATAAGGTCCGCGAGCCGATCGCGAAGATTCGATCGCCGCTGCGACTCGAGCAGATGCCCCGCCTCGGCCGCAGAGATCGAGCCCTCCGCCACATACGCCGCGATCTCCCGCGCCGTCCGCTCACGCTGGTGCGACTTGTACATCGAGTCGACCGTAGAGAACATGATCCAGATGGTGAAGAACACCGCCACAACGATCACAACCGACAGCCCTATCGACTGCGGAAAGAACGCCAGCGTCTGAGGCATCATCGAAGAGAGTCCCGTATCCATACCGCACCTCACATGCAACTGTTGGGCGTCTTTGCCTTCAGGATCCGCTCCGCCTGCTCCGGCGTGATCGTCCCCTCAGACAGATACGCCGCCAGCTCCCGACGCGTCCGTTCACGAGAGATGAACTTCAATGCAGACCCGATCGAGCCGCACACGATCGCCGTCACCGCCACAGCCCCCATCATCAGCGGCATCAGCACGTCCTCGTCAAGAAACCGGTCCAGTATGCTCTGCAGTTCGGGGTCCATTGGCGGCTCCACGGAAGAGTGAGGGCAGATTCCCCTCACAGTCTACTTCTGTTGGGAGTTCGAGCACAGAAGTTTCGCCGCTACGCTCACGCAATGGCACACGAATCGCACGATGTCGGGGATCTGGCAGGGCATATGACCGGCGATCAGTTCCGCGCCCGCGGCGAGCGGATGCTGGAGCTCATCGCGTCATACTGGCAGACGCTGGACTCGAAAGGCTCGCCGCCCGTCATGTGCGACAAAGGACCGGGATGGCTGCTGGAGCGACTCCCCGCCGCCGCGCCCGACGCCCCGGGCGGCACCGCCGAATGGGACGCCATCTTCTCGGACATCGAGCAACTCGTCATCCCCGCGCTCACCCACTGGCAATCTCCCAACTTCTACGCCTTCTTCCCCTGCAACGGCAGCTACCCCGCCATCCTCGGCGAACTCCTGAGCGCAGGTCTCGGCGTCAACGGCATGCTCTGGGCCACCAGCCCCGCCGCCACCGAACTCGAAACACGACTCCTCGACTGGATGGCCCGCGCCATGGGCCTTCCCGACACCTTCCTCTCAACCTCACCAAACGGAGGCGGCTGCATCCAGGCCACCGCCAGCGAATCCACCCTCGCCGCACTCCTCGCCGCGCGCCACCGCGTCCGCACCACTCGTGATCTCGGCCCACACCCCGAGTTCGTCGTGTACACCTCGACCCAGGCCCACTCTTCTGTCGCCAAGGCCGCCATGATCGCCGGCATCGCCCTCGGCCCGGAAGATCCGCATATCCGCATGGTCCCCGTCAAGGCCGATGGCGCAATGGATGAGCCAGCCCTCGCACGCCTTGTCGCCGAAGACGCCGCCGCCGGTCGGGTCCCGCTCATGGTCTGCGCCACCATTGGCACGACCGGCATCACCGCCATCGACCGCGTCGATCGCATCGCCGCCGCGCTCGAAGCCATCCCCGCCTGGTGTGAATCCGGCGCCTGGATCCACGTCGATGCCGCTCACGCCGGCGCGCTCATGCTCTGCGAAGAGTTCGCGCACCTCCGCGCTGGCCTCGATCGCGTCGACTCCCTCTGCTTCAACCCGCACAAGTGGATGCTCACCACCTTCGACTGCGACCTCTTCTGGACCCGCGATCGACGCTCGCTCATCTCCTCCATGTCCATCAATCCGGCGTACCTGAAAAACGAAGCATCGGAGTCCGGCGCCGTCTTCGACTACCGCGACTGGCACGTGCCACTCGGCCGCCGCTTCCGCGCCCTGAAACTCTGGTTCGTCCTCCGCCACTACGGCCTCTCGGGCATCCGCGCCTATCTGCGTGAGCACCTCCGCCTCGCCGCCCTGGTCGAAGGGTGGGTCCGAGACGACGCGGCATTCGAAAGCTGCGCCGACCGGACAATGAACCTCGTGGTCTTCAGACCAAGGCCACACGAAGGCGCAGACGCCGCCGCGCAGGATGCTCGCACCAAACAACTCATGGACGCGGTGAACCGCAGCGGCCGTCTCTACGTCTCGCCCGTCGTGCTCCCACGCGAGTGGGACAAGACCAAGCGAGCCCACCTCGCCGGACGCCTCGCCATCCGCATGGCGATCGGCGCAACCCTCACAAGAGAACACCACGTCCGCGCCGCGTGGGAAGAGATCCGGCGAGCGGCGAGCAATCGCCAGCCATGAAGTTGCTGTAGCATGCACGCCTCATGAAGACCCACGCTCGATCGATTCGATTCACCTCCGCAGCCGTCACCGCTGCAGCATCGTGCACAGTGATGGTCGGCTGTCGCAGCGCGCCGACGCCCGTCACAAGCGTCGATGGTCCCAACGTCGTGCCGCTGGTCTTCACGGAAATCGCAGAGCACGCCTGGCGCGAGCCCGAGAGCGGCGAGTACGGAGGCCTTGCCATCCCCGTCTCATGGCAAGATCCCTCATCTCCCGATCAACCCGCTCGCGTCGCCTACCTCGGCATGGACACCGGCTCCGCGCTCACATTCCTCTATCTCGGGCGTGACGGGCCTCGCTACCTGAAGCACGCCGGAGCCATCACGATCGGCCGCGAGTCGTTCGACCTCCCCGGCCGCAACTTCGAGGAAGACGACGACCGCGGCATCGGCATCGTGGGCGTACTCGGGGCCGACTATCTGCTCGATGTGCCGTCGATCTTCGATCCCGAGCGCGGCCTCATCACCAGATACCCCGCTGATGCGGGCACACCCATCGGTGAGCGCGCGATCGACGCGATCGAGACCGTCGCGGAGGTCCCCTTCGAAGACGTCGACGGACACATCATCGTGACCGTGCTCGTCGATGGACAGAGCCTGCGTCTGATGTGGGACACCGGATGCCCGCACCTGCTCTGGCTCGGAGAAGCCGGCCGCGCCGGTGACGAAGAGCACACGGGCGAGGATGTCGAGGGCGGCCGCTTCCCGATGTACCTCGGCAACGCAACCCTCGAACTCCCCAACCACGCACCAAGCACGATCCCCGCCCTGCGCGTCCCCCGCTTCCCGTACTACGAGGGCACCGTCGAGTCTCTCGGTGGCAACATCCACGGCCTCGCCGGTCAATCCGTCTTCGGCCGCCGCGCCATGATCTTCGACTCCGCGCGAAACCTGATCCGATTGGGACCGATCGGGCGGTGAGCGAGCGGCGATTCACCCGCGAAATCCCGCCACACTCGCCCGATTTGACCGCGCAACTCGATCCCCGATCCGCGCCCGATTCGCTATCCTGTCTCCCATGCTGAAACGTGGAATCACACTGCTGCGCCGGCTCTTCGGCATCATGCCCGCATGGTGCTGGGTCCTCTACATCGTCGTCGCGCCGATCGCCGTCTGGGTCTTCCTCACCCAGCGCGCCCTCATGTGGGACGCCGCGAGCGATTGGCGACACCTCCGATGGCTCGGCATCGCTATCGGCCTCACCCTCATCGTCGCACTCGTCATCTGGTCCGCGCTCACCACCACAAAGGAGCACGGCGAGAGGCTCGCCGCTCGACACGGCAAACGCGCCGCCGCATTCGTCGTCGGGCTCCTCGCGACCGGCACCATCGCCGGCGGCATCGCCATCAACCTCGCCTCCGCACGCGTCGACGGCTATCTGAACGACATGCAGCCCACCGTCAACGACTTCTACCACAACCACGACACCACACGCCTCGCCGGCCGCACCATCAAAATGATCATCCTCAAATCGCGCGAGAAAGCCCCATCGCTCGAGGTCCGCTTCACCATGACACGCATCGCCAACCACGTCCCGAAGGCGTGGGAAGACCTCGCAAAGGCCCAGTCCACGCTCGAAAGGCCCGCCTCGGAAGTCACCGAGAAAGACCGCAACGAGGCCGAGCCCCTCGCCCATCTCGTCCAGCTCATCCTCGGCTCCGACAAGGAGCGAGGCGTCGACGACAAGTCACTCGCCGCCTACCTCCTCCAGCCCGACGCGCTCGCCCTCGGCAACCAGAGCTGGCTCACGCTCCTCGACCACTGGACCAGAGAGATCCCGTGCGAGCCCCTGCCACCGGAAACACTGGACATCGTCGCGGCCAGACTCCACCAGTCCTTCGCCAGCGCCATGCGAGAGAGCGCAAAGTACGCGTGGCAGAAGGGCGACCGCGCCTGGCCCGCTCTCCAGATCGACATGGGGCGTCTCCTGATCGAGGACGCAAGCCGCGGCGTGCGCCGTGACGACACCGAGCTCCGCACCGAGCTCGCCCAGTTGCACGACGAGGCACAGTGCCTGCAGGACCTCGTCGCCGCGCTCGACCGCGACGCCACCAACCGACACCAGCAGCTCATCACCAATACGGGCCAGATCCTTGACCAGCTCGATCTCATCAAGGCCTCGCTCGCCGGCATGGACAAGAAGCTCGACCTCATCCTCGCCGCCGTCACACCAAGACCCGTTGAGGACAACATCGAGCCCCCGAAGCTCACGCCCGATCAGGAGTCCTCGCTCCGTGAGGTTTACACCGGCGGCAACCCCCTCCAGCAGGCGATCGCCGCCGTCGCCCTCGCCAGCGCGTCCACCGGCTCCGCCCGATGGGAGAACGCCGACGCCGCGCTCCGCGAAGTCGAGTCCTGGAAAGAAACCGGCATCGCCTGGACACCCGGCGACGAGTGCCGCCTGCTCATGGCCAAGGGCGATCGCCTCCTCTACGACGGCGACATCGAGGGCGCGAACACGCTCTACCAGCTCGCGATGCAGGCCCAGCCCATGAACGCCTACGCCACCACCCGCGCCTCCGTCGCGACCACCGTCATCCAGCGTCGCACCCGACCCGTCATCATCGAGGAGCAGCCGGTCATCGTCCGTCGCGATCCCGTCTACGTCCCCGCACCCTCCGTGCCCTGGCACCAGGGCCTCGACTGGGACCCGCTCATCGCCAGCGACACCGCTTCGTCGCTGCTCTTTCGCGTCACCTCGCTCCAGGAGGGCATCCAGTGCAAGGGGTGCGCTGGCAAAGGCAAGGTCACCAAGCGAGAGCGCATCGGCGAGAATGACCGCGACATGATCTTCAAAGAGCCCGTCTACCGAAGCGTGACTCGGACGTGTGAAACCTGCAAGGGCGGCCTCTTCGACAGCGATGATCGCATCGAGAACCGTCTCCAGGACATCGCACGCCGCGCCGCCACCACCAGGCCGCGCACCGACGCCGACGCCGAACGGTTCTCTCGCATCAGCGATCAGATCAAAGAGGCCCTCGTCCGCGACGGACGCGAAGTCCCGGCGCTCAACAGCCGCGCCCGTGATCTCTTCACCTCGATGGACATCAACAGCCCAACCCCCGTCTGGTTCTCCGGCACCGTCTCCGATCGCGTCGAACTCGGACGCGACGACCGCCGCGCCGTCGCCATGCGCATCAAGTCCAACGCCGGACGCGACATCGTCGTCGTCGATCCCATCGCCGACTCACCCGCCGGCGGCACCGTCTACGTCTTCGGCGTCTGCACCAAGGTCCACGACGCACCGAGCGGCCAGATGCCCGTCGTCCAGAGCGCGCTCGTCGTCACCAAGTGACTCGCCCCATCATAACGAAAGAAAACCCCGGCATCGCTGCCGGGGTTGCTGTGTGCTTCCCGTAAAAGTCGGGCTGCCGAACTCCTTCGCTCGCGAGGCGTCCGCCGAGACGGCCCTCACAAGCCCCGAGTCCTCAGCCCCGCGCGAGATTCACCGCGCGCCGACCTTCTTGCCCTTCATTGCCTTGCCTGTGCCGGCCTTCGTGGGCTTGCTCTTGAAGGTCGGGATGGTGAGATTCTTCCCGTAGAGGTCTGCGAACTTGAACCCCTTGCGGCCCTTCCACGCCCCGCGGTGATACGCGTCGCTCGCCAGGATCGGAAAGAGCGCCGAAAGCTCGCCGAAGACCATCTGCTCATGGACGATATCGACCTTGCCCCACGAGCAGGCCTCGCGAAGCGTCGAGCCCGACAGCGCACCATCGCGGCTGTCCGCCACCGTCATCTGGATGGCGTACTTGTGCATGCCGATGTCGCCGCGGGCCTTGCCACCCTTGCGCTCATTCAGCAGCTCCGCCGCGACAACAATGTCCTGCGCGAAGTTCTTCGGCACGCCCCCGCCGAGCATCAGGAGCCCGGTGTCCTTGCACGCCAGCTTGATATCGGTCAGTTCGCGGAAGTCCTTGCCCGAGTCGAACGCGACCTGCCCGCGCCCCTCCTCGATCGCCTCCGTCTGCTGCAGCACGATGCCGAAGCCGGCCGAGCAGTCGCTGAAGGCGGGGACGAAAATGGGCACCCGCTTCAGATAGCACGTCTTCACGATCGACTCGTTCTTCGCCAGCTTGGGCGTGTTCGCGAGGTACGCCCCCATCGCCTCGATGAACTCGCGGCTGGAGTACGCCCCCGGTTCGAACGCGTCGAAGATCTTCTTCGTCGTGTCGTCGCACGCACGCAGGTCGTCCTCGTCGATGTACGTGTCATAGATCCGGTCGATCATCAGGTTCCGCAGCGTCATGTCATCAACCGGCGGCGCCTCGGGCGAGCCGGGGGCGATGTAGTGCTTGAAGCCGAGGCCCTCGAAGAAGTCCTGATCGACGATGTTCGCGCCCGTTGACACGATCGCGTCGATCATGTTGTGCTCGATCATCGTGATCAGGGCCCGCTTGAGGCCCGCCGAGATCAGCGAGCCCGCGAGCGTCACGACAACCGCGCACTCCTTGTCCTTGAGCATCATCGAGTAGATATCCGCCGCGTTCGCCAGCGTGCGGCTCGAATACGCCATCTTGCGATATGCGTTGATCACCGGGCGCGCGTCAAACGACGTCACGTCCACGTGCTGGATGGGCTTTGAGAGAAGGTCCTTCTTGGTCCAGTTCGCCATGGGATGCTCCAATCGGCCGCCAACGGGCATCGCATGCTCCCTTCGAGCGGCGCGGGCGCGTGAACGGCCAGTTCATCCGGCGGGCCCCCCTGCCGGTTCTTGCGATGTGGTTGGACGCCCGGGGGTGGCGGACGTCGATGGATGATTATTGCGGGTTCGAAGGGGCACGTTGCGCCCAGGACAATGAATCTTCACTGGACCGGCCCGCGCTTGTGCTCCCGCTCTCTTCTCGCCACACTGTCCGCATGGCAAAGAAGAAGGCAAAGAAGGCCGCCCGACGCCCCGCCGCAAAGTCCCGCAAACCCGCTCCCACCGCTCGCAAGGCCCCCGCACGCAAGTCCTCAGCACGCAAGTCCTCAGCACGCAAGGCGAGCAAGAAGAAGTCCGTCGGCAAGCCCACCCGCAAAGCACCCAAGAAAGCCGCCGCACGCAAGGCCCCCGCACGCGCCAATCGCCCCGCCGTCAAACGCCCCACCGCCACCGCCAAGGCCGGAGGCGTCTCCGATGCCGCGGTCACCCGCGCCACCGGCAAGGGCTGGGACCACTGGCTCGCCGTGCTCGACGCCTTCGACGTGAAGTCACGCGGCCACGCCGCCGCCGCCGCCCACCTCCACACCGCCCACAATCTCGACGGCTGGTGGGCTCAGATGGTCACCGTCGGCTACGAGCAGAAACGCGGCCTCCGTGCCCCACGCCAGAAGATCGACGGCTTCTCCGCCTCCGCTTCGCGCACCATCGCCGCACCGATGACCACGGTCCTCGACGCATTCGAGAACCGCGTCGTCGCCGAGCGCTGGCTCCCCGCCGGAGTCGTCGCCCACAAGGTCGCCCGCCCACCCTTCAACAACGGCGCGCCGACCAAGGCCGGCAGCGCACGCATGACCTGGACCGACGGCTCCAAGGTCCTCTCCGTATGGATCGCCGACAAGACCGGCAAGGACGGCTCACCAAAGACCGCTGTGCAGATCCAGCACGACAGACTCCCCGGCGAGGCCTCATGCGAGAGCGCCCGGGCAATGTGGGCCGAGCGGCTGGACGCCCTGCGAGCCATGCTCGAATCCATCGGCTGACGCGCCCTCCATCGCGATCTCGGCCGCACCCACACGGGGCCTCAACGAAAGCGTCGTTCCGCTCCAACACGGCGCGCACGCGCAGCACCCACGGCCGCATCGAACCCAGAGCATGACCCGCCCGGACGGGACACCCGATCGATGCGCCGGGTACCCGCGCACGCCGTGGTACCATCTCTCGATCACACCCACGCCGGCGCGAACAGGCCTTCCGCCACCAGACAGGAGCAATCGACAATGCCAGATCCGGACAACGCAGGAACGCCGGCGATCCCAGATGAGACGCTCAAACGCGCCCTCCACGCCTTCAAGAAGCGACTGAAGCTGACCAAGCTCGATCAGGAGTCGAAGCTGGGCGTGAACCGTCCGATGACCAGCGGCAAGAAGTCGGATGTGATGGGGATCATCCCGCCCAACGACTTCCCCCGCGCCGTCTGGGCCGAACTCGCACGCACCAAGCAACTGAAGGACATGGGCGGCGGGTTTTATTCGTTGCCGTGAGGGCTGCCGGGCGTGGCTTGAGTGAACCGCTGAGATCTAACATGCTGTGCTGACACCCGGCTTGAGTGGTTCCGAAGGAGTGACGACGCGGGAGATGGGATGGGGACGCGGAGCCAGTTCACAACATTCTGGCAGATGGCGTGCGGCCTGGGGTTGCCGGCCGCGGCTGCCGCGGCTGCCGCAGCGGCACAGGCGGCCCAGACAGCGGGCGGCCCGAGAGCTTCCTTCGCGTTCGCGCTGGGTGGTGGTCTTTTTGCCGCGGCGGGCGGGATCTGGGCCAATCTCTACGCGGGCAAACGACAGAAGCAGGATGATGCGGAAGAGGCGGAGCGTGCCCGCCTCTTCAACCATGATCTGGCCAAGGCGGTGGCGAAGTCGATCGCCACGCTGCTTGGACCGCTCGCGGACGATGAAGGATTCTCGCCTGCTGAGCGCGGCGCGGTCGAGGCCTCCAAAAAAGCGAAGAACCCGGCAGAAAGCCCGGAGACCACGCGCTGGGTCGCAGCCGAGGCGGGTGGGGATCAAAGTTCCACCTGGTCGTTGACGGTCACGGAGTTCCGCTCGCCGCGATCGTCACCGCGGGCGAA
>CAUJHH010000069.1 GCA_963204725.1 Planctomycetota bacterium
GAGGCGCGCGAGGCGGTAGAGCATCCACGCGGCTTTGCGGGCGCGGTCGGAGGCGCGGATGTAGTCGATGTCGGCGAGGCGCGCGGGGTCGGACTCGATCGACTTTGAGAGGGTGAGGAAGTCTTCCATCACCTGGAGGAGCGTCCTGGCGACGGTGTTGAGGTTGAGCGTCGAGACGAGACGGATGCGGAGGCAGCCGGCGGACTCGGTGGCGGCGATGCGGGCGCGCGTGTCGGGCTCCATGACAAGGAGCGTGAGTTCGTCGACTGTGAGGTTGTGCCTGGCGGCGACGGCGGCGAAGGAGAGATCGGGGGAGGAGAGATCGGTGAGAAGAGAAGAGGGCAACGGGGAATGGGCAATAGGCAATGGGGAAGAGACACCGCTCTGGAGGGTGGTGTCGCCAAGAGCGGCGTTGCCAAGTCGAGTTGTCGCGGTGTGAGCGACCATGCCACGAATTTACGCGCCGCGGCGCGGGTGGCAAGGGGCTTGTTGGCGAGAAAGGGGCTCTCACTGACAGACGTATGTCAGTGACAAGTGAAGATTTTTGGCGATTGGCGGTCGGTGTTCGGGTTGGGCGCGTGGAAGGCGCGATCGGCGGGGGTCAGTGGGCGCGGCGGGGAGCGCGGGCGGAGGGGGCGTTGATGCCGCGGTTCAGAGACTTGTCGGTGGCGTAGTCGCGCGGGCCTCGATCGGGGAGGGCGTCGGCGGCCTTTGTGGCGTCGGTCGAGCCCGGCCCGGCGGGCTTGTCCTTGGGGATGGCGCGGACGGTCTTCTTGGTCTTCTTCTGTTGCTTGGACATGTGAGGGCTCCGGAGGATGGGTTGGGTAGGTGCGTGTGTGATTGTACGGGCGGGTGGGGGAGTGGGCCGGGGCCTTCGGCCCGCTGAGAGTTCGCATCGCGCCGAGGCGATCGCGAGGGGTAGGGATGGAAGGACGCCCGGCGCCCACCGCCATGAACCGTCGGGCTGGGGAGATGGGGACAGAGTCGGAGGCGTCCGCCCCGCTGAGCGTTCGCGATCGCGTCAAGGCGATCGCGAGGGGTAGGTGCGTGAGGGCGCCCGCCGGGTGAACCGTCGGGCGGCGGAGAGAAAGGCAGAGTCGGGGGCGTTCGCCCCGCTCCATTAAGGATGCGCCCTGCGGGCGTGCTTATCCGGGGGTGTCGCGGCGGTGACCTTCGGTCACCTTGCTCCACGCCCCGGCTACGGGCGACCAGCCCTTCGGGCTGAAGAGGTGAGGCGAAGAGGGCAGCGAGGAAGGAGGAGGGGCGGCGGGCTATTTGGGTGGGTGGACGGTGTGGGGTGGTTCAGGTGTGCCGCAGGTGGGGCAGCGCTTTGGCTTGTGCGATTCCGCGGCGGCACGGGTGGCACGGGCTGCGGCGATGTCGATCGCGCGGCCGTCGCTGAAAATGGCCATTCGATCGTCGTTGGTGAGCTTGGGCATCCTGCGTGGGACGAATCCCTCCGCGCGGCGGATCGCCTGTTCGATGACCCGGCGCGTGCGGGCGTCGTTTGAGGGCTTTGCCATGTGGGATTCTTGGGAGTCTCGCACCAATGAGGGGGCGTCGAGGATGGCCCGTGGTCATCGCGTTCGAGTCGGGGGGCGAGGGGCGAGGGAAAGGAGAAGATCGAGTCAGGGCATCCGGGCCGTCTCCAACCTCGCGGGCGGGGTGCAGTGGCGCGGACTTTCGGTATTCTGATGTGATGGGATACGAGCTGCACATCACACGCGCCGAGAGCTGGGTCGAAGCGGAATCGAATCCGATCACGCTGGAGGAATGGCTCGCGTACATCAAGTCCGACCCTGAGCTCGAGATTGATGAAGTCGGCGAGGCGACCACGACCGATGGCGAAACGGTCTTCTGCGGCGATCCCGGTCTCGCAATTTGGACTGCTCACCCGGAAGACGGCGCCGATGGAGGCCGGGCGTGGATCTATCACAGCCAGGACTGCATCGTGGTGAAGAATCCTGATCAGCAGTTCACCGCGAAGATGTGGCGGATCGCGCAGCATTTCGGCGCGCGGGTGTATGGAGACGAGGATGAGGAATACGGAGCTGATGGCGAGCAGGTCGGTGAGGGGGAGGGCTCGCGGGACCGCGGCGTGAAAAGGCCGTGGTGGAAGCGGCTGCTAGGCGGGTGAGGGATGTGACACGAGCCGGGTGCGGAGAACAAGGGGCTAGCAAGTCAGAGAAGACAGAGTCGGGGGCGTCCGGGCCGCTGAGCGTTCGCGATCGCGTCAAGGCGATCGCGAGGGGTAGGTGCGTGAGGGCGCCCGCCGGGTGAACCGTCGGGCGGCGGAGAGAAAGGCAGAGTCGGGGGCGTCCGCCCCGCTCCATGTAGGATGCGCCCTGCGGGCGGACTTATCCGGGGGTGTCGCTCATCGCTTCGCGATGTCGCTCCACGCCCCGGCTATCAACTTCCAGCCCTTCGGGCTGGAGAAGTGAGGCGAAGAGGGCAGCAAGGAGGGAGGCGGGGGCGGCGGGTTATGTGGGTGGGTGGACGGTGTGGGGTGGGTGGAGCCGCGCGGTGGGGCAGGGGCGCGGGGTGTGGGATTCGACGGCCTGGCGGACGGCTCGCTTCACCGCGGCTTGGATCGAGTGGCCGTCATTGAAGATCGCGATGGCGCGATCGGCGTCGAAGGGCGTGGGCTTCTTTGGTTTCGGGGACATGCGGGATTCTTGGGTGGTGGGGGCGAAGCGGTGAGGGGGCCACCGAACTTGCCGCGGAGGCGGCAACTTCGGTGGCCGCGAGGGGGCGTACGGGCGGGAGCTTGGGGCGAGCGGCGGTATTGGATTGTGCCACGCGCCCACGCGATGTGTATCAGGAACGTCGATCGTGACAATCGAAGTCAACGGCCACTAGACTCGTGAGATGGCAATCGATCCTCGCAACCAACTTGTCATCAACCGAGCAAGTGTCGCCCTCGCCGCGGCAGAGCGTACAACTGCGAGCATCTCGGAACTCCTCTGGCTGGGCTCGCGCCGAGTCATTTGGTCGCAACCGTATCTGCAAAAGCATGCAGACGAGCAAATGCGAATGTCGTTGAATGAGGCACGGCTTAATCTTCCTGGCTTCATCACGCAACTAGAACGTGCGGAGCAGTCGTTAGCCGAGCGACTCACGGCAGAGTTTCCCTATGTTTGCTCGCAAGATGCGCAGCAGGCTATTGACGCGTTGACAGAGTTCGCATCCCTTGCTCGACCAGGAAACGCCGCGAGAGCACTTGTGTCCCTCCAGACATTGCCGATTCCAGATGGCGACCAACAACGACTGCACCTCATCTTGAAGACACTCGAAAGCGTTGAACGACGTGGGGCCGATCGGTCAGCCCGTGAGCAAGCGGACACTTACGCATATCGCGGAAGCCCACAATGGCACAGGCAATACAACTCAGTGATCGACAAGCACAGGAAACTGTGGTCATCGATCGATCAGTATGTGAATGGCGCGCGCCACAAACACAAAGCCAAAGAGCAGGCGCATCGCGCGCAACATCTGCCTCGGCTTCTAGCGGCGCATCCAGCACCACTTGCCAACGAGTATGTGGCGGTCATGGAGTCGACAGACCATCTGTCCGTGATTGAAGCAGCCGCGTCGTTGTATGTTGTCACTGAACAAAGAAAGGACTCGGTTCATGAGCGACGATTGCACCAAGTCTTCGATTTTCCGGAGTCGATGCAAAGCCTTGTGCATCCCAAAGCTGTACCGCTTAATGAGGACGACGAGCGGCTGGCATCGATCTGGACTGGCACACTCGGCAACACGCCCTACTGGACATCGGCGATGTTGTCCGCGCGACGTGCTGAACGAAGCGTTATGCGTTCCTATGCAACACTTTATGGGAAGGCAACCGACTTGTCTATAGAGCAATTGAGTGGCATCGACTCGCGATGGAGAAGTGCCGACATCGAGGCAGGCGGCATGCTAGTCGATGTGAAGAACGCTAGGGTATCATTCACATCGC
Organism: Planctomycetota bacterium; assembly: GCA_963204725.1. Taxonomy (GTDB): domain Bacteria; phylum Planctomycetota; class Phycisphaerae; order Phycisphaerales; family UBA1924; genus JAHBWV01. Next base: position 3,962 of record CAUJHH010000069.1, read on the forward strand.
CACGGTCGTACAGCGAGCATTGTGTACCGCGGTTCAAGAACGAGCGAGGGGGCGGTGACGTGATCATCAGCGGTGTCCTGTCCCCATTCGTGATCTCGGAGACGGCAGAGCCAGTTGGGGAGAGGCGATTGACATGGCTGGGGGAGGTGACACAGGCGGATATCGCTCGTCTTTCAGAGGAGTTCCAGTCTGAGTATCTGGATACGCAACTACGCACCGACCAGCGAGGATCTTTTGTTCCGCCGTGGCTCTTTGAGTACCCGCATCGAGCATACGCAGATCGTCGAAAGGCACTGGCGGAGTTGAAGGCGATGAACGAGGTGTTTCCACGCCGTGAGGTTCACGTCGCCGCGGCGATACTGCTCGATATTCCGCCCGAAGGGATAATGACGGCAGAGGTGCGTGAAGCACGGGATCTACTATCTCGCAAGGAACGGATCGCACTCTCTCGCCCGGTATTGTTTCTCCATGTGCTCGATAAGTTTTGCAGGAATCAGATCGAGCGATCGTCGTTCCCCGGGACGGCTCTTCAGGCCGTACTATTTCCGACAAGCAGTGAAACAGCTCCGTTGGCGATGTTCGACCCTCTCGCGACGGTTAGCAGTTTGTTGGAAACCCTCTCCAAGGCCGAACCGGCCTTGGAAGGCTTCCGGTTCGTTCGTTTTCAATTGTCCGCTCCGGGAATATTCCGCGGATATACAGTGGAGGGCCGTTGGCAGACGATCATCGCCTACTGCGGCGGCTGGAAGACACTTGTGTCGGGCAAGCAAGTGCGGTGCGGAAAGAACCCGATCGCACTTGGCGAGGATCGTCCGTGCCCCAACTGTGGGTACTTGGTCTGTAGTGCCTGCAACTTCTGCAAGAAAGGGTGTCCGGGCCTGGAAAGAATGCGCTGCTGAGAAGATAGGAATAAGTGTCGCAGCGCGGATCGCGCTGTCGAAAGGCCCGAGGCAGGTCGCTCTCTCTCGCCTTGAAACTGCCGTATGCCGCCTGTCCGCGCCGAAAGGCGGCATCGACACCGCTCTGGAGAGTGGTGCCACCAAGAACGAGCCATCAAGAGCACTGGTTGGCAAGCAACCAGTGGCACACAAGAGATCGGACCTCACCCCCCCGCACTTCCCTCGCCGCCGGGCAGCGTCATCGACCAGGGGTCGAGGTACTTGTCGAGGTCGGCCTGGGTGAGTGTGCCGCCGGGGCCGGAGCCGAATGACTTGCCATCGGGGCCGGTGTTGACGGGCTGGCCGACGACGGTCTCGATGGCCAACTGGCGGACGGTCTTGCCCTGGGCGTAGGCGTTCTTGGCCAGTGCGGCGGACTTGTCGTAGCCGATCACGGGTACGAGCGAGGTGCACATCGCGAGGGAGCCCTCGATGAGTTCCTTGCAGCGGTCGGTGTCGGGGACGAGTCCTTCGCCGGGGCCGTTGAGCAGGTTCTCTGTCATCACGTGGCAGGTGCGGGCGAGGAGGTGGATGGAGTCGAGGACGTTGGCGGCCATCATGGGCATGGCGACGTTGAGATCGAGCATGGAGCCGACGCCGCCGAGGCCGCCGAGGGTGACGGCGTGGTCGTTGCCGATGACCTGGCAGCAGGCCATGATGGCGGCCTCGCAGATGACGGGGTTGACCTTTCCGGGCATGATGGAGGAGCCGGGCTGGACGGCGGGGAGTTTGAGCTCGCCGATGCCGCAGCGGGGGCCCATGCCGAGGAGACGGATGTCGCCGGCGATTTTGCTGATGCTGACGGCGATGGTGCGGAGGTGGGCGCTGGTTTCGACGATGGCGTCCTTGGCGTGCTGGGCCTCGAAGTGGTTGGCGGCTTCGCGGAAGTGGACGCCGGTCTGCTTGGTGAGTTCGGCGGCGACGAGTGAGCCGAACTGTTCATGCGTGTTGATGCCGGTGCCGACGGCGGTTCCTCCGATGGCGAGTTCGGAGAGGGTGTGGAGTGCGCGGTGGAGGCGTTCCTCGGCGTGGCGCATCTGGGAGGTGTAGCCGCTGAACTCCTGGCCGAGGCGGATGGGTGTGGCGTCCTGGAGGTGGGTGCGTCCGATCTTGACGAGCGTGTCCCACTTGGCTGCTTTGGATTCGAGGGAGGCGGCGATGGTCTGGATGGCGGGGAGGAGTGTCTGGTGGATCTCGATGGCGGCTGCGAGATGCATGGCGGTGGGGAAGGTGTCGTTGGAGGACTGGCCCATGTTGACGTGGTCGTTGGGGTGGACGCCTCCGGCGGCGAGGTAGGCGGGGTCTTTGGTGGAGCCGATGGGCTTGTGCCTGCGGATGCAGATGAGGTTGGCGATGACCTCGTTGGCGTTCATGTTGGTGGAGGTGCCGGAGCCGGTCTGGTAGATGTCGACGGGGAAGTGCTTGGCGATGCCTCCGAGGGCGGGGAGGCCGTCTTTGATCTCGTGGCAGGCCTCGACGATGGCGTTGGTGCGATCGGCGTCGAGCAGGTTGAGGGAACGGTTGACGGTGGCGCAGGCGGCCTTCAGGAGCGCGTAGGCCTTGATGACCTGTTCGGGGACGGGGCGGCCGGACATGGGGAAGTTGAGAACGGCGCGCTGGGTGGATGCGCCGTAGAGGACATCGGCGGGGACTTCCATCGCGCCCATGGGGTCCTTCTCGGTGCGGATGGCGGGGGCGGGGGGGGTTGCGGGCGCGGTCGGTGCTGGGGGCATAGGGGGAACTCCTGAGGGAGGGAATGGTAGAAGAGAAGGGGTGAAGATGTGGGCGATGGGGAAGGAGAGGGGGAGGGATCGAGCGGGGGCGTAGGATTGTTGTGTGGCGAGGCGTCGCGTGAGCGATGTCGGCCCAAACGAAAGGAATCTCACATGCGGAATCGCGTGAACAGCGGGCGGCGGGCTGCGGCATGGGTCGGCGCTCAGGGCCGTGTTGCGGGCGTGTTGGCGGGCGTGATGGTGGGGTGTGCGGCCGCGGGGGGCGCGTGGGCGCAGTCGCGTGCCGCGTCGCGTGGGAACAAGCCGGCGGCGGCTGCACCGACTCAGCAGCAACCGACGGGTGCGGCACCCGGGGGACCGGCGGCTCCGAATCCGTATCTCGCGAAGTCGGATCCGAAAGAGTGGGTGCTGAGCATCCGCGTGGATGTTGCCAGCTCGCAGGAGATCCTGCTGACACCGGCGGGGTCCTATCCGACGCAGGAGGTGTGGCAGTTCAATTCGGCGGTGATCGTGTTCCCGATGCTGCCGGCGACGGCGGGGTGGGAGGTGCCACTGAAGGATGGGTTCGCGGGTTCGGTGACGTTCAACGATCGCGTGACGGTGGATGAGTTTGAGGTGCTCGAGGGGTATCCCTCGGGGACGAAGCTTGCGAAGTGGACGCTTGCGCCCGGCGACTATCAGGGCCAGCAGATGCACCTTGAAGTCAAGGTGACGGGGACGGGGTACAAGGTTCAGTTTAATGAAGCGGAGGCGATGAAGGTGGGCTGGCCGTCGGCGTGGCCGCCGGAGGCGATGACGGCGACGAAGCCGGAGGCGTATATCACGCACGCGCCGAACGGCGAGGCGCTGGATATGGGGCCGATCGCGGATCTGGTTGCGAAGTGGACGAACGGGAAGCCGCAGAGCCAGCCGCCGGTGGTGACGGCCAAGTGGATCACGAAGAACGTGGCGGAGATGGTGCAGGTCTCCGGCTCGGGGTTTGGTTATTCGCGGACGGGGAAGATCCAGGGGATCGATGCGAAGGGCGCACCGCAGACTGCGATTGACCGTCGTGGTTCGCAGTTTGATATGACGACGCTGCTGGTGGCGTGCCTGCGCGAGGCGGGGATCCCGGCGCGGATGGTGATTGGGTATGACGTGGCGCAGAGCAAGGAGGAGCGGACGTTTCTCAAGGTGAAGCGTTCGTCGACGGAGGAGCTGCGGGCGTGGGCGGAGTTCGCGTTGTATGACGAGGCGCGCGACATCATGACGTGGGTGCCGGTTGATGTGGTGGCGCAGCGGAAGAGCAGCTCGCGGATGCCGGATCTGCAGAAGCCGTGGGACTATTTCGGGAACAACGAGGATCTTCAGTATCTGGTGCCGTTCGCGTTCCAGCTCCAGCCGCCGACGACGGTGCGGTCGTACGGCACGCCGGGATTCTGGGGTTGGATCGTGTCGCCGGCGATGCCTTCGAGAGCGGAGCAGTGGCTGACGCTGAACGCGACCTCGAAGTCGAATCGGGGCGGGCAGCCGCGCCGGAACTGATCGGGCGAGTGGCCGGGTCAGTAGCGGTCGAGCCAGCGCGTCGAGGGGAGGAATGTGTAATCGCTGGTCGCGGGCGTCTGATCGGGCGCGACCGGGACTCCGAGGCGGACGTGTCCGTCGAGGAACGCGAGGTTGGCGCGGATCTCTTTGGTTCCGAACCAGTACTGCTTGCGGTCGCCACCGTCGTCGTAGTTGTAGATCGTGTGCGTGCCGATGACCCAGGTCTTGGTGGGCTGCTCGATCTGGGGCATGCGTCCGCCTCCGGAGGGGACGAGGGTGGGGTACTCATCGCCGTAGGGGTTGGTGTCGGGTGCGTGGTCGTTGAGCGTGTAGGACGAGCCGAGGAAGTCGTACATGAGTTCGGCGCGTTCGAGTCCGGGGATGGGAAGCCCGGTGTCGTTGAGCCCCTTGTCGATTGGTGAGCGGAACTGTTCGAGCTCGAAGGCGGGGGCTGTGGGGTCGCCGGGCTCGTCGGGCGCGATGTCCTGTGTCGTGACGTAGCGGTTGAGCGGGCGGCGTTCGGCACCGATCTCGTTGATGCCGTAGAAGGGGAGGGTTCCCTTCTTGCCTCCGAAGAGCGCTCCGATGACGGACTCGCCTCCGGCGGGGAGCGGCCCCATGGCTTGGGGGAGGTGGCCGGGGAAGTCGTTCTGGTAGAGGGTGAGGCCAACGGAGAGTTGCTGGAGACGGCTGCCGCAGACGGTGGTGCGGGCCTGGCGGCGTGCGGAGCCGAGGGTTGGGAGGAGTATGCCGATGAGCAGGGCGATGATGGCGATGACGACGAGGAGCTCGATGAGCGTGAACGCGTTGCGGGTGTGCGTGTGGCGTGTTCGTGACTGGGCCATGTGAGAGAGGGTAGTGGGGACGGGGAGGTCGTGGCAGCGTAGCGATGGGCCGCAAGAAATCCTGATTGGCGCTGCAAGGTTTCGCCTGGGAGTGGGAACTCTGGTGGCGGCGTGGCAGGTTCTTGTGTGAACGGCCACATGCCGCGGGCAGAGACGAGCCGGCCCAAGAGGCCGGACCCACCACAGGAGCAGGGCCATGAAAGCGAGCACGAGCCAGAACCGTCGGTCCGAGAGCGGCAGGGCGAGTTTCGTTCGATTCGGCATCGGCGCGATAGCGGCGGGCCTGGTCGCGGGCGGCGCGATGGGCGCGTCGCAAACGATCACGCTTCGGAGCGGGCAGGTCGGCGGGTTCCCTGGTGTTGCCGGTCAGCCGGACGACATTGTGACGTTCCGTCCGGGGACGCCGGGTGGCGCACCGGCGAGCGGCTCGGCGTTTGGAGCGGCGGATTTCGTCGGGGCGAACACGGGTGGTCCGGCGCACGTGATCAACCCGGTGTCGGTGTGGGCGCCGGGGATCAGCGATCCCTTGGCGCGCTGGATCAACTGGGATGGGTACTTCTCGAATCCTGATGGCACGCCGGGCAGCGGCAACGGCGTTGCGGGCTCGGTGCTGTACGCGGTGCCGTTCACTGTGACGCTCGGGAGCGTCTCGAGCGCGACGATCTCGATCGAGTTCGCGGTGGACGACTACCTCGGTGACTTCCTCTACGGCGGGCCGAATCCGGATGGGCTCTACATCAACGGTATTCCGACCGGTTACAGCGGCGGCAACTACGCGACACCGACGACGCACTTCCAGAACATCACCGGGATGGTGACGCCGGGGCTGAACTACATGTACCTGTACCAGCGCGACGCGGGATTCGGCGTGAGCGGCGTCATCTTCAGCGCGACGATCGATGTGGTGCCCGCGCCGGGAACGCTTGTGCTGCTGGGCGCGAGTGGGCTGGTGGCGACGCGGCGTCGGAGGCGTTGAGCGTCGGGAGACTCAGATAGACCGAGCGTGTGGGCCGACGATGGAGCTCTCCATCGTCGGTTCGCGCGCTCAGGGGAGCGAGTAGAAGCCGCCACCGCTGGTGTCCTGACTTCGAGAAACGCGAACCTCTGCGGTGCCCACAAGTGCCGAGAATCCGGGCGAATCAGCTGCTATCCAAACATCCGACTTCTACTTGGTCCGGACACTAGGTTCTGTCTGACGGATCATCCGGTGCCAGGATCCTGAGGTATCGCCTGATGATCGCGAGGTTGATGAAGGCCTGGAAGCTGGTCGCGAGCTTGTCGTAGCGTGTGCCCACGCGGCGGTTCTCCTTGAGCCATCCCAC
>CAUJHH010000070.1 GCA_963204725.1 Planctomycetota bacterium
CACAAGTCCGTTCTCCGATTTCAACCTCAACGACTTCACGCAGCCCGGCGACATGGCCTACGTCGGCTACGCCACTTCCGATTTCTCGATCTTCGGCTACATGCAGATCGAGCGCGTGACCGAGGTCGACTGGAAACTCATGGGCTACGCCTACGACCCCAGCGGCGGCGGCATCCTCGTCCAGAACCTCGTCCCCGCGCCAGCCACGCTCGCCACCCTCACCCTCGCCACCTTCGCAACGCGCCGACGCTGCCTCCGGGGTGCCACCAGTTCGCATCACGCCTCGTGACGGAACTGGTGCGCTGAGTCTCCGTCATCTCCCATTGGCGCTCGGGGCTGCCGCTCTTGCCCTTTGTCTTCTTCTGAGCGTCGCGAGCCGAGCCGCGACCGGAGCAGGAAATTTTTTGCCGAACTGCTGAATGGCCGGCGCGGTTCCGTATCTGGGACTGGGCGAACGCTCGCGTGGCGTGCGGCTGGGAACTGCACGCGTTCGTCCGGGGTTCTGCTGTCTTGGGATGCACGCCCGGTCGCTGAGGGCCGGGCGTGCAACTTTTTCGCGCCCGATTCGCTACAGTGGGCTTCGCGCCCGGCCAAACGACGCCGCGCCAAGCAGGAGCCCCTCGTGAACATCGACCTCTTGAAGCGTCTCTGCCAGACCCCCGGCGTCCCCGGCCGCGAGGAGCGAGTCCGTGACCTGATCAAGTCCGAGGTCAAGGGCCTCTTCGATGAGGTCCGCACCGATGCGATGGGGAATCTGATCTGCACCCGCGCCCCGCGAGGCGGCAAGGAGAAGCCCAAGCCCCGCAAGGTCGGATCGGAGAAGTCGGCGACCACGCGCCCCCTGCGCGTCATGCAGCTCTGCCACATGGATGAGATCGGCTTCTACGTCAACCACATCGACGAGAAGGGGTTCATCTGGACGAATCCGGCGGGCGGCTTTGACCCGCGAAACCTCTTCTCGCGGCGCGTGCTGGTCTGCACCGACGACGGCGACCGCGTCGGCGTGATGAATCCCGGCGGCAGGCCGATCCACATCTCCGCACCGGAGGAGCGCACGAAGGTCCCCGAGGTGAAGGAGTTCTTCGTCGACATCGGGCTCCCCGCCGACAAGGTCAAGAAGCACGTCAAGATCGGCGACTACATCGTGATGCACGAGCCCTTCGAGGAGGTGGGGGACAAGCTCGTCAGCAAGGCGATGGACAACCGCGTCGCCTGCTGGCTCGGCATCGAGTCCGTCCGCGAGCTCGATCGGCTCGGCACCGGGCACGGATGCGAGATCGTCGTCGCGTTCACCGTGCAGGAAGAGGTCGGACTCCGCGGGGCCCGCACGGCCTCGCACGCCGTTCTCCCCGATGTCGGCTTCGGCATCGACGTGACCCTGGCCTGCGACACCCCCGGCGTCCCGGAGAAGGAGTCGGTCTCGACCCACGGCAAGGGCTTCGCGCTGCACATCAAGGATGGCTCGTTCATCAGCGACCACACGCTCGTGACCGAGGTCGAGGCTCTGGCGAAGAAGCACAAGATCCCGTACCAGCGGTCGATCCTCGCGGCGGGTGGGCAGGACGGCGCGGCGGCGCAGCAGTCCGCCGCGGGCGCGCGGGCGATCGGCATCACCGTCGGCACGCGCTACATCCACACGGTGACGGAGATGATCGACAGGACGGACCTGAAGGCGGCGCGGGACATCCTGGCGCGGTACATGAGCGTGGCGAAGTAGGTCGAAAGAGAAAGCTCGCGGCGCGAGTGAACGCTGCCGCGAGCTTGGGGTGGGGGTGTCCCTCGGGCCTCTCGGCCCGTCGCTTGTCTCGGCCCTGCGTCGCACCGCGCCGCAAGGCCGATCGTGTTCAGTGGACGAGGTTGGTCGCGGCTTCGATGGCCGTGACGACCTGGCGGACCTGGAACGGCTTCTTGAGGAAGTCGTCGAAGCCCTGTGAGCGAAGGGCGTGGGCCTGGCCGTCGGTCAACTTGCCGGACATCGCGACGATCCGCGTCATCTGGAGGTTGCTGGAGGTCCGGACCGCGTCGGCGACCTTTCGCGAGTCGCCGTCGTTCAGGTGGAGATCCAGGAGAAGCACATGCGGCTTGAACCGCTCGCACTCCAGCCCGGCCTCGAAGGCCGTGTTGGCGCAGTGGATCTCGTAGTTCGTCTGTTCCGCCAGCACCCGGGCCAGCGTGTCCGTCACGTCGTGATCCGCATCGACGACCAGAACCCGCGTGCGGCCGCTGGAGAGCCCGTCGAGCGGGATCCCGTGCGACTTCATGAAGCGGACGAGCTCGCCCACGGGGATCCGACGGTCCTTGGACCCGGGAATCCGATACCCCTTGAGCGAACCGGTGTCGAACCACTTGGACACGGTGCGTGGGGCGACATTGCAGATCTTCGCAACTTCGCCCGTCGTCAGAACTTCCTTGTCGAGCATGTCTCACCTCTCTCACAACCTGGGTGATCAGCGGGTGCAAGGCACCCACGCCACATTGCATCGGCCCGCAGGAGGGGTGAGTTGATGCTGCGGGTCGTCCGGCCGCGAAGTTCCTGTTTTGGGACGTGGTTGGGTAGGGGTATCCACGGTTGGGGCGGCTGGGGTCAATTCCTCAGCGGCGGATGGCGGTCGGGTCTGAGCGCCGCCGCACCCCGAAGGCGGGTGTCCGTTCGTGTCGGATTGACACGGCTTGTCTGCACGGTGTAGATTGCTGGCCCTTTCGACCGGCTCCGTTCGGATCCTGAGGAGGGACCGGGGCGTATTGGCCAGACCGCTTCCGCGGCCTGTTCGTTCATACCCTCGGCGTCGGCTCTGCAACGCCGAAGCCCCGGTGTGTTCCTGTTTCGTCGCTCTCCCCCCGCATGAAGCGGGCCTCGAGGAGTCTCAAGTGCGTCAATTGCCCCTCGCCCGCGCCGTTATCCTCGCCAGCGTCCTTACCGCGTTCGGCCCGCTCGGGCTGGTTGCGCCGGTGGCGCTCACCGCCGCTGCTCAGGAGACTCGCCGCGAGGAGCTTCGTCAGCAGGAACTGCTCAAGGACTTCATCCATTACGTCCGCATCGATCGGCCGGACCTCGCCAAGTCTGTCGGCGATGAGCTCCTCGCGATCGGCATGTCCGGTCCGGAGTTCGTCGATCTGGTCGAGTCGAGCGGCGAGGTGGATCGCTTCACGCAGGCCGCTCCGAAGGGAACCCGTTCGGGCGAGCTCGAGAGCACGGCCGCTTCGCTTCTCTACCTCTATGAGCGCGGTCTGCTTGAGCGTGCACGCCTCGCGGACGAGATCGCCAAGAACATCCAGTTGCTGACGACGACGGCGCGTGGCCGCATTCTGGCTCGCGAGCGTCTGCTCACGGCCGGCGAGTACGCGATGCCTCAGCTGATGGACGCGTTCCTCGATCGCGCCGATCCCGCGTTGCAGGCGGAGGTCGCGCGTGTGATCGTCGACCTGGGTCGCCAGTCGATCATCCCGATGGTCACGGCGCTTCCGGATCTCGATGCCGGTGCGCAGGAGCGAGTCGTCGATGTCCTCGGCCTCGTGAACTACCGCACCTCGATTCCCTTCCTGCTTGATCTCAAGTCCGAGTCGGCCAATCCGGCCGTCAAGAAGGCGTGCGATCGGGCCGTGGCGCGTCTTGGCGGCCAGGCCGACGAGACGGCGGCAAGCGGCTATGCCGAGCTTGCCGAGGCCTATTACCAGGAGCGGAGCGAGCTGACGAGCTTCCCGGGCGAGGCCATCCAGCTCATCTGGTCCTTCGATCCCGGCCTGGGTCTGGTGATGACGGGCATCGATACCTCCGTCTTCCACGAAGCGATGGCGATGCGGCTGGCCGAACGTTCGCTGCAGCTCAACTCCGCGAACCCCGACGCGGTCGCGCTCTGGGTGGCGTCGAACTTCTCCCGCCAGATCGATTCTCCCGAAAACTACGACAATCCGGCGTACGGCTCCGACCGTCGCGAGGCGATGTACTACGCCGTCGCTGCAGGAGCGGACATCGGTCAGCGCGTGCTGGCTCGCGCCCTCGATACGCGTGACACGCCGCTCGCACGCCTGGCGATCGCGTCGATCGAGCGGACGGCCGGCGGCGATTCGCTCTGGGCCGGTCAGGGGCCGCGTAAGCCCCTGCTCGAGGCCTTGGCCTATCCGAATCGTCGGGTGCAGTACGAGGCGGCCCTCGCGCTCGCTTCGGCGCAACCCACAACGGGATTCGCGGGTTCCGAGCGTGTCGTTCCGATCTTGGGCGGCGCGATCCGCGACGCCTCGAGCCGCTTTGCCGTGGTGCTCACGCGTGACGCCGAGGAGTATCCCCGCGTCCGCACGCTGCTCGAGTCGATGGGCTATGCCGTCGCGCCGCCGGCGCCGACGCTGGCCCACGCCGCGGTTGCGATCGCCGACGCAGCCGCGATCGACCTGGTCGTCGCGCTCCAGTCCGCGGACAGCACGCGCGAGGCAATCGAGGAGGCACGCGGGAATCCGAAGCTCATGGCGACGCCGTTCCTCGCGCTCGCGCAGCCGCAGGACGTCTCCGATCTCTCCGCCGAGTACTCGCGCGACGTGGGCGTCTTTGTCCGCAACGCACGGATCACCGACGACGGTTTCAATGCCGCGGTCAGCCAGTTGGTTGAGGTCGCCTCGGGCGGCCCGATCAGCGCATCGGAGGCCGAGGGGTACGCGAACCGTTCGATCGACGCCCTGCGTGACCTCGCGGTCGCGGGGAGCGTGGTGTTCGATGTCGGCGACGCGACGACGCCGCTCGCGGGCGCTCTTGGGGCGACCGGCTCGACGCTCCAGCTGCGTCTCGCCGACGTGCTCTCACGCGTGGATCGTCCCAAGGCGCAGATCTCGCTCTTCGACGCCGCGATGGCGGGCGCCGGGGCCCAGCGGGTCGCGTTGCTCGGCAAGGCGACCGACTCGGCCAGGCGATACGGCAACCGGCTCGAAGAGCGCCAGGTTGGCCGCCTGCTGCAGGTCGCCCGATCTGCTTCGGGCGATGAGGCGACAGCCGCCGCGGCTCTCATGGGCGCACTCGGCCTGAGCAGCAACGACATCGTTCCGCTGCTTCTGGGCGAGTGAGTCTCGTCCGGCGATCGCGATCATCCTGAATCAACACCACCCGGCGTTCCGCGCCGGTTGTGTGCTGCGCTCGTGCGGACCAACTTCGTACGCGATGAGGTGGACGCGGGTGCAAGGTGCGCGTGCGCTCCTCGACGATCGTGATCGGGAACGTATTCCTTGAGGGGTGTTGCACCTCGTGGGCGGCGGTGGAAGTGGGGGCAGTGGGGGCTTGGTCGGCGCATGGCTCCACGCCAGTGGCTCGCCGAGCTGCACGTCCAGCCGCAGTCGTGCTATCGACTTCGCCTTGTCCACGCCACGCCCGCGTAGACAAGGTGCCACGCGAATGCCGGATGGCAAACGAAATCGGGCACGATTGGCCTGGGAACGATCGTTGGAGCCGAGCCGAAGCGGAGCGGTCCGAGCGAGGTTCCGACTTCGACACATGCGCACCTGTCACCGTTGCGCGGCAACGGGCCTACTCGAATGCCTGCGGCCCCTGTGACTTCAGCGACTCTTCGGCCGCCCACGCTCTCCACTGTGCTGTCTCACCCCGCATCGAGACTTGATGCAAGAGTTCTGCCGTGCGTTTGTTGCGTTTTGCGTGGCGAATCTCGCACATCGCCAGCGCCTGCATCGCTGGCACAAAGTCGGAGCAGACGTCCAGGGCGTCTTGGTATGCCATCATCGCATCCTCGAATCGCCCGGCTCGCTCGAACGTCAGTCCAAGGTTGAGGCGTGGATCGGGTGAACTCGGCATGAGCTTCCGCGCTGCTTCAAAGGAGAGGGCCGCTTCGTGGAGCCTCCCGGCATTGAGCAGCAGCACTCCCAGGTTGTTACGAGCCGTGCCGTTGTATGGATCGGCATCTACGGCTTCACGCAGCAGTTGCTCGGCGAGCGAGGGATCCTTTGCCGACATATCTGTCGCCCGCTGTGTCAATGTTGTAGCGAGGTCGATCTTCCGACGCGGCACGTCGGCGTCGGATGCCGCTGATCGCTGATAGCCCGTGCAAGCCGGCGCGATGAGGAGAAGTCCGCTACATGCAAGTCGGCTCAGTACGCTTGGCATGATTCATCCACCCGTCGCGTGCGACTGGGCACGCCCCTTGTCGGGCTCGATCAGATAGGTTCGCACAAGTTCGAGCCGGATCATTCCGGTGCCGTCTCCGGCGGCGTTTCGTTGGAGGTCCACACGAGCGATCGTCCAATCCGGCGCGGTCGATTCCCAGACATCAAGGAAGGCTCCCGCCTGTGAGAGCGAGGAGACGCCGATCGCTGCGGAGACAGCTCTACGCCGCACAGAGCGACTCGTAGCGGAATCAACCGCGGTATCCCGCGACTGTCGAACGCTCTTGAGTTGCGTGTTCTCTATCCCGGCCGCATGCATCGTGTTTAGCAGGCGAGCGGATAGGTCCTGCTCGACCGGCGTATCGGCATCAAACCGGGGCGTCCGTCGGAGGGATGTCCGGATCACGTCTGCGTTGGACTCCGCTTCCGCTACAAGCGATTGGGCCCGCGCCTTCGCGACGTCGGAGTGCGCCAATCGCCGCCACGCCAGTACGGGTCCGGCAGCCGTAAGGAGCCAGATGCAGATCAGGAGGGGGCGCCCGAGTTTCATGGCGTTTCTCCACTCGCCGTCGGTCGGCGAAAGAGTTTCACCGTCGCGCGAGCGGCTCCCGCGTTTGTGGCGAGCGCCGGCTGTTCGATCTGCAATTGTGTGGTGTCACCGATCTGGCCGAGCCATGATGTCAGCAAGTCGGTGCGATCTGCCTGGAGTACGAGCACGAGTGCGACACCCTCGGCGCGAGCCGATTCGAGCCGAACACCCGAATCGTGTGGCCAACGATCCAGTACGGATCGGAGCATGGGCCACGCGCTCTCGGGATGAGACGAACCGGCGACCTCGCGGGACGTACGTTGGACCCGCCGGACCTCCGCGCTCAGTCTGAGCGATGGTGGCAGCGACGAGGCCGTGGACGTCAGCTCATCCGCGAGCGCTGCGACGCGCAGTTCCGCGTTCTGCGTCAGCAGGTCTGCCTCTGAACGCCCTTTCTCCAATCCGACGAACACTGCGAGTCCGAGCAGTCCAGCCATGGCCGAAAGACGCCGGGTCCGGTGCCTGCGTGCCTGCCGCCTGCGACGGGGCTCGAACGGCCCGTGCAGCAGATTGAGTCGATCCGGCATGATCGGATCGGCACCGGTGTCGGTTGCGAGCCACGTTGGCAATTCCCTCGGCGATAACGACAGCGGATCGTCCTTCACCAGCGTGCCGAGGAGCTCCCGTGTCATCGCGCACGCGAGCACACGCCCATCTGGCAGCTCTAGACTTGCGTACTGCACATGCTCCACCGGGAGCGGGAGATCCGTATCAAGGAGGTTGTCCAGCACGCGTCGGCGCGCCGCGGCACCTCGAATGGAGCGAGGCGGAATGGTCAGCACTGCCCAGTAGAAGCGGTCGGGCTCGATCCGTCGATGCGCCAGCGTCGATTCTCTGGTCATTCGGGACCCTCCGTGAGCGTGAGTTCATGCGCCGCACCGCCGATCTCGATCTCGACGGAGCGAGAGCCGATCGATTTCAGGTACAGATCCCCGCGAGTCTCGCCCTGAACCATGGCCAGTGTGTCATCCGTGCGGATGTCGTAGAAATAGGCGTGTGGCACGCCGCCACTCCTTGCAGCGAGTCCCAGCAATTCAATCGGTAGAGGCTTGGTGACCAGAGCGACCGGAGGGGTAACGGTGGCCTCTCGGACAGGTCTTTCCATCGCCCAGAGTGCGTTCCACGAGGCCGAGGAACGAGGCGGCTCCTGCGATACAGCGGGCAGCGGTGGCGCGGTTGCGGCGTGTGACATCGTTGTGGTGTCCACAATGTGTGGCCCGTGGCGGTTGAGCGACGAGAAAGCCCATAGCCATGTGGCGAGCGCGAGTGCCAGGAGTGAACTCTCGGCGACGATCCATACAGCGGGCGGCGGGTCAAGGCGCATCGAGCCACCTCCTCTCTTGACACGTCCATCCCTCTTCACTTGCTTGGTAGATTGCCGCCCATCGCCGACGCACACCACCGACCCAAATCTCGATTCTCATCTCCCAGCGTGGTGAGACATTTGTGAAGGTGGCTCGCCGCTCCTTTTCTCCGAGGGTTCCACCCGAAGGCCGCGGCGGGACCCGACCCTCGGATCTCGCCTGCTCGATGAGTTCGATGCCGCCCAGATGGCGTTCGGCGAGTGCGTCGCGGATCGTCTCGATGGGAAGCGTTGATACGTTGATTCGGTCCGGCTCGCACGCGTCGAACGCGTCAATCCGGATGCGAGAGGCCACCGCTCCCAGCGGGATTGTGTCGTCGAGCACGAGTGCCTTGGCAACTGTCGCATCAATCGGGAGCACCACGGTGTCCGACCGCGTCATCAACCAATCGAGGATCGGCGCTTCGGCCTGTTCGAGGAGCGCGTCCGCCATGCGGAGGTGTAGCGACGTGCTGGTCCACTGTGCCGTCGCCACGGCGCAGCGTGTGAGTACTACCATCGTCGCGCACAGCGCGACGGTCGCGAGCAGCACAATAAGCAGAATCACGGAACGCTCGCGGCGGGGCGATGTCGCTCCACAGCTGTGTCTCAATACGAGCCCCCTTGTGCGATCGTGAAGCGTCTGACACGCTCATCCGCGCCGGCCGACCGAATGCGGACCTCGAGCGTGCCGCCGGTCATCGTGTATCCCAGCGAGCTGACCTCGCCGAGAACATGCGCCGCGCCGATGCATTCGGTGCCAGCCCAGACACATCGCTCAATGCCGCCGGCGCCGGCTCCGTTGGACGATGGAATGAACACGTATGTGATGCGGCGATCATCGGCTTGCTTCGCACCTCGTACGATGATGCCGAGCCCCTGCTCACTTGCACTCACGCGGGTTGGCGCTCCCACGTCGATGGTGTCCGGACGCCAGCCGGTGACGAGCTCGTCGTGGATCGCTCGAAGCAACGCCTCGGCGCACATGTCCCAACGCTGCTGGCGTTCGACTCGCAGTGTTGTGCGTCCAAGTCCAAAGGCAATTGAAAGCAGCGCGACAAGCAGCAACGAGCACAATGACATCGAGGCGACCACCTCGAGAAGCGTGAACCCCGATCTGCGTCGTACCTCGTGTCTGATTGGAGAGCCCTTCACTTGGACGGACCCCCGCACCGCTTGGACCAGACAGCGGCCGATACCTCTTGATCGGTCACCACGATCCAACAGGCGGCGTGCGTGAGATCCGGGCGCACTTTCGCGTATGAGCTCTTGATGAGCCGGACATCGTCGTCATGCGGGACCGTGCCCGATGCGGCTGCCTGCTCGCGAAGCGCCTCCGCTCGACTCCTGAGGCGAAGCGAGCGTTGATCCAATCGGCTCGCCTGCAGGGCGGACAGTCGCTGGACCGCCCGTACTGTCGTCGCAGTGTGCATGATCGCGACGGCAAGTATTGCGACCAGAGCAGCCGCTGCAAGGGTCTCGATCATCGTCACACCGCGTCGCAATGTCATTCGTGTGCCTCCTGACAATCGTTGATCCAACCGGTGACTCCGCTCACGCGAACGCGGATCGATCCATTGGCGGTTGAGACGATGATCTCGTAGTCGTCACTGCGGCCAGCGGGATCGAACCGAACCGTACTGGAGGCCGCGAGGGCAGGGCATTCGATCCGAACCGAAGCTCTCTGCAGCAAGGGTCCGGTACGGAACAGCTCCAGCCCATCACTGTCGCGCACGACGAGCAAGTCGCCCTCAGACTCCAGCAATGCGCATGAGCCACCGAGCGAAGCGAGCCTCGCGGCCCGGTCGGCGGCACCAATCTGCCACCGCAGGTCCCTGCCGATAGAACTGGAACCGAGATCGCCCTCCAGCGACGCAAGGACAACCGCCGCGCCGAGCGCAATGAGCACGACGACGGAAAGGGTCTCCACGAGTGTGAAGGCAAACCTCGTCACTTGTGACGCCGCCGCGTTCACCGCGCAACTCTCAGAAGCGATGATGAAATGTCGGCGTTGTCGCCATCGCCTCCAGGCGCGCCGTCCGCACCGAAGGACAGCACCTCGAAAGGATGGCCGTTCGGCCCGGGAGTTACGTAGACGAAGTGCCTGTTCCACGGATCGGTCCGCAGGTCTGCGGGCAAATAGTGCGGGTCGTTCGGCGAAGCATGAGGTTCGGTGAGCGCCAGAAGTCCTTCGTCGTTGTCGGGCCATGTATGATGCTGCAATTTGTACAGTTCCAGCTTGGCGACGACCTGTGCGATCGCGGTGCGGGCGATCTCTCGCCGCCCCTTTGCGATACCGCTGGCGAAGCCGGTCGCCAGGGTCGCGGCCAGGAGCCCAAGGATGACGACTACCGCCAGTACCTCTACGAGCGTCATTGCTCGGCGGGCACGATGCGAGCGAGAGTCGAACGAAGTATGAACCAGAGTCATAGCACCTCCTGCAGTTTGATGAGTGGCAGGATCGCAGCCAAGACAATCGTGCCGACGATCACGGCGAGCGCGAGGATGAGCGCGGGCTCTGCAGCGCGCGACAACCCTTCTATTGTGCGTTGTGCTCGACGCTCCAAGCGGTCTGCGAGACGCGAGAGCGCCGGTGCGAGATCGCCAGTAGCCTGCGCGAGGGTGAGCACGCGTATGGCTTCCGCGTCGAACCACTGAGAGTCTCCGAACGCTTCCGCAAGTTCAGCTCCGCGCTCGACTCCGTCCGCGGCGACATGCAAGGCTCCGCCGAGCGATCGCCCGGCCGTCGGCGCGGCAATTCGGAGCGAGTCCGCGAGCGGAATGCCGGAATCAAGCAGATCCGATACGGCGCGGGCGGCTCGGGAGACTCTCAAGGCAACGACGAAACGAGGTCGAAGGCGTGCGAGCACACGCGGCGTACGAGCCGAGGCGATTCGCAACACCAGCACGCCCCCTGCAAATGCCGAGATCAGCGCGGCCCAGCCCCACGTTGCGACAAAGCTGCCAACGACCATGGCCCACACGGTCAGGCGTGGTGTCGCAATGCCCGAGTCATCGAGTATGCGAGTCAATTCTGGCAGGGTTCGAGTGCCGAGGAAACCCACAACAACCAGGCTCACGCAAAGCACAAGGGCTGGATAGGCCGTCACGCCGATCAGCCGCCCAGTGGTGTGCCCGCGTCGTTCCAGCCTCAGGCCGATCCGTCTCCATGATCTCGCAAGTTCTCCGGAGCGGAGCCCGGCTCCGATCAGCGCTCGCTCTGCGGCATCGAACCACCCGTCGTGCGCCTCCATTGAGGCTGTCAGCCCACCTCCCGACGCAACTTCCTGCCCAATAGTCGCGAGGACGGTCTTGAGCGATCTGCCTCGTGAGGCCCGCTGAGCGGTTGCGAGGGCTTCCGCGAGCGTCATTCCCGCGTCGAGCATCGACGCGATCGAGTCCGCGAGTTCAGTGCGAGCTGAGAGCCTCAGCGAACGCATCACGGCCGTGAGGGCGGGCAACACACCGAGCCGATCCGCTGCTCCAGTCATGCGGCCAAGGAGGCCAGCCGCAGTTCCCGTGGCGAGAGGCTCGAGCACAATTGGCTGCAATCCAATTCGGCGCAACGCCGCTCGTGCATCGGTGCGTGCCGCTGCCGGTATGACGCCCGAGATGCTCGCATTCGATGATCGATCAAGAGCGACAGCTTCGTAGCGCCAGACCGTCACGATTCATCCTCCGCCATGGTAACGCGAAAGACTTCTCGCTCTGTCGTGGCGCCCTCGGCGGACATCCGAAGACCCCCTTCACGAAGTGTGCGCAGGCCTCCGCGGCGCGCCTCGTCATATATCTCTCGCTCTCCAGCCCGCGCGGCGATCAACTCCCGAATGCGCGACGTGCTCACAAGCAGCTCGAAGAGTCCAACACGGCCCAAGAAGCCAGATCGCAAGCACTGCTCGCACCCCTTGCCCTCGCAGTCAGCGTGCGTACGCCGAACCAGCCTCTGCGCCATCACTCCCGACAGCGAGCTCGCGACCAGATACGGCTCAACGCCGAGATCGCTGAGCCGCGACACTGCGCCCACCGCGCTATTGGTGTGCAGGGTGGAGAGTACAAGATGCCCGGTGAGCGACGCCTGGATCGCGATCCGCGCCGTCGGTTCGTCTCGGATCTCACCGATCATCACCACGTCGGGATCTTGCCGAAGAATGTGCCGCAGGCCGGATGCGAAAGTCACGCCCTTTTTGGAATTGACCTGTGTCTGGCTAACCTCGATCCCCAGCGATGCGAGTTCATACTCGATCGGATCCTCGATCGTCATGATGTTCAGGCCCTTCCCCTCGTGTGCCCATACCAGGTTACATTCCGAGCCGTGTACCCCCTCTGAGTCCGCGCAGCCCGCGGCGTACCGGAGCGTTGCGTAGAGCGTCGTCGTCTTTCCTGAGCCAGTCGGTCCTGTCAACAACACCACACCCTGCGGCCGAGTGATGAGTGCGGCGTACCTCTCATGCACTTCGAGGGGCATGCCCAGTGCGTCGAGCGCGGCCAGAGATCGCTCTTTGCCTCCATCGAGGAGCCGCAGAACGATGCGCTCACCATGGCTGGTCGGCAGCGAGCTGATCCGGAGATCGATTGTTCTCGAGCCGGCTCCTGAGCCAACGGTGATGCTTGCCCTTCCATCCTGCGGCACCCGGACCTCAGCCACATCCATCCGCCCCATCACTTTGATACGAGCGCAAACTCCCTCCGCGACCGCACGTGCCAGCTCCCGTGTCGTGTGCAAGGAGCCGTCGACACGCACGCGCACAAGCACGCGGTCGTGCACCGGCTGCACATGGACATCGCTCGCTCCCAGTCTCGCCGCCTCAAAGAGAATGGTGTCCACCAGCCGTACGATCGGCGCCTTCCCCGCCACGACCAGTACGTCTCTATCGCTCAGGGCGAGCGCCCGCGCCGCATCTTCTTCGTCAACGATGCAGCTTGGCCCGGGCAGACCGGTACCGCGATCCGCTTCCTCCATCCCGCGTGTGTTCTCGTACGCACGATCGATCCTTGCCGCGAGCCATGCGTCGTCAACGTGCTCGGCCGCGACCGACACTCCGAGACGAACCCCTACGTTCATGACCGCATGAACCGGAGTGCGCTCCATGACATGCAGTCGCTCGACCCCATCTTCCCGGCCCGCGCTCAGCACGCCATGAAGCCGGGCATAGTCGATCGGGATCGCTCTCAGGAACTCGCTCGATGGTGAGGCCGAGCGATCACGACCGAGACCGGGTTCGCCCGGGCCAGACACCGCTGCCGACACTTCGTGGATCATCGGATCATCCTCGGCGTGGCAACCGGCAGCCCATCCCCCAGCCCAGCATCCTCCAGCCGCATGCCGCTCAATCGCTTCAGATCCTCAAACGAGGCGTGTCGCAGCACGTTGGCGCGGATGAACACATAGAACCTCGACTCGCTCGCGGAGTTCGACCTGTTCTTGAACGCCTCTCCCAGCAGCGGCACCTGCGCCAGCAGCGGAATCTGCGACTTGGCCTTCGCCGCCGTAGCCAGCCGCAACCCGCCGATCGCGATCGTGTGCCCATCCGGGATCGTCACGCTCCCGCCCACACTGTTCTGCTGCCTCGGCGGCGGGATCCCGGGGCCGCTCGACTCACCCACGAACGCACTGATCGAGATCCGGTAGTCGAGCACCACGTGATCGCCCGCAGCGATAGTCGGCGTAATCGTTACGTTTGTCCCCGCATCCTGCGTCCCGCCGAACGACGTTGTCGCCACCGTGTCCGAGGCGTTCGTGCTCACGAACGGCTGCTGAATCACAGAGTTGATCGTCGCCGGCTTGTTGTTCCCCGCCAGCATCCGCGGCATGGACAAGGAACGCCCCTTGTTGAGCGTCTCCAATGCCCGCACCACCACCGCAAAGTCCCCCGGATCAAGGACCAACGCCGTCCCACCGATCCCTGCCGCGGTCCTGGTTGTCCCTGAACCCGATGAGAGACCGAAGAGCGAGGACAGCGAGATTGCCGTGGATTGTTGCTGGGTCAGGTACCCGATTGCCGTCCCCTCCGGCACTTCCACCTCCAGCCGAACACTTTCCTACTCATACGGAGACTCCGATTCCGCCACCGATGCCCTCTCGCTGGTCACCTCTGCCACAGACTCCGATCTTGGCCTGCTCGCTTCCTTCCAGTACACTGGCACCGGCCGACGCGTCGCCTTTCACCGGGGCGGCACCGCGACCGCGCCCATCGTCCGATCGAGCGTCTTTGACAATCCAATAGCAGATTGGGACCAGGGGGGCGGCACGCCGGACCCGACGGCCTACTTCGGCCTCACGCCGCACGGACAGACGCGAGCGCTCGCCTATTGGCGTGAAGTCGAAGTCGGCAGCAGCACGGAAACCAAGGTTCTCGCGGCACACCGCTACTCCCACGATGTCGCCGGCCGGCGCACCGCGGTGTGGAACCAGCAGATCCCGATCGCCGCTCCCAACGCCCCGCCGAATGATCCTCCTCTTGGCACGAACGAACGCTCACAGCACTTCGCATACGACGCCCTCGGCCGCCTTATCGGGGCCGACATGGGAAAGCTCTTGGGCCCACTCGACAACCCAATGGATTTGACGACGGAGATCGACGACAGCGATCTCCTTCCGGTGAAGCGTGAGGTGGATTGGACCCTCGATAGCCGGGATGTCTGGGTCTCGCGCATCCTTTCGCACGACGCCGACAGCGACACCGTCGCAGATGTTGAGACAGCCTCCCACTTCGTCGGTGACCGCAACGAACTCCTCGGCTACGACGATCCCGCGGCTCACTCCGAGCCCATCCCCGCCCTTGCCGATCGCTTCCACAACGACGCCAGCGGCAATCTGATCCTGGATGATGGCAGGTTCTACGAGTACGACGCCTGGGGCCGGCTCGCGCAGGTCTCCGAACGCGGCACGCTCGAGCTGACCGTCTCCGGAGAGAACGAGCCGCCCGGGCTTGAGGGCGACCCCGGCGCGTGGCTGGTTCATTACACATACGACGGGCTTGGGCGTCTCATCAAGAAGCAGACGCCGATCCGCGACGGCTCGACCGGCGATGAGCTGGCGGTCCGAACAGAGCGGTACTTCTACGACGGCGCACGCCGCATCCAGGAGGTCGTGACCGACCCGGTGATCGCGATCGAGCCCGAGGCCCCGCTGGGCGGCGGCGGAGAAGGTGGTGGGAGCGGTGGCAGTGGGGGGATCGAGATCGGAGAAGAGCTCGCCCTGCTTCAGGGCGGCAGCACCTCGGACATCTACGTCGACCGCGAGTACATCTACGTCCCTAGTGGTGCATCCGGCTACGTCGATGAGTTCATCGGGCAGATCGACCGCTACCAGGACCTCTGGTACATCCTCCAGGATGTCAACTACAACGTCATCGCCCTGACCGACTCCGGAGGCGAGGTCGTCCGCCAGCACACATTTGACCCGTACGGCGAGATCCTCACCGTCGAGGACTTCGACGCCCACCCGGGCATCAAGATCGGGCACCAGGGCCTCTTCTTCGATCGGCTCGAGCCCTCTGCGCCGATCCTCGGCGCGGTGTCGATGGGTGCGGCGCCCCAGCTCCAACCCGGCGTCTTCGGGCTCTACCAGGCCCGCAACCGAGTCCTGCTCCCGCGCTACGGCCGCTGGGCTCAGAAAGACCCCAACGCCAGCGGCATGTTGCATACCTCCCTGTGGCACGATGGCGAATCACCCATCCCGGAGCTCGCCGCGCGATCACTGCAAGGCGTTACAACTGACGGGCTGAATCTCTTCGCCTACGTCCGCACCTCACCGTTCAACGCGACGGATCCTACAGGGCGATTCTTTTCACTTGGAGACTTCGGAGCCGCAAGCGAAGTTCGCGGCGATCTTCAACAAGACCAGCTCAGCAATCAGCTTGACGCCTTTGATGCCGTTGGAAATCTATTTGGCTTTGATGATGGTGGGCTCATTGACTTAGCCCAAGGCTTCTTGAATGTTGTTGGACTAAAGCAAAAAGACGAGTTTGGCAACGAAATTACTCAGTTTTCACAGAAACTCTCGGGCGCACAGCGAAACACCTTGCGTAAGCAAGCCCGCGACAGAATGATTCCACAGGTTCAGCATCGGCTCCCCAAGGGATCAAATCTGCGAAACTACGAGGTGCATCACGAGATACCCATGGAATGGGGACATTTGTTTCCATTCCATCCTAATACAACGTCTAACCTCGTTGTTCTCGAGCAAGGAGTTCACCGGCAAATCAATGGCCTGTGGAACTCCTTTCGCGCAAAGCATCATCGCGCCCAAACAACGCCGAGTCCGCTAGAGGTAATGGACTATGCCGAACATTTGCACATCAAGTTTGGAAGACACTATATAAAGCCATAGATGTGGGGTATTTCTGATGATTAATAGTGCCTATTCTGAGTTATCAAAATTGCTACAGAGCAGATACGGACACAAAGATTCCTTGGCATTCAATGGAGTATCACAAGTCGAGATTGGGTATTTGAGTTATTTTTTGAAGACTCCTATTTCGTCAGAACTTACGTCTTGGTTGTCGTGCGTAAACTCACTCCAATTGCAGAGCCACTCACTTCTGGGCATGCGTCGCATAGGAGACTTGTCGACTATTGTTCAATGTTATTACAGTGCATGGGATGGGCGACATATGATTCCAATATGCCGAAGCAACGGAGATGAGTATGCATGCCTATGGAAGTACGATATCGATGCAAGCAGCTGCGTGGTGTATGTTGAGGGCAGCAGCTACTCGGATCCGACATGCGTACTATCCGAAGATTTATACGCATTCTTAAGACTACAATGTGAGGTAGATAGGCGTGACGATGCGTG
Organism: Planctomycetota bacterium; assembly: GCA_963204725.1. GTDB lineage: Bacteria > Planctomycetota > Phycisphaerae > Phycisphaerales > UBA1924 > JAHBWV01. Next base: position 16,828 of record CAUJHH010000070.1, read on the forward strand.
GCTTGCCGATAAGTCGCTGCTCACCGCATGCTCACCGAGACTATCGCAGGTCGCGAAGCAAGCGCGGATCGACCTTCCGTGAATACAAACTGATAAGATCGCGTTGGCATTGCGGTTCGTCATGGATGCTCGCATGGACACTTGAACCGATCATGCGCATTGCAAGTGGTGAATCCCGACGATAAACGTCACGCCTCAATGGCTGCTTGCATTATTCATCGCAATGCTCATTGCTGTGGTGGTGCTGGCGGGTACTCCACTGGGCACCAACGAACGCTCCCAGCATTTCGCCTATGACAACCTCGGCCGCCTCATCGAGGTCGACATGGGCCGACTCACCGGCTCGCTGAATGACCCCATTGAGTCGTCCACGGAGATTGCCGAAAGCGACCTGCCTCCGGTGAAGCGCGAGGTGGATTGGACCCTCGATAGCCGGGATGTCTGGGTCTCGCGCATCCTCTCGCACGACGCCGACAGCAACACCGTCGCAGATGTTGAGACAGCCTCCCAATTCGTCGGTGACCGCAACGAACTCCTCAGCTACGACGATCCCGCGGCTCACCCAGACCCCATCCCCGCCCTCGCCGACCGCTTCCACAACGACGCATCTCGCAACATGATCCTCGACGGCGACAGGCTCTACGAGTACGAGGCCTGGGGACGCTTGGTCAAGGTCTCCCTCCGCGGCACACTCGCCTTCAACACCCCGCTTGAGAACGAAGACCCCCAACTCGAAGGCGCTCCCGGGCGATGGCTGGTGCACTACACCTACGACGCCCTCGGCCGCCTCATCCGCAAGCAGACGCCGATCCGCGACGGGTCGACCGGGGATGAGCTGGCGGTCCGGACAGGGCGGTACTTCTACGACGGCGCGAGGCGTGTCCAGGAGGTGGTGACCGACCCGGTGATCGCGATCGAGCCCGAGGCCCCGCTGGGCGGCGGCGGAGAAGGTGGTGGGAGCGGTGGGAGTGGGGAGAGCGGCGGGATCGAGATCGGCGAAGAGATCGAGCTGCTGCAAGGCAGCACGCCCTGACGCTCCGGGGTGTGCCGTTCATCCCCAATTGAGCACATCGGCATCAGTCACGGTTGTGCTTTCAAGGGGGCTCCTTCATCGGGCCGTATCGCGGCCTTCTGGCTTGAAGTCGAAGCGCTGGGGGCGTCCGCCGTTGGTGTAGCCGATCGACGCGCTCAGGCCGCCTTCGGCCGAGAGTTCGTACACGATGCGCTGCGGGGAGTCGTGGCGCGGGTTCTCGAAGACGGCGCGGTTTGCGCCCAGCTCGGTGAGCACGAACTCGGTCGGCGGCGTGCCGTTGGGCTGCGCGATGTAGACCAGCCCGCCTTCGCGTTCGACAATACGGAGGTACTCGAACGCGCGGATCTTGTCGCGTGAAACCGTGCGCGACGTCGCGAGCATCGTGCCGCCCAGAGGCGGACTCCATCGTTCTTCGATTGACGTCGTGCCGCCCGTGCCTCTGGTCCCGACCCATGCGCCGGCGAGCCAAGCGATGTCGGAGATCGCGGCCTTGGCCGGCACGGGGAGCGCGATGTCCATCGGATGGCGGTAGAGCGCCACCGATGTGAATCCCGTGGGGGGGTCGACCGACGCGCGCGCGATCAGCCCTTCTTCCGTGACGCGCAGCTCCCAGCGGATCAACCCTCCGGTACGCGCGTCGCCTGGCTCGCGCACGGGCTGGCTCTCATACGTGAACGCGCCGTCCTTCCACTCGCCGCGGTATCGCGAGACTGAGCTTTCCCGGCTGACGTCGGTGGGTGAGCCGTCGAGGGCCATGCGAATCTCGCCATCTCTGCGCACAAGGACGACCGCGTCTTCTTCAACGCGCAATGTGACCTTCGCGCTCATGCTCGGCTGCTGCTGCTCAACGGCGCGCCCCTCGGTGCGATCCTCGACGAAGATCCACACCCCGTCCAGAGCGTGCACCCCGTCGGGCTGCGTCGAGCGAGCGCCGGAGGCCAATGCCGTCGAGTGTGCGCCGAGGGCTGCGAGGAATGCGAGCACTGGGACGAGCCATGTGTGCGAGCGCATGGAGGAGTCTCCTGTTGGTCTGCGTGTCGTGAGGGGGACGCGTCTGCGATGCGGCTCAATATACCGTCGGGTGCACGTTCGGCGGCGGGGCCCGCGGATCGGATATCGGTGCAGGCGTGTGTACCATTCCGGCACAACTGTCGGGATTCAATTGGGCCAATGAAGGCGCGGAGGGGCACGGGAGGCAGTCACAAGAGCGCACCATTCCCCATCTGGGATCTGATCTGTGTGTCCTGCGCAAGGCTGCGCTCGACAATACTCTTCGAAGTGGGAGCTGCAGCAGGAGGATGCCGCTAGGAAGCCCTGGAGAGCGACTCCAAGGGCCTGCTTCGACGGAGGATGACATGGAACTGGAGCCGATGGAGTTGCATTTTGCTGCGCAGGATGGGGACGTCGCCAAGGTCAGTCGCCTGCTGGCGCTGGGAGCCGACGTCAACGCGACTGACTCACGGGGGAATACTCCGTTGAAGTACGCGTCTGCCGAGCCGCATCCGGAAGTACTGCGGCTTCTGACCGCCCACGGTGCATCGGCAACCATCGCGGACGATCGCGGCTTCACACCATTGCACTGCGCGGCTGGGCATGGGTTTTATAAGGAAGCAATCGAGATGGTCGAGATCCTGTTGCAAGCAGGCGCCGACGTCAACGCTCGGTCCCTGCACCTCGGGTTCGTGCCCCTTCATGAGGCGCGGACGGCACGGATGGTCGACTGGCTGCTCACCCACGGCGCCGATGTGACGGTCCGGAACAACGCGGGACAGACTCCTGAAGATTACCTCCGGGCGGACGGCTGTGCTGAGGAAGCGGACCGTCTTCGCGAATGGGGCCGTCCCACGGCGACACTCCGCACGACCGAATAGCGGGGGCAGGATTGCACTGCGCGGGCTGCGCCCGCTCCGGGGCGCCTTCGGCGTGAACCTCCGACCTCCAATCGTGCTGGCGCACGAGGAGGTCTTGGTCACATCCAGCCGGCCGGTCAACAACAAACCCCAGCCGCTTTGGCTGGGGTTTGTTGTTGAATAGAGGGTGGATAGCGGGTGTCGAACGGGGCTCCGCCGCTCACGCCCGTCGCCGCCACGATCGGAGGGACGGGCGCGTCTCACCCGGTGCGGTCGTGCGACCGCATGTGGTGAGTTGAGTGTCCGTATCTGCAACGCACCCGAACCGTTTCTCTCTGGTGAATACCGCCATTTGGCGTGAAAACGTCGGTTTACGCGCGACGACGCGATGTGAGGGCATCATTCGACGGAGCCGATCAGGATGATGTGGAGCGAGGCGGAACGCCGGTTCTGAGCCGCCATCGGGGTACAAATACCCCAGACCAGCCCAAAAGCATTGCCCCGGAAGCGGCGCAGCTGTGACACTGGACGGAACGAGCAATGTCGAACTTCAGCCGCCGCCCGATGCCCAGACGGACCCGCGCCAGAGCCCCCCCTTTCGCTGCCGACGAGTCGCAGAGGGATGGAGTCGTGAGACCCGGCCAGGGTTCCCAGGACTTCGAGATCACCGCATTCGGGATCGAGTCTCAGAGTCTCGCGTTTCGGCGCTCGCTGGCAGGCAATGTGGCCGTCGGCCCAAGCCTACTTGTGCTTTGGCGGCGCGGCTATACTCGACGCTTACCGAATGAGTCGCCATTTTCTACATCGCCTAATCGCAGTCATCTGCGTGCTGACCACCGGCTTCCACGCCGCGGCGGGTAGTCTTTTCGTCAATTGCGAAGAGCCGGATGGCACCTCTCACTTGGAATGGGGCGGCTGCGCTCGGGATGAAACAGGGCGCTGCGCGAAGCCGTGCGGGCCACAACAGCCGGACGATCCCGAATCTGGGACTCCCAACCCGTGCGAGGACAAGCCGGTCAAAACGGACGTGGAGACGGCGACCGTGAGGTCGGCACACTCCTCAGTCACCGTTGACCTGCCGCTCCCGACTTTTGCGGTCATCGCCTTTCCCATCGACCCGCTGCCGCTGAACATGCTCCTGCGGTGGATTGAGGTTCGGGCCGCGGCTCCGCCGCCCGAGATGGCGTGCATCAGAACCATCGTCATGCTGGTGTAGGTTCACCCTGCGCGCTCGCTTTTGCTCCGGTGGGGCATGCGAGCCAAGCTGAATCGTGCGCGCCATGGGTCTTCACCGACCCCTGCTCCTAATGGGAGCGGCGTGCTGGGTGTGCCTCTCCAACAAGCGATGGATTTCTCCTCATGGACATTCGACCCGACCGGGCCTGTTGCAGGGCTTGGACTTTCCGATCTTTCCCGCAAGCACTGCCCCGGCTCGGCATCGGTACGCTCGTGCTCGTCGCCCTCGCGGGATGCCAGTCGATGCGGCCGCCCGAGACAGCAACCGAAACCGTTGCCGGCGCGGCCGCGGGACTCTCTGAGCCGATTGCGTTCCACGTTGAGGGCGCGCCGGTAGACGAACCGGGCGACGCCGACACTTTGACCTTTGCCGAGGCAGTAAGGTTGTCTGTCACGACCGACCCGGGCGTGCAAGCGGCCCTGGCGCGGGTGCGGATCGCGCTGGCTGATGCCAAGCAGGCCCGGCTTCTGCCCAACCCCATCCTCAACCTCGCCCTTCGATTCCCGGAGGGAGGGGGCAAGCCCGTGATCGAGGCCTCGCTCGCCCAAGACCTGATCTCGATCCTCAAGATCCCCAGGCAATCGAGCGCCGCCGACAATCGGCTCCGGCAAGCCTCCGCGGCGGCAATCACCGCCGTAATCGACGCCGTGGCCGAGGTGCAGGAGCGGTACGTCTCGGTGCAGGCGCTTGAGCAGTTGCTGCCGGTGTTTGAGCAGCGTCGAACGCTAGTGAGCAAGGCCGTGGACTTGGCAAACGCGAGGCTCTCCGCCGGCGAGGGCATCCGGGAGGATGTCGCAGTCCTGAACACGCAGCGCGTGGAACTCGAAGTCGAGATCGCCGAGACGACCCAGGAACTGAGGGACGAACGGCTCCGCTTGGCGCGGCTCATCGGTCGACCATCGGGAACCGCCGCATGGAAACTGGAACCGTGGACACCGCCGACATTGACCAACACCGCCGAGGCTGCGTGGATCGAGGCGGGGCTTCGCTCACGTCCGGAGATTCAGGAACGCTCGTGGGCCCTTGCCGCACTCGGCGACGACCTTGCGCTCACCAGCCTCTTGCCGTTTGACGGCACGAGCGCCGGAGTTCAGGCGCAGCGTGATCCGGACTGGCAGGTCGGGCCCGAAGTCTCCATCCCCATCCCGATCTTCGACATGGGCCAGGCCCGCTCCGAGCGGGTCACGGCCGAGCAGATCGAAGCACGCCACCAACTCGTCCAGGTCAAGCGGCAGGTCATCGAGGATGTGCGCCGCTCGTGGGAGTCGCTCGCTCAGACCCGCGAAAACGTCCGGCGAGTCCGGCAGGAACTCGTCCCCTTGCAGGAGCAGCGCCGGTCGCTTGCCGACGCCTCGTTCAGAGCGGGGCAGACGGACGTGACCTCGCTCTTCCTTGCCGAGCAGGACTTGCGAGCGGCACAGGCCAAGGCTGTTGAACTCGACCGCAAGGCAGCGATCGCAGCGATCCGGCTGCAACGGGCCGCTGGTGGTCCGGGGCCTTCCGCCGCGCTGACCGTCTCCGCAACCAACGACAGCACCGTACCCACTCCCGTCAAGTAAACCTTCCCTCGCATTCCCAGTCGGCCACTCGCCGACCACTCGAAAGCAGAACTCATGCACACGCAAACTGACATCCAAGGCGGGAACGACCCGCATCCACCGCGAATCACCATCCGGGCACTCGTGGCGGTCTTCGCACTCGCCGCGCTCCTCACGACCGTGGGTTGCAAGAAGAAGGCCGACGGCGACGATCACGGCGCGGCCAAGCCCGCAGCCGCGGGTCATGCCCAAGGCGACGGCCACGATCACGGCAAAGGCGGGGAAGAGGTCCACACCGACGAGGTCAAGCTCACCGCCGACGCTGTGGAGCGGTACGGCATCAAGATCGAAGCGGCCCAGATGTGGGCGCTGCGGCCCACCATCGTGACACCCGCCCGTGTCGGCTTCAACGCCGAGGCGATGGCCCACGTTGGTTCGCCCCTTCGCGGGCGTGTGGTTGAGATCAAAGTCCGACTCGGCCAGGATGTGAAGAAGGGCGAGGAGCTCTGCATCATCGAGAGCCCCGAACTCGGAGAGGCCCAGGCCGACCTGCTCCAGAAACGGGTCGCCAAGGACTCCGCCGGGCCGGTGGTCGATCTCGCTAAGGCTTCGTGGGACCGCGCCAAGGGCCTCTACGACCAGACGCAGGGAACCTCGCTCACCGAGGTGCAGCGCCGTGAGGCGGAATACAAGGGCGCGGTCGCTGCGCAGCGAGCGGCCGATGCCGCCGTCACCGCATCGGAAAATCGCCTGCACCTTCTCGGCATGAATCAGGCGGCCGTCGATGCGTTCCTCAAGACTGGCGAGGTCGCACCACGCTACTCCATCCATGCGGCCATCGACGGCCAGGTCGTGCAGCGGGAGGTCACACTCGGCGAACTCGTCAGCCCAGACCGCGAGGCGATCATGGTGCTGGCCGACCTCTCCAACGTCTGGGTGCTCGCGGATGTCCCCGAGGCCAAGCTCGCCGAGATCAAGGTGGGCGCGAAGGCATGGGTCAAGGTCGGATCATCCGACTCGAAACCCTTGGAAGGCCAGGTCGCCTTCATCTCGCCGATGGTGGACATGACAACCCGCACAGCACAGGTCCGCATCGAGGTCGCCACCAAAGACCTCCCGCTCAAGCCCGGCATGTTCGCTCAAGTGGAGATCGTGACCAGCGCCTCTGGGGGTGCGGAGCCGACACCGATGGTCGCCGTGCCCGATGTGGCGGTACAGACCGTCGAGGGCGGCCCCGCGATCTTTGTGCCCGTAGAGGGCGAGCCCAACACCTTCGCCAAGCGGGCAGTGACGATTGGAAAACCCGTTGGTGGACTGGTGCCCATTCACTCCGGCCTTGTCGAAGGCGAGCGGTTCGTCGCGGCCGGCACCTTCATTCTCAAAGCGGACCTCGGCAAGGGCTCCGCAGCCCACGAACACTAAGAAAGGAGGATCACACTCATGCTTGAATCAATCCTCCACTTCTCGGTCAAGAACCGCTGGTTCGTCCTCATCATCACGGCGTTGGTCGCGGCGTTCGGGGCGTACTCGCTCAAGATGCTCCCCATCGACGCGGTGCCGGACATCACCAACAACCAGGTGCAGATCAACGCCGTGGCCCCGGCCCTCTCACCCTTCGAGGTCGAGAAACAGGTGACGTTCACGATGGAGAACGCCCTCGCGGGCATCCCCGGGCTGCAATCGACGCGCTCGCTCAGCCGCAACGGCTTCGCGCAGGTGACGGCCGTCTTCAACGACGACGTGAGCGTCTACTTCGCCCGCCAGCAGGTCAGCGAGCGATTGGGCGAGGCCAAGGAATCGCTGCCGCCGGGCGTCGAGCCGCTCATGGGGCCGATCGCCACCGGCCTGGGCGAGATCTACATGTACACCGTCGAGTACGAGCACCCGCACGGCAAGGGTGCAACGGTGAGTGACGGCAAGCCGGGCTGGCAGAAGGACGGTTCGTACCTCACGCCCGAGGGGCGGCGACTCGCCAGCGAACTGGAGCAGGTCGCGTACCTCCGCGAGGTGCAGGACTGGATCATCCGGCCGCAGCTGAAAGGTGTGAAGGACGTCGCGGGCGTGGACGCCATCGGCGGCTACGTCAAGCAGTACCACGTCCAGCCCGACCCCATGAAACTTGTGTCGTACGGCCTGACCTTCCACAACGTGATCGAGGCTCTGGAGCGCAACAACGCTTCGACGGGCGCTGGGTACATCGAGCACAAGGGCGAGAGTTACGTCGTGCGAGCCACGGGCCGCATCGAGAAAGTGGGTGAGATCGAGGCGATCGTCGTCGGTACCCGCAACGGCGTGCCGATCCGGATGAGGGACATCGCCGCCAGGAACCCCGACGGCACGCCAGCGATCGGCGTGGGGCGCGAGATGCGAACCGGCTCGGCGAGTGAGAACGGCGAGGAGGTCGTCGTCGGCACCGCCATCATGCTGCTGGGGGGCAACAGCCGCACCGTCGCCCAGAGCGTCGATTCCAAGATGACCGAGATCGCGAGGTCGCTCCCGCCGGGCATCCACGCCAAGACGGTCCTCAACCGCACCAAATTGGTCGATGCCACCATCGCCACGGTGCAGAAGAACCTGCTGGAGGGGGCGATCCTCGTGATCGTGGTGCTCCTGCTGATGCTCGGCAACGTGCGGGCCGCGATCATCTGCGCGCTCGCCATTCCCTTGGCCATGCTCATGACAGCGACGGGGATGGTGCAGAACAAAGTGAGCGGCAACCTCATGTCGCTGGGCGCGATCGACTTCGGCCTGATCGTGGACGGGGCGGTCATCATTGTGGAGAACTGCCTCCGGCGTCTCGCCGAGAAGCAGCACCACGAGAAGCGTTTGCTCACCTTCGAGGAGCGAATGCACGAGGTGACGGTCGCGGCTAAGGAGATGATCCAGCCATCGGTCTACGGGCAGGCGATCATCATCACGGTCTACTTCCCCATCCTCGCCCTCACGGGCGTTGAGGGGAAGATGTTCCACCCGATGGCCATGACGGTGATCTTCGCACTCATCGCCGCGTTCATCTTGTCTCTCACGTTCATCCCCGCGATGGTGGCGATCGTGATCCGGGGCAAGGTGAGCGAGAAGGACATCTTCGTGGTGCGCTGGGCCAAGGCGGTGTACGAGCCCGTCCTGAAGTGGTCGCTTAAACTCCGCTGGCCCGTGGCCGGAGCAGCCATCGTCGCGTTCGCGGCGTCGGTCATGCTCTTCGGCACGCTGGGGCAGGAGTTCGCCCCCACGCTGGACGAGAAGGACATCGCGATGCACGCGATGCGTATCCCGGCGACCAGCCTCACGCAGTCGCAGCACATGCAAAAGGACGTAGAGCGGACGGTGGCGACCATCCCCGAGGTCGCGTTCGTGTACTCCAAGACCGGCACCGCCGAACTGGCGTCGGACCCGATGCCGCCCAATGTGTCGGACACGTTTATCGTGCTCAAGCCCAAGACCGAATGGCGGAGCGAGGCGGAACTTGACAAGCTTATTGCCGAGAAGACGAAGGAGATCGCGACGCTCGGCGGTGAGGGGGGGCACGACGAGCACGGGCACGGCGGAGAAGGTGGCGGAGAGGAAGAGCACGCCGAGATCAAGATCGAGGGTCACAAGGGCAAGCTCATCCAGTTGATCCAGTTGACCGTCGCCACGGTCCCCGGCAACAACTACGAGTTCACGCAGCCAATCCAGATGCGCTTCAACGAACTCATCGCGGGTGTCCGCGGCGATGTCGCGATCAAGGTCTACGGCGACGACTTCGACAAGATGCAGGCCACGGCCCAGCAGATCCTCACGGTGCTCCAGTCGATCCCCGGCGCGGCGGACGCGAAGGTCGAGCAGACCGAGGGCCTCCCAATGATGACGGTGAACATCGACCGCGAGGCAATCTCGCGGTACGGCCTGTCGATCTCCGACGTGCAGGACGTTGTGGCGGTCGCGATGGGCGGCAAGGAGGCGGGGATCGTCTTCGAGGGCGACCGTCGCTTCGACCTGGTGGTGCGCCTTCCTGACTCCATCCGGGCGCAGATCGATGCGCTCGAACGCCTCCCGATTCCCTTGCCGCCGAGCGAGGGCGAGGAGAAGAGCCAGATCAAGCTCGCTTCGGCAGATGGAGGCGCAGGTGTCATGCCGCCGTCGAAGGAAATGGGGTTCATCCCGCTGGGGCAACTCGCCCAGATCGACGTGGCCGAAGGCCCCAACCAGATCAGCCGTGAGAACGGCAAGCGGCGGATCGTGGTGCAGGCAAACGTGCGTGGCCGCGACCTCGGGTCGTTCGTCCGCGAGGCCCAGGAGAAGGTCGCGAGCGTGGCACTTCCGCCGGGCGGCTGGCTCGTCTGGGGCGGCACCTACGAGAACCTTGTGGCGGCCAAGGAACGCCTGACCATCGTCGTGCCGGTCTGCTTTTTCCTCATTTTCCTGCTCCTGTTCAGCACGTTCAAGAGCGTCAAGTACGCGCTGCTCGTGTTCACGTGCGTCCCGCTGGGCCTCACGGGCGGCATCGTTTCGCTCTGGCTCCGCGACATGCCCTTCTCAATCTCCGCCGCAGTGGGCTTCATCGCCTTGTCGGGCGTGGCGGTGCTCAACGGGCTGGTGATGGTTTCGTTCATCAACCAGTTGCGCCGCGAAGGGCTGCCCCGCGACGCGGCGATCCTCCGAGGGTGTCTCACGCGGCTGCGGCCCGTCCTCATGACGGCGCTTGTGGCCTCGCTCGGCTTCGTGCCGATGGCGATCGCCACCGGCACCGGCTCGGAGGTGCAGCGCCCGCTGGCGACGGTCGTCATCGGCGGCCTGATCTCCAGCACGCTGCTCACGCTCATCGTGCTCCCGGCCATTTATCGCATCATCACGGGTCGCGATCCAAGCGGACGACCCACGCCCATCGCCGAAGGATGGGAACGGCCCGAAACAGGACCGCTTGAAGTCAGCGCCGAAGACCTCGCCAAGGCGTCCATCGTCACCACGAGCGCCGCGGCCAAGGTCGAGAGCACGATGGTCGTTCCGCCCGTGCCCCCACCTCCGCAACCCGTGCAACCTCCGGCTTCGAAGCCGCCGGAGCCGCCCGCCAAGTCGCCTGATGTTCCTCCCCCACCGAGTGGCTCGCACTGAGCCCGCATTGCAAGGAGTCCGTGTATGTCACAGCCCCGTTCCAAGAGTCTCTTCGTTGGCCTCGCTTCCGGCGTCGCCGTCACCGCGTTCGCGGCCATCCTCATGGGCCAGGGCGCGAGCCAGCCCGTGAAGAGCGAGCCGCAGTACTTCGTCACCGCCGATGGTGACGAGGCTCACCTCTGGGTTCGCGAAGGCAATGCGATCCGCGTCGTGGGTCACGGCGCGTGCAAAGAGTGCGCCGACAAGGGCCACGACCACAAGGACGGCGAGCACAAAGAAGGCGACGGGCACGACCATGCCAAGCCCGCACCCAAGAAGTAAGAAGCGTCGATCCGGCCATGCGCCGAATCACGCAACCGCTACATCAGAACGGCGGCGTGCGCGGGGAGAGTCCTCGCGCACGCAGCTGATCTTTGCCTGCGGGATCACGCTGTTCGCGCTGGCTTCGGATGCGCTCGAATACTTCTTCACCGTTGGTGAGTACCGCAAGTATGGTCACCTACACATCGATGTTGGGATCACGTTTATGGCACTCAGTTTGACCGCTATTTCGATCTACAGCTGGGTGCTCTGGCGGCGAAGCCGGCGGCACACGCAAACGGGGTCCAAACGCCAGCGCGAACACCCCTCCGAACGTGCCGGCCCACCGACCAATTCAAAGGGACGATCGTCTCACTAGCCGGGACGATCGCCGGGCGCGTGCCTGGAAGGAATAGAAATGAGCACGACTCCCGACCCCACACCAACACCCCCCGCCAAGTCCGCTTTGGTCACGACAATCGTCAACATCAATGAACTCGATTGCGCGGCCGAAGAGCAGGTACTTCAGAAGGTGGTCGAGACCATGCCAGGGGTCGCGTCGGTCGTGTGCAATGTGGTGACACGTCGCATGACCGTGACGCATGACGCGGAGAAGGTGACGGGCGAGGCGATCGCGGCCAAGGTGCGGTCGGTCGGGATGACACCCGTGGTCGAGCCCCAGCCGGGCGCGGCGGAGTGCGGCGGCCCGGCGTGCGAACCCCCGGCGGCTGCCGGCGCGCCCTCGCCCGTGGCGACGCGGATGCAGATTGCGCTGCTCGCCGCCTCCGGCGTGCTCGCGTTCAGCGCAGAGATCACCGCGTGGGCGACGAAAGAAGAGAAGTCATGGCCCGTGATTGCGCTGGCGATTGCGTCGATCCTGCTCGGCGGCTTGCCCACGCTCCGCAAGGGATTTCTCGCCCTTCGAACACTTACGCTCAACATCAACTTCCTTATGACCGTCGCCGTGATCGGCGCGGCCGCGATCGGCTCGTGGCCCGAAGCCGCGATGGTCATCTTCCTCTTCGCAGTGGCGGAACTAATCGAGTCCTATTCGCTGGAGCGGGCACGCAGCGCCGTTCGCGCCCTCATGACGCTCACGCCCGAGACTGCCGCGGTGAAGCAGCCAGACGGCTCGTGGAGCGAGATGGACGCATCGAAGGTCGCCACCGGTGCGACGGTGCGGGTCAAACCCGGCGAACGCATCCCGCTCGACGGCAAGGTCGTGAGCGGGGCCTCCGCCGTGGATCAGGCTCCGATCACGGGCGAGAGCATCCCCGTCGAGAAGGCGGTCGGCGACCAGGTCTTTGCCGGCACAATCAACGGCAACGGCCTGCTGGAGTTCACGACGACCGGCGGCAAGGACGAGACCACCCTCGCCCGGATCATCAAGACCGTGCAGGAGGCGCAAGGGCAACGGGCGCCGACGCAGCGGTTCGTTGATTCCTTCGCCCGCGTCTACACGCCGATCGTGTGCGGAGTCGCGGTGCTTGTGGCGGTAGCGCCGCCGCTGTTGTTCCATCAACTGTGGATGCCGTGGATCTACAAGGCGCTAGTGCTTCTCGTGGTGGGCTGCCCGTGCGCTCTGGTGATCTCAACCCCCGTGACGATCGTGAGCGGCCTCGCCGCGGCGGCCAAGCGTGGCATCCTCATCAAGGGTGGGGTGTACCTGGAGCAGGGCAAGACGATCAAGGTCATTGCTCTGGACAAGACCGGCACGATCACCGAAGGGAAGCCGAAGGTCACGGACGTGCGCTCGCTGGGCACGCTCGCGGTGGACCGGATTCTTCTGCTGGCTGCCAGTCTGGACGCCGGGTCGGATCATCCGGTGGCCCGTGCGGTGACGGCCGCGTGGACCGACGATCGCAGAGCCCAATCCGGCCCGTTGCTCGCCGTGGGCGACTTCGAGTCTGTGACGGGAAAGGGCGTGAAGGGAACCATCGACAGCCGGTGGTATTTTGTGGGCAATCATCGCTTCGCTCACGAGCGGGGCGTGTGTTCTCCAGAAATCGAAGCGGTCCTCGCGGAGTTGGAGAACAAAGGCCAGACGGCAATTGTCCTCACGGACGAGAAGTCCGCTTTGGGAGTCCTCGCCGTCGCGGATACTCCAAGAGCCACAAGCGTCGAGGCGGTCAAAGAGCTCCACTCCTTGGGTATCCGGACGATTATGCTCAGCGGCGACAATCAGACGACCGCGGAAGTGATTGCCCGCTCAGTCGGTATCGACGATGCCCGGGGCGGTTTGCTGCCGGAGGACAAGCTCAAGGCGATCGACGACCTTCTTGCAAAGCATGGTCCGGTTGGAATGGTGGGAGATGGCGTTAACGACGCGCCGGCTCTCGCCCAGGCGGCGGTTGGGTTTGCGATGGGCGCGGCCGGAACCGACACCGCTCTTGAAACTGCCGACGTGGCCCTCATGCGTGACGATCTTCGGGGTGTCCCTGAATTCCTTGCGCTGAGTCGCCGCACTTCTGCGATCCTCGTCCAGAATATCTCTTTCGCCTTGCTCGCCAAGACTGTCTTTTTCATCCTCGCGATTCTGGGTATTGCCACGATGTGGATGGCCGTGCTTGCGGACGTAGGAGCAACGCTGGTCGTCATCGCCAACGGCTTGCGGCTGGCGATTGTCCTTGCTCGCCCATCGAGCGACCACGACGCCCGGCCGCCGATCACGACGCCCAAGTAGCAAGTCGAACGCATGGAGCGGGGAGACGAGCCCCCTCTCCCGCTCCAAACCTCAACCTCTACCCCCAACGAGCAGTTTCGATTCGGGCAATGTCGCATATAGACGGCGCTGCCGTAACGGACACCGTCGGTGCCTGTCGGCCTTGCCGGGAACCCTTAATCCTTGGAAACCGCCTTGGCGCTCAACAAACGGCGTATTCCAGGCTCCCAGACCCTAACGCCCTCCAAGAAAAGTTCCATTGGTGTACTGTCACCCCGACTTGTTTGAGAGCAAATCCCTTCGACGAACACGTCGAAGGGCTTTTGGCTTGTGGGAGCACTACTTAGCGCGTTTCGGAGGCGTTCAAACGCTTTGCGATTCTAAGCAGAAAACGAGCCATTTTGGGGTGGGGGTTGGGAGGATTTGAACTCATTCTCCTCGCGGGGGTCTGCGCATCGGCCCTCTCGTCTTGATGTGTGTCCCGGATCGATTGAGTGACTGTCCGAGGGCCCCGCTTTGGTGCTCGCATACGCACAAATGAAGCTGAGGGAGCAACTCCGCGTGTTTCGAGCGGAGGGGCGGCAGTGGGTGCGGGGTTCGTTCGTGCTATCAAGCTTCCCTCAAAATCCTCCGATAATGTCTGAGGCTGAACACGGCTGTGTACAGTTCAGTAAGAGACATGGCCTCATGCAGATCTTCACCCGAGTCATCCTCGCTCTGATCCTCGTCATGCAGTCCCTCCCGGGTCTGACGGTGGCTCAGTGCGCTGCGATGGGCGGTGCGGGTTCGGATGGCCAGCTTTCCAAGTCGGTTCACCCCACGGCATGTCCCTGCTGCTCTGGTGGCGATGATTCCGCTGGGGCAGCTTGTCCCACCGGTGATCGAACGTCCGTGTGCCACTGCGGCGAGCCGCGGCAAGACGAGCCGAAGACTCCTCCCACCGATTCCAAGGGCCAGTTTCATCAGCTGCTGGTCATTCTTCCGGCGCTGATCGGATTTCTCCCACCTGAGCCGATGCCGACGATGGCGATGGGCTCTGCCGCGGATCCGTCGCCTCACCGGCCAACGAACTCCATTCAGTCGCTCCTGTGTGTTTGGATCGTGTAGACACCCGGTTCCTTAGGGCCATTGCGCGCTGAGGACACCGAAGTCGCACGAATCCGGCTCCTCCTTCGCGCGTTTTGCCGCCGGGGAGCCCGGTCTCAATCCCACAACCAGGAGTTTGCATCATGCCTGCCGCCCGCACCGCCGGTGCGCCCCGCGCTGGAGACTTTCTCCAACTCGGGCCGCGTCCCGCGAGATATCCCTTCCGCTCCCCTCTGCTCGTGACTGCCTACGCCCTTGCTCTCGCCGGGCTCGCGGGCTGTGCGCTCACTCCTTCAGGCACCAAGCCGGAGCAGGCCCGACTCGCCGAAGCCGGCAAGCCCTATGAGCCCAAGATTGAGGCGCGAGAGCTCCCCGAACTGACCGATTCGCCGACGTGGCAGGATGTGCTCCATCGAGCCTTCCTGGCCAACGGCGATTTGGAGGTCGCGTACTTCGATTGGAAAGCGGCCGTCCAGCGGATCGAGATGGCGTCGGCGTACCCGAACTCCAACGTCTCGATCGGCTACTCCTACATGTTCTCGTCGGAGCGCATGAAGTCCTTCGACCGGCAGTCGTTCTCCGCGGGATTTGATTCCTCGGTCAATCTCTCCTTCCCGACGAAGGTCATAAAGAAGGGTGAGATCGCGCTGGACGATGCGAGAGCGACGGGCGAGCGGTTCCGGAGCGCCAAGTTTGATCTCCAACGCCGGGTGCTTGTTGCCTGGGCCGACTACACGCTCCTGGCGGAGCGGTTGCGCATCGAGCGCGAGCAGATTGCGCTGACGCGGATGTCCGCCGATGCGGTTCGGGCACGGACCCTGGCAGGCGGAGCCCAACGCGACTTGCTCAAGACGGATGTCTCACTCCGCAAGGCGGAAGACTCGATCAAGAGCATGGAAGCGGAGCTCTCGGCCTCGCGTGCGATGCTCAACGGGATGCTCGCCCGAGAGCCGAATGCGGCGCTCGAACCGCCGCTTATTCTGCCGTCGCCAAGGCCGATGCCCGTGTCCGACGACGTGGTGCTGGCGGCAGCCGTCGACCAGAACCCCGAGCTCGCGGCCCTCGCTCATCAAGTGCAGGGCCGGACCGACGCGTTGGAACTGGCCCGGATGCAATGGATCCCGGACATCAGCCCCACCGCAATGTTCACTGGTGGTATCTCCCAGGCCGTCGGCGCGGCGTTCATGCTGCCCACCAACATCGTCGAGATCCGTGGAGGCATCCGTGAGGCCGAAGCGATGCTCCGGGGCAGCGAGGCGATGCTGCGACAGACCAAGCGGGACCGGGCAGCGTCGCTGGTAGCCACGCTCGTGACGCTCCGCAACAGCGAGCGTCAGGCTGAACTCTTTGGCACCAGCATCATCCCGCTCACTGAGCGTCTGCTGACCAACACGCGCCAGGCATACGCGAGCGGCTCGGCCATGTACGGCGACCTGCTGGAGGCGCAGCGAACGCTGCTGGACGCGAAGCTGGTCGTCGCGCAGGCCCGCGCCATGCGGGATAAGCAACTCGCCGATCTCGAAGCCCTCATGGGCACTGACATCGAAACCCTATCCACCGCACAACATTCCGCTCCCGCAACTGCCGAGAGCGCCGCCGCCACGACCGAACCGATGGTGACGAGCCACCAGGAGTCTCGCCATGACCGTTGAAACCACTTCCTCCCGTCCTCGCGCGGGCCGCTTCGGTTCGATCGCGCTCCTGCTCATCGTCGCCGCCGGGGGCGCATACGCCGGCATGCGCTGGCACACGACGCTGGAGCGATGGCTAGTGCCCTCAGCCGGAGGCGGGAGCGCCGCTTCGTCTTCATCAACTGAGGGGAACAAGCCGGCGGACGGCCAGAAGCAGCTCTGGACGTGTGGGATGCACCCGCAGGTCATCCAGGACCATCCCGGCGACTGCCCGATCTGCCATATGAAACTCACCCCGCTGGTCACAACCGCAGGCAACGACACGACAGTGCCCGCACAAGGCCCCTCTGTCGATTCGGGCAAGCAGCGGAAGATCAAATACTGGTGGGATCCGATGATGAACCCACCATACATCTCCGACAAGCCCGGCAAGAGCCCTATGGGGATGGATCTGGTGGCGGTGTACGAGGAGCAGAACCAGTCCGGCGGCGCGGCCGTCGTGATCGACCCAGCGATTGTGCAGAACATGGGCGTGCGGACGGCCGAGGTGACCGAGGGCCGGCTTGAGCAGGCTGTGCGCGTGTATGCGATGATTACGGAAGCGGAGCCCGGGCACCGCGATGTGAACCTGCGGGTCTCCGGCTGGATCCAGACGCTCTACGCCAACACCGACGGCATGTCGGTCAAGAAGGGCGACCCGCTCTTTGACCTCTACAGCCCGGAACTCAAGCTCGCGATTGAGGAACTGATCTCGGCCAAGCATGCGGCCAAGACCGCCGAGAACGACACTAATGGTTCCCTGAGAGACACCAGCGCGTCGCTCGTCAGCGCCGCCGAAAGCAGGCTGCTGGCGCTGGACTTGACGCCCGAACAGATCGCCGAGTTCGGCTCGCTGGAGCACGCCCCGAGCGTGGTCACGTTCGTCTCGCCCTTCGACGGTCACGTTACGGAGAAAGCGGGCGTCTACGCGGGCACTTCGGTGATGGCGGGCCAACGCATCTTCAGGCTGGCGCAGCGGACCACCATGTGGGTCGAGGGGCGAGTGCCCGAGGGCGACCTGGCGCGAGTCCACATCGGCCAGAAGATGCGGGCAAAGGTGGATGCCTATCCGGGACGCGTGTTCGAGGGCGAGGTGATCTTCATCCATCCGCATTTCGACGAGATGACAAGGACCGCGCTTGTGCGAATGGAGGTTCACAACCACGACTACGCCCTGCACGAGGGGATGTACGCGACTCTCGACATCGACGTGGGAGAAACGGAGCCCACGGTGCTGGTGCCGCGGGAGGCGATCATCGACTCGGGCGAGGCCCAGGTCGTGTTTGTCAGCAGCGGCAAGGGGCGGTTCGAGCCGCGCCGCGTGGTGATGGGCCGGAGCGGAGCGCACGGGCTGGTTCAGGTCCTCAGCGGGCTCAAACCCGGCGAACAGGTGGTCGCCAGCGGTCAGTTCCTGCTTGACTCCGAGAGCCGCTTGCGCGAGGCGATCGCCAAGTTCCTCGGTCAGAAGTCAACGAGCACACCGAGTACTACGGGGACCACCCCATCGGCAGCGACCAAGATGCCCGTCGTCGTGGTCTCGCCAGCCAAGGTGGACGCGATTGTCGCGGCGTATCTTCCGCTCGCCGAATCGCTCGGCGCGGTGCAGAAGGAAATCGCGTCTCTCAATGTTGATGAACTGGTATCCGCGATCCACGCCCTGCACGGCGAGGTGACCGGTCCCGAAGGGTTGCGACTGGTCACGAGCGCGGCGGCGGCCGCCGAGGCGATGAATGGCCAGCCGCTCGACAAGCAGCGGGAACTCTTCAAAGCGGTGAGCGCGACGCTCATCGCCCTCGTGGACGCCATGCCGCCATCTTCGGGGGTGTCGGGAACGCTGTATGTGGTGAACTGCCCTATGGCCCAGGCCGACTGGCTCCAGCGAAGCAAGACCATCGCCAACCCCTACTACGCCGACGACATGAAGGAGTGCGGGTCAGTTGTTCGTCCCGTGGGTGGCTCGAAGGGAGCGGAGTGAGCCATGATCGCCCGCCTCATCGAACTCTCGATCAAGAACCGCTTCATGGTGCTCCTGCTCACAGCGATGCTCGTGGGTTCCGGGATCTGGAGCATCTTCCGCATTCGCCTGGACGCGATCCCCGACCTGTCGGACGTACAGGTAATCGTGACTACCGAGTACCCGGGCCAGAACCCCGAGGTGGTGGATCAGCAGGTGACCTATCCATTGGCGAGCGCGATGCTCGCGGTTCCAGGCTCGACCGTCGTCCGCGGCTACAGCATGTTCGAACAGTCGTTCGTGTACGTGCTCTTCGAGGACGGCA
Organism: Planctomycetota bacterium; assembly: GCA_963204725.1. Classification (GTDB taxonomy): domain Bacteria; phylum Planctomycetota; class Phycisphaerae; order Phycisphaerales; family UBA1924; genus JAHBWV01. The sequence goes on from CAUJHH010000070.1 coordinate 35,574, forward strand.
CGGACATCTACTGGGCCCGCAGCCGCGTGCTGGAGTATCTGAACTTCGCGCGGGACCGCCTGCCCAAGGGCGTGGAGCCCAAGCTCGGCCCGGACGCGACCGGCGTCGGCTGGGTGTATCAGTACGTGCTCTATCCCGGCTACTACAGCCCCGACCATCCCAAGGGCCTGTGGCGGGACACCGAGCGGGATAAGTGGTACGCGTCCATCGACGATGCACCCAAGGACCGGCGTGAACGGATTGTCAAGGTGCGGGCATTCGAGAAGCCCGGTGTCGATCCCCTGACCGACACGCCGCTCACTTCGGCCAATCTCGATCTCGCCCAACTCCGCAGTGTGCAGGACTGGTATCTGCGCTACCCGCTCACCTCCGTCGAGGATGTCTCCGAAGTCGCCTCCATCGGCGGTTTTGTGAAGCAGTATCAGGTTGTGCTCGATCCGCTCAAGTTGCAGGCGTATCGCCTGCCCCTGCGCGATGTGATGATGGCGATTCAGCGTTCCAACAACGATGTGGGCGGCTCGGTCATTGAACTCTCTGAGAGCGAGTACATGGTCCGCAGCCGGGCGTACCTCAAGGGGCTGGACGACCTCGCCAAGGTTCCCGTCGGCTTGGGCGACAAGGGCACGCCCATCATGCTCGGCGACATCGCCACGCTCCAGATCGGCGGCGAGATGCGCCGCGGCGTGGGCGAGCTCGACGGCAAGGGCGAAGCCGTGGGCGGCGTGGTCGTCGCCCGGTTCGGGGCCAACGCGTACAAAGTCATCGCAGACGTCAAGGCCAAGCTCGCGTCGCTCGAAGACGGGCTGCCGCCGGGCATCTTCATCAAGCCCACCTACGACCGCTCCAACCTCATCAATCGATCCATCTCCACGCTGCGCGACACGCTCGTCGAAGAGATCATTGTCGTCGGGCTCGTCTGCATCCTGTTCCTGCTGCACATGCGGAGCGAACTCGTTGCCGTGTTCGTCGTGCCTTCGAGCGTGGTGGCGGCCTTGCTCATGATGCACCTGCTGGGGATCAACGCCAACATCATGTCCTTGGGAGGCATCGCGATCTCCATCGGCGTGGTCGTTGACTCGGCCGTGATCATGGTCGAGAACGGGCACAAGCATCTGGACCGCGAGGAAGACCGCGTCCACGCCGGGCATCCGCCCACGCCGCGCATCGACATCATGATGGCCGCGGCCAAAGAGGTCGGCCCGCAGCTCTTTTTCTCGCTCCTCATTATCACGGTTTCATTCCTGCCGGTGTTCGTGCTCGGCGGCGAAGCCGGGCGACTCTTCAAGCCGCTGGCGTTCACGAAGACGTTCGCCATGACGGCGGCCGCGTTCCTCTCCATCACCATCATCCCGGTGTTGATGTACTACTTCATCACGGGGCGCGTGCTGCCAAAGCACTGGGGCGTCTGGCGCAACACGGCCATCACGATGGGGGCAATGTTCATCCCGGCAGCCGCGCTCTTCATGATCGCGTCGGGGATGCCGCACCTCGCGGCCTTCCGCTGGTGGATCGCCGGCGGATGGGCGGTCCTCATGGCCATGCTCCTCTTGCCGCAAAAGATCATTCACGAACAGCACAGCCCGACCAGCCGCGTGCTCCAGTGGATTTACGAGCCAGCGTTCCGGATGGCGATGGCCCACCCGTGGCGTGTGCTGCTGCTTGCCGCCATAGCGCTCGCCTCGACCTACTACCCGATGACCCGCATGGGTACGGAGTTCATGCCGCCGCTGGACGAGGGCGACCTGCTCTACATGCCCACGACGGACCCGTCGATCAGCATCACCAAGAGCAAGCAGCTCCTCCAGCAGACGGACAAGCTCATCAAGACCTTTCCGGAGGTGCTCAGCGTCCACGGCAAGATCGGGAGGGCCGAAACCGCCACCGACCCTGCGCCGCTCTCGATGATCGAGACGGTCGCGCAGCTCAATCCTGACCGCTCGCAGTGGCGGACCCGCCGCCCGACGTACTTCTTCAGCACATGGTCCGGGTGGCTCCAGAAGCCCTTCTCGGCGACATTCTGGCCATCGGAGCGGCCGATCACGACCGAGGAACTCAAGTTCGGCTGGCAGGATGAAGGCGGCGAGATGCACGCCGGGCTGAACTCGGTGGTCTCGTTCCCCGGCATGGCGAACGCCTGGCCCTTCCCGATCGAAAACCGCATCAACATGCTCGCCACCGGCATCAAGACCCCGGTGGGCATCAAGATCTCGGGCCCGGACTTGAAAGTCCTTAGCGACCTGGCCGAGAAGTCCGCCGCCGCGGTCCGCACCATTCCCGGCACGGTGTCGGCCTACGCCGAGCGCACACTTGGCGGCAACTACCTGGACATCGACATCGACCGGAGCGCCGCTGCCCGGTACGGGCTCACAACCGCGGACATCCAGGATGTCATCCAGTCCGCCATCGGCGGCATGAACATCACCACGACGGTCGAGGGGGTGGAGCGCTATCCGCTCAATGTCCGCTATCACCGTGATTACCGCGACGACCTCCCGGCGCTGAATCGAGTGCTCGTCACCGCACCCATGCCCGGACCCAAAGGCGAACGCGTCCAAGTGCCGTTGGGCCAACTCGCGAACATCCACATCACCTCCGGAGCACCGATGATCCGCTCCGAGAATGCCCAGCGAACAGCATGGATCTTCGTGGACATCGCAGGCCGCGATCTCGGTGGCTACATCGCCGAGGCCCGCAAAGCCGTGGCGCAACAGGTCCAGCTCCCACCCGGCTACTCGCTCGTGTTCTCCGGGCAGTTCGAGTTCTGGGAGAAGACCCTGCCGCGGCTGATCGCGGCGAGCATTCTGGCGCTGGTGGCGATCATCTTCCTGCTCTATGTCAGCAGCCGCTCGTGGTTCCGGGTCGGTGTCGTGCTCATGGCCGTGCCGTTCAGCCTCGTCGGTGCCTTCTGGTTCATGTACGCGCTGGACTTCAACCTCTCGCTGGCGGTGGTGATCGGCATCATCGCGCTCGCAGGTCTGGACGCCGAGACCGGCATGGTGATGTTGCTGTACCTCGATAACAGCTTCGACCGCTTCAAGGAGCAGGGCCGCATGAACTCGGTGGCGGACCTTTACGCCGCCGTGCATGATGGTGCGGTCAAACGCATCCGCCCCAAGGCGATGACCGTCGCCGCAGCGTTCATAGGCCTGGTGCCGCTCCTGTGGGCCCACGGTACCGGGGCGGACACGATGCGTCGCATCGCCGCGCCCATGATCGGCGGTCTGCTCATCAGCTTCGTGATGGAATTGGTGATCTATCCCGTCGTGTTCTATCTCGCCAAGCGGTGGCAGCACCGCAAGGAGTTTAGGAGCGTGTGAAATCCGGCCCGCGGCAGAGTTGCCGCGAGCATTCTCGTCTGGTCGTTCTGGTCTGACCTTTTAAGGAGTCATCGCATGAAGCCTCTCGCGTACCGAATCGTAATCGCCTCGTTCCTCTGCATGTCAGGGCTCGCCGTCGCCGCGGCGGCTCAGCCCGAGCCAACCAAGCCCGCAACCAAACAGCCCGAGTCAACCAAGCCCAAGACCGTCGGCGACCCGTACCCGCTTTCAACATGCCCGATCTCCGGCGGCAAGCTTGGCTCGATGGGCGACCCGGTCGTGAAGAACTACGACGGCCGGGAGGTGAGATTCTGCTGCAACTCCTGCCCGCCCAAGTTCGAGAAGGACCAGGCCAAGAGCATGGCCAAGCTCGATGAGGCGATTATCAAAGACCAGCTTCCGCTCTACCCGACCGACACCTCGGTTGTCTCCGGCAAGAAGCTCCCCGAGAAGCCCATCGACTGGGTTTACAACAACCGGCTGGTTCGCCTGGCCGACGAGACCGAGAAGGCCGATTTCCAGAAGGACCCCGCCAAGCATCTGGCGACGCTCGACAAGGCCACGGTCCTGAAGCAGTCAAAGGACTACCCACTCAAGACCTGCCCCGTGAGCAAGGAAGAGCTGGGGGGGATGGGTGAAGCCAAGGACTTCGTCATCGCAGGGCGCTTGATCCGGCTCTGCTGTTCCGACTGCGAGAAGGATGTCCGGAAGAACCCGTCCAAGTTCATTGCCATGATCGATGCTGCCCGCAAGGGAGCCGCCGGCACAAAGGACTCCGGAGAGCACAAGGATGATGCTCATGGCGACCACAAGCACTGACGGACTGGGCCGCTGAGTTCGATCACACTTAGCGCACGGAAAGGAGATCTTGTCATGAATCATTCAACCGGCTGGACAGCTTAGACGGCTGCGCTCGCCATCTTTTCGCAGGCCTTAGCGCACGTACGACAAAGCTCGGCGCACTGCTTCATCATCGCGTCGCCCTTGGCGAGCTTGTCGCAGGACTCGGCGCACTCGTTGCAGATCTCGGCGCACTCACCGCAGATGTGGGCGGCGTGGTGCGAGTTGCGGGACATGAAGCAGGCGGCCGTGGCACAGATGCTGGCGCAATCCTGCATGATCCCCTGGTGCTCGGGGGAGGCGTGCGGGCCGCCCATGTGCAGACAGTGATGGGCGCACTGGGCGCACATGCCGGCGCACTCGCCGCAGACCTTCATGCAGTCGAGCATTTCCTTGGAGGGCATTTCGTGAGACATGGTGGAGTCCTTTCGATTGGAGGTGAGGGACGGCAGAGCGCAGCCCGCAAACAAGATTCATCGTCCGCATGAGCCTGCGGTGAAGCACCAGCGGAAAGTTCCTTCATTCGTGTTCAACGCCTCGGCACACAAGGGCGAACCGTCCGCCCCGGTGGACGTATATACTCGGGGGGAGTATGCTTCCTCCAAGGAGTTTCATATGAATACGACGACTCAGACGATCGGGACCACCACGCTCAAAATCGACGGCATGTCCTGCGGGCACTGCGTGCAGGCCGTGACCAAGGCCCTTTCGGCGGTGCCGGGGATCAAGGTCAAGTCGGTAGAGGTGGGTTCGGCGGTGATCGAAACCCCGGATGGCGGGACCACGGGCAAGGCGGTAGCCGCGCTCGGAGAGGCCGGATATCCGGCCAAGGCCGTGGGCGACGCTGCGGCTGCGGCTCATTCGATGCCGGCAAAGAGCGGCGGCGGGTGCTGTGGCGGCGCGAAGGCGATGACGGCGGACGGTGCGCCCGGAGCAAAGACCTCTGGCGGCTGCTGCGGGTGAGTGAGTGCGCGAGTATCGAACCAAGGAGCGATGGCGATGGCCAAGGGCGCTGTGAGCAAAGCTGTTTCCGAGCGTGCAGCGCGTTCCATGCTGAACGGCGCGGCGTGCGGGTGTACGCCCGGTGCGCGTCGGGCGGCGAGAAACACCCGCGCGGGTGTAGGCCCGGGCGCGCAAGCGGTCCGGGTCGATGCGGCGATCAAGGCCGCGAATCTCAAGCACCTCAAGCGGATCGAGGGGCAAGTGCGCGGCATCGCGGCGATGATCGAGGATGACCGCTACTGCGCCGACATCATCCAGCAGGCCGCGGCGGTGCAGGAATCGCTCCGCTCGGTCGCCAAGAACCTCTTGCGGAACCACCTCACACACTGTGCCGCAGCCGCGATGCACGAGGATGGTGCCAAGCGGGACGACATGATCGAGGAACTGCTGGTGTTGGTCACCAAGGTTGCGCGCTGAGCGTGACTGCCCACGCTGAAAGTGAACATGGACACAAAGACTTCGACGGACACGGCATCAGCGCGGACCGACATGCCCATCGAGGGCATGACCTGTGCCTCGTGCGCGAACACGATTGAGCGGCGGCTCGCCAAGCAGCCCGGCGTCACTTCGGCGAATGTAAACTTCGCCACCAAGGTGGCGACGGTGAAGTACGACCCGGCGGCGACCGGGCCGGAGCAACTTGCCAAGGCGGTGGATGACATCGGGTACAAGGCGATCGTGCCCGCACCAGCGCCGGCAAAGAAGGGCGCGACCAATCCCGCACACGGACACATGGGGGGGGCGGGGCACGACCATGCGGCGATGCTCACGGCCCAAGGTGCCGGATCACACACCGGGCACGCTATGGGTGGCGGCGAAGACCATTCGGCCCACATGAACGTCGGCGAGGCCGAGCGGCGACTCTTGATGACCAAGATGATCGTCGGCGCGGCGCTCTCGCTGCCGGTGCTGGTCATCGCTATGTCGCACGGAAAGATCGCGGCGTTCAACGTCTCGTGGATCAACTGGCTCCAGCTCGCGCTCACCACGCCGGTCATGTTCTGGTGCGGCTGGCAGTTCTTTCGCTCGGCGTGGAAGGGTGCTCGGCACCTGAGCGCCAACATGGACACGCTGGTGGCGATGGGCACCGGCGCGGCGTTCCTCTACTCGCTTGCGGCGACGATCTGGCCCGGCTTCTTCGCGGGTGCAGGCGGAGCCGTGGTCAACGCGGCGCACGCCGCCTCTGCGGACAGCGCGGCGGGTGGCACGATGGGCGGAATGACGATGGTGCCCGTGTATTACGAGGCCGCGGCCGTCATCATCGTGCTGATCCTGCTGGGTAAGTACTTCGAGGCCCGTGCCACAGGGCAGACCGGTGCGGCCATCAAGAAGCTCATCGGCATGCAGGCCAAGACCGCTCGCGTCGTGCGCGGGGACATCGAGAAGGACGTGCCGATCGAGAGTGTCGTGGTCGGGGACGTCGTGATCGTCCGCCCCGGAGAGAAGATTCCCGTCGATGGCCGCATCGAGAGCGGCGATTCGGCGGTCGATGAATCGATGCTCACCGGCGAGAGTGTGCCGGTCGAGAAGAAGGCCGGCGACATCGTCTTCGGCGCAACGATGAACACGACCGGGGCGCTGCGGTTCACCGCGACCAAAGTTGGCCAGGACACCGCGCTCCAGCAGATCGTCCGGCTCGTGCAAGAAGCCCAGGGGAGCAAAGCACCGATCGCGCGGCTTGCCGACCGGGTCAGCGGGATCTTCGTCCCGATCGTCATCGCCATCTCCGTGGCTACGTTCATCGTGTGGTGGTTTGTCTCGCCAGCGGAAACTCGGTTGAGCATGGCGCTGGTTACGGCCGTCTCTGTACTCATCATCGCCTGCCCGTGTGCGCTGGGGCTGGCTACGCCCACGGCGATCATGGTCGGGACGGGTAAAGGTGCCGAGCATGGCATCCTTATCAAGGGCGGAGAAGCCCTCGAAACTGCCCACAAGCTCTCAGCCATCATCCTTGACAAGACGGGCACGCTGACACTTGGCAAGCCCACGTTGACCGATGTGCGGGTACTCGCGGGCACCACCGAGCCGGACCTTGTTCGACTGTCCGCATCGGCCGAGCGCCGGAGCGAGCACCCACTCGCGGCCGCCATCGTCAACGGCGCAACCGCTCGGGGCGTGACGCTTGCAGAACCGACCGCGTTCAAGGCGGTCGTGGGTCACGGCATCGATGCGACGGTCGACGGCCGCGCGATCCTCGTCGGCAAGCGGGCGCTTCTTGCCGAACGCAATATCGACACCTCAGCCCTCGACGACCTCGCACGCGAGTTTGCCGCCGCGGGTAAGACACCCATGTACGTCGCCATCGACGGCAAACCCGCGGGCTTGATCGCCGTGGCCGATATGGTCAAGCCCGAGTCCAAGGCCGCGGTCCAGCAGATGCAGAAGTTGGGTCTGCGGGTGGCGATGATCACCGGCGACAACGCCCTCACGGCCGCGGCGGTTGCCAAGGACGTCGGCATTGCACCCGATATGGTGTTCGCCGAGGTGCTTCCCGAGAACAAGGCCGCACACGTCAAGAAACTCCAGTCTCAGGGTCTCATCGTCGGCATGGTCGGCGACGGCATCAACGACGCTCCGGCGCTCGCGCAGGCCGACGTGGGGCTGGCGATGGGTACCGGCACTGACGTGGCGATCGAGGCTTCCGACATTACGCTCATACGAGGCGACCTGCGATCTGTCCCGGAGGCGATTGCCCTGTCCAGGGCGACGATGCGGACGATCCGTCAGAACCTGTTCTGGGCATTCATCTACAACCTTGTCGGCATCCCTGTGGCCGCGGGCCTGCTCTACCCGCTCACTGGATGGCTACTTTCGCCAATCATCGCGAGTGGTGCGATGGCCTTCAGCAGCGTGAGCGTGGTACTCAATAGCCTCCGGCTACGGCATTCTCGCTGAGCGGTCTGGCGTTTGCATTCCACAAGACACTGTGCTTTGTTCGATTCTCCTCTACCCACGTCCCTGCGAACAGATGCGCTCCCAGCAGGAAGTGCTTCGCATCGGGATTGGACTTCGACTCCCCGACGGTCGGGTGGAAGTACGCCGGCGGATAGAGCGCCACGTCGTCATACAGGGTGACGACACGGGCAAGCAGCCCCGGTCCGGCTTGATCGCCGACATACCGGCGCTCAAAGAACGACTCTTCGATCATCCCCACCGCATGCCACATCGCCGGGTGGTTAGCCGGAAAGCCCATCGCCGCGTTGGAGACGATGTCGAGTTGTTCGCAGGCCGCCCACGCCCGTACCTCGGGCGGGCACATCTCGTCGAGTGGACGGATCGGCTTCACGTCGGTGTCGAGGTAGACGCCGCCAAAGCGGGCCAGGAGTTCCAGCCGCAGGATGTCCGAGCGCATCACGCAGCCGGGCGTGCCTCCGACGTTGCCGCACGCCGCCCAAGCGTTCCGATTGAGAATCGGCGGCAGGTTGTCGTCGGTCCACAGCCGCATTGTCCAGTGTGGGTTCATCTCGGCGAAGCGGCGACGCCAGCGCCGCTGGTGCAGGGGCATCTCGCCCTTGCCCAGCCAGATCTGGTGCAGGACCCGGGGAATCAGGGTGGCGCTTGCGGTGGTGCTCAAGCCGCGACCTCCGCCGCCTTGCCGGTCACGAACCCGAACGCCCCGCCGTGGGCCTTGGCGGGTTCTTCGCCCTGCTCGAACATGGCCCAGTGGAACGGCACCACGTCGCGGAAGTGTCCGTGGTCGCGGACGACGCGGGTGAGGAACCCCGGCCCGCTCTGGTCCCACACACCGCGATAGACCAGCACCGAGTGCGGCAGGTCGCGGATCGCGTGCCAGAGCATCGGATGATTCCGCGTCGCACCGAGCACCGACGGCGAGAGCATGTGCGGACGGCTCGCACCGTGGCTGGCGATCGTGGAACAGAATGCGCCGACCCCGGCGACGAGTTCATCCAGCGGACGCAGCGGCAGGCGATCGGGATCGACGAACACCCCGCCTTCGCGGGCGAGCAGTTCGTAGCGCAGGAGGTTGAGCCGTGCCGCCGAGGCCGCAGGCTCGCTGAGGTCGAGCGTCTGCTGCCACTGTTCGTGGTTCAGGATCGGCGGCCTGGTCTCGAGCGTGAACGTGACGACGTCCCACTCGGGGTGCAGCGTCTGCCATGCGTGCTTCCACGCGGTAAGCCGCTGACGGTCGGGGGACTCGGACAAGTCGGCCGTGTAGATGACCTTCGGGATCACGACTTCACCTCCTCTTCGATGCCACTGCTCAATCCACTCTGCTGCCACTTCGCGGGAGGCACGCCCTCCATGCCGCCCTCGATGAACGACGACGCACCCTCGCCGAGCGCCACCGACTGCTGGGCGCTGCCGGAGCCTGAGCCGGAGCCGGGCGGGCCAGAGCCGCTCTCGCTCCCGCTGCCGCTGCCGCTCGACGAGCCAGACGAGCTGCCAGATCCTGAAGAACTTCCTGAGCTCGACATGGACGAGCCGCTGGACTTGCCGCTTCCGGACCCCGACCCGCTGCCGCTCAAGGACCCAGAACTCGAGCCAGAACCAGACCCTGATCCAGAGGCCGATCCCGATCCGGTGGCCTGCGTCGCGGGCATGTCGTTGTGGATCCACACGCCGTCGGCCAGGAACACGTTCAGGCCGGGCACATGCACGGCGACCGTGGTCACGCGATCGCCAGCGCGGGCAAGTTTCTCGATGCGCTCCTCGCTGAGGTCGTGCCGCACGAGATAGTCGCCGACGAGCACGAACTCAGCCGACACGAACCCGACCTCATCGCCGCGCCGCAGGAGCACGGGGTGCTCGGGCGTGAGCTGCAAGCGACCGTTGATCGTGATGAATCCGTCGTGCGTGCCGACCTTGACGCTGGCCACGGAGCCGGTGACAGGCGTGAGCACCGCTTCGGCTCGCTGACGCAGCCACTGGTACTGCGCTCGCCACGGCACATCGCGGTCCAGGCCCGCCACATCGAGCGCTGCAATCCGGTCGCCCGGCTTGAGATGCTCGATCGGCACGGACTTGCCCGAGGCCAGGCGCACCGGCGTCCCGGCCAGCACGCAGTTTGAACCGGGTCCCGAGCCGCCGGGGCCGGAACCACCCGGCCCGCTTCCCCCGGGGCCCGACCCTCCCGGCCCAGAACCGCCAGGGCCGGAGCCTCCGGGACCCGAGCCGCCCGGGCCGCTACCGCCGCCACTGGACCCGCCCCCGCCCGACGAGCCGCCGCCGGAACTGCCCCCTCCGGACGATCCTCCCGAGGAACCACCAGAGGACCCGCCCGAGGACATGCCGGAACTCGCGCCTGACGACATGCCGCTGGACGCTCCGGAACTCATGCCGGACGAAGCGCCCGATGAGCTCATTCCCGACGAACTGCCGCCGCCGGAGCTGCTCATGCCGCTGGAGCCTTCGCTGCTCGACATTCCCGTGGACGACATGCCACCACTGCTCGACGGCGTATCGCTCGGCGTGCTCGATGGCGTGTGCGTCGTCCCCGGCGTGTTGCTGGTGAACGCATCGGTGGTGTAGAACGTCAGCGTTGGCGTGCCGCCCGGGCCGGTCGTGTAGATCACATCGCCAGTCGTCGAGTAACTCGGCGGCATGCTCGGCGTGCTGGTGGGCGTCGAGTACGTGCTGTACGACGAGTCGGGCGACTCCGACGGCGTCGAGTAGTTGCTCGAGCCGCCGCCCTGCGGGGCGCGGCCCGTCGCCCAGACCGGGATATAGAGGTAGTAGCGGGTGGGGCCGTCGCTCATCGTGCGGCCTCCTGGGGTTTCGGGTTGGGCTCGTACCAGCCCTGCGTGTTCACGGGCTTGCCGCACTCGGCAGACGCGGCCGCGACGGCGTCGGCGAACTCCATGCGCTCGAACACCTGCAGCTCGCTGCCTGGAGAGCAGTTCACCACGCGGAAGCGGTGCTTCTCGAAGTGCGGCTTGAGGGCCTCGAATCGCCGGGCCAGCGAGTCATAGAGCACGTTGTTGTGCCGGATTGCGTTGGCCGCCCGGTTCTCGGCGAAGGCGTACTTGCGGTCCTCGGCCATCTTGAAGTCGCAGCCCAGCAGATACACCGTTGAGAATCCGAGGTAGTGCAAGAGGCGGAGTGCCACGAGCATGACCGAGCGCTTGCCGGTGATGCCCAAAGAGTCGGGGTTCTTGGCGTCGTTGCCCCACGGGACGCTGTCTCCAGTCAGGAACCGCTCATGGTCGAAGTGATCCGCGCGGCGGAAGAACATGACGCTGGGCATCTGTCGGACCCTGAACGCGCTGTTGCGCATCACGCCGTCAGCGCCCTGGATGCGGAGCCGCTTGTCCCACATGCATGTGGGCACGAACTTCAGAATGCCCGGGTCCTTCCAGCCGGTGTCGATGAATCGGCCGGGATCATCGACGCAGGTCCACAGCGTCGGACGATGCACCGCCCAGGCGTTGTTCACCGCCATCGTGACGATGCCGCGCTTGTTGAGCGCCGAGAGGTCGATCTGGGTGAGCGAAGGCCCCGAGAGGATCAGGAACGCCGAACGCCCGCGGTAAAACCCGCCGAGCGATACGGAGTCGAAGTCGGCGGTGTAGAGGCGCAGGCCATCCCGCGACGGCTTTCGCGCCTTCAGCCCGGCCTGGAGCGCCGCGATGTCAGACTGGTTCTCACGCACCGCAGCACCCCCCATCGCTTCCCGCCTTGAACCGCCCGACGATGAACCGCCGCTCAGCCCGCGGGTTTATCACGGTGGCGACACGCCCGATGCGGTCGAGCCACCAGTCCAGCGGGCGTACCGTCGGGTGCAGACCCTCGCCGGCGACGGTGGTCTTGCTGGGCCGGGTGCAAAGCGAGAACACGAAGTGGCCGCGCGGCTTGGCCACGCGGCGCATCTCCGCGAGCACCGCGTCCACGTCCTCGGGGAGCAGATGCTCGAGTGCGTCGAAACTCGTGACGACGTCCGCGACACCCGCGTGCAGCGCGGTCTTGTGCATGGGACGCACGAGGTCGGCATCCGGGAACGCGAAGTCCACACCCAGGCCGTCGATCCCCAGCCGGCGCAGGTCACGCACGAGGTCGTTGCGGCCGCATCCGAAGTCCACGACGAACCTCGGCTTGAACTTCTGGATGATTGGGACGGCAAGCTTGCCGTGGTTGGTCGAGCCGTACGTCGAGCCGGGCTTGGCGGCCAGCGCCACGTACTTGGCTCGTTCCTTCTCTCGGCGAGTGTCGAGAGTCGTCGGGGTCGTTGTCACTCGGCACCTCCGATGTAGAGGTTGAACTTGCGGTCTTCGTCGGCGGGGTCGGCGATTTCGATCAGGCTCATGGCCTCGAAGACCCACACCGGCTTGCCCTTGCTGTTGCGCTCGCAGGTGAGCTGCACGCACACGCCCTCGGGAATGGGCACGAGCTTGGGTTTGAGCGACCGAGCGGGCGGGCACTTGGGGAGCACTCCCGGCAACTCGCACACCGGGCCGAGCCCGAGCAGGCCGCCGAACCCGGAGCCGGGCTCGGAGTCGTTCATGTGGTGAGCTTCGAACCGGTTGAGCGCCAGCCGCGTGGGGTCTTCACCGCCGCTGGCGAGCTGCGACGACAGACCACCTTCGATGGGCACGTACCGGAGATAGGTCTCGCTGCCGGGGTTGCCGTCGATCTGGGCTTCCACCCACGGGTAGCGCCAGCGGTTGCGCTCGGTGGGGATCGCCTGAGCCGCGCCGAGGATCGCCGTGACGCGCCCGGGGGACGGGCGGCCGAGTTCAAGGACCGCCCACTTCTCGCCGGTGCCGTCTTCTTTCCAGAGGATCGGGATACCGCCCATTGGCGTGCTGGCCAGGACCGTCTCGTCAACCGCGAGTTCGCAGGTCGTGTCCGTCTCGTTGGTGATGAACACCCGAGCCACCGTCACGCCGGTGAGCACGCAGCGCCCGAGCTTGTTGGGCTTAATGGGCTGGAGCGCGACGACGAATGCGGGACCGGCGGTTTCCTCCGTGGCGATGTCGCCAGTCAGCGGCGTGCGGCTCTGGAATGTTCGTTCCTGGTCGTCCTCGCCGGGCTCGACGAGCACGCCGGTGATCGCCATCGCGTGGTACGGCTCGATCTCCTCGCCCGAGTCGTTGCGCACCAGCACGATGCCGCGCTGGGCAGACTCCACGAGCGGACCCGCGACGGCCTCGCCGCGACCCTGACGCCGGCGCAGATCAACCGCCGCATCGACGAACGCGTTGTACGCGCCCGCAGGGAGGCGGAGTGGATCACCGGATCGGACTTTGCGGAGGTCGTCAGGCATGGTGGAAGGGACTCAGATCCCCAGTGCTCCAAAGTTGGCGTCGTCGTACACACGCTCGACGTAGGCGGCGATGGGCTTCTTGATGATCGCGCCGGAACCGGTGTCCTCCGCGTCTGCGTAGCGGACCCACAGGTACTCCCACCCCTTCTTGTTGATGCCCGTGATCGAGCCGACCGAGAGGCCGGTTTCATTGGGGCTGGCGGCGAACCGGAAGGTGATCTCCCAGTCGTCATCGGGTCCGTCCCCGCGCTTCGAGCCGCTTGCACCGAGGAACAGCACCTCGCCGGGTGCAAAGCCCTTGAACCCGCCGGCGTTGGTCTTGCCGGTGCAACTGAAGATCGCCCCCTTGTACGCCCCGGTCACCTGCGCATCGCTGAAGTAGTGCGTCTCGGAGAACTGGTACACGGGCACGGTGATGTCCACGCCATCGACGCCGTCGGCGGTGACACCAATCGCCCCGCCAAAGTCCGGTGCAGTTGATCCGGACGCCGCCCGCGCCTGCACCGTGTCCTTGCTCTGGGTGATGTGCTGCGTCCCGCCACCGGTCTCGAAGTTGAATGAAGCCTCGCTGGGCGTGGGGGTCCCGCCGCTGTCGCTGGAGCCATAGCGGACGGTCACGTCCCAGAGCTGCGGCCCAAGCGGTTCGATCTGCACGTTCTGCCGGGCGAGGCTGTCGTAGGTCGCGGGCGAGGCGGTCTGCGCCGCGCCGCGGGCCACGAGATCATCCGCGGTGCCGCGCACGATGTACCCGAGCTCCGCAGAGGACTGCGAGACTTGGTTCGCCTTGGTGGAGCGGCGGCTCTCGAACTTCTCAAAGACCTCAACCGGCACGAGTGATGACCTCCTTTCTTGGGGTGGGGATCAGGCGAACCGCAGTCCGTTGTCCACGCTGGCATCCAGCAGACGCTTGGTGTTCTTGGCCGTCGCTTCCGTCGCGGTGGCCGTGCGTTCGGCGGCGTCGCCACCGGTGCCGAGGCCCGAGACGGCCGCGGAACTGAACGTGCCCGTAACGCTGATGCCCTTGCCGATGGCCGCGCCGAGGCCCGACAGCCGGTCCTCGAAGTCGGCCATCAGATCCCGCTGCGGGCGACCTGGTCCCTTCTCGGCGTCTGCGGCCTCACGCTTCTTGCGGGCTTCTTCGATTGCGGCGGCGAGTTTCTGCTTGGCGGCATCGAGCGCGGCCTGTGACTCCGCGAGTCCTGCGGCCGTGTCCTTGCGCAGGGCCTCCTGCGCGTTCTCGAAGTCCTGGCCGATACCCGCGAGCGTTGCTTCGTGCATCGCGGCGGCGTCCCGGCGCTGGGCCTCACGATCCTTGTCGCGTGCGGTCACCGACTGCTGGGCAGCGCTCTCCAGTTCGACGAGCCGGGATTCGAGCTGCTGGTCCACCGCCTTCTTGGCGGCTTCGACATCGAGCCCGTCATCGAACAGCCCTTGGATCTCCAGCATCCGCTTGGCGACCCACGACGATGCTTCCTCCCAGATCATTTGGAAGCCGGTGGCGAAGTTCGTCCAGGTCTTGGAGAGGAAGGCCGTCGTCTCGATCCACGCGACCTCAAGGGCGTGGAACACGATCTCCGCGGCGGCCAACGCGCCGTACCACATGGAGTAGGCGGTCGAGACGAAGAACTCCTTCGCGCCCAGCCACGCCTTGTTGAGCGCCGCCACGCCCTGCTGCCAGATCACCTTGAGCGAGAGCCACAGAATCTCGGCGGCTAATGCGATGTCGCCAGCGGCGAGGGCGTCGGAGATGCCGCCGACCACCTTGCCGACCCAGTCACGCAGCTCGGTGAACTTCTCCGCGAGCCACGACAGCGCCTGGCCGCCCGCGCCGGTGACGACCAGCAGCGTGCCGCCGAGTGCCACGATCGCGGCGATGGTCAGACCGACCGGCGTGAGCACAGCGCCGATTGCGGCCCCGATCAGGCTGAACGCCGTCCCGATCCCGCCGATGACGGCGGCCACGATGCCGAGCGCCGCCCCGATGCCGGAGATGATGTAACCGAGGCCGACAATCGCGATTCCGGCGACCGCGACGGCGGCTGCGACCTTGAGCGCCCACACTACCGTCTCCTTGTTCGCCTTCACCCACGCCGTAGCGCTCACGACGATGCGGGTGATCCGCTCGGTCAGGTCCTTGATCGTCGGTGCGAGCGCCCCGCCGATGGTGAAGACGCCCTGCCTGAGGACCTTCCACAGCGTGCCGAGGGCATCGTTGAGTTCGGCGGCATCGCGGGCGGTCTCCGTGCTCACCGTCAGCCCGAGTTTGCGAGCCTGTTCCTGCATCTCGTTAATGCCTGCTGCCCCGTCGGCCATGAGCGGCAGGAGCTTGGTCCCGGCCTTGCCGAAGAGCTCCATCGCCATCGCGGCCCGTAGCGCCGGGTCTTGGATCTGGGAGATCCGGTCGGCCAGGAGTTTGAACTGCTCGTCTGGGGAGAGCTTCGCGAGGTCCTGCACCGTCAGACCGAGCCGACCGAGGGCTTCATTCGCCCCTTTAGAACCTTGCGACGCCTCCGTCAGCGTCTTCTGCATGACGCGCAGACCGTTTTCCAGCGTCTCCATGTCCGTGCCCGAGAGGTCGGCGGCGTAACCGAGCTCCGACAGGGCCTCAACGCTCACACCCGTGCGGGCGCTCATCTTGTCGAGCGCATCGCCTGAGTCGCTGAACACCTTCGCGGTGCCGAGCAGCGCCGTGATCGCGGCGACGCCGATGCCCGCCATCTTCGTGCCGATGGACCGCAGCCCCGCGCCGAAGGCTTCGAGCTTCTTCTGGGCCGCCTTCAGGCCAGCCGACAGCTTGTCGCTGACGCCCAGCTCAATGAAGGCTCGCCCGGCTCGGATGCCCCGCGTATCGGCCACGTCTAATCACCCTTCTTGATCGAGTTCCGCCACAGGAGCGGCAGGTTGGGCCGCTCCTTCTCCAGCGCCGGGGCCATGTACGGCCGCGGCGCGATCTTGACCTTCTGCGACGTGAGCTTGCCGCCGCGTCTGCGAAGCACGATGACTTCGCCGCCATGCTCCAAAGCGCTCGGTGCCTCGCTCTTCTTGAATCCCACCGGCCCAACGACGACCGAGTCGTTGGGCTTGTCGTACCCGAAGAGGATCAACCGACGCAGGCTGCCCTCGTGCGAATGGGGCGGGGCCCCGGGAGGAGCCGACCCCTTGCGTTTGCGGATGCTCGTCTTCGCCGCCGTGCGGATGAACGCGCCGGCCTTGCTGAGCACCTTCCGCTTGGCGTTGTCGACCGCCGCCATGACGACGTGGCGATCGAAGAACATGTCCTTGATCCGCATGGTGATCACGCACCACTCCCCGCCCCCCCAACCGAGCCGCCGTTCGCACCGCCGGTGCCGGCGAGACCGCTGCCCTTCTCCAGACCCTTGTTGAACGACGCCTCCTTCTCCTTGCGGAGACGGCCCGACCCGATGAACAGGCCGACGATGCCGGTGAGCGCCGGCAGTGCTGGCCCGAGTACGGGCAGGCCCGCGACGGTCGGGCCAACGGTGTCGAGGGCAGAGAGCGTGAGCTGGCCGAGCAGCCCGCGGATCTCGCCGGCCTTTTCGATGTTGCCCTTCCACTGCGCGCCGGTCGTCTGCGTGAGGTTGAACCAGTTCTGGTACTCGACCTCGGCCTCGTTGAGGCTCAGCGTCGACGGCAGGCCGGTGGTCTGCTGGATCGTGTTGGGCGTTTTGACCTTGACGATGTCGCCAAGGTCGAGGCCGGCGCACGACGCGAGCACGAGCGCCAGCAGGATCAGGGCACCGAGATAGACGTAATGGCGGGTGGTCAGGCTCTTCATGCACGAGTCTCCTTGGCGACCTCCGGCATGCGGCGGTCGATGAACACGTCTTTGAGGACCGACACGTCAACCTTGACGGGTCGCTGGGGCTTGTGGAATGGGTCGAAGTCGGCGGGCTTGAGCAGGCGGGATCGCTTGGGATCGCGGGCGGTGTTGGCCACCACGGACATGACGGCGGCGGCGATCGACCAGTCGTGGCGCTGGCGGCCGTCGAGCATGGCGACCAGTTCCCGCAGCGTCAGGGGCCCGGGGTCGAGGCCGAGGGCTCCGGCGCACTGGTAGATGAACTTCCAGGCGTCGGCGGCTCGGGGATGGGTGGGGCCATCCGGTTCACGAGCCTGTCCAACTCGCTCTCGCTGGTCAGCGTCTCGATCCGCTTCTCCGTCAGGTCGCGGGCCTTCTCCATCACGCGGTTGGTGGCCTGGAGCACCCGCCCGAGGTTGACCCGGTCCCTCGGGCTCGGGCAGAAACTGATGAGTTCATCCAGCACCGCGCCCGTCGCAGCCTCGATGGCGTCACCCGCCATCGCCTTGCCGAACTCCTCGTCGGAAACCTTGGCCGAGTCAGCCTCGGGCTTGCAGACCGCGTAGACCACGTCGCACAGGAGCACTGGATCGCGGATGAACTTCTCGATGAGCGTCCCCTCGATGACCTGCATGAGGTCGACACCCGTGAGCCCGCGCACGCGTTTGAGCGTGGCGACGTTGATGTCCACCGTCCAGATCCGACCCGCGTTGTCCTTAAACTGCCGCATCCGTGCCTCCATTGAGACGCTGTGCCGGTTGCACAGCGGTTGAACAGCCGTTGAACACCTGTGGCACCGACTCGACCGCCGGGTTTATGAACCGATCCATGAAGGCGCCGTCGCCGAGTACGTGACCTTGGCGGTCACCGACACGGTGATGGCCTCTTCCAGTGCTTCGCTGCGGCTGAAGTTCGTGATCGAGAAGTCCGCTTGCAGGCCCTGGCCCGCGGCCGCGTCGAGGATCTGCAGGCCGATGGGGTCGTTGTTGAAGAAGGCGTTCTTGATGGCGGTGAACCCGGCATCACCGGTGTCCCAGACCATCTCGAACTCCACGCTCGCTTCCTTGAGCGTGGCGACCGTGGCCCGCCAGCCGCTGTTGGCTCGCGTGGTCACGTCCGCCTCGCCCGCCTCGAGGTTCAGCGTCACGTCGCGGGTGTTGCCCAGCGCCGTCCACGCACCCGCGCCTGCCTGGCCGCCCGTCTTGTACTTCAGGGCGGCCTCCATGCCGAGCTTGATTGCCATCGCTGACTCCTTTCACTCGGCGCTGTGGCCGACCACGTAGACCGTCTCGCCGCCTTTGCTCTTGACCAACAGGTCCGCCAGGTTCACCCGCTCGAAGTAGTACTGAGTGCCCGGGGCAACATCGATGGGGTCCGTTTTGCCATCCGACAGCAGGAGGTCCTGCGTGTTCTTGTGCGACGCCGTGAGCGTGAACGTCGCCACGAGCTTCGTCGCCGACAGCGGCTTGTCGCCTCCGTCCAGATCGACCTTGAAGATGATGGCATTCCTCACGCACTACCTCCGCTCGCGGTACGTCACACTCAGGACACTCGTGAACACCCGGTGCTGTTCGAGCGCCTCGCTCGACACCACCGGCTCGTTGCTGATCCCGACCCACGCCGCGTCGGGGAAGCCCTCCAGCCGTTTGAACCGCAGGTGATCCGCGATCGCCTCGACCAGTACGAGCAGTTCGTCGATCGCCGCGTCCGCCCCATCGGCGGGGAGCTTCTTCTGCACGCCAACATCCACGACGTACTCGATGGCCAGGCTGTCCCGCGTCACCGGCGACATCTGCAGCGTGCGGGGGACAACAGAGACCCGCAGGTCCTTGAGGTCCTCCAGCGTGAACGCGGGCTGGTACATGCGGACGGCCATGACCGGCTGCCCGAAGGACCCGGCGCTCACGTGCGCCGCGACGGCGTCGGCGAGGGCGGCGATCGTGCTCACGGGCCGCCTCCAATCACAGGCGAGCCCGTCGTTGGCACGGTCTGGCGCGGCGAGTTGGACGTCAGCCCGGATAGCTTGCCTTCTAGGAACCAGATCTTGCGTTCCATCTCGGCGTACTGAGCGCGGATGCTGCGGGCTTCGCCGATGAACTCGTCAAGCCGCTTCTCCACCTGCTGAAGCTTGGTGGTGACCACGCCCCATTGGATGGTCATCGCGCCCGCCGCGAGCACGACGGTGACGATCACGCCGGCCCACCGAGCACTGCCGTTCTGTCCGTTGCCTTCTGCCATCGTTACTCCGTTGCGATGTGCTTGGTGTGAATCCGAAGAACCCTGCGGTAGGTGTCGCTGTACCGGAACGGCGGCTGCCCTCCGGGCGCATTGACCTCGTACACGAACACGTTTGTCCCAGCCGTCTCACGCACCTGGTCGCCCGCCCGCGGGAGGATCGGGCCAGCGCCCAGATCCAGCTCCCCCGTTCGCACGAGGAAGTCCCGCGACTCCACTCGGTGGATGAGGCCTGCGTCGTCGGCCTGCTCGAACTCGGTCTTGCCGATGGTGGCTTGGACTTCCTTCTCGTCCGTGCCACGCCGGTAGAGGACCGGGCGCGAGAGGTGCTGGTGACGCTGGGCATCGAGGAAGGCCGCGCCGCGATCGAGCAGGTCGCCCACGCCGAACTCCTTATTGCTGCAGGCGAACGCGAACGATCGTGTCGGCGTCGATGGTGGCCTTCACCGCCTTGCCGATCAGCTTGTTCGCGCCGGCGGCCGCGTTCTTGGTGGCGTTCTGGGCGGCCGCATCCCAGTACGTGAGCGTGCCCGCGGGGATGGCGCTGCCCGCGCCGACCGCCTTGTTGAAGTCGAAGACGCCGGTGACGGCGATCGATCCCAACTGGCCCGCCTTGATCGGTGCCTGCGTGACACCGATGAGGTCGGCCTGCACCACTACCGCGCCGACGAGCACGTCAGCGCCGGGGGTGTAGTCGATCGAGCCGCCTTCCTGAACGAACTTTGCTGGTCCTGAAGCCATTCCTGAACCTCCATCTGTTGGTGGGCCATCGGTGTCGATGCCCGATTGCTGATCGATGCCGCTTCCGAGTTCGCTGGGGAGCTCGCCGCCGAGCCCCCCAGCGCCTGTGCTTCCCTGCACGGGCATGGCTTACACCTCGCCCTTGCTCTTGACGCCTCCACGCGGGTCCTGCAGGTTGACGCCGAAGTCGTGGTACCCACGCATCCGGATGCCGAGCATGTTGAAGTCCGCGTCCGAGGTCTCGACGGTCGGGGCTTCCTGCCCGTTGAGGAACGCCATCTCGATGACCGGCAGGTCGCTGGGGTCCGCGAGGAGGTACCACGCCTTGGCAGAGTTGCCGGTGTAGAGCGCATTGGACAGGTAGCGGCTGACCTCGATGCGGAACTTGCCCTGGTGCGGGTTGGCGACGGGGAACTTCGTGTTCGCGGTCGTGTCCCGGAGCTCGACACTCTTGTAGAGCTGCGTGCCCATCGCCGAGAGCGCCGTCGGTACCAGCATGATCGCGGGCATCACGCCGGTGGGCTTGCCGTCGGAGTCCACGAGGTCCATGAAGGCGACCTCGCCCTTGGTGAGGCCGTCGATGCCGAGCGCGGTGTCCGCGCCTGAGACGAAGTTCTTGTTGCCGGCGCTAAAGAACGCGGCGTTGTTCATGAACGCCGTCCAGAAGACGTCGTTGATCTTCAGGCCCGAGCCACGACCGAGCTTGCGGGGGACCGTGGTGATCGCGCCGAGGTCGTCGTTGATGATGTCGCGGCGGTCGATCGAGAGCATCAGGCCGTAGGTGTCGGCCTTGTTGGTGTACGTCTCCTCGCCGAGCGTTCCCTGCTTGAGCTCGCCGCCGGGGGCGACCTGCTCGTACTGGTCCTTGCCGACCAGGCGGTAGCTGGTCACGGTCTTGAAGTCGCTGACGTTGCGGACGGCGCAGATGCTCCGCCAGACGCGCTCGACGCTGAAGAAGCCCTCAAGCAGGAACTTGTTGGCGACGTTGGAGAGGATGCCGCCGACGTCGATGGTGGTCATGCCCGCCTCGATGCCCCGGCCGAACGCGGCTTCAAGCACGCGACGGCTGTCGCGGAAGGTGCGGCCCGTGTAGCCGTTGGCGATCGCGGCCTCGAAGAGGAGTTCCTGCAGGCCCAGTCCGCCCTGGAACCGCTTGGCGGCGATCTCGATTGCCTGCGTGGAGCAGACTTTCTCGATGCCCTCGAGCTTGGCGCTCTGGAAGCACGCGGCTTCGAGCACCTCGCTGGTGACGCTGTTGTCGGGCGCGTGGATAGCCGGGGCCTTGGGGCGGCTGGCGCGGAGGACCTCGAGTTCGGTGCGCGTGGCATCCCAGTTGTCGCGGATGGCCTGGGCTTCGATCTCGCTGTGCTTGCCGCCGCAGACCTTGCGGACGGCGGCGATGCGGGCGGTCTCAGCAAGGGCTGCAGCGCGGACCTGCTCGGGCGTCTGCTCGGTGGCGATGAATGGGGACGGGGTGGGATTGGAAGTCGTGGGATCGTCGGCCATGACGTTGGGCTCCTTGTTCTGACGCGCGGCGATGCTCGCGCTGGTGCGGCCGTCTGCGCCGAGATCCACAAAACTGATCTCGCCGAGCGTGGCCTTGCGGACGACGTTGACCGGGCCGGTGAGTTCCTGGCCGTTGACCGTCGCCTTCTGGTTGTCCTTGATGAACTCGAACTCCTCGACGCTCGCGCCGACGGAAGCCTGCCAGGGGAAGCCGTTCCGCGAGGACGCGACGACTTCCTTGGCGGCGCTCGTGTCACGCGAGATCACGCCCGTGGCGACGAGTTGCCCGGCCTCGACGCGGATCGCGTCGGTGTGACCGACGCCCGAGAGCGGGTCGTGCCCGAAGCGGATGGGACGTGCCTGCGACGGGACCGCCAAGCCTGCGAGATCGATCACGACGGGGTGCCGCCAGCCCGCGACGCGCATCGCGCCACCGGTGTACGCGACCATCTTGAAGCGGGGGAGAGGCGCAGCCTGCCCATCAGCCGCAGCAACGACGGTGATGTCGGCGGTTGCGGTGAGCGTGAGAGCGGGAATGGTCTTCTTGGGGTCAGCGGTGACTGGCACTGGCGGTCTCCTCATCAACTTGGTCTGCGGGGTCTTCGGTGGGGGCGTTCGCAGCCGGAGCGGCAGCCGGTGCGGTTGCCAGCGCGAGGCCGAGCTTGTTCATGAGCGTGAGCTCTTTTGCACGCTGGCGAAGTTCCTGCTCCCAGTCGCGGCCTTGCCGGGCGAACTCCGCGGCGAGCGTGGTCGTGTGGTTGGCCAGTCGCGTGGCCTGGGCGTTGGCCTCTTTGGCGGGATCAACGTGCTCGACGCCATCCCAAAACCA
>CAUJHH010000071.1 GCA_963204725.1 Planctomycetota bacterium
CAGCAGCACCGGAGGCGGGCTGACGTGCCTGCCCGGCTGGGTCAGACGCCATCGGCGAGTCCGGCTCTGGGTCCAGGCCAAGCTGATCTTCAACCAGCTCCGCGCTGATCGCCGACGCGCTCTTGCCGCATAATCCTCTTGTGCTCGGGGCTCCCTTTCAGACCCCTCTTCCCTCGGCGCTCGTGCCCCTTCTTCTCCGCGTTCCTCTGCGCCCTTCGCGTTCAGCCGCTTCGCTTCTCCATCACTCACAGGCCCGATTCGATCAACTCTTTCGCATCTTTCAGCCCGACACCCGTGAGATCGCGCAGGCGTTTGATCGCCTCGATCTTCTTGCCGGCGCGGGCCAGGGCGCGGATCTCCTCGACGGCGTCCGGTTGCAGCGCGGTGCCCGCCGGTCCGTAGGCGGGAGGAGGGATCTCGATGCCGAGCGAGGTGAGGATCGTGTCGAGCTTGCGTTCGATCGATTCCAGTCTCATGGTTGTGACGGCGTCGGGCGCGTTTCCGAAGAGTCCCATGTGTCCTCCGGTTTCGAGAAAGGGGTACCGATCTCGCCAGCATACAACGCTCACACACCACTCGCTCGCACGTGCGTGCGTCGCCCGCGCGCCGGACACATGCCAACTCGGTTCAGGGCTTCGACGCCTTGAGCGCCCGCCACTTGGTCACGGCCTCTGGCTCGCGCGGATAGATCGGCTCCAGCGCGAGGGGGTCGATCGGCGGCAGTGTCGCGCCGAGCGCGGCACACGCTCCGGCGTCGAAGACCGGGCGCTCGACGCGGATCGACGCCTCCAGCGCTCGCTCGACCAGGCGGGGCGGCGCGTGGTGATCGATCACGAGGAGGTCCACACCCTCGGACGTCAGCGTGTCGATCGCGCCATCGTCGACGATGCCGAGCGTGAGCCGCGCGGCGCGATCGGGCGAGAAGATGGTGATCCACGCGGACTCGCGCTTGGAGGCGAGGGCGACGGCGAAGGGGCGGGCGTTGGCGACGCGTGCCGCGACAATCTGCGCGGTGGGGACGGGGATGCAGAGCGCGCCGGTGGAATCGCAGATGACCTTCGCGGCGGTGACCGCGATGCGGACCGAGGTGTACCCGCCCGGCCCGAGCGAGACGGCGACGCGTGCGCCGGGTTCGCGGAGGGCGTCGGGCGTGAGCGAGGCCTGGCGGAAGCAGCGGTCGATGGAGGGCATGAGGCCATGGGCCTCGTCCGCGCCGACCCGCACCATCGCGAGGGGTGTGAGCGTGCCGGCTTCGTCCGCACGGGCGAGCATGACGGAGGCGGACTCGCCGGGCGCAGCGGTGGGGTTGCTCGTCTCGATCGCGAGGATCAGAAAGTCGGAAGCGGGGATTGCGGGGGCGTGCGGCACGTCAGCAGGATATGGGATGCGTGCGACGGGGGATGCAATGGGGGAATTGTGGAAACCAGGAAGACGCTCGGAGCATCAGAGAGAGTGAGGCGGCTCGTTCTGACCGCCGGTACGAGATTTGATCACACAACGCGGGGCGTGCGACAGGAGCACGCCCACGTTGACACCTCCCATATTGGCACGCAAGGAGACACCGCATGGCACGTCTGGCACCGATCGACCCGAAGACCGCAACCGGCAAGGCAAAGGAGATCTTTGACGGCCCTTTGGCCGGCAAGCACTTCAACATGTTCAAGAGCATGGCGAACTCGCCCGCCGCGTTGCAGGGGTATGTCGCGATGTCGGGCGCGCTGGGGCACGGGATGCTCGACGGCAAGGAGCGCGAGGTCGTGCAGCTCGCGGTCGGATCTCTCAACGGGTGCGACTACTGCCTCGCGGCACACACAGCGATCGGCAAGTCGGTCGGCCTGAGCGAAGACCAGACGATCGAGGCGCGGCGCGGGGCGATGAAGGACGCGAAGCTCAACGCGCTCGCAAAGTTTGCGGGCACGCTCCACGAGAAGAAGGGCCACGTGAGCGACCAGGACATCGCGGCGATCAAGGGCGCGGGGTACACCGATGGCCATATCGCCGAGGTCGTCGCCGGGTACGCGCTGGCGGTCTACACCAACTACTTCAACCACGTTGCGACGCCCGCGATCGACTTCCCCGCAGCGCCGAAGGCGTGAGCGGCCTGACTCTCGAACGATCCACGATGCGGAACGCCCCGCGCTCGCTCTCTTCAGAGGATGGGTGCGGGGCGGCTTCGCGTTTCAGGGTGACCGCAGCGCGGACCGGATCGCGCTCAGTTCGTCGGAGAGATCCTTCGGATCGTCGAGCGTCTCGAGCACGACACGCTCCAGTTCGCGCCGGAACTTGCGCTTGGCGGTCTGGATCGTCGAGCCGGCCTTGGTCCAGTCGTCGAGGCCGAGGTCCTTGGCGAGCGATTCGAGCGACGGGCCGCTGCTGCCTCGCATCGCGGGGGCGACGACCTTGAGCATGAACGCGGTGTGCTGGGCGTCGAGCCCCTCTTCGATGCACCGGCGTTCGAAGCGCTGGAGGGTGAGCTCGATTACCGTCGTGGCCCACTGCCGGTCGAAGGCGCGGACGGGATCCTCGGTCGGCGCGGGCTCGGCGGCGTCGAGCAGGGTGCGACCACGCTCGCTGTTGGCGAAGAGCGGCGCGTCGAGCGATCGCATCGGCTTGCCGTCGCCCCGGGAGACAGTGGTTCGTTTGCGGTGGTCGTCGATCAGATAGCGAGAGAGCGAGGCGAGGAGATAGGAGCGGAAGCGGCCCTTGCCCTTGTCGGCGCGGGCCAGCAGGTCACGCGAGAGGACGACGTCGCAGACGAAGGCCTGCGTGAGATCGGCGGCCTCGTCGCGATTTCGGCCCTGGCGTCGCAGCCACGCGTAGACGGGACGCCAGTAGAGGCGGAGCAGCTCGTCGAGATCGGCGCCCTTGCCCTGTGCTTTCAGGACGAGCGACCACCTCGTGGTTCGGAATGCGGCGGCGGACGAGTCGGGCACGGCAGCAGCTCCCGGCGAATCGCCAATCGGTTCGCCCGATGGACGGGAGTCTATCTGGTAAGATGGCGAATCGAGAAGCGCAATCTGCCGATTCTTCGGTTCGAGCGGCGCCCTCGTGGGATGGGCGTCGTACAGCGTGTGAGAGCGGATGGGAACGGGTGGGCTTGGACCGGGAGCGCATGTCCGAGCGAGATGGCGAGCATTGGGACCAGAGCGAGTCCTTTCCCTTGGAGGGGATGGGTGAGGGGGGCGCGCAGGCGCACGACCCGCCGGAGGACGACGCGCTGACGCCTGAGGCGGCGGCGCGGCTCGTCGATGAGGTCTTCGAGGACGACACGGATGCGCCGGGGCCGATCCTCTCGACCGCGCCGCAGATCGGCGAGTACACGATCCTGCGGACGATCGCGTCGGGCGGCATGGGCACGGTGTACGAGGCGCTCCAGGAGAACCCGACCCGCAACGTCGCGCTCAAGGTGCTCAAGTCCAACGCGATGTCGCCGACCAACCTGCGCCGGTTCCAGGCCGAGAGCGCGATCCTTGGCAAGCTGCGCCACCCTGCGATCGCGACGATCTTCGGCGCGGGGGTGCATCGGGACGAGTTGTCGGGCGCGAACCTGCCCTACTTCGCCATGGAGTTGATCCCCAACGCGCGGCCCATCACGGCGTACGCGACGGATCGCGGGCTGGAGCTGGATCGGCGGCTGCGGCTGTTCCTGCACGTCTGCGACGGCGTCCACCACGGGAACAAGCAGGGCGTGGTCCATCGCGACCTCAAGCCGGCGAACATCCTTGTGGACGATACGGGGTGGCCGAAGATCATCGACTTCGGCATCGCCAAGAGCACCGATGCGGATGTGGTCGCCACGACGAGCACGGACATGGGTCAAGTGCTGGGCACGCTGCAGTACATGTCGCCGGAGCAGTGCCACGGCGACCCGCTGCTGCTGGATGCGCGGGCGGATGTCTATGCGCTGGGCGTCATCCTGTACGAGCTTGTGTGCGGCCAGTCGCCCTACAAGGTGAGCGAGTTGCCGGTCCACCAGGCGATGAAGGTGGTCACGGAGGAGGAGCCGCCACGGCCCAGGAGCGTGAAGCGGACGCTGCGGCGGGACCTTGACTCGCTCATCATGCACGCGCTGGAGAAGGATCCGGCCCGGCGTTACCAGAGCGTGCAGCAGCTCGCCGACGATGTGCGCCGGTACCTCGGCGGGCAGAACGTGCTGGCGCGCGGGGGGGGCGCGGTCGGTCGGATGGCGCGCGAACTCCTGAAGCGGCGGGCGGTGCTGCCGGTGGTCATCCTCGGCGCGCTGGCGGTGATGCTCGCGGTGTCGCTGATCATCCAGGTCGCGGATGTCGTGCGGGCGGGCGCGGTGGTTGCGGCGATGCTGCTGCCCGCGGCGGGGTTGGGCCTCGCGGCGTTCGGGCTCAGGCGTGAGCGGGACGAGCTGCGGGCGAGGCTGAATCACACGAGCCAGTCGCTCGCCGGCGAGCGGGCGCGAAGGCGCGGGCTCGAGTCGGATCGCGCTTCGGTTGAGAAAGAGCTGATGGCGCTCAAACGGATGACACGCCGGCTGCTTCGGGACATGGACGATGCGCTGCGGCAGTCGAAGGCCGACCCCGCGCTCCGGGCGCGGTTGCGGAAGATGATCCGTGAGCGGCTGGTGTTCAGGCCGGGCGAGGCGGGCAAGGGGCACATTCTGGCCGAGCCACCGACGAAGACGCTCAGCGAGGCGATGGACGAGCAGCCCTGAGAAGTTGGGGCGGCACGCGGGGTCGCGGAGTTGAGTTCAGGGCTTGCGCTTCAATCGGGCGCGGAGCAGGCGCGTGATGCCGTCGCCTCTGTTCAGGGGCTTGGCCTGTACTGTGAGCGGCAGCGCGGGTGCGGGGAGCAGGAAGCCCTGTGCGGCACCGATGAGCACGCGGATGTGTCGAACGGGACTGAAGCCGGCGAGGCGATGGGCCCAGGCCCAGCCGAGACATGCGGCGCGGGCGCGATCGAGTCCCTTCGCGTGGCGCTTGGCGAGCCAGATCCAGTTGCGTGTGGCGCAGCGGAGCCAGCGGTCGCTCTTGCGGCGTGCGATGGGGCTGTGGTGGACGACGACGAGTGCGGGGTCGAAGAGGACGCGTCCGCCGAGGCGTCGGATTTTGAGCGCGAGGTCGGTGTCGTTGCGGTAGAGGAAGAAGGCGGGCTCGTAACCCCCGGCACGGGCCCAGGCCCAGCGTCTGACGAGGTTGGCACAGCCCATGACGGGCCAGTCGCAGCTGGGCGTCTGATCCGCGAAGGGCCACTCGCTGCGGTTGTCGCTGGGGTGGCGGGGATGGAGCGTGACGGCCCACGCGTGGGCGTTCTCGCGGAGCATCTCCATCGCGCGTGCGACCGCGCCGGGTTCCGGGATCGCGTCGTCGTCGAGCACGAGCACGATGTCGCCGGTCGCCTCAGCGACGCCTCGGTTGAAGGCGCCGACACCGATGTTGGACGAGAGTTCGACGATCCGGGCGTCGGGGTGATGCTCGCGAACGGCGTCGGCGCTGGCATCGGTGGACGCGTTGTCGACAACGATCAGTTCCGCGTGGCGTGTGGCATCGGCGGCGCGGAGCGCGTCGAGCGTGGTGATCAGGGCATCGCGACGGTTGTGGCTCAGGACAACGACGGAGAGCGTGTTGGCCTCTGCCGTGGGATCGATCGCGTCGGGCCATGCTTCGACCCGGAGCGGTCGGAGCGCCAGCCGGAACGCCTGGCTCGCGCCTGCGAGGAGTGTGCGGCACGCGCTGCGCACCTGTCGCAGCCGCTCGGGCTTGCGGATGACGAAGCCCTCCGGGGCGAGTTGGATCTGCAGCCGGCCGTGGACCCAAGATTCCGGGCGGCCCCGGGTGGGAACGATCGCGATCGCGTGTGCCGGTCCTGCGAGCACGCGCAACACCGCTCCGGGGATGGAGCGGAGCAGCGGTGTTCGCCCGGTCTGCGGGCGCTGCTCGATCACGATCGCGCCGGCGGCTCCGAGTTGGGTCCGGATGCTCTCGCGGACCGCGTTCGGCACGTTCAGATATGGATGGACCCAGACGCTGCGCCCGCGCAGGGGCTTGCCCGCGTCGGAGAGGTGCTGCTGGAGGGTCTGGCGGAGGGACGCGACCGGGGTGAAGGCCTCGAAGCGGGTGAGCTCATCGGGTGCCTTGCCGTTGGTGACGCCTCGCGCGGCGTCGCGCAGGCCCGCGATGTGCATTCCGGCGAGGTCCTCGCGCTGCATCATCGACTGGCAGCATGCGCGGAGCGTCTCTCGCATCGCCTTTCGGAATCGCGTGAAGCCGCGCTGCCCGACGGTTGCCATGGGGACGAAGACGTTGCGGGCGTAGTAGTACCGCACCCATGTTTCGAAGCGATCGAAGCAGGGATGTATGGCGATGGAACGCGGGGCGGCGACGACGGTCCCTCCCGTGGCGCGGGCGAGGCGGACGCCCCACTCGACATCGTCGGCCTTGATGAAGACATCGGGGAGCAGGCCGGAGGCCTCGACGGCGCCGGGGCGGACCATGAAGGAGCAGGCGGCGACGTAGTCGGACTTGAGCGGCACGGCGACCATGGCTCGCTTGTCGTCCTCGCCGGCGTGCATGGGGCCGAAGCCGCCCGAGCCGCGGATGATCTTGCCGCCGATCTCGTAGATCTTCCCGGTGGCGGGGTCGCGGAGTGCGGAGCCGACGCCGACGCGTGCGGGGTCCTGGTCGAAGCAATCGACGAGGGCGACGAGGGCGTTCGGATCGACACGTGCGTCGCTGTCGAGCATCCAGATCAGTTCGCAGGGGACGACGTCGCGTTGGCGATCGGCGAGGGCGGTGGAGAGGCCGAGGTTGAAGCCGCCGGAGCCGCCGGTGTTTGCTTCGGACCTCAGGAAGGCGACGCGGAGCCCTTCGGGAACGGTTGCTTCGGAGAGGGGTTTCGCGCTCGCGTTGTCGACGACGAGCACGTCGAGCTCGGCGCGCCACGTGGCCGGACCGTCTTGCGGGCCGTCACGCCGGATCGTCGAGAGATCCTGCAGGAGCAGTTCGAGGTCGCTGCGCCGATTGAAGCACGGCACCACACAGCGGATGCGACGGATGACCGGATCGGGTTGCGGGAGCACCGCGTCGAGGCGGACCTCGATGGGACGGGCGAGGCCGATTGGCGGCGCGATTGGCGTCGTCGTCATGGCGTGCGTCCCTCCGGGGCGTGTGTGCGGGGCGCGGCGTCGGGGCGGCCGCGCGTCGGCGACTCCTGCCTGGAGGTGTCGGCGTTCGCGCCGGGGTCGTGCGCCGGCTGAGCCGTGGCCTCGGAACCACTTGCGTGCCTGACGCCGACGATGGCTGCGAGGGAGCGGGCGAGTGTGCCTCCGATCGAGGTCAGGGCTCGGGCCAGCGGCTTCGGGAGGGCGGCGAGAGAGCGGTGTGCCGCGTGGTGGAGGCGGACGGCGGCCATGCGCTCGTAGTCCTGCGCGATGCGGGCGTTGGCGGCGCGGAGGCGTGCTGAGTCGCTGCGGGCGAGGTCGCGCTCGGCGGCGAGGGTGAGCGCGTCGCGTTCGGCGCGTTCGGCCTTGGAGCGTGCCGCGGCGAGTTCGGCTCCTTGGCCGTGGTGCTGCTCGCGGAGGCGGACGAGTTCGTCGCGGGCGCGCTTGAGGTTGATGAGCGGGATGGGCTCGCCGGATTCATCGAGCCAGTTCATGTTCCACGCGCGGATCATGGAGTTTGTGCGGCGCAGGAGGGGCTCCATGCGCGGGCCGTAGAGCGAGTGGTGCTTGCGGACGATGTGGGCGAAGAGCTCGTCGTGCCGGCGCACGGCGTCGAAGATCATGGTGTCGTTGCTGTGGCGGCGCCAGTTGAAGAGCACCTTGGGGACGCGCAGGCCTCGGAATCCGAGCGCTGAGATCGCGATCCAGAGATCCCAGTCCTCGTAGCCGAGGCGCATCGACTCGTCGAAGGGGCCGGCGGTCGGGACCGGGAAGGTGGCGACAAGGGCGTCGATCGCGCTCCAGCGAACGAGGCATGTCACGGGGTGGAGGTTGGTGATGAGGAGGAGTTCGGCGTCCCAGTCGGGGACCTTCCAGGTGCCGTGGCCGAGTTCGACGAGCCGTTCCTGGCAATAGGCGTGCGAGACCTCGGCGGGGGCGTCGGCGAGCGCGAGGGAGAGATCCTGGGCGAAGGTCTCTTCGATGAAATCGTCTGCGTCGAGGAAGGCGAGATACTCCGCGTGCCAGTCGGCGCCGAGTTCGCGCGCCCGCGCGATGCCGGCGTTGCGGGCCATCGGAAGGCCTCGGTTGACCTGATGGACGACGTGGACGCGGTCGGAGGCGTGGGCGTCGCAGGCGTCGGGTGTGGAGCCATCGGTGGAGCCGTCGTCCACGATCACGATCCGAACGTCGGCGTTGCGTTGGCGCAGGCAGGACTCGACCGCGGCACCGATGAAGCGGCCGTGGTTGAAGCATGGAATGATGAACGTCACCCGACAGTCGGGCATGATCCCTCCGCACGTCCGGCTCTGATGGGTCGTCGGCCCAATCGCCTCCGAGAGAGCATCTTAGAGCATTCCGCGGGGACGGGCCAAGAACGGGTCCCATGGCTCGAACAGAAGCCGACTTGGAGGCGTTGCGTGTGGGTGGAGATGGTCCGGTCGCGCTTTGGCGGTTTGGCCCTTTATCATCACCCCTTCGATGTCACCATTCTGGACATTCGCGAGGGGGATGCTGAGGGACCGGACCGCGCTGGCTGGCGCGGTGGCCTTCGCGTTCATTTCGGCGGGCGGACTGGGCGCTGGCCTGGTTGCGCTCAAGCCGATCCTTGAGAACATCATGACGCCGGGCGGGAGGCCGCTGCCGGAGATTGTGTCCGAGTTCAATCAGAACAAGATTGTCGACGGGCGCGTGCCGCAGGGCCTGATCGATGCGTTGCCGACCGACCCTTTCCAGGGCGTGGTGTTGCTGATTGTCGGGCTGGGCCTGCTGACGGTGATCGGCGGGGCGGCGAACTTTCTGCACGTGTACCTCTCGCTGACGGTGGTGCAGCGAACGGTGACGAGGATGCGCCGGGATCTGTTCCACAAGGTGGTGCGGCTGCCCTTGAAGGATGTGGTGGTTGAGGGGCCGAGCGACACGATCAGCCGCATCGTGAACGACACGGTGGCGGTCGGGGGCGGGTTGTCGGCGTTGGTTTCCAAGGCGCTGGCGCAGGTGACCAAGGGGATCGCGGGGTTCGTCGCGGCGCTGGTGCTCGACTGGCGGCTGACGCTGGTGTCGCTGGTGGTTGCGCCGCTGCTCTACACGGTGATCCGGAAACTGGGGAAGAAGATCCGGCGGGCGTCGCGGGCTGCGCTCGAGCAGCAGTCGGGGCTGTACGCGGCGACATCGGAGGCGCTGCAGGGCCTTCGCGTCGTGAAGGTCCACACCACGGAGCGGTACGAGGCGGGCCGCTTCCATCGCATCAACAAGGAGGCGATGCGTCAGGCGCTCAAGGTTCGGACGGCCCGCGCGCTCGCGAGCCCGCTGGTTGAGGTGCTGACGATCTTTGTGCTGGGCGGGCTCTCGCTGATCGCGATCAAGGCGATCATCGATGGAGAGCTGGATCAGGCGGGGTTCATCGCGGTGCTTGGTGCGCTCGGGGCTGCGGGCGCATCGATGAAGCCGCTGACCGGGCTCTCGAACGACATCCAGCAGGCGTCGGCGGCGGCGGAGCGTGTGATGTCGCTGATGAACGCGGCGCCGGAGCCGGGGCACGACCCCGAGCTCGAGCGTCTTGGGCGGCATGAATCGACGATCGAGTTCAAGGATGTTCGATTCAGTTATCCGAACGCGCTGCGCCCGGCGCTCGACGGGGTGACGCTGCGGATCGAGCATGGCGAGACGATCGCTGTGGTGGGTCCGAATGGGTGCGGCAAGACGACGCTGCTCGCGCTTGTTCCCCGGTTGTTTGAGCCGCAGGAGGGCGTGATCGAGATCGACGGACGGGACATCGTCTCGGTCTCGGTGCGTTCGCTGCGTCGGCAGATCGGGGTGGTGACGCAGGAGACGGTGCTGTTCCGCGGGACGATCCGATCGAACATCGCGTATGGCGCGGAGAACGCGACCGAGGCGAGGATTCTGGATGCTGCGAAGCGGGCGCGGGCGGACGATTTCATCACGAAGCTGCCGAAGGGGTACGAGACATCTGTTGGCGAGCAAGGGCTGACGCTCTCGGGCGGTCAGCGTCAGCGTCTGGCGATCGCACGGGCGATCCTCCGCGATCCGGCGATTCTGATCCTCGATGAGGCGACGAGCATGATCGACGCGGACTCGGAGGCGAAGATCGCGGATGCGGTGGCGGAGTTCTCGGCGGGGCGGACGTGCCTGATTGTGGCGCACCGGCTCTCGACGGTGGTCAACGCGGACCGGATCGTGGTGATGGATGCGGGGAAGATCGTGGATGTGGGGCGGCACGATGAGCTGCTGGACCGCTGCGAGGTGTATCAGTTGATCGCGCGGAAGCAGCTGGTGCCGGCGTAGGTTTGCTCACGCGCGGGCGTCCAGCAGCCCCACCATCTCGCGTCCGTGCGGGACGATCCCGTTTTCGGCGACGAATGCGGCGAGATCGATCAGCGGCACCCATTCCACGCGTTCATATTCCCATGAGCCGCCGGTGATGCGGCGGTGGGCCTCTTCGAGGCCGATGACGAGTCTCGCGCGCATCACGACGTCGTAGGAGCGGGCCTGTTCGTTGAGGACGACCATGACGGGGTCGCACGCGCCGAGCGACTCGGCTGGGAGGCCGACCTCTTCTTCCAGTTCGCGGGCCAGCACGCTTCGGAGGAGGATCGCATCGAAGTCCTGCCCGTCGCCGGGGGGGTCGATGCCGCCGGCGGGCGCGAACTCCCAGAGTCCGCCGTACATCCGGGTCTTGGCGGCGCGAAGCCCCATCAGGACGTGCTCGATGCCGCGCTGGTCGTGCGCGGTCATGATGCCGGTGAGGGCGAGCACGCGGACGTGCGCGGCCTCGGGGACGAACGGCGCGACGGCGAGGTGGCGGTATCGCTCCACCCGGCACACGAAGCGACCGGGCTCTTGGGCGGCGCAGATGCGAGCGCCAGGCGCTGGGGGCGTCCACCCCTCGACGCACAGGAATGGCCCGTCGAAGAGGCGGTCGTTCCTGGCTTTCATGATGTCCCATGCGCGGTCGATCGCGTCGGAACTCGCGGATGGTGACGTGCTGATAGAGAATCGCAGCGCGGTTCCGGGCGCGAGCGGCCACACTCGGCATGCTGACGCCCGATGCTGCACGATGTCTCCGGTCGGTTCGATCACGGGAGGGGACTCATCGGCCTTTCCGACGGGCCGATGGCGGGGAGTTCCGGCGTCTGACCCGCAGAGAACAGGTTACCGGAGCAGCCCACCCAGCGAGACCCCGAGTTCTCCCGAGAGATCGGGGAGACCGAGGGCCTCGGCCTCGCGGCGGACGGCCTCCTGGGCCTTGGCGCGCGAGCGTGCGAGGGCGTCGTTGACGGCCTCGACGATGAGGGCGCTCGCCATGGCGCGATCGGCGTCGGTCGCGCCGATGCCGGCGCCGAGGGCTGGGGAGATCTCGATGGAGATGATGCGGAGGTCGCCGCTCGCGATGGCGCGGACGACGCCGCCTCCGGCCTCGCCGGTGACGCGGGTGCGTTCGAGTTCGGCGCGGACGCGCTGGGCCGACTCGGCGAGTTTCTCCTTGTTCTTCATCAGGGCCGTGATCGCGCCGAGGGCTTTGAGATTGTCGAGCATGGGATGGGGTCTTTCGTGAGTGGGCGGGAGATGGCGCGACGATCAGCGGGGCGCGAGCAGCGAGTCCACCCCTGCCACCACGGACTCGGTCGTGATGCGTTCGATGCGGCAGCGCTCGGGGTGATCGTTGGCCATCTCTTCGGGCGGGAGCGACGGATCCGCGACGAGGATGAGTTCTTCGCCACCGGGGCGCGTCGGAATGGATGTCCAGCGATGATCGGTCGGACCGAACATCGTGACCAGCGGCACGCCGAACGCGCCGGCGAGGTGGCGCGGCCCGGTGTCGTTCGTGACCATGATCGAGGCACGGCGGACCACGCCCTTGAGCGAACCGAGCGTGACTCCGAGGTCGCAGAGCGCGGCGCAGCGGTCGCGGAGCGGCTCGCTGACGCCGTTGACAACTGCGCCGATGACGTCTCGCTCCGAGGGCGCGCCGTTGACGAGGACGCGCATGCCGTGGCGCTTGATCAGACGCTCGGCGACGCGGGCGAAGCGATCGGGGGGCCATCGCTTGGCGGGGTTGTTGCCGCCTGGGTTGAGGATCGCGAGGCGCTCGCCTGCTTCGACGCCTGCGGCGGCGAGGAGATCGCTTGCGCCTCGTTCCTGTTCGGCTGTGACGGCGAGTTCGAGCATCGAATCGGGCGGGAGGAACTCGGCGTCGTGGCCGATGATGCCGAGGAGGGCGCAGGCGGCGCGGTGGTAGTAGAGGCACGCGGGGATGGCGGCCCAGGAGCCGTCGGCGCGCCTGGGGGCTTGCAGTCGTTCGGTGAGCAGGAGCCCGCGCCCGTCGCGCTCGTAGCCGATGCGCCTGGGGATGCCGGCGATGCGGGTGATGAGTGCGGTCGAGAACGAGTTGGTGAGGAGGAGGGCGGTGTCGTAGCGCCGTGGGCGGACCTTGGCGGCGACGAACTTGGGCCCCATGACGCCCGAAGCCCTGGCGGTGTGGATCTCGTCGAACGAGTCGAGCCCGGCGAGGACCTCATCAACGCCGGGTTTGGCGAGGACGCCGATCAGGATGCCGGGCATGTGCCGACGGATCAGGCGGAGGACGGGTGTGGCCATCACGGCGTCGCCGACCCAGGAGGGGCAGACGACGAGCAGGCGGAGTGTCTTCGACGGGTTGGCCTTCAATGGAGCGTCCACGCGAGGGGCATTGTTTACCCGATCCTTGCTCGTCGCGCTGCTCGCGCCGGATTCGAGCGGGATTCAGGTGGGGTTGTGCTCGCCTCGCCATGATGAGTCGTCGTCCCAGTCGCTGTCCGGCCCGTCGCTCTCGTCATCGGGGTGGGGATCGATCCAGAGTCGTTGGCCGGGGTTGTGGCGTGAGAACCACGCGCCCGTCAACCGGCGGAGTTCTGCGGCGAGCCCGACCGCGACGAGCCGATTGCCCTCCACCAGCGCGGTGACGCCTTTGTCGTCGGCATCGATGGAGATGAGCGGCACACCCGTGCGTTCGGCGATTGCCTCCGCGCTGGCGATGACCATGTCGTGCACGGCACGATCGGCGAGGATCCCGGGCGCGGATGCGTTGAGGCGCACGCGCGTCGATCCGGGGCGGGTTGGCGATTCGTCGTCGCTCACGAACCGAGGATAACGCGCGAAGCGGCGCGGAGATCGGGGAGCGGCTGATCGGGGCCGACGCGGAGGCATCGATCGGGGGAGATTCCAGACGCCAGGCCTGCATCGATATCGCGCTGGGCATCCCCGATGAGCCAAGAGCGTGAGAGGTCCAGATCGAGTTCGCTCGCTGCGGCGAGGATCATGCCGGGCGAGGGCTTGCGCCAAGCGTGCTCGGTGTTGAACGGAGGGACGGTGCCCTTGGGGTGGTAGGGGCAGGAATAGATGCGTTCGATCAACCGTCGCCCGTTCACGGTGAGCAGCTCGTGCAGGCGTGCGTTGGTTTGCTCGACATCGTCGATCGTGCCGACGCCGCGGGCGACCAGCCCCTGATTGGTCACCACGATCAATACGAAACCCGCGTTCGCCATGTGTTCGCATGCATCTCGAACACCGGGAAGCAGGCGGACGAATGCCGGGGAGCAGAGGTCGCCGGGGGGGGTGCCGACCTCTTTCCAGGGGAGATCCCGGTTTTCAATCAGGGTGTCGTCTCGGTCGAGGAAGATCGCGGTTCGCACGCGGCATTATGGGCATGCCGCGCGGGGATGCCCACCACGGGGGATGCGATGGTGTGATCGTCACTGGGGGGTCACCGTTGGGGGTCCAAATCGGAACGCGAAGCGATCCAGCACGTATAACCAAGACGGAGAAAGGGGGTGGGTCATGAAGATCCCCCTTGCACGCTTGAACGGCCGGACATCTCTCGTGACACAAACGACGCTGGCGATCGCGCTCCTTGCGGGCGCTCCGCTGGCGAACGCTCAGGACCAGTTCCGATTCGGTAACTCCTCCGTCGGTCGCGCGGACGAGGGCCGTGGTGGCTCCTCGTCGCGCGCTTCCGCCGACCGGGCTTCGGCAAGCCGCGGAGCGAGCCGCATCGATTCCAACGCCGGGGCGCGCACGATCAGCCGCCCCACTACGTTCGATCGGGCTCCTAGCTTCGGGCGCACGGGGCTGGGCGCGACGAACTCGAACGCACGCTCGGGCGCGGATCGCTCGCGGAACGAAGGCGGCAGGGGGAACGACCGTGGCGGCTCGGGCCGCTCTGCGATCGACCCCGATGGCGATGGGATCGGCATGCGCAATCCCGGCTCGTCGCGCGATCGCGACAACCGGAACAACGATCGCGGGCGCAACGACTACGACCGGCACGACGATCGGTATGGACATGACCGCGGAGACAACGACAACTTCCGGTTCCGGCTCTCGCTCGGCTCAACCTGGTCGAGTTGCTCGTACGGGTGCGGCTCGTCGTGCTCGCACGTCTCTCGGTCCTACGGCACCTGCGGCGTGAGCGGGTACCGCTGCGGCGCGTGCGATGCGTGCCTCGGGTATGGGACAAGGTCGACGCGGGTGGTGTATGCCAACTCGTCGTGGTCCGATCCCTGGGCAACGCCCTACGTCGAGCCGATCATCATCCAGCCGGTGTATGTCGAGCCGGTGGTTGTGGTGCCACAGACCGTGGTGCAGCCGGTGTATGTGCAGCAGGTCCCTGTGATCGTCTATGCAACGACGGACGTTTCGAACGCCATTCTCGCGGCGGACGCCGGCGCGCACGCGCGTGCGATCTCGCTGATGCGGGCGTACGCGGCGCAGCACGGGCGACTGCCCGACATCGGCGAGCTTGGCCCGGCAGCGAGAGCCTCGCTCCACGCGGTGTGGCGGACCTACGAGCGGGCGGCGTTGACGCCGGGCGCGAACGCGGACACATACTTCATGCTCGGTGCGACCCGCGCCCTGCGTGGAGACCGGGAGCTGGCGATCGACGCCTTTGAGGCCGCGCTCGCGTGGGGCGAGACGGATCCTTCGAGCGATCGCCTGCGCACCTGGTTGAAGGGGCCATGATCGGCGGCGCGCGGGCCGAGCCGGGCCGCTCTGTAACAACGTGAATCGAGAACGCATCCCAGGGACCGATTTGTGTGAACAACTGGTGCCCCTGGGGATTCGGAACGGGATGGACACTTTCGGAGCACAGCCATGTCTGGTGTGAAGGGAAAGCGCAACGTCTTGCTGGCCACCTCGATCGCTCTGTGCGGTCTGGCGGCGTCGCCGGCGATGGCCGACGGCCGGCACGGATCTCGCGGCGGATGGGATCGCGGGTGTGGCGACAGCTTTTCGTACTCCTCCTGGGGCTCGTCGCGCGGATCGAGTTTCTCGATCTCGATCGGCTCTGGATGGAATGACTGCTATCAGCCGCGGCGGGTGTACTGCCCACCTCCCGTGGTGTACTCGCGTCCGGTGTATTACTCCGCGCCGGTCGTGGCGTGCCCGCCCCCCGTGGTGATCTCGCGTCCGGTGGTCTACACGCAGCCCGTGGTGTACACGCAGCCGGTGTATGTCGAACCCGTTCGCGTGGTGCAGCAGCCGGTGATCCAGCAGGCAGCGGTGCAGCAGGCGACGTATCAGCCGGTGTACCAGCCGGCCCCGGCGATCCAGAGCCCCGCTCCGGCGGCGCTCTCATCCGGATCGTCGGTCGCGTCGACGGCGAACTCCGCATCCGAGGATCTGACTCGTGCCCTTGCAGCGGCGAATCAGGGCGAGGACCGGCGCGCGGTGGAGTTGATGCGCGCGTACTTCCGGATCTATGCGACGCCTCCGGGCGGTCTGGTGCTCTCGCGTCCGATGCTCGAGCGTCTCGAGGGGGCGTACGCCCGACGCTGCGAGCTGGAGGAGCCATCGGCGGACACGTACTTCGTGCTCGCCACGCTGCGAGGGTTGCTCGGCAACGCGCAGGGCGCGATCGCGGCCCTTGATGCCGGCAAGGCCTGGGGCGACCGTGATGCCTCGGCGGATCAGGTGCGTGCCTGGCTCGAGAGCCGATAAGCACCCGTTTCGGAGTCAGATTCGTCAACCGCCGCCCCGGGCCGCCCCGGGGCGTTCCATTTCCGGGTCGAGTGTGCGATACTGTGGTCGATACGTCCACCGATGAGCGAGTCACCTCCATCGCCGCACGACGCAGACGCCGGTTCGCCCGATGCGCCCGGTGACTCTTCGGCGGCCCATTCGGGCGCGATGTGGGAGAGCATCTCGGATCGATCGATCCCGGCGAGCATCGGGCGGTACACGATCGTCCGCGAGCTGGGCACGGGCGGCATGGGCGTGGTGTACGAGGCGTCTCAGCAGTTTCCGGCGCGGCATGTCGCGTTGAAGATCGTGCGCGGCGCATCACCATCTCCGGTGATGATGCGTCGTTTCGCGCACGAGGCCGACGCGCTGGCGATGCTCCAGCACCCCGGTATCGCGCAGCTCTACGAGGCGGGGTTCGCCGAGACGCAGGGGGGGCGGCTCCCGTTCCTCGCGATGGAGCTCGCGATCGGCGATCCGATCACCACCCATGCGCGCGAGGAGGGGCTGAACCTCGCGGCGCGCCTCTCGCTCATGATCAGCGTCTGCGAGGCGGTGGAGCACGCGCACCGGCGCGGGGTGATCCACAGGGACCTGAAGCCGGGCAACATCGTGGTGGTGCCGGGTGTCGGGCCGAAGGTGCTGGATTTCGGGCTGGCGCGCCTGGTCGCGCCGGATGCCACGCACACGGCGGCGACCGGGCAGGGCGAGCTGATCGGTACCGTCGGATATATGAGCCCCGAGCAGTTGTCGGGTGACCCGCGCGTGATCGATACACGCGTCGATGTCTTTGCGCTTGGCGTCGTGATGTACGAGCTGCTCGCCGGGCGATCCGCGTACGACATCCGGGGCAAGTCGGTCATGCAGGCGCTGGACGTCATGCGGACGACCGAGCCCCCTGCGCTCGGTCGCATCGATCCGTCGCTGCGGGGCGACATGGAGGCGATCGTTGCCAAGGCGATGGAGAAGTCGCCGGAGCGCCGATACTCGTCCGCGCTCGAGCTCGCCACGGACATCAGACGCTCGCTCTCGAGCCAGCCGGTGGCGGCGCGCCCGCTGACGACGCTCTACCAGCTCGGGCGCTTCGCACGGCGGAACAAGGGATTTGTCGTTGCGGCGGGCGTGGTGGGCGCGGTGCTGCTGCTCGGGATCGGCGCCACGACGTGGCAGGCGGTCGAGGCGACGCGTGGACGCGATCGGGCGAGGGAGCAGGCGCTGCGAGCGACGCAGACGCGATCGCTGCTGGAGCGGATGCTGCGCCTTGCCACGCCTCAGGGCACGGGGGGCGTGACGCTCACCGTGCGTGAGATGCTGGACACGGCGGCGCGTGAGCTGGATGATGTGCGTGACATGGAGCCGCTTGTCGAGGCCGACACGCGCAAGGTGCTCTCCGAGGTGTACGGCAATCTGGGCGAATACGCGATCTCCGAGCGGCAGCGGAAGCGTGCGATCGAGATCTACGAGCGCGAGCGTGGACCGAACTCTCCGGAGGTGCTCAAGGAGATCGCGCCGCTCTCACTGGTGATCGCCGAGCAGGACCGTGGCGAGGAGGCCGAGCGGCTCGCGCGCGGAGCGCTGGCGCACGCGGAACGGGTGCTGGGGCCGGATTCGAAGGCGGCGATCGATCTCTGCCACGCGATCGGGCACGCGATCGAGTTCCGGGACCCCGACGAGCAGCACGAGGCGCTGGAGTGGGAGCGGGAGGCGCATACACGGTCGGTGCGCAGCCGCGGGGCGGACGATTCCGACACGCTGCTCCTTGCCATGAACATGGCGGTGACGATGGAGCAGATGGGGCGGTACGACGAGGCGGGTCCGACGCTGCGCCACGTCTATGACGTTCGTCTGCGCACGCTCGGCCCGGACCATCCGGACACGATGGTCGCCGAGAACAACGTGCTCTCGATTGATTCAAAGACCGGGCACGAGAAAGAGGCCCTGATCGCGCTGACTGCGCTGGCGGAGCGGGCGGCGCGGGTGCTCGGCCCCGACCACCCGAGCACGCTGCTCTACCTGCGCAACAAGCTCATGCTGATGGCGCAGATCGGGATGCCGTGGGCGGAGATGGTGCCGGGCGGACAGGAGCTCCTGGAGCGTCGCACCAGACGCCTCGGGCCGAACCATCGCGACACGTTCGAGGCGCAGGGATTCCTGGCGACCGCGCTGCTGGTGTCGGACCGGGTCGATGAGGCGGAGCCGATGATCCTTGATCTGCACCGGAAGATGCTCGCGGTGTACGGGCCGAACCACTTCGAGACGTACCGGAGCATCTCGCTCTTGTGGGACCTTGCCGAGAAGCAGAACGACGCCGCGGCGATGCGCAAGTGGGCGGACATGCTGCACGGCACGTTCCTCGAGGAGGACGTCGAGAGGCAGATGACCGAGAAGGGGCTGGGGCGGGTGGATTGAGCGGCGCGGCCGAGACGACGCGGTTCAGAGCTTCTTCAGAGCGTCTACCAGCGCATCGATGTGCTGGGTAGTGTGGGCGGCGGAGATCTGGCAACGGAGGCGTGCGTGGCCCTCGGGAACGACGGGGTACCCGAAGCCGATCACGAAGACGCCCATTTCCAGCAGTTTCTTCGACATCGCGATGGCTTTGGCGGTGTCGTGCACGATGATGGGACAGATCGCGGTCGGTGATTCGAGCACATCGAAGCCGGCGGCCTTGATCTTCTGACGGGCGTACTCGACGTTGGTCTTGAGGCGCTCGACGCGCTCGGGCTCTCTCAACATGATCTCGATGGCCTTCCGGGCCGAGAGCGCGATGGTAACGGGGAGGGCGTTCGAGAAAAGTGTTGGGCGGCCGCGCTGGATGAGCATATCGACGGCGTTGCGTGATCCGGCGACGAACCCGCCCGCGCCGCCTCCGAGGGCCTTGCCGAGCGTGCCGCTGAACATGTCGACGCGGTTGGCGCGCGTGGGCGTGGTGTGGACGGGGTCGATCATGCCCCAGTGTTCGTGGGTGCCTCGCCCGGTGCGACCCATGACGCCGTGGCCGTGGGAATCATCGACGACGAGCATCGCATCGTGCTTGTCGCAGAGGACGCGCATGGTGACGAGGTCGGCGATGGAGCCCTCCATGGAGAAGACGCCGTCGGTGACGACCCAGATCTGGCCGGTGACGGCGGGGTTGGCCTTTGCCTCGGCGAGGCGTTGCTCCAGCGAGTTCTCGCCGGTGAGCGTGTTGTTCCTGTAGACGGCCTTGTGGACGCCTTTCTTGATGACGGTGGCGAGGCGGATAGCGTCGATGATGCAAGCGTGGTTGAGCTCGTCGGAGATGATGATGTCGCCGGGCTCGCAGAGGGTGGGGAAGATGGCCTCGTTGGCGGTCCATGCGGAGACGAATGTGTATGCGGCCTCGGTGCCCATCATGCGGGCGATGAGCTGCTCGAGATCGTGGTGGGGCGAGAACGTGCCGCAGATGAAGCGGACGGAGGCGGTGCCGGCTCCGTAGTCCTTGAGCCCCTTGACGCCGGCCT
Source organism: Planctomycetota bacterium (assembly GCA_963204725.1). Classification (GTDB taxonomy): domain Bacteria; phylum Planctomycetota; class Phycisphaerae; order Phycisphaerales; family UBA1924; genus JAHBWV01. Next base: position 19,624 of record CAUJHH010000071.1, read on the forward strand.
CGACGACCTCTGGATGGTTGGCGAGCCCGAGGTAGTTGTTGGAGCAGAAGCAGAGGGTCTCCTTGATGGAGCCATCGGGGCGCTTGATGCGGACCGTCGCGTCCATGGGGCCGTCGATGGTCTGGAGATGCTTGTACTGGCCTCCGTCGCGGAGGGTCTGGAGCGTGGCGGCGGCGCGGATCTCAAATGGAGCCGTGTGGAGCGTGGCGGCGGGCGTTGGCATCGTGCGGGTCTCCGGTTCCGAGGGGAATCGGAGTGTAGGTTCGGGGCCAATGCTCGCGATCGGGCTCAGCACCCGGTGCCGAAGGCGTCGAGGAAATCGAGAAAGTCGAGGATGTCGACGAGGGTGTCGCCGTTGAAGTCGGCGTTGCCGAGGGAGCCGCACGGGCCGGGCTGGTTCTCGCAGGACCCGAAGTCGTCGAAGAAATCGAGGAAGTCGAGGATGTCGCCCTCGTCGCCCGTGCCGTTGTAGTCGGCGGCACATGGGGGCGGCACGGCAAAGAAGACGCGCACCGACGTGTCGCCGGAGAACCCGATTGCCAGATCCGGCCAGCCGTCGCCGTTGATGTCGCCGAAGGCGATGGCGTTGGCGACCGTCGTGGCGTCGTACGTCCATGAGGGCGTGGGCGCGAGCGTGCCGGACTGATTCAAGTAGACGTGTGTGCGTCCGTCGCCGAAGTGGACTTCGGCATAGTCCTCGTCGCCGTCCTGATCGACATCGCAGAAGGCCATCTCCTGGATGCTGTTGAAGGGTGGTGTGACGCTGTAGTCGTAGGAGAGGACGCCGTCGTCGTTGCTCCAGACCTTGCTCGGTCCCTCGCCGATGACGAGATCGGGCCAGCCGTTGCCGTCGATGTCGGACCACGCGACGCCACGGTCGGTGTTGGTGGTGCCGTTGGTCCAGAGCGGCGTCGTCGCGAGTGTCGAGCCGGTGTTCTCGTAGATCGCGCTCTCAAAGTTCGCCCACTTGGCCACGGCGATGTCGAGGTCGCCGTCGCCGTCGAAGTCCGCGGCGGCGGTGGTGTTCTGGATCGAGGACTCGTCGGACTGCCACCCCGCGGTGGTCGAGAGCGAGCCCTCGTCGTTGAAGAAGATGTACATGGGGCGGTAGGGATCGGGGGAGAGGCCTTGGTTGGTGGTGATGACATCGAGGTCTTCATCGCCATCGGCGTCAAAGAGGGTGACGCTCGTGGACCAGCCGCTGCGCGGGGGTGTTGCGATCCAGCCGGGGGATGTGCTCGGGCCGGTAACGGAGCCGAAGTAGATGCGCGGGTTGGAGAAGGCCGAGCCGCCGCTCGCGACGACGACATCGGGGAACCCATCTTGATTGATATCGCCGATCTGGGCGTCGCCGGTGTGGATCTCGTCGGCGCTGACCCATGAGGGCGCAGGCTCGAGCGTTGAACCGGTGTTGTAGAAGATCATGTCCTCCCAGTCGGTATAGGGAGGGAAGCTGCTGGAGATGTAGCAGCCGACGAAGAGGTCGTTCTTGCCGTCGCCGTTCAGGTCCGCGATGCGGACCGTGCCGACCTGACGCCGGAGCACGAGCGACCAATCGGCGGTCGTGCCGAAGGGGACGGTGTCGGACCGCGAGCGCCCCGAGCTGCCGCCATTGAGTTCCGTCGCGACCGAGACCGTCGTGCGGCCGTCCTTTGAGACCTCCACCGGCGGCGGAGAAGCGATCGCGGCGCCGCCGATGAGAGCGAGCAGGATGCCGGCTGCGCGCGTGTCGTGGTTCATGGTTGGGCTCCTGGCGCTTGGTGCGGCAACCCGCCGCGTGCAATCACCCTAAGCCAAACAGGGGCGCGACTCCAGTGAAAAACTCGAACGAAACGAGGAGCGTTCAACACCCCGTGCCGAACGCGTCGAGGAAGTCCAGGAAATCGAGGATATCGACGAGGGTGTCGCCGTTGAAGTCGGCGTTGCCGAGGGAGCCGCACGGGCCGGGCTGGTTCTCGCAGGACCCGAAGTCGTCGAAGAAATCGAGGAAGTCGAGGATGTCCGGGCCGGTGTCGCCGTTGTAGTCGGCGGCGCATCCGCTCGCGATCGTCAGCATCGCGATCGTCGTCGTGCCATCCACCTTGCCATCGTTCGGCGTGACCGAGACCTCGACCTCGTCGCCGGGTTGCAGCGTCCCGGCGCGCAGTGCATCGGCCCGTCCGGCGAAGACGTTGTCGCGAACCACCGAGCCGTTGATGCGCCAGACATATCTGAAACGCACGAGGTCGTAGTCGAGGTCCTCCATCACAAGGTCCGCACTGACACGAGCGAAGAGAGCGTCGCCCGGATCGGGATCTGCCGGGTCGAAGGCAACGGAGACGACGGAGGGCGCGCGATTGAGCGTCGGGTTCGTGGTGGCGGCGACGATCAGCGGCGTGTCGCTCACCTGCACACCGTTGATGACGAACCTGATCCGCCACGTGCCGGCCACGGTGTTCATCTGCGAGATGAAGAACGGATTGAACCAGTAGTTGCTGACGCGATAGAAATCGGGGTTGTTGAAGGCGAGGTCGCCCGAATCGAACGCGGTGGTGCCGTTGGGCCGGATGTAGATCTCGCGAAACGTCGAGTTCGGCGGCAGGTTGACGATCTGCATCCACCACCAATAGTCCTGCCCGAACGCGCGCTGCTGCGTCGTTGGGAAGCGGTGCGGATAGCCGTCGACCGTCCACGGTGCGACGTTCATGAACCCGAAGTCGGCAACGTAGGTGTTGGTGTTGTACGCGGGCTGCTCGACCCACCCGGTTTCTTCGCTGCAGGGGCCGCCGAAGGGATCGAAAGCCACGTTGCCTGGTTGGTCGCGGGTCTCGAAGTGCAGGTGCGGACCTGCGCTGTTGCCGCTGGACGCGGCGAGGCCGATCTGTTCGCCCGCGCTCACGGTCTGCCCGACGATGACTGCGACCGAGCCATTCTTGAGATGCCAGTACTCGCCGTAGCGCCCGTCGCCGTGGTCGATGATGACGAGGTTCGAGACCTGGCCGCAGAGACAGGTGTTCATGTCCGGCTCGCCGTCGTGCGCGAAGACGACCGTCCCCGGCAGCGCGCTGAAGACCGGCACGCCGATCGCCTGCTCCTCGAACGATCTGAGCCCGATGTCCGTGCCCGCGTGCCCGTCATAGGTGAACGTGCCGCACGAATAGTCCGTCGCCCCGACACCCGGCGCATGATCGACGTACCCCGGAGGCAAGAGGTCCGCGAACATCGAGCCGCCCAGCGGCACAAACGGATAGAGCGGGCGCGAGCGCGAGCCGAGCGAGACCGGGTTGCTCTCGATGTGTGCGCGTATCGCGGCGTCGACGGCGGCGCGCTGCGCCGGCGGGACACAATCGAGGGATTCGCCCGACGCGGGGAGGCGCTCGACAGGTCCGCCGTGCGCGATGGCGGGATCGCTCAGCCCATGTGCGGCGCCAATCCCGATCGTTGAGAGGAGAGACATCGCGGCCGCGCAGAGTGGGTGCGTCATTTCTCGGCTCCGGATCTACCCAAGGTACACGGTGCGAACAGGGGGTACAAGGGGATTCCTGCTGCGTTCGCCATGCGTCCGCCGTGCAAAGAAAGAGGCCCCGGAGTGGTCTCCGGGGCCTGTTGCAATCGATAGGGATGAACGTTCTGGGACCTGATCCTCGTCAAGGATCAGTCGCAGCCGTTGCCGAACGCGTCGAGGAAGTCCAGGAAGTCCAGGATGTCGACGAAGTTGTCGCCGTTCAGATCCGCGTCACCGGCCGAGCCGCACGGCCCAGGCTGGTTCTCGCAGTTGCCGAAATCATCGAGGAAGTCCAGGAAGTCCAGGATGTCGACGAGCGTGTCGCCGTTGTAGTCGGCGATGCACTGGATCGGGCCGTCTCCCGGCCAGAAGCCGGAGCGAAGGCTGAACGATCCGCCGACCATCGGCCCGGCGGTCGGGCCCGCGAGGGCCTGTCCGATCGTGCCGTTGACGGCGTAGGCGCCCGTTGCCGAGCGTCGGCCTCCTCCGGCGATGACGTATCGGAGGATGGTCGGGGCTGCGGCCTCGGCGGCCATCGCCCCCATCGCGAGCGCGAGCCCCGCGATGACAATCTTGGTGTTCATGTGTGGTCTCATGGTGTGCTCCTTTGTGGTGGCTTGACCACGGACCTTGTTCAGCGACCGCCGCTGGTTGTGTCGATCTCATCGATCTCGGCCTCTGCGACGTTCTGCTCGCTGGTTGCCTTGGGCGCGGGCTTGGCCTTGGGAGCGTCCTTGGCACGCTGCGCGGCGATGTTCGGGTTGCTCGCCATCATGGCGCGCATCTCGGCCATCTCCTGCTTCATCGCCAGCATCTCGGACTGGATGCGGGCCATGTTGTCGGCCTGGGAGCGGGCGCGCTCCGCGGCGATCTCTGCGCCCGACTGGGGCATGCGCGTGGGGCCGGCGTTGCCATAGGAGCCGCCCCGGAAGTCGTCGCCCGTGAAGGAAGGGTTGACCGTGCCGTAGGCGGTCGGGAAGTAGATGACCGTCATCTGGCCGTCGAAGAGGGTTGCGCTGGTCGCGCCGGTCCGGGCCATGTTCACGTGGTAGGTGTAGGTTCCGGCGCTCGGCACGGCGAAGACGGCGTGCGACGAGGAGGCGAAGTCGTAGAGACCCGTCGCGGCGGTCGTCGGGAGCAGGTGCAGCATGTCGTCGTTGCCCGAACCGGCACCACCCGCGACATCGTCGATGATCCACTCAACGTACGAGAGCGAGCCCGCCACGTGGTTCATCCCCACATCGCCATCGAAGAGGACGAGGACGAAACCGCCCGCGGGCACGGTGATCGAGCGGGAGATGACCGATGTCAGCGTGGTCGTGATACCTATGAATCCGACTTGGTTGTTGGCGAGGCCGGGCTCGTCGAGGATCTCGAGGGAGTTGACGGCGTTGCTGGACATCTGCACCGACGCGTTGCCGGAGTTGGCTCCGAAGATCCCGAAGAATGAGTTCTCGCCGTTGAGATTGAACGCGGGGCTGTCGCTAAAATCGGACTCCATGGACAGCGAGGTGCCAGTCGCCGGGTTGCTGAAGAGCATGAACGCGCCGTCGCCGCTGAAGTCGGGCTCAAGAACCCATTCGGTGGCACCATTCTCGTCGAAGGTGTGGATCGAGCCACCGGGAACAAAGGTCTGGCCGAACATCCGGAGCGACTCGGTTCCGAGATTGGCGTCGAAGAGGGAGAGCGATGCGCCGTCCCCCGACTCGCCGCCGAGGGCCTCGAGGGTCATGGACCCGTCGTTGTTGGTGGCCTGGTAGACGCCGCCCTTGCCCCCTGTGAAGAGACTTCCGAGACGGATAAGCCCGGACTCGCCGAACGAGCTCGTCTCGCTCTCGATGAGGACGTTGTTGTAGCCGTTGCTCTCGGCGTACATCTCTATGAAACCGGATGCGTCAATAGAGGTGCCGATCAAAGCCGAGGGGGCGCCGGAGGAGCGATAGCCAGCGAAGAGCGAGCCGGTGAGGTTGTTGCGCAGGCCGCCAATCTTGACGCCTGCATCGTTGTAGAGCGTGATCTGATCGCTGTCGTCCGGGTCGGTGACGACTGCGGCGCTCGAGGTCGATCGCTTCACACGGAAGGGCGCGGCGCCCTGGCCGGCGGTGATCGCGTAGGGGGTCACCGTGACCGCCTGGCGCGCTCCCAGCACGGTGAACGCGCCTGCGCCCGCGGGGCTGCGGACCTCGATCTGCAGGTATCGCTCCTGGTTGTCGGCGAAGGCATCGGCGCCGAAGTCGAGCCCGACGGTGAAGACGCCGGCCGAGACGCTGACGTTGTTGCGTGCGATGGTCGCGCCGATCTGGACGCCGCCCGCCGCCGCGTCGAAGAGGGAGAAGCGCAGATCGGCCGTGCCCGTGACGGGCGCGCCGGCCTTCAGGATCTCGCCCTGATAGGTGAATGTGGGTGTGAGCGGGGCGGCGTGCGCGTGGGGCGCAAACGCCAGACCAGCCGACAAGACAACCGCTGCAAGAGACTTGCGCATCATTTCGAGACCTCCATTACGTGACCCATACTCAGCTCCGGACGAGAAGCGTCGGAGCAGACCTCTCAGACTCAGGAATCGTAACACCCGCAGAGCGATATGCGCCCTTGTGACCAATAAAGATGCTCGCAGCGCTCGCGAGCGCGCGATCGGTATCTTCTTTTTGTGCGAACGAAGCCCTTTCGGATGCATGCTTCTTGCCGAATGCTTCACGCAGACGCCAAATGAAGCGAACAATCGAGCATGGATCCGATTCGCATCGCCTGCGTCCGTTATCTCAACACCGTCGTGCTCATCGAGGGGCTCGCGGCTCTCGATGAGATCGCATTGATACCGACGGTTCCATCCCGCATCGCCGACATGGTGCGATCTGGAGAGGCGGACATCGGTCTGGTCTCTCTGGTCGATGCGCTGCGCCCGGGAACGGAGCAGCGCACGCCCGCGCTCTCGCTGATTCCTGTCGGCATGATCGGCTGCGACGGGCCGACGCTCACCGTGCGGCTCTTCTCCAGCGTCGCGCTCGATCGAGTGACGCGCATCCACGCCGACACCGATAGCCACACATCGGTCGCGCTCGCGCGCATCCTGATGAAGGATCGATTCGGCATCGATCCCGCCATCATGGGCTTCAACGCGCGCGAGCACATGCCCGTCTGGCTCAGCGGCGGCGCGGAAGATGGCTCCTGGCCGGAGGCGATGCTCCTCATCGGCGACAAGGTTGTCACGGACTCTCCGCCGGCGGTGCGCTATCCGCACCAGATGGATCTCGGAGAGGCCTGGCACGAGTTGACGGGGCTGCCGTTTGTGTACGCGGCGTGGGCATGCCGCGCGGGCGAGGAGGCGTCGCCCCGCGTCCAGCTCGCGGCGCAGCTGCTGGACCGGCAGCTCCGCCACAACATGACGCGGATCGACTGGATCATCACCCGGCGAGCGGGCGAGCACCGCTGGCCGATCGACCTGGCACGCCAGTACCTGGGCACGCTCCTTCGCTTCCAGATCGGGGAGCGTGAGCGAGCGGGCGCCGAGTCCTTCGCGGCGCGTGCCCGTGCGATTGGCATCGAGGCCGCGCCCGCGCTGCGATGGGCCTCGTGCAACACCGACTCCGGCCGAGCGGCGACGATCGGCGCCACCTGAGAGATGCCCCCACTCCCGCGCATCTCGCTCCCCGCGCTCGTGCGTCTGGCCGAAGAGCTGCGCTTCGCGCCGCGTGATGCGCTCCTCCGCGATTTGGATCGCATCGAGGGACTCGCGCTCGAGCTCGATGCGGACGGTTCGTATCCAGAGGAATGGGTGGTCTTCCGTGTCACCGGATTCCGGGCCGACGCGCCCGAGAGCGCACCGATCGCCGGGGCCGCCCTCCTGCGCGATCTCTCGGCGCTCGCGGAACGCCTGAGCGCTGCTGCACGCCTCGAGGCGCCCGATCCGCTGCTGACGCTCGACGACCTCGCAGCGCGCTGGAACGTGAGCCGCAAGACCATCGAGCGTCTGCGCAGGCGGGGGCTGGTCGCGCGGCGCGTGCTCGACGGCGCGGGCCGCTCGCGGCTCTCCTTCTCGCCCGCGGTTGTGGACGCCTTCGCCTCGTCGCATCGCGAAGAGATCGATCGCGCCGCATCATTCTCGCGGACACCATCCGTTGTGCGTGCGCGCGTGCTTCGGGGCGCCCGCCTCTATCGCGCCGCGGGTCTCTCGCTCAACCAGGCGGCGCAGCGCCTCGCGAGAAGGTACGGACGCAGCCACGAGGCGATCCGCCAGCAACTCATCCGCAACGATCAGGAGGCCATCGCCGGCGACGGGTCGCCGATCTTCGGTTGGCGCGGACCCGTCCGCGCATCGAGAGCGCACGGCGCGCTGGCGCGCATCGCGCAGGGGACCGAGCCCCGGGCGATTGCGCGTCGGCTTGGCCGCTCACCCGGCGCGGTCCGACGTGCCGTCAACGTTCTTCGTGCCGAACGCCTCCGCACGCTCACGCTCCCCACGCGGGCGGGCGCGTGCCCGGACACGCTGACCGGTGGTGTACTCGACACCTCGCACGCGAGCGAGGGCCTCGGAGGGCTCGGCCAGGCGGACCTGCTCGAATTCATACGCGCCGCACGCCGGCGCGAGGTGCCGCTGGGCGTTGTGGAGCGAGCCCGCGCCGCGGCGTCGCGCGAGCTGCTCTGGCGCGCAGGCGTCTGGATCCGCGGGCTCGATCGCGCCTCGCCCTCGCCCCACGCGCTCGATCGCATCGAGACCTCGCTGCGCTGGTCGGCGCGGCTGGTGGCGGAGCTGCTGCGCTCCCACATCCCGCTCATCATCGAGACGATCGAGGCCCGCGCCTCGCTGCGCCTTGATGAGCAGCGAGCTGCCCGCGCGCTCCAGCTTGTCGAGCTCGGTCTGGAGGCCGGTGCACGCGCGATCGAGGCCTTCGACCCGGCCAAGGGAGGAAGGCTCGCGGCGCCGATCTCGATGCTGGTGACGCGTGAGGTCGCACGCTGGCTCAGGGCGGCACCCCCGATGGAGGCCGAGCCCGCGGGGCGCGCGGCGCCGCGGCTTACGCCCGGTGTGCCGCTGCTCGATTGGACCCGCCGCGTCGCGACGTGGCAGGAGTGGCTCGAACCGGATCCGGGTGTGCGGGCCGGTGCCGACCGCGTCGGGCAGGAGGCTCGCGTGGCCGTGTCGCTCCGCCACGGATGGCCGGAGTGGTCGCCGGGGACGAACGCTGCGCCCGTGCGACCGCACACCTGCGCCGAGATCGCCGCGCTGCTCGGCCTCACCCCGACGGCCGTCGCACGCCTGGAACGACGCGCGCTGCGAGAAGCCCTTGGGTCACGCCCCGAGACTCATACAGGAGGCTCGAATTGAGAGCCGTGGTCCAGCGCGTCGCCCGGGCCTCCGTGTCGTGCGAGGGCATCACCCGTGCCGTCGGTCGCGGCCTGACCGTCCTGGTCGGCATCTACGAGACCGACACGGAGCGTGATCGCCTCTGGCTGGCCGACAAGCTCCCCAACCTCCGCATCTTCACGGACGATGCGGGGAAGATGAACCTTTCGACGCTCGACATCGCGGGGTCCATCCTGCTGGTTCCCAACTTCACCGTCGCGGGCGATGCGAGGAAGGGCCGCCGCCCCTCGTTCGACGGCGCGATGCGCCCGGAACGGGCGGCTCTGGAGTTTGACCTGCTCGCTGCGGACCTGCGAGCGCGCAGCGTCCGGGTCCAGACCGGCTTCTTTGGTGGTGACATGCTGGTCGAGATCCTGAACGACGGGCCGGTCACGATCATCCTCGATTCGCGGGCGTGATCGGCATGGTCGGACACGGGCGGCCCGGGGCGGTGCTCCTCTACACTCCCGGCATGGCCGGCCGCGCCCCCACTTCCGAACACGCCCGACGCGCCGCGACGGAGATTGTCGGCACGCTCCGCTCGCACGGGCACACGGCCTACTTCGCGGGCGGGTGCGTTCGCGACGAGCTCCTCGGCCTGGCCCCCAGCGACTACGACGTTGCGACCGACGCCACGCCGGATCGCGTGCGTCAGCTCTACCCCCACAGCGACCTCGTGGGCGCGTGTTTCGGCGTGGTGCTCGTGAAGCTGCGCATCGGCGGCGATTCGGTGGTTGTTGAGGTCGCGACCTTTCGCGCCGATGGGCACTACTCCGACAGCCGCCGCCCCGACGCCGTGACCTTCAGCACGCCGGAAGAGGACGCCAAACGCCGCGACTTCACGGTGAACGCGCTCTTCCTCGATCCCTCCGGCGACATCGGCCGCATTGCGGGCCGGGAGATCCGAGGGCGGGTGATCGACTTTGTGTCGGGCGTCACCGATCTGGAGGCCCGCACCCTTCGCGCCGTGGGCGATCCCGATGCAAGACTGGCCGAGGACCAGCTCCGCGCCCTCCGTGCCGTCCGCCTCGCGGCCAAGCTCGGCCTCACGATCGAGCCGACCACGGCCGATGCCATCCGACGCAACGCGGGCCGGCTCCTCGGTGTCTCTCGCGAGCGCGTCGGCGACGAGATGCGCCGCGTGCTCGGCCACCCTTCGCGCGCTCTCGGGCTCTCGCTGTTGCGTGATCTCGGACTTGAGCGCTCGGTGCTGATGCTGCCATCGGGGAGCCGCGCCCAGGACACATCGGTCCCGACGCTCGAGCCGGATCGGCACGGCCCGGGGCTCGTCTGTGCCCGCATCGCTCCCGACGCCTCAGCGATGCGCGCGCTCGGCGCGTGGACGCTCGACCTTGGCGTCCCGCTCGCCGAGCACACGGTCAACGCGTTCGTGCGCTCCTGCCGCGCGGCGCTCTGCCTCAGCAACGAGGAGCGCGATGAGCTGCGCGACACCCTCCACGGCCTCCGAACGCTCCTCGACTCAGCGGCGTGGGCGGGGTGGTCGATCGCCCAGCGGAAGCGCTTCGCATCCGGCCCTCGGTTTGCGGGGGGGCTCGCGCTCCTCGGTGCGATCGACGCGCGGAACGCGGGCGCCATCGAGGCCGAAGTCGCCTCCCTCGCGACGACACATGGGGGGCTCGCACCCGCGGCACTGGTCACCGGCGATCATCTGGTCGAATCCGGCCTGGCACCCGGTCCCGCCTTCAAGCGGGTGCTCGACACCCTGTACGACGCCCAATTGGAGGGAAGAATCACTTCGGTGGCTGAGGGGATGGAACTTGCCCGTACCCTGGGTGTCTATAAGTGAGGGGCCGCGCCGCATGGCGTCGGTGTTTGTACATTGTTCGTGTATCAATCGATGCATCACCCGGCCGACGCGCCGTATAGAAGGAAGCAACAGCATGCCGCGCCAACTCACACGTCGCTCTTCTCGCGGCTGGACCGGGCCGCTCGCTGCGGGCCTGATCGGCTTCGCATCCATTGCCGGCATGCCCGGGAGAGCGCTCGCGCAGTCTTCGCAGCCGGAGAAGGTGGTCGCCACCGATCAGGTGATCTTCAAGACCGGCCGCATCGTCGAGGGAAAGGTCCTGGAAGAGTCCTCGACCAAGCTCAAGATGATTGTTGTGATAGGCGGCATGTCCGTGCAGACCGAGTACGACATGGCGGACATCCTGTCGGTCAAGCGTGACGCGATCACGCCCGACGCCGTCGCGACTCCCGCAGCGAACACTGGTCGGCCCGCGGCGCGCACCGCGTCGCCCGCGAACCCCTCGACCAACGGCACGAAGGTCTACACGATCAACCTCAAGGGGTGGTTCGGCGAGGACATCTCGCAGACGCCGCTCCGCGACGCGGTCAAGGACGCGAAGCAGTACGAGCCGGACTATCTGATCGTGGTCATGGAGAACGACTGGGACGCCAAGCGCTTCGGCGGCTTCGGTGAGATCCCCGACGAGGCCGGCTTCTTCGACCAGTTCCGGCGCGCCGAGGACATGGATCCGATCTTTACCGCCGAGATCCCGCGCGAGTGGGAGAAGCAGCCGAAGGTCGTCTTCTGGGTCAAGCGAGCCATGGGCGGCGCGGCGTTCCTGCCGCTCGTCTGCAATGACATCTACTTCTCCAGCGACGCCAAGCTCGGCGGCATCGGAGGGCTCGAGAAGTCCTTCGGCTCGACCGGCGACGAGGTGGTCCGCGAGAAGCAGTTCTCGCTCCGCATCGGACGCGCCGAGGGCATGGCGATCACCGGTGGCTACGACCCCCGCCTCATCAAGGCCCTGGCCCGAACCGAGTATGTCCTCTCGGTCGGCTTCGAGGGCGGGCGCCCCGTCTTCTACGAGGGCATGCCCCGCGCCGAGCGTGGCGAGATCCTGCTCACGGACGACGGCGAGGGCCCGAACGAGGACAACATCCAGGATCTGGCTCGCGGACTCGGCAACGACAACCTCACGCTCAAGGCCGACATCGCGTACAAGATCGGCGTCTCGAAGGGGACAGCCGACTCCTTTGAGGACCTGATGCGCGAGCTCGGCATCGCGCGCACGTACACGAAGATCGACGGCAAGAGCGACCAGATCTTCAAGAACTGGAGCGAGGGCCTCGAGCGCGCGAAGCGCGACTGCCAGCGCATCTGGGAGGACTTCCAGCGCGTCCAGGTCGGCGGCTCCTACGAGGACCGCAAGCGCGCCCGTGGGCAGCAGATCCGCCTGCTTGACGATCTCGAGCGCCTTATCCGCCGCTACGAGGAGGCCCTCAATCCCGGACAGCTCGGCGTGCCGGGCGCCGGCGACATCGGCATCATGCGCGAACGGATCAAGCTCGAGCAGCTCCGCGACCGCAAGTGACCCCCAGCCACGAACACAACGGGGCGCCACACCGGCAAGGCCCCGGACACAGACAGAGGCATTCGACCATGAGACACCTCATCACCCAGTTCAGCGCATTTCTCTTCGCCGCCCTGATCGCGTGCTCGCTCGCCGTCGTCGGCGACGCCCACGCCATCGACAAGGTCCATCTCAAGGACGGACGCGTGCTCGAAGGGACCGTCGAGCAGGAGATCGACGGCAACGTCTGGATGCTCGTCAAGATCAGCGGAATCGATCAGCGCCAGTTCTTCCGCGCCGCAGACGTTGAGAGCATCGAGCGCGACGCGGCACACCCCGCGGATGCCAAGCCCACGTCCGGCGCACAGGCGCAGGCCAAGGCCCGCACCTCCACCACCGACCGCTCGAAGCGAGCCGCCGTCATCACCCTCGGCGAGGGCGGCGACAAGAACATGGTCGGGCTCTACATGACCGCCGAGAACCTCAAGCGTCTCATCCCCGTCCTCGAGGAAGAGAACATCGGCATCGTCGTCTTCCACATCAACTCCGGCGGCGGCCTCGCGCTCGAAGTCCAGCGTCTCTCCGACGTGATCCAGGACGAGTACAAGCCCCGCTTCCGCACGGTCTCATGGATCGAGTCGGCGATCTCCGCCGCCGCGATGACCAGCCATTGCATCGAGGACATCTACTTCATGCCCCAGGGCAACTACGGCGCGTGCACCGCGTTCTCCGGTGCGCTCGTCGCTGCGAAGGATCGCGACCTCGAGGGTTATCTTTACACGATGGAGAAGATCTCCGCCCGTGGCCAGAAGGACCCCCAGATCATGCGCTCCATGCAGATCATGGAGCCTCTCTCCTGTTCCATCGACTCCAACGGCGACGTGAGATGGTTCAACTCGCTCGACGGCGAGTACATCGTCAACCCCGAGGGGCGCATCCTGACCTTCAACGCCGTGGACGCCGAGAAGTACAAGTTCAGCAAGGGAACGGCAGCCAACGTGGACGAGCTCGCGGACCGCATGGGCCTCACGGAGGTCGAGTGGGTCGGCGAGTCCCGCCCCGGGTACCTCTGGCCGATCTGCAAGGCCGAGGCGCAGAACATGAAGTATCGCGAGCAGGTCTACCAGGACGAGACCGCGCTCAATCAGTACATGGACACGTACAACAACGCTGTCAACGCGGCCCGTGCCGATCAGGACCGCACCCGTCGCGGCGCGATGGTCGGGCGGGCCAGAGACGCGCTCCGGCGCATCGTGCGCGTCGTCAAGAACAACTCCAACATCGGCCTGCTCCGCTTCGGCGCGGTCGACGACAAGGCGTTCCAGCGCTGGGTCGACGAGCAGGAAGAGATGCTCCGCGATCTGATGCGCTGATCCGCGACGATCCGAAGTGACCGACCTCCAGCCGGGCGGAACGCGCGACGCGTTCCGCCCGCTTTCTTTCCTGAATCCTCGCGCTCAACCGTGTACCATGCCGCACTTGCACCGACACTCCAACGCAACGAGACGCGCCGCATGACGACCTCAGCCCACACGGACTTTGTCCCCTCCGAACTCAACGGCGCGGACCTGTCGCAGATCACGCCACTGCTCAACGACCTGATCGATCGCCCCATCGAATCGGATGCCGACTTCGATGCCTGGCTCCTCGATCGCTCGGAGCTCGACGCCGCCATGAGCGAGGCCGCGGCCAACCTCTATATCTCCATGACCTGCGACACAACCGACCCCTCGAAGGCCGAGGCCTATTCCCGCTACATCGAGACGGTCCCTCCCGCCGTCAAGCCACTGGCTTTCCAACTCGACCGGCGTCACACCGACCTTGTCGCCCGCTTCCCGCGCACGGACCCCGCCCGCGCCGCGCGGTTTGCCGTGCTCGATCGCGATATCCGCGCTGAGGTCGCGCTCTATCGAGACGAGAATGTCCCGATCCAGACCGAGCTGGAGAAGCTCGCCCAGCACTACCAGACCGTCATCGGCGCCATGTCGGTCACGTTCGAGGGTCAGGAGCGCACGCTCCCCCAGATGGGCGTGTACCAGGAGTCCACCGATCGCGCCGTGCGCGAGAGCGCGTGGCGGACGGTCACCGATCGGCGGCTGCAGGATGCCGACGCCATCGAAGAGATCTTCGACAAGCAGATCGCCCTGCGTCACAAGATGTCGATCAACGCCGGCTTCGGCTCGTTCACCGAGTACGCCTTCCGAGCCATGCGCCGCTTCGACTACACGCCCGACCACTGCTTCGACTTCCACGCCGCGTGCGAGGAGGTTGTCGTTCCGCTTGTCGACGCGCTCGACGAGGAGCGGGCCTCGCTGCTCGGGCTCGACGCGCTCCGTCCCTGGGACCTGGCGGTTGATCCCAAGGGGCGTCCGCCGCTGCGGCCCTTCAAGGGCGGGGCCGAGCTGGTCTCGAAGTCCGTGGCGTGCTTCCGAGCGCTCGATCCGCGCCTCGCCGACATGCTTGCCTCGCTCGGCGACGGCTCCGAATCACGTGGCTCCGCCGACGGCGCCAACTTCGATCTCGACAGCCGCAAGGGCAAGGCCCCCGGCGGCTACCAGTACAACCGCGACCGCTCGCGCATCCCCTTCATCTTCATGAACGCTGCGGGGCTGCAGCGCGACGCCGAGACGATGCTGCACGAGGCGGGGCACGCCTTTCACTCGATCCTCTCGCGAGATGAGCCACTGATGCGCTACCGCGAGGCACCCATCGAGTTCGCCGAGGTCGCGAGCATGTCGATGGAGCTGCTGACCCAGCCGCACTGGTCCGCGTTCTACCCCGATGAGACGGATCGCGCCCGCGCCGTCCGCCAGCACCTCAAGGGCGTGATCACGATCCTCCCTTGGATCGCGACGATCGACGCGTTCCAGCACTGGATCTACGCGAACCCCACGCATCTCACCGCCGATCGCGATGAGGCCTGGCTCTCGCTGGACGACCGCTTCGGGCGCAGCATCTCGTGGCAGGGACTCGACGAGGCCCGCGCAGCGGTCTGGCATCGCCAGCCCCATCCCTTCTGCAGCCCGTTCTACTACATCGAGTACGGCATCGCCCAGCTCGGCGCGCTCCAGCTCTGGCTCCACTCCATCGAGAAGGGCCCGCGCTCGGCGATCGATGCCTACATCCGCGCCATGTCCCTCGGCGGCTCGCGCCCGCTCCCCGATCTCTTCGCCGCTGCGGGCCTGACCTTTGACTTCGGGCCCAAGGCCGTGAGCCGCCTTGTCGAGCGTCTGGCCCGAGAACTCGAGAAGCTGCCAGCCTGACCAGCCCCTGCCGACCCCCGGGCGTCCCCTTGATTCATCCAGCATTCACCATGTTCGGCTTGTGAACGCGTCGATTGTGGTGCATAATCAGGTGCAGGACGCGTGGGAACACGCAAGCCGGCGCTGCCGCGCTGACCAAGGGAGACTCCGCTTGAAACTTGCCACCTATGCCCGCGCCATCGCTGCGCTTGCATTGACGCTCACCTCGTTCCCCGCGCTCGCCCAGTGTCTGGACTGGCGCGCCGAGTCGGGCCAGCGCGTCGTCGGGCACTCGATGGCACACGATACCGACCGGGGCTTGCCCGTCATGTTCGGCGGCTACACCGGCTCGGCCTTTCTCAACACGACCTCCGAGTGGGACGGGGTCGCCTGGCGCGTCCGCAAGCCCGTCAACAGCCCCACCCCGCGCGCCGGCGCGATGATGGCCTACGACTCGTCCCGCAAGGTCGTCGTGCTCTTCGGGGGCGACGCGTCCAGCTTCACCTATTTCAACGACACGTGGGAGTACAACGGCATCACATGGACACAGAAGTCCATCCCCGGCGCAAAGCCCGCGGCACGCACCGAGGGCGCGATGGTCTATGACGCGGCGCGGGGCGTGATGGTCCTCTTCGGGGGCCAGACCGACGTCAATCAGTACGGTGACACGTGGGAGTACAACGGCACCGCCTGGACTCAGCGCCCCATCACCGGCCCCTACCAGCGCTTCAACCACACGATGGTCTATGACAGCGCGAACGCACGCACGCTCCTCTTCGGCGGCTGGACCCTCTTTGCCAATAACGAGACATGGTCCTACGACGGCACGGCGTGGACCCAGCTCACCCCGGCCACCCAGCCCTCGCAGCTCTACGCCCACACCGCTGCGTACGACCCGATCCTCGGCGCAATGGTCGTCCACGGCGGCATCAACAGCGCGTTCACCGCCAGCAACCAGACCTGGGTCTTCAACGGCACCGACTGGTCGCTCACGCCCTCGGCGCAGACCCCCGCAGCCCGCGCCTTCCACGCCATGACCTACGACCAGAACGCCGGACGAATCGTCATGCACGGCTCGATCGGCACCGAGACCTGGACGTGGTTCGGCGGCAACTGGGCCCGCGCCGGCAGCAACGGACCCGGCACGCGCTCTCACGGCGCGTTCACCTACGACACCAATCGCAACGTCGCCGTGCTCTATGGCGGGTACAGCGGCAACCCCCTTCCTGACCTCTGGGAGTGGGACGGGCGGACGTGGGCGTTGCGCTCAACATCCGGCGGACCCGGCGCGTCCTTCGCCTCTCCCATGGACTTCCACTCCGGCATCGGCCAGTCCGTCGTGACGGCCTACAGCGCGAGTGGCGGCATGGACACGTGGGGATGGGATGGCAGCCACTGGAATCTGCTCGACACCAACGGTCCGCCCAACCGTGGCTCGCACTTCATGGCCTACGACCCCGCACGCGATCGCATGGTCCTCTTCGGCGGCAACGACAACACCAACAACCTCGGCGATACATGGGAGTGGGATGGGGCAACCTGGACACAGGTCGCCGCCACCGGCCCCGCGCCCCGCTGGTCCGGCGCGATGGTCTACTCGCCCGCACACGGCGGCATCATCCTCTACGGCGGCACGCCGGGCTCGCCGACCTACGCGGACACATGGCTCTGGAACGGCACTACATGGATAGAGATCGTCGGCGCCAACCAGCCCGGCCCGCGCGTCGGCCACGCCATGGCCTATCACGCGGCACGCAACTCCGTCGTTCTCTTCGGCGGCCCGTTCGTCAACACGGCGTGGGAGCTCGTCGGCTCCACATGGGTTCCCGTCACGCCCGCGTCGACGCCCCCCTCGGGCCGCTGGCTCTCCATGATGTGCTACGACCCGAACTCGCAGCAGGCCCTGCTCTTTGGCGGCACCGGTGCGGGCTCCACCCCGCTCAATGACCTCTGGGCGCTCGGCACGCCAGTGCGCGTCGTCCACCACCCGAAGGACGCGCGTGCCGATCTCGGCCAGTCTGTCAAGTTCACGATCGCCGCCGACGGACTCTCGGGCCTCACGTTCCGCTGGCGGAAAAACGGTGTCAACCTCTCCAACGGCACGGGCGTCTCCGGCGTCACCACCCGCACACTCACCATCACCCCGGACGATCTCGGCGACTACGCGGGATACGCGTGCGCGGTCACGAGCTCATGTGGCGTGCTGGTCTCCAAAGAGGCCCAGCTCCGCTCGAACTGTGCCGCGGACTTCAACCTCGACGGCGAGGCGGACATTCTGGATTTCCTGGATTTCCTTGACTCCTTCGGGCAGTGCGATGGGCGGCCCGCGCCGTGCGCCCCGAACAGCATCGAGACCGATCTCAACGGCGACACGATCATCGACATCGTCGACTTCCTGGACTTCCTCGATGCCTTCGGCACCGGCTGCTGACCGGCATCCGCTTCGTCACACCCCCCCATCGCCACTTTCGGAGCGACCCTCGGCGCCGCGCCGGGGGTCCTTGTGTTTCTTGCGCGTCCTGCCTTTGGTGCTGGTTCTCGGACCTTGTTCCACCCAACCCGACACCTGAGGCCTCTCCTCGGCTTCTTCTCGCCCCTCGCGCTTCACGATCGGCCCAGTTCTGCCGATCCGAGAACTCGACGACTCGGTGTCGGAGGCGGTGCGCCCCCGACGCTGCATGGACGCAGAGCGTCAGATCGGGTGGAAGGGCTATGGACAAGGCCAGTCTCATCGGTGTGCTCATCGGACTCGCCGCGTGTGGGTTCGTGGCATTCGAAGTCTCGCACGGCCACTTCGAGATGTTCTTCTCGATGGAAGGTGTGCTGATGGTCGGCGTCGGCTCGATCAGCGTGACGTTCATCGCGATGCCGATGGAGAAGATCAAGCAGATCCCCGGCTACATGAAGAAGTTCTTCTTCTACAAGGGCGTGCCGATGACCACGCTCGTCACGCTCATCTCCCGCCTCTCCGAGCGTGCGCGGCGCGACGGGATCCTCGCGCTCGAGTCGGAGATGCAGAATGTCACCGACCCGTTCATGGCGCAGGGTCTGAAGATGGCCATCGACGGCGTCGATCCCGGCAACATCGAGCAGCTCATGCGCATGGAGATCGTCGCCATGCAGGACCGCCACAAGGCGGGCAAGAAGTTCTTCGACCTCCTGAAGCTCTACGGCCCGGGATACGGGCTAGTCGGCACGCTCGTCGGTCAGGTCGGCATGTTCGGCAAGCTCGCCGACGCGGACATCGGCGCCCTGGGCAAGGCACTCGCCATCGCCGTCGTGGCGACGCTCTACGGCGCGCTCCTCGCCAACGCCATCGCGGGCCCCATCGGCGACAAGCTCGCCACACGCTCCAGCGAGGAGATGCTCAACCGCGAGATGATGCTCCAGGCCATCCTCTCCATTCAGGCCGGCGACAACCCACGCGTCACGCAGTCCAAGGTCCTCGCGTTCATCCCCGCGGCCTCTCGTTCCAAGCTCAACCTCGCCGCCTGATCACGAGCCACACCCATGTCCGAACACGAGAAAGACAAGCACGGTGCAGAGGGCGGCGGCTCCCACGGAGGGGGCTCGCACGGCGGGGGCGGACACGGCCCGGGTGGCGGCGGCCACGAGGAGGGACACGAGGGCGCGCCCGAGTGGCTCATCTCCTTCGCCGACAACGTCGCGCTCCTCATGGGATTCTTCGTCATCCTCCTCGCCATGAACATGGGCCCCAAGGCCACCCCCGTGCAGGGCGGCGAGCCCGACGACAAGGACAACGCCACCGAGGCCTCCGCGGCTCGCAACGCCGACATCATCCTCTCCATCCGAGAGGCCTTCAACAACAAGGTCGATCCCTTCGGTGACGACCCCAGCGAGGCGTGGCTCCGCAAGCGCCTCCGCGAGAAGTACGAGGGCTCAACCAACCAACCCGGCCCGCAGGGGGACCATCCCAACCTGCAGGCGATCCGCCCCACCGATTACAACCGCGTGACCGCGCGCGTCCCCTTCGATGATGGCTCCGTGTCGCTCACCGCCGATGCGCGAGAGGTCATCGCCTCCGCCGCCGTCGGGCTCCGCGACCATCGCTGGATCGTCGACGTGCGAGGCCACGTCTCCCCTTTCGAGTCGATGCGGAACGTGCGTGCCGCCCGCCAGCTCGCCTTCGACCGCGCCTACGCCGTCGCGCAGGTGCTCGTGGACAATGGCGTCTCGTGGAACAACATCCGGGTCTCATCGCTTGGTGAGATCGACCGCGTTGTCCCCAAGACCTTCGATCGCGAGAAGGACCGCGCCAACCAGCGCGTCGAGATCGTCCAGACCGACGAGCCGCTCCCCGACGACCCCTACGCCCACGCGACCGAGGACAAGTGATCGCCCGCTCCCGGGCATGACCGGGCCAGCCCCGAGCCCGGTTACACTGGGCGCATGCACCCGATCCCGAGACTCGCCTGTGCCTCGCTCCTGTTCGGCCTCGCGCTCGGCGACCCCGCCGCTGCACAGCCGGCGGCCGCCGCAAAGGCCACGACGCCCACACTTGTCATCAACGGCCCGATCACGCGTTGGGACGAGGGGTTGCCGATCGGCAATGGCTTGATCGGTGCGCTGGTCTGGGGCGAGGGTCGGACCATCCGCATCTCGCTCGATCGCGCGGACCTCTGGGACACACGCCTCCCCGAGATCTTCTCCAGCCCCGACTGGACGTATGCGAACATGGTCGCGCTCAAGGAAGCAAGGAACCACGATCGCCATCGCGAACTCTTCGATGTCCCCTACGACACCATCGCGTATCCGACCAAGCTCCCCGCGGGTCGGGTGGAGATCACGCTGCCGGAAGATTGGGAAGTCTCGGGCTTTGAGCTGGAACCGGGGCAGGACTTCGCGAGCGTCGAGACTCGGGGTACGCATGATGGAATCGCCAGATTGGTGATCTTGACGGTGGCCGAATCGGAGCCATCTCTCCTGGCAGTGGGATTGCCGCCGGGCTTCGCGTTCGAAGTGAAGTGGCCGACCGGACTCGGGAAGCTCGGATACCCGCAGCCCGTGAGGGGCGAGGACGGAGCGAGCCGATGGTTTACACAGCGCACGCTGGAAGGTGTTGCTTACACAGTGGTCGCGACCTCGGCGATTCCGGCATTGGCCGATGACGCGGAAGTCGTATCGATGCTGGGCATCGCGGTGGGAGCGAGCATCACAGAGCCGGAGTCGATGAGGGCGGCTCGGCAGGCGATCGACGAGGCATCGGGTGGGCACCTGAGATCGACTCTCCCACGCTACCAACCCTCGCGCGAAGCATGGTTCGGCGTTTCGCGCGTGCGCCTGCCGGACCCTGCCCTCCAACTCCACTACGACCTCTGCAAGCACTATTCCATCGCGGGCTCGGCGTCCGACCAGCCGCCGATGCCCTTGCAGGGTGTGTGGACCGCGGACGAGGGCGGTCTGCCGCCGTGGAAGGGCGACTACCACAACGACCTGAACACGCAGATGACGTACCTGGCGTACCACGCAGCGGGGTTGGTTGAGCAGGGGATGAGCTGGATCAACTTCAACTGGAGCCTGATGGCGGAGTACCGAGCGTTCGCCAGCGGGTTCTTCGGGTTGCCGGCGCGCGACGAGCGATACGCCGATGCGCGGCACGAGCCCGCGCTGATCCCGGGCGTGATGACGATCGATGGCAAGCCCATGGGCGGGTGGGGACAGTACTCCCTCAGCCCCACCCACTCCGCGTGGATCGCCCAATCCTTCTACCTCCACTGGAAATGCACCGATGACGACGCGTTCCTGCGCGATCGCGCGTACCCGTTCTGTGCCGCCATCGGCAACGGCCTGCTCGGACTGATGACGAAGGATGAACACGGGCACCTGAAGCTGCCGTTGTCGAGCAGCCCCGAGATCCACGACAACTCGTACGCCGCGTGGCTCGTCCCGAACTCCAACTACGACCTCTCGCTGATGCGGTGGCTCTTCGCGTCACTCAAGGAGATGTCGCTGGAACTCGGCGACAAGGAAACCGCGTCGCGCTGGGCCGATGCGCTTGGCTCGATGGAGCCGCTGCATGTGGATGAGAAGACCGGCCTGATGTTCGACGCGCGCGAGAAGTACGAGCAGAGCCACAGGCACTTCAGCCACGCGATGGCGATCCACCCGCTCGGCACGCTCACCATCGAGGGCTCCGATGCCGACCGCGCCGCCATCAACGCGACACTGGACCAGATGAACGCCATGGGCACGTCGTGGTGGTGCGGCTACTCGTTCTCCTGGGCATCGTGCATGTTCGCACGCGCCGGGCGCGCGGAAGAGGCCCTCGACTACCTGATAAAGTACCTCTCGTTCACGGGCCCGAACGGCTTCCACCTGAACGGGGATCAGACCAAGAGCGGCCTCTCCAACTTCACCTATCGCCCCTTCACGCTGGAGGGCAACTTCCTCGCCATGCAGGCGATCCACGAGATGATGCTCCAATCCTGGGGCGAGGTGGGCACGCCCGACTCGGAGACGCTCCGCATCTTCCCCGCGGTCAGCGCTCGCTGGGCAGATGTTTCATTCGACGGCCTGCGCGCCGAGGGTGGTTGGAGCGTCTCGGCTCGGCGTCAGTCGGGACGCACCACGCGTGTCGAGATCGTCCGCCCCGCCGGATCACGCGACCGCGTCACTTCCGCGGCCGAGATGAAGCCGAACGCGCCGACACGCACGCTGCGCCTGCGTGATCCCTTCCCCGGGCGCGAGGCGCACTGGTCGCGCCCCGTCACGCGCGACGGCGCGGACATCCTCGCTGACTTCAAGCCGGGTGAGTTGCTCGTCGGTGAGGCGCGCTGACATCGCCGCGCTCAGGTCGCGCGCGGATCCGCCAGCCCGCGCGCGTGCACAAGGTCGGCCGTGAATCCCGTGATCGGATAGTGGCGCATCAGGGCCTCGCCGAGATGGTCGGCCTGGGCGAGCACGAAGTGGCACGGCACGTTGACGCGCCACCCGACGAATCGCAGGGCCCGCGCCAGGTGCTCCTGCGTTGTGCAGATCCGCACCTCGCCCGCGCGCAACCCGAGCGGCAGCACCTTGAACTGCCACGCCTGACGCCTCGAGACGACCTCGAGCGCATCGCTCTCAACATCCGAGCCGCGCGGATCGACCGCCTCCGCGAGCATCGCGTACTGCGTCGCCCACGCCTGCTCCACCGCCTCCGGCGAGACCCCGAAGAGCGTCTCGGCCAGCTCGCCGAACGGGCGCTTGTGCGTCCGCTGGAAGTTCAGGATCTCGTCGCGTTGCTCGTTGGTGAGCACACCCTGACGCACAAGCAAGTCGCCCAGACGCATCGCCATCGTGAGGCCTCCTCATCGCGAGCCCGAACGATCCCGCTCGTGTCGCGACAAAGCCATCGACCCCACGCCAAGCCACCTTCGCCCCGCCCTGACGATTCCGCCATGAGCGCGCACGCCCGCATCGCCTGACGCGTCTCGCGCAGTCGCACCCGTCGCGCATCGCACAGCACCTGCGCCGCCTCGCGCGCAGATCGTCAATCACATTCCGCTTGACATTCCGGCCCGCGTATCGCACGCGCCCGCGCGATCAACTCTCGGACCAACGCGCTCAGGTCGCCGGCTCGATCGTCACCGTCAGTCGCTTGGACTTGAACTGCTCCTGGAGCAGCTCCGCCCGTTCCTTATGGGTCATACAGACCAGCGCGAGCCCGCGTCGGTGCGCCGCCATCGTGATCTGTACCGCCTGATGCAGCGGGACACGCGCGAGCTCGGTGACCGAGGCGATCACGTCGTCGATGTCGTTCACGTCGTCGTTGTGCAACAGCACCCGATAAGGCGGCAACTGATCCACCCGCCCCGGAGCGTTACGTGGGGCTTCCTTCACTGCGGCCCCGCCGCCACCCTCTGCCGCGGTCGCTCTTTCCTGTTCGGACATCGGCCCCTCCTGACTCGCTGGTCGCACGCGCCCGGAACTCCGTCCGTGCCTCTGACTCTATCATGCATACAACCGCCGATCTGTCCAGCGAACAATGATCGAACATGGTTACAAGTCCTTGCAATGACACTTACTAACCACGCCACCCGGGGTGAACACCTCCCGCACATTCTCGGACGAATCGGACTGTCTTGCGAACCTGCGCCTTGCTTGTCGCGTATGGAATAGCGGCACAGGAACACTCGGACTGGCGGCCTCAAACGCCTCACACGAACGAGCAGAGCCAGTCTGAAAGCGCATCTCTCTCTCCTCCAGCGACCCGAGACGGCCCTTCCGAGGGCCGTCGGGTCGTTTTGGGACCTGATGCTTATTTCCCCACGCAGAATCGCGCGAAGATCAGCCCCATGACCTCGTCCGGGCTGAGACGCCCCGTGATCGAACCCAAGGAGTCCAGCGCGCTCCGCAGGTCCGAGGCCACCGCCGCATCATCGCGGCTTCCGTCCTTGAGTCCCTCGACCACCCCACGCAGAATCCCCTCCGCCTCCGCCAGTGCCCGCCGGTGGCGCGCCACCAACGCCCGCCCTACTCCCGTCGCTCGTGCGCTTCCTGACACCGCCACCGCTTCCGCGATCCGACCCGCGACCGCGTCGATGTTCCACCCATCCAGGCCGCACACCGGCGTGACATCCGCAAACTCCCTTCCCACATCCCCCCCGGCACCCCCGCGAGCACTTACGCGATCCGCCATGGTCCGCACGTGCACCGGCGTCCCCCGTCCCTCCGACAACTCTCCGCCGATACCGACCCCCTCGAACCTCCCCTCTGGATCGCACCACACCACCACATCCGCCCCTTCGATCGCTCCGATCGCGCGCCTTTGCATCTCTTGCTCGATCGCGCCTTGCACCGCTCCATCGCCCGCCGCTTCCAGCCCGGCGATATCGACCAGTTCGATCTCTGGGCCGCCCGGCGTCATTCGGGAGAGGTCCACCCGCTCCACGAGCACATCGCGCGTGGTGCCCGGCTGGTCCCACACCACCGCTCGCCGCCGCCCCACCAGCGCGTTGAAGAGCGTGCTCTTCCCTGCGTTCGGTCTCCCCGCCAGCACGACCCGCGCAATGTGTCTCGCCTCCGCCGTTGCCCGCTCGCCCCCGAGGAATCCGGCGATCTCATCGGCCAGAACACCCGCTCGGTCCCGCAACGCGGGCGTCGCGATCGCGACCACATCCTCCTGATCGGTGAAATCGATCCCGGCCTCGACCAGCGCGAGCAGCGTCGCCGTCTCGTCCGTCCACGCACTCCACGCCGCGGCATCCGCGCCCCGCATCGCGCGCCGCGCCGCCTCGAGTTCCGCCTCGCTCCCTGCGCCGATCGAAGCGGCGACGCCCTCCGCCCGCTCCACCGTCAACTTTCCATTCAGGTACGCGCGAGCGCTGAACTCCCCCGGCCCCGCGCGCCGGACGCCCGCATCCCCGCACAGCGCGTCGATCACGCGCTCGATGAGCGCGGGATTCCCCGGCAGGATGATCTCCAACGAATCCTCACCCGTGTAAGACCGAGGACCGACCGACACAATGACACGCACCGGAAGCGACTGCTCGATCTCTCGTCCGGCAACACGCGCACGCCAGAGGCGCAACTCGCACGGGCGCGCGCACGCCTCCCACACCTCGATACCCAGCCGCTCACGCGCGATCGCTCTCGCGCCCGCGCCGCTGATGCGCACCAGTGCGCACGCCGACCGCCCTGGGGGGGTCGCACACGCGACAATGGTGTCGCCCGGATTCATTCAGCGTCCTCCGACCGGTCAGCGTCGCGGCGGCCGCTGCGGCCCGCGCCCGCCCGGATTCCCGGGTCCGCCCTTTCCGATCCCGCGTCCCTGCACGCCGCCCGGGCCCTGCCGGAGCGCCTGCTTCTGCTCGGCCAGTTGCTGCAGTCGCTGCATGAAGCCCGGCTTGGTTCGCTTCTTCTTGTACTTCTCCGGATTGAGCAGGTCGTGCTTCTTCACGTGCTCGCGGATCCAGTGGTTCTCCACGATCGCCAGCACCGAGTTGGTCAGGAAGTAGACCAGCAGCCCCGAGGGCGCGTTGTACATGAACACCGGCAGCATCACCACCGACATCACCTTGATGATCTTCTGCTGCTGCATCTGCTCCGGGCTCATCGTCCCCGTCGACGGAGGCGTCAGGTACTTCTGATGGACCCAGAAGACCGCGCCCCACACGAGCGGCAGGATATTCAGCCCCGTGATCGGCCCCATCATCCCAGACAACACCGGGATATGGAATCCTTTGCCCCCGAACCACATGATGTGGTCCGGCTCCGCAAGGTCCGCCATGAACGCCCAACCACCCCCGGAGATCGCCTGGAAGACACCATAGAACGCCGGCTGCTGGCGCAGTTCGAAGGCGTAATAGAGCGTCGCGTAGAGCGCGATCCACACCGGCGTCTGCATCATCATCGGGAGGCAACCCAGCATCCCCGCCGGGTTCACGCCCTCTTCGCGCCACAGCTTCCCCATCTCCTGCTGCAGCTTCTGCTTGTCGCTCCCGTACCGCTCCTGCAGCTTCTTCTGCTTCGGGGCCATGTCCTGCATCTGCTTCGCGAAGCGCTGCATCCGCACCTGCGACCAGCGGTTGATCGGGTGCAGCACCGTCCGCACCACCACCACCAGAATGATGATCGCGATCGCCCAGTCCGCGGTCAGGCCGTGCATCGTCTCCAGCAGCCACAGCAGCACATGCGTCAGGGGTTGGAACGTGCAGAACGCGCACGGCCCCCCGGCGTTGTAGATCACCAACTCCGGCACGCCCGCCGCCGCCGCACGCGGATCGGACGCGATCGTCTCTTTCTCCATCGGCCCCGCGTAGAGCCCCATGCTCACGTCAGCCCGGGAGCCCGGCGCAACGCGGAGCTCCGCGCTCTCCAGCTTCAGCCCCAGCACCGGCGCGTAGACCGCTCCGCTCCCGCCGTCGACGTAGTTGTGCAGGACCACGCGCTCGATCCGCTCCACCCACGGGAACGCGGAGGACTGCGGCGCATCGCCGACGATCCCGTGCGACACCACACCGAAGTAGCGATTCGTCAGCCCCGCCCACGCCAGCGAGAATCCGGCATCGATCGACGCGGGATTCGGCCACACAACCGTCGTGTCCGGATACAGCCCCGTCGCCTTGCTTGCCTTGCCCAGCACCTTCGCACGGAACCAGAGGAACATGTCGGCAAAGACGATCCGCTGCGAGGGATCCGACTGCGCCTTGCGGAGGTACCCGAACCGCATGCGCCGCATGTCGCGTCCGCGCTGCGAAGTCGCCGACGCCCCCGCCGCGTCGTTCTCCAGCTCGACCGGCCCGAACTGGTACCAGCGGACCCCGAGCTCACGCCCCGAGACGTTTTCGATCTTCTGCGCCAGCTCGATGTCGTAGGAGTCCGGCTTCAGCCGGTACGCCCGCTCCACGCGCACCACCGGCTCGCCCGCTCCGTTCTCAACGATCGCCTCGAACGTCCCTGCCGGCGCACCTGCGACCGGACGCCACGCCGCCGACTTCAAGAGATCGACCAGCGTCCCCTCCACGCGCAGACCGAGCGCGGCGAACGGCTTGAGCGCAAGCGTCACCTCGCGCTGGTCCGAACTCTTGTACGTGTACGAGTGCGTCCGCTGCACCTCGACGTTCGCGTCCTTCTTGATCGACGTGTAGTACCTACCTAGCTGCAGCGACCCGATCCCCACGCCCTGTGTGTCGATCTCCAGGCGCTGACGCACCGTGGAATCCGCGTCGAGCTCGCCCAGCGTCTGGCCCGTCCACGCGCCGAACTCACGCGCCCGCAATCCTTCAAGAGCGACGCCCTTGGATGCCGGCTCCGGAGCCGCATCGGCCGCCCCGCCCTCCGCCGCCGCGATCCCGCTCACGTCCCCGGTGGGCGCAGCGCCGGGCGCCGGAGCATCCGGCACGGGGAGCGTCTTGCTCTCACCGGGCGCGGTCGTCGCCTGACGCGTCGCGGGCGTTGCCTTCTTCGTCGAGTTCGCCGACGAAAGGAAGAAGACCCACGACACCGCCGCCACACCCAGCACGATCAGGAAGGTCACGAAGAAACGAACCTTGGGATTCCCACGCTGCGCCATCGGTACTCCGACAAACATGACGACCGCTCGGGCGACGTCCATCGATCTCAAGCCAGAAACGCCCGAGCCCTCACCGGGCCCTCCGGCGCAGGGACAACGATAGACGGTTGTTCGGGGCCGGTCGGCACGATGGCCCAACTCACCCCGCGCGCGCCACCCCGCCCGATGTCTTCCTTTCTGTACACTTCCCGAACCGGGCCTTCCCGAGTACGCTCAAGACAGCGCAGACCCGCCGCGCCAGGATCGACCCCATGGCTCCCAAATCCACCCCCGGGCCCTCAGGCACCTCCGATGCGGAGCAGGGCGTCGAAGACGGCACCCTCGGGCGCACACGCAGCGACCGCCCCGGTGTCGTCGGTCGCGCCGACTTCGAGAGCGTCTTCGTCGACACCTTCGGCGAAGAGATGTACGAGGAATGGCTCGATCTGATGGAGCGGGCCAGGGTCGCCATCGCCACCTCGGAGCGCAACCAGCGCTTATTCAGCGGTATCGACGTGATGATCCTGGACCGGGACACCGACAACCTTGAAGCGATTCTCCGCGCCATCCACGATGCGCTCGACGGGGGCGGAGAGATCGACGTCCAGCTTGTGCTCGAGCTCCGCGACATGCTCCTGATGTCCCTGGAAATCGTCGAGTACGACAACGGGGCGCTGATGGCGATCCTGATCATGGGCGCCCTCACCACTTTCATGTTGCTCTTCAAGAACGTCGATGTGCGTGCCAAGGCCCTGAAGGTCCAGCTTGAGGAACTCCAGAAACTCCTCGAGAAGGCCAGAAGGGAGCACACGGAGGCCAAGATCCAGACCGCTCTCAACGGACTCATCACCATCGGCACCGCCCTGATGGGACCGATCTCGATCCTCACCCGCGGCGCGATCTTCGTCGGCCAGCAGCTCCTCGACGACGCGCTCGGCACCGATCCCTCCGCCGCCGTCGACAAGGGCAGCAAGGCGATCGACGCCGTCGGCGAGCTCGGAGAAGCTCTCGATCAGTACGACGACATCAGCAAGGGCACCAAGTCGGCCGCTTCGGGCGCGGGCAAGATCGGCACCGCCGCCGGCGTCGTTTTCGACCTGAACGAGATCAAGAACGCCGGAGCGAAAGTCGAATTCATGGAGGCAAAGGTCGCCGAGGTGAATCGCTCCATCAAGGATGTCCGCGAATTCGCGCTGCGTATGAAGCCCGGGCTTCAACGCTTCGCGGTGCAGCGGGCCCAGTATCTCAAACGCTCGCAGATTCAAAGACGAAAGTTCGAGGACCTCCGCAACGACCTCTACTACCTCCAGCGTGCACAGGGCATCTGAGCACGCCCGCCCCGCTGTCTCCCCGTACCCCCCCCACCCCCCCCCAACCCGGGGACCCCCCCCCCCCCCCCGGCGGATCCCCCCCAGGGGCCCCCCCACCCACCCC
>CAUJHH010000072.1 GCA_963204725.1 Planctomycetota bacterium
TGAGGTCACAGCAACCATGCAGCGACGATACAGGGCGATCGGCGCGATGCAAGGGGTGTGCGCGGAGTGGGGTGATTTGGGCGCACAAACAGGCCCACTCTCGGCGAAGTCACTGACATACGTCTGTCAGTGAGGGGCGGAGGGGAAGCGAACGCGGAGGGCGCGGAGGAACGCGGAGAAGACGAAGAAGAGGATTCACCACAGAGGACAGAGGGGGGAGAAGCGGGCGATGGAGAAGAGGAGGCGCGGAGGGGAGAGAGTCGGGAGCCTCGGTCCGCTGCGGTTTCGCGATCGCATGAGGGCGATCGCGAGGGGGAGAGCGCGGAGAGCGTCCGGCCAATGAATGACCGGGCTTGGAGGCAGGAGGAGCCGGGGGCGGTCCGCCCCGCTCCACCAAGGAAGCGCTGCGCGTGGACTTTGCCAGCCCCTGCGGCGGGCCCTTCGGGCCGCGCCTTGGAGCTGGCAACCATCGCATGCCCGCTTCGCGGGCGGCGGAGATGATGCTTCGGGGGGCGAAGCGTTCACTCGCTGAGGCTCGTGGTTCTATGGCGAGCGAGGCTGGGCCATGCTGATGTTCACTGCCCCTGCGCGAGCGAGTAGCCCTTCACGCCGTCGAAGGTGCGGAGGAGTTCGTAGGAGCAGACGGTGAACATCTCGGCGACCTTGTCCATGAGCGCGACGCAGCGGCTCTGGCCGAAGGTGCCGGGGACGACGCCGTCCTTGAGTTCGAAGCGGACTCGGTAGTAATCGACGCACTCGGTGTAGACCGAGCCGGTGGGCCAGACCTGTGTGCCGCGGTTGGAGATGACGGTGAGCTTGAAGGGTGTGTCGACGCAGGCTCTCTGCATCTCTTCGGCGAGCGCGAGGGGGCTGAGCGCGGTGTCGAGGTAGATGTCGCAGCCGACGGGGTGGGTGACGAGGTTCTTGAAGGTGCGGATGACCTGTGGCCCGGTGGGCTTGGGGGCGCGGATGAAGCAGGTCTCGGAGGCGCTTGGCACCTCGACGGCGGGGACGGTCTTGGGCGTGTTGCCAAGGTTGTTCTTGATGGCATCGACGAAGGCCTGTGTGCCGACGGCGGGCGTTGAATTATCTCCGAAATCCCCCGTGTGGACGCCGGACTCGAGCGTTGTGAGGAGCGCGTTCTCGAGTGTGGCGGCCTCGCGACCCATGCAGACGTGGCGGAGCATCATGAGCCCGGAGAGGATGAGCGAGGTCGGGTTGGCGATCCCCTTGCCGGCGATGTCGGGAGCGGTGCCGTGGACGGCTTCGAAGATGGAGATGTGGTTGCCGATGTTGGCGCTCGGCGCGAAGCCGAGGCCGCCGACGAGTCCGGCGCAGAGATCGGAGACGATGTCGCCCTGGAGGTTGGGGAGCACGATCATCTGGTACTGCTGGGGACGGACGACAAGGTTCATGCAAAGGGCATCGACGATGACATCGCCGGCCTCGATCTCGGGGAAGTCCTTGGCGATGTGCTTGAAGCGATCGAGGAAGAGGCCGTCGGTCATCTTCATGATGTTGGCCTTGTGGCCGCAGTGGACTTTCTTCACGCCGAGTTTGCGGGCGGTCTGGAATGCGAAGCGGTGGACCTCATCGGAGCCGGGTGCGGAGATGAGGCGTTTGCACTGGATCATGTCGTTGGAGAGGCGGTGCTCGACGCCGCCGTAGGTGTCCTCGATGTTCTCGCGGACGACGGACATATCGATGTGGATGCCGGCCTTGGAGTAGGCGGTGTGGACGCCGGGGAGCGTCTTGAAGACGCGGAAGTTGGAGTGGGCGTTCCACATCTTGCGGGCGGTGACGTTGATGGACTTGCCGCCGCCTCCGGTGGGGGTGCCCATGGGGCCCTTGAAAAGGATGCCGCAGTCCTCGACGGTACGGATGGCCTCGTCGGTCATGCCTCGGGTGTTGCCCTTGGCGAAAACTGAGGAGCCCATCTCGACGGGGACGAAGGCGAGGCGATCGAGAATGCCGGCCGCTTTGAAGAGGTCGAGGGTGGCGTTCATGATCTCGGGGCCGATGCCGTCACCGGGTGCGAGCGCGATCGTGAGGTGGGCGGACATTGCGCGTATCTCGTGTGGGGACAGGGCCTTGTGCGTCGGCCGCGTCCGGGTGCGATTGGAGAGGGCGGGGGGGAAAGGATAGACCCCGCGCCCCGGCACTGGAAGCATCGGCGATCATTGGGCGTGACTTATGGGGCGTGATGCGCAGTCGTCGGGGCGGGCGCGCGTCAGAAACCGGGTCCGGGATTGGATCAGGGGTTGCGAAAGATGGCGATGCTCGCGGCGTGGGCATGGAAGTAGGCGTCGCGTCCGACGGGGCCGATCTCGCCGGAGGCGAAGAAGCCGGCAAGGGGGAGGTCGCGCGTGTCGGATGCGATGGCGGTGCCGCCCTTGGCGAGCGCTGCGCCGTCGGGCGTGGCGCGGAAGGCGCGCTGGATCGCGCCGACGTCGTGCGCGGCTGAGGGGAAGAGGCGTCGGCCTCGCATGTTGCAGGTGAAGACCATCGCGCCGGCGGGTCGTCCGTGGAGCTTCTGGCCGTCGAGGAGCATGGAGAGATCGCTGGAGGCGGTGTCGGCGTCGCGCACGTGGAGGCGGACGGTCTGTCCGATCTTGACGGTCTCGCTGACGGCGATCGCGCCGTGATCCTTGTCGGCGCCGACCATGGCGCGGATCAGGTAGTCGCCGACGCCGAATCGTTCTTTGTACTCGTCGACGACGCGGCCGAGCAGCAAGCCGCGCTTGAGCGCGTTGCGTTCGGACTCGTCGAGTTCGGCGAGCATTTCTTGAACGACCTGGAGCGCGGGTCGGGAGCCGAGCTCGAGGATGAGGTTGGCGCGGGCCTTGGTGATGACGAGGTTCGGCCCGATGGGTCGGCATCCCTGGGAGACGACGGCGTCGACGCGGATGGGACCGGAGAAGGCGACGCCGACGCCGCCCCGGTCCATGACCCGATCGTCGAGGAGCATGACGTTGCCTCCTCCGTCGGGGCTTCGCGGGGCGGAGGCCATGCCTCCGATGATGGGGGCGCGTGGGTCTGTGCGTGCGGCGTTGAGCGCGGGGATGAGTCGGGAGACGGGGACGGAGTATGGATCGAGGATTGCGACGATGGCGCGAAGGTCCGGGCTGTCGTCGATGACGCGGCGTACGGACTCGTTCTGGCGCTCGGCGTCCTGTTCGTTGTCGAGGATGAGGTCGTCGACGAGGAAAGGGGAGACGCGCACGCCGGGGAGCCACATGGCCAGGAGCGCGACACCGGGCGCGCCCTCCAACTCGTGCGATGCGCCGAGGACGGATTCGGCGGTGGAGCCGACGAGGCGGGTCGGGTCGATCAGGCGATCAACGTGGGCGCCGATCTTTCGCATGGCCCAGGCGTGGTGGGAGGAGACGAAGAGGAAGGCGAGGTCGGGCGCGGAGCGGGGGATGTCGGCGGTGGAGAGGAGGCGCTCACAGG
Source organism: Planctomycetota bacterium (assembly GCA_963204725.1). Taxonomy (GTDB): domain Bacteria; phylum Planctomycetota; class Phycisphaerae; order Phycisphaerales; family UBA1924; genus JAHBWV01. The sequence goes on from CAUJHH010000072.1 coordinate 3,454, forward strand.
CGTGTGCCGCGGCGGTCAGCGGATCGGGCTCGGCGGAGACGCCGCTTGCCATGATGACGCCGGATGGGAGGTGTGGAAGCACGCTGGAAGTACTGTACCGCGAGCTTGGGCCTTCGGATCGGATCCAGAGTGGCGATTGTCGCGGATGGAGGGGTGTCGGGCGGATCTGGGCAGAGGGCGACAGGAGAATCCCGATGTTGCCGCTGGTGATCTGGGTTGTGACGGGGGCGTTCGGCTTTCTGCGTGAAGTTCCGGGAACGCGGATGGTTGGTGAGGTGTGCGAGGGATGCGGGTACTCGCTGAGCGGGCTTCCGGAGCGGGGTGTCTGTCCGGAGTGCGGGGGTGGATTCGATGGAAACGGCCCGGCGCGGAGGGTGGAGTGGGGGTGGCGGATTGTGGTTCTGCGGCCGTGGCTGCTCGCGTTCACGCTTGTGTGCGTGCTTGCAGCGGGCGTGTGGCCGGGGCTCACCAGCACGACTTTCATCGATTGGCTGGAGGCGAGAGCGTTGATCGCGCGTGGTTACCGCGCCGATGTGGCGTGGCGTGCGGCACGGATGCCGTCGTGGGGCGGAGCGTGCGGGGGAGGGCTCGAGTACACGCCGGCGGCGTATGTCGCGGCGTTCTTGCCGCTCGTCGGTCGGATGCCGGGGAGATGGGGTTGGCGCGTGGCGATCTCGTTGGCCGCGGTTGGTCTTGTCGGCGGCGCGATCGGGTGGTTGCGATTCTGGACGCTGGTGTAGTGCGTGCTCAGTCGGCGCCGGGGAGTCGGGCGTCGGTGGGGACGTTGGCGAGAACCTCGACGCGCGAGGCCTCGATGGTGCGGAGTCCGGTGGTCGGATCGAGGAGGATGTTGCCGACGACGCCGACGGTCTGGCCGATCTTGGTGTCGAGGTTGAGATCGGCCGTGGGCTTGATGTATCCGATGGTGCGGGTGGTGGGGCCGCCGATGGACTGCACGCGGAGCATGCGTGGGAGGCGGGTGCCGTCGTAGAGCTCGCTGGTCGTGAGCCTGCCGGTGATGGTGTAGACACGATTCTGCTGGAGGTCGCTCAGCGCCTTCTGGGTTGCGTTGCTCGCGGAGTCGGCGGCGACGCGTCGCTCGTTGATGGCGTTGAGCTTGTTGCGCCAGTCGGCGCGGAGTTTCAGGATCTCAATGCGCTGCTGGAGGCCGGCGCGGGCGAGGCGGTTTGTGGGCGTGTCGTCGATGCGGGCGAGGGCGGCTTCCATTTCGGCGCGAAGCTCGTCGATCTCGGCCTCGGAGTCTGGCTGCGACTGCACGCGCTTGAATGCCTCGTCGAGCGCCTGGAGCGATCCGGCGGGGGCGGGCTGCGGCGCGACGGGCGTCACGGGACTCTGCTCGATGACGATCGGGGCCTCGTCGGCGGGGCGCGCCGGAGGGGGCGTGCCGGTGCCGGTCGGCTCCTGCGTGAGTGAGATGGGCTCGGTGGTGGGCTGGGTCTCGGGCGTGGCAGTGGGGGTGGCCGGCGGCGTCGCGGCAGCGCTGGGCTCTGCGGCGGCGTTGGAGACGCCGGCGGCTGAGAGCTCCTCGGGCGTCGGGGTGCGGAGGTTCGCGCGGAGCAGGTACCCCCGTGCGCTCTCGGGCGCGGCGACCTTGTAGCCGGCGACTGCGTTGGTGGCGTTTCGGACTGTTTCCATCGCGGTCAGCACCGTGCCGACCGGCAGGGCCTGGCCCTCGGTGAGAAGCGCCTTCCATGAACCATCAAGGCCGGCAACCGCGTTGGCGGCGTAGAGGCGGGATGACACGGTCAGGATCAGGGCGTCGGACTCATCACCCTGCTTGACCGATTCGGCCCGGACGTAAGCGCCGAGGCCGGCGGGGTATGCGATGCGAGCCCAATCGGTGCTTTGGGCGTCGACGTGGACGACGGTTCCGGGCTGGAGCTCGGTGATCCGGTAGTAGCGTTGGGAATCGCCGGCGTGCATCACGGCGGGCTTCTCGACAACCGCCCAGTAGGCGTCAACGGCCTTGACCTGCTGGGCTTCGGCTTCGAAAGAGACGAGAAGCAGGGTCGCGCCGGAGAGCACGGACGGGGCGACGAACGCTGTCATGGAGCAGGCGAGCGTCAGTGTGCGAGCGATTTTCATGGGGCCGTTTCCTTCGAGCAATGGGCTGGTCACGCGGCGCGACGATTGGGGCATCTGCCCCAGTGCGAGGGCGGCGGCGTGTGCAAGGGAATCGTATCGGCCAAAGGAGGGGAAGTTGAACATTGAGGGTGCGATGTGTGTGGGATTCGGTCGGGCATGTTGCCGAAGGGGTGATCCCGCGCTAACTTCTTCCTCGCATGACCCCTCCAAAGCGAGTCGAGCGTCGGTTGCTCGTGGGCGTCGGTTTGATGAGCGCTGCCCTGGTGCTGTCGCTCTCGGCCGGCTGTGAGTCTCCCCTGCGGGCTTCGAGCGAGCGCGATCTGAAGCGATCGGTCGTCGAGAGCGTGCAGCGAGAGCTGGCGGAAGCGAAGCTGCATCCCGAGGCGCGAGAGACAACACGCGACGTCGGTGTGTCACGGCTGGACCTCAAGCCGGAGGTGCTCAAGACCTTGGACGAGATGGCCGGGCCGATGTCCTATGGCGGGCGGGAGCTGCCTCTGCCGGAGGATCTGACGGCGCACACGGCGAGAACGGTGACGGTCTCGCTGGAGCACTCGATTCGTTCGGCCGTGGACCGGAATCTTCAGGTGCAGTTCGCGCGGCTTGCGCCCGCTGTGAGCGGAGCGCAGTTGGTGGTTGCCGAGGCGGCGTTCGACTGGACGTTCTTCTCGAACCTTGAGTACAGCAACGTGGACGAGCCCCGCTCGCGCCAGTCGACGAGCGGGATCCTCACGGGTGTGACCTCCGACCAGCGACAGGGTGTCACGAGCACCACGGGGCTTCGAAAGCCCCTGGAGACGGGCGGCTCGTTCCAGGTGCAGCAGGAACTGATCTACACGGATGTGTCGACCCCGGGGCTTTCGGTCAGCCCGGACCCGTCGACGCAGCTTGGGGTGACGTTGCAGCTCGACCAGCCGCTGCTGCGCAACTTCGGCTCGGACGTCGCGCTCGCGCAGGTCCGGCTGAATCGGAACGCGGAGCGTGAGTCGGTTTCGAGGCTGAAGCGAGACCTGATCACGACGGTGACTGACACGGAGCGGGCGTACTGGCAGCTCGTGCAGTCCAAGCGTGACCTTGAGATTCTCAAGCGGCTGCTTGAGCGCGGGGTCGAGGTTCGCGACCAGTTGGCGCAGCGTCGGACGCTCGACGCCACGCCGGCGCAGATCGCTGACGCGACGGCGCGAGTGGAGCGTCGGCGTGCGGATCTCCTGCGCGGGCAGACCGCGCTGCGACGGGCGTCGGACCGGCTCAAGTCGCTGATGAATGATCCGGACCTGCCCGTGGGCGGCGAGGTGATCATCCTCCCTGCGGACTCGGCGCTCGACGCGCCGGTGACCTATTCGCTCGCCGACTCGATCCTGACGGCGATCGAGAAGCGCCCCGAGGTACAGCAGGCGATTCTTTCGATCGATGACACGTCGATCCGGCAGCGGGTGGCGGAGCAGAACCGGCTCCCGCAGCTTGATATGCGTCTGCAGACGCGGTTCCTCTCGCTCGAGGAGAACGCGGGGGACGCGTACGAGAACCTCGACGGGAGCTTCGTCGACTATCTGGTGGGGATGTTCTTTGAGCAGCAGATTGGCAATCGTGCGCCGGAGGCCGAGTTGCGTCGGCGTCGTCTGGAACGGATGCAGGCATCGATCTCCTACCAGAACACGGTGCAGCAGGTGGTGCTCGAGGTCAAGAACGCGCTCGACAACATGTCGACGAACTACAAGCTGATCGAGCAGACGCGGACGAGCCGCTACGCGGCGAGCGAGGTGCTTCGCGCGCTGCTCGTTGAGAAGGAAACGATCCGCGGGTACACCGTGGAGCGGCTGGACCTTGAGCTCAATCGCCAGGAGTCGCTGGCGAACGCGGAGCGCGAGGAGGTCGCGGCCCTCATCGATTACAACGTCGCGCTCGCGGAGCTCGCGTCGGCGACCGGGACCGCGCTCGAGCGGAACCGGATCGAATTCAAGGTTGAGGATCCGCCGATGGAGGGGTGGCGGATTCCGCTGCTCGTCAAGGATCCGCGAAAGGGCGGCGAGGTGGGCTCGACGGGCGGAGAACTGCCTCCGACACCCGCTGCCTCGCCGACTGGCGCGGAGCCGGCACCGGGTTCGACGCCTCCAGCGGATGCTCCGGCGTCGACGGACGGTTGATCATGAGCGCGGGTCCTGAAGAGATTGCAAGGGCGGTGCAACGGCTGCGGGCCGGGGGCCTCGTGGCGTTCCCGACCGAGACGGTGTACGGGCTCGGCGCGATCGCGCGGGATGAACGGGCGGTGGAGCGCGTCTTTCTGGTCAAGGGCCGCCCTGCGGCCAACCCTCTGATTGTGCACGTTTCCGGTGAGGAGATGGCCCGGACGCTGACCACTGCGTGGAGCGATCATGCTTCGGCCCTGGCGCGGGCGTTCTGGCCGGGGCCGCTGACGATGGTGGTGAGGCGGGCTCCGAGCGTGCCCGCGATTGTTGCGGGCGGCGGGGAGACGGTCGCGATCCGGTGTCCGGCGCATCCGCTGACGCTTGCGCTGATCGAGATGGTGGGCGAGGGGATTGTGGGGCCGAGTGCGAATCGGTCCGGGCACGTCTCCCCGACGAGCGCCGCACATGTCGAGGATGAGTTCGGGACCGAGATCCGGAACGGGGAGATGATGGTGCTCGATGGGGGCGCGTGCCGCGCGGGGATCGAGTCTACGGTGGTCTCGCTCGTCGGCAGCGAGGCGACGGTGCTTCGGCCGGGGGTGATCGGAGCGAGCGAGATCGCGAGCGTGCTTGGCGCGCGTGTGGGCTCGCGGAGCGGGAGCGAGTCCGTGTCCGACGGCGCGATGTCGAGCCCGGGGCGGATGGAGACCCATTACGCGCCGCGTACGCGTGCGGTGATGCTTGAGCGTGCGGAGATCGCGCGTGTGGTGGGTGACTGCAACGTGCCGGTGGCGTTGATTGCGATCACGGGCGTGGGTGTGGCCGGGGTGCACCGGGTGATCGAGATCCCGAGGGATGCGATCGGGTATGCGTCGTCGCTGTATCGCGTGCTTCGCGAGGCGGATGCGTCGGGGGCGGGCCTGATTGTGATCGAGCGGCCGCCGGAAGGTGGCGAGGACGCGGAGATATGGACGGCGATCCACGACAGATTGCGGCGCGCGACAACGCCGCGTGCGTGACGCGGCGCTGGTGATGATCGCGATGGGATTGTGACGCGGGGATCAGATCGGGGCGGCGATTCCGAGGCCTCGGCGGAGGGTTGCGACCTGGCCTCCGTGCCAGCCCTCGTGCCATGCGGCCTTGACGGCGGCATCGAGCTTGGTCGTGAGGAAGCCCCCGGAGTCGCCGATGGAGGGAGAGGCGAGATCGGCGTCGGTGAGTGCGGCGAGGGCGCCGAGCAACGCCTGGAGCGCCGAATTGTAGTGTGAGCGGAGTTCGTCCAGGGGCGGGTACATCCCCGGATCGGTCGCCGGTGTGGACTTCATTCCGAAGAGGGCGTTGTAGGACTCGGGCATCTGCGGCATGGTTCCGGAGAGCGACGAGGCGAACCACGCGCGGCTGATCGCCTGGTGTCCGAGGGTCCAGGCGGTGTGGTTGTCCGCGCCCGCGAGCTGGGTCAGGGCGTGCTCATCGGGGATCGCGTTCAACTGATTGTCGGCGTAGGTGGCGGCGAAGCGGATCGAGGCGACGAGCTGGTCGACGGTGGCTCGGCCACCGGAAGATGGCGAGCCGGCGGCTTTCTTTCGGCGGGCGGCGGGCTTTCGGGTCGCCTTTGGGAGCGACTTTTTGACCCTCTTTGCTTTGACCTTCTTTGCCGGGGTCTTTCTTGGGGGCGTCTTCTTCGCTGGCGACTTCTTTGCGGGCTTTCTGCGGCTGGCCTTCTTGCTCATTGGGAGTCTCCGTGGGGTGGCGCATGGTACCACTTTCGGCGCACGCAACGTGCTCTGATCGTGCCGGCGGTGGGTGGGCGCAGTGGATCAGATCCCACGGCGCGGGATGCGGAACGGGGATGGGGTGAGGAACCGGGGCGGGATCATCCTTCGTCGTCGAAGAATGATTCGGCATCGTCGTTGGCGGTGTCCTCGGCGAGGAACTTGCGGACATCCTCGTCGGAGAGGGCCTCGGTATCGAGTTGCTGGACGATGGGCTCGGAGTGGTGCACCCGTCCTTGCAGGCCCTCGGTGGTGTGCATCTCTTCGCCGCGTTTGCGGCCCCGGACGAGGATGCGGATGGGGATCTCTTCGAAGGGGAGGGCATCGCGGAAGCGCCCGAGCATGTAGCGGCGATAGTTGGCGTTGAAGAGCTGCGGCTGGTTGACGACCATGGCGATGGTCGGGGGGTGGATGCGGACCTGGGCGGCGTAGTAGACGCGGGCGATGGTGCCGAGTTTGGACGAGGGGCCGCGCTGGGTGAGGATGGTCTCGAGGAGGCGGTTGAGCTGCCCGGTGGGGATGCGCTGTCCTGCCTGCTCGAAGAGGTCGAAGGCGACCTTGATGGGCGCTTTGAGGTTGAGGCCGGTCTCGGTGGAGACGACAACGATGGGCGCGAAGGCGAGGCCGCGGAGTTCTTTCTCGAGGTAGGCGTGGTAGTCGCCGGTCGAGATCTCGCGTCCCTTGTCGTTGCGCCGGCCGGCGATGAGATCCCACTTGTTGACGATGATGACGCAGGGCTTGTAGGAGTTCTGGATGAGCATCGCCATCTGCTGGTCGACCTGCGAGATGGGCTCGGTGGCGTCGACGAGCATGAAGACGACGTCGGCGCGATCGATCGCTCGCTTGGCGCGGTCGTAGGCGTACCACTCGATGGGGCCGGTGAAGGACTTCTTCTTGCGGAGGCCCGCGGTGTCGATGAGCATCACGGACTTGTTGCCGGACTGGATCCGGACGTCGACGGCGTCGCGTGTGGTGCCGGCGATCTCGGAGACGATGACGCGGGGCACGCCCGCGAGGGCGTTGACGAGCGAGCTCTTGCCGGCGTTGCGCTTGCCGACAATCGCGATCTTCAGATCGACGAGCACCTCGTTGTTATCGCCTGGCTGGGCTTCGGGGAGCAGATCGAAGAGCTTCTCGCGCATCTCGCGCCGGAGGTAGTTGGTGCGCGCCGAGCAGAGGACCGGCTCGCCGAATCCGAGCGCGGAGAGCTCGAACGCGTGGGCCTCCCACTTGGGGCCGTCGGTCTTGGTGGCGACGATGTGGACGGGGACGACGTGGTTCTCGCGTTGGCGGTTGCCGAGGCGCTGTTCGCGGAGGAGGCGGGCGATGTGCTCGTCGAGGGGCGTGATGCCGGCCTGCGCGTCGATGCAGAAGAGGATGACATCTGCGGAGGAGATCGCTTCGGCGATCTGTCGCTCGATGTCCTTGGAGAGGGTCGAGAGGTCGGCACCGACCTCGTCGAAGCGTTCGCCCTCTGCGACATAGACGCCGAAGCCGCCCGTGTCGGTGAGTTCGACCGTGCGGTCGGGCTCTCCCTCGTGGTGGCTCGGGAGATCGATGAGGATGGAGACTCGGTCGCGCGTGACACCCGGGGAGTCATCGACGATGGAGATCTTGTTGCCGGCGAGCATGTTGAGCAGGGAGCTCTTGCCGACGTTGGGGCGACCGATGATGGCGATGCGTGGTACGGGCATGGGAACCTGAATGATAGGGACCATGCCGAAGGGGGGCTTCGGGAGGAGGTCTGGCGGGGCTGGGGGCCTGTTTGGCGGGGTGGATCCGGGTGCGGGAAGAGGTGGGGAGCAAAATGAAAGCGAGCGTGCCGCCACGAGTTCGGCACGCCCGCAGAAGGGGCCTTTGGGATGTGATGCCCGGCGCGGGATGCGCTGGGCGAGCGATCAGTCGCAGCACTCGATGCCGAAGGCGTCGAGGAAGTCGAGGAAGTCGAGGATGTCGACGATGCCATCGGCGTTGAAGTCCGCCGCGGGCGTCTCGGTGCCGAAGGCATCGAGGAAGTCGAGGAAGTCGAGGATGTCGACGAGCGTGTCGCCGTTGAAGTCGGCGAGACGGGGGTCCGGGAGATCACCGAGGATCACGACATCGTCGATGTTCCAGCCGGGGTAGGTGACGGAGCCGTCGGTGGTGCCCATGCCCCAGCGGACATAGAGCGTCGCGGCGTTGCTCGCGGCGGGAAGTGCGTACTCCTGATAGGTCCATGCGAGTTCGTTGAAGGAGCCGCCGACGTGGTCCCAAAGGGTTGTCCACGTGCTGCCGTTGGTTGAGTATTGCAGATTCGCGTGGTCCCACGAGCTGCTCTCGATGCCGAGGCGACGCCAGAATCCGAGGCGGACGTTGGTGGCGGCGGAGGCGTCGATGGCCGAGGTGGTGAGGTACTGCACGGGGGTGAGGTTGTTGGGGTAGTCACCCGCGAGGTTGTAGCCGTAGACGTTGGTGCCGGTGTAGCCGGAGGTGGGATCGCCGCCGCCGGAGCCTCCACCGGAGGGGGTGCCGAATGCCCACTGTCCCATGGTCGTCCAACCGGGGTTGGTGTCCATCGGGAAGCTTGCGACTGTGCCCGCTGTGGAGATGGCGATGCTGACGGTTGCGGTGTTGGAATCGAGGCCGTCGTTGGCCTTGAAGGTGAAACTGGTGGAGCCGCTTGAGCCGTGGGGCGACTTGTAGAGGACGGTGTCGCCGCCAGCGGCGAGGGTGTAGGGAACCGAGAGGATTCCTGTGTTGGTTGTGGGATCCCAGAGCGCGCCGAAGGCGGGGAGGGACATGATGGTGTAGTCGAGTGCGCTGCCGACGCCGCTGGTCGCGTCGAGCACGATGGGCTCGAGCGTGCCGGGGGAGACGGTGATGCTGCCATCGCGGGCGCTCGGGGGACAGATCGGGCCGCTGGTGGCGATTCGGAGCGACCACGCGTTGAGGGTGCCCGTATCGATGTTGGCGTTGTCTGAGACGGTGAGGGTCCAGGTGCCGGTCACGATCTCGCCGTTGAAGTCGGTGAGGGCGCCGGGTCCGTCGGGATCGAAGACGCCCTGGTCATAGGTCGCGACGATGTTGTCATCGCTGCTTCCCGTGCGATTGTGGAGGCGGACCGTGGTGCCCTCGGGCGAGGTCAGCTCAACGATGAGGTCGCCCTTGAATGTGTGGGTGATGTCCACGGAGACATCGACATCGCCGATGCAGTACGCGTCGGAGACGTTGGTGATGCTGTTGAAGGAGCTGAGGTCGGTGATGGGCTTGGGAACGTCGGTGGAGTGGTAGACGTAGCGGCCGACATCGAGCGTCACGGTGCGATCGACGCTGGTGCCGGTGGTGAGATTGAGGAAGTTGACCGAAGCGGAGTAGAGGCCCGCGCTCAGGGAGCCGGCGCTGGCGCCGATGCCGACGATGACGGAGGTGTTATCGCCAGTGCCGGAGAGATTCAGATTGAGGGTGCTGTTGGCGCCGTTGAGCGTGACCCACGGCTGATCCGTTGTCACGCGCACGGTGACGGGGGTCGGGCGTTCGCTGGTGACGGTGTAGGGCTGGTTCGCGGTGAAGGGACCGCCGATGGGACCGGAGGCGTTGAGGTTGTTTGCGGGCGTGACGCTGACGAGGGTCTGCCCGACCTCAACGGTGTGGATGGCGTTGACGGTGCGGGAGTTGGTGACATCGGTGAAGCCGATGTTGTCGTCGAAGGTGCCGCTCGGGAGGGAGTTGGCGAGTGAGGAGACGGTGGCCGTGACCATTACGTTGCCGCCGGCGGGGATGGAGCCGGTGAGGGTGGATGTTCCGCCATCGATCAGGATGTTGCCTGTCGGGAAGACCATCGCGACGGAGTAGTCGATCGGGTCGCCGGTCGGATTTGAGAGGGTGTAGACCACGGAGGCGGGGGTGAAGGGGCCACCGACAGCGCCGATGTGGGTCGTGTTGCCGGCGGGGCTGACCTGCAGGCCCAGGGGCGGAACGAATGAGGCGAAGGTTGTGGTCTTTGAGCTCTCCTCGAAGGTTGCGTTGCTATCGGAGAGGACGTTGGAGCGGACGCAGCCGCCGACGCTGGTGAAGTCGGTGTTGCCACGGACCAGGATGCCCTCGACCTCGTAGGTGTTGAGGTTGATGACCATCGAACCGGAGTTGCCGCCGTAGGCGTCGAGATTGGCATCGAAGAATCCGTCAGATCCGTTGTTGTCCTTGCAGACCGCGCCGCCGGCGATCTTTTTGGGAAGGACGACGGGGTGTCCGACCATGGCGAGCGGATCGCCGTTGGCGATTGTGCCCGAGCGGCGGATGGGGACGGGGTTGCGCCCTGTGACGGGGGCTCCGACACGAACGACGGAGTAATCGAACCCGCCGCCGAGGGCGTGGGTGATCTGGGTCGTTCCGAAGTAGACATCGCTTGCGGGGACGACCGTGGGGGAGGAGCCGCCGTTGGTGTCGATCTCGAAGTTGAAGACGAATGCGACGTTGGTCGCGCTGGTGACGCCGCCCGGGCCGACGCAGTGGCCGGCGGTGGCGATCAGGTCGGTGCCGACGAGGAAGCCGGAGCAGAAGCCGACCTGGGGCTGGCCTCGGAAGGGTTCATCGGTGCAGAGGGTTCCGCCCTGGGAGAGCCACGGAGCGGTGTCGAGGGTGTAGGTGCCGTTGCCGTTGTCGGTGAGTTCGGAGGGGAAGACGACGACGCAGGCCGCCTCCGACATCGCGCGGAGGACCGGATCGCCTTCCTGCCAGACCTCGATGCGGTCGTCGGCGCCATAGATCACGCGATCAGTGGAAACCGGAGAGCGGGTTTGTCCGTAGAACCAGTCAACCAGAGCGCGAGCCTCATGGACCGAACCGGGTTCCTTCATTCGAGCGTTCTGAACGGTCTTGTCGGGATGGACCTCACCGACGACCGACGACTGAACTTGTGCAGAAGCATGTGCCGTAGCGAGTCCCGCAAAAAGGACAGCCATCAGCGCGCGTGCGCCGTACTTCATCAATCACACTCCGTTTCTCAGATCAATTAGGCTCAGGCGATACCACGAACGAATCGAAACCTCCAAGTACTCCCAGACGCCCCATCAAGACCCGGCAGACTCACGGTCACTCTCCAATGACTCGGCGCGTACGCGACCGCAGCGCGGCCGACGCACATCGAAGCACGGTCAAGGTACCGGAACGCGCCGGGCGACACAAGCGAACATTCACCATTCGTCTCGGACGTTTTGCACGATTACCGGACCATCGGTTGGCGTGTGCTACGCTGTGGTTGTGAGCATGCCGAACCAGTCCAACCCGTCGTTTGCCGAGCAGACATTTTCCGACTTTCTTGCATCGATCGGTGCAAAGACGCCGACCCCGGGCGGGGGAGCCGTTGCATCGGCGGTCGGTGCGCTCGGTGCTGCGCTGGGGTCGATGGTGGTCTCGTATTCGGCGGGGAAGAAGTCGCTGGCGGCGCATCAGCCCGCGATCGAAGCTGGCGCGGCACAGCTTGAACGAGCGCGAGTGGTGCTCATCAAACTGGCCATCGCCGATATGGAGGCGTATGGCGCGTTGAACGCGCTGCAGAAGCTGCCGGATTCGGACCCGAAGCGTTCGGGGGCGTGGGCGGGCGCGGTCGCGGCTGCGGTCGGCGCGCCGAACGCGATGCTCGCGGCGGCGAACGACCTCTTGCGTCTGCTTGAGAAGCTCCGCCCGATCACCAACGAGTGGCTGAAGTCGGACCTCGCGATCGCGGCGGTGCTCGCCGAGGCGTGCGCTCGCTCTGCGGCATGGAACGTGAGAATCAACCTGCCGCTTATCGCGGACGATGGCGAGCGAGCGCGGCTTGCAACCGGCACCGATCGCGCTGTCGCGGATGCGAGCGCGCGTTGTGAGGCGATCGAACTCGCGTGCGGCGGCGGGGGCTGAGCCGATGGCGAGCGACCATGCGTCGAGCGCGAGGGGCGCGGGGAACGGGAACGGGCCCGAGTGGTTCGATCGGCCGGACCCCGTTACGGGAGATGTCGGCCTGCGATTCACCTGCACGCAGTGTGGCAACTGTTGCTCGGGCCCGCCGGGGTACGTGATCATTGACGATGTTGAGGCCGCCGCGCTCGCGCGCGAAGTTGGTGTGAGCGTCGAAGGGTTCCGCGAAACGTACTGCCAGAGCACGTTTCTTGGGCTGTCGCTGAGGGAGAAGGAATCGCCCGCGGGGTTCGACTGCGTCTTTCTGGATCGCGAGCGCGTGCCGGGGAAGGCGATCTGCTCGGTGTATGGAGCGAGGCCGGCACAGTGCCGCGCGTGGCCGTTCTGGCCCGCGCTCCTGCGCTCGTCCGAGGGTTGGAACCAGGGGAAGCGGACGTGTCCGGGCATGGGCAAGGGTGAACTGCATGCACCCGCGGAGATCCGCATGGTGCGCGCGACGATCGAGGGGCGACTGGATCCGGCGCGATGAGCGAAGAGGCGACACTGCGTGCCATGGCGGGGGAGTGGCTGCGCCAAGCGTGCGAGCCAGCGATCGTGTCGGAGCTTGAACGCATCTACGCGGATGTCGCGCGCGAGATCACCGAGCGCGGCCCGGCGTGCTGGGCTTCGGGCAGGTGCTGCAACTTCGAGAAGACGGGGCATCGGCTGTACACGACTGGGCTCGAGGCGGCGTACACGGTGGCGCGGCTGGGGACGCGCATGAAGGAGCCCGATCAGGAGCAGCGCGCCGGCCACGCTCGCGCGCACGCACTCACGATCATCGATGTCGAGCGGGCGAGGCAGGCCGGGGGGTGTCCGTTCCAAGAGCGGAACCTGTGCGGCGTGCACGCGATCAGGCCGTTTGGGTGCCGCGTGTATTTCTGCGACCGATCCGCGCAGGAGTGGCAGTTCGATCTCTCGGAGCGCGGGCTGACGGCGATCCGCGCGCTGCACGATCGCCACGAGATCGCGTACGCCTATGCGGATTGGCGCGTGCTGCTCGAGGCGATGGCGGGTTGAGTCAGCGGCGTTTGGCGGCCTTCTTCGCTGTCTTCTTGGATGCCGCGCGAACGGTCGATCGCTTTGCGACTTTCTTCGCTTGTTCTTTGACGGGCCTGGCGGCAGCCTTCCTTGCTCCACGCTTGGCGGCCGCGGGCTTGCTTGTCGTGGCGAGGGCGCGGGTGTAGTGCGTGATGAAGTCCTTGGCGGAGACACGTCGCACGGCCTCGCCGATGACGTCGAGGGCGAGGTCTTCGAGTTTCTTGAAGCGGATGCAGCACTTGCCCATGTCGAGCTTCTTGCCCGTCTTGGCCCATGCCTCGCGGAACCAGCTTTCCTGTGATCCCTCGCCGTAGATGGTCATCAGGTAGACGGACATGTAGTTCTTCTGCGACGCGATGGCTGCGAAGGGCAGCCCCTGCTTGGGATCGCAGTGGTAGCCAGCGGGGAAGACGCGATGTGGGATCGCGTAGCCGATCATGCCGTAGCTCATCCCTTCCTCGATGTCTTTGTCGAGGTTCTTGCGAAGGACCGCGCGGACGGCGGAGATCGCGGAGCGGCGGTCCTCGGGGATCTCGGCAAGGTACTGGTCGACGGTGGCGGCTTTGCTCTGCATGGGGGGAGTGTACTGGAAGAGGGCAAGGGGGAATAGGCAACTGGCACAAAGTCATGGAGTCGCGAAGTCGCGAAGTCGCGAAGTCACGAAGTCACGAAGTCACGAAGTCACGGAGTCACGAAGTTTCAGGGCGTGGAGGCTGGATTCTGGGCCGCGCGCTCGCGGTTGGCGTGGCGGCAACGCCTGACGCCCAGCCAGACGAGGATCTCGAAGTGGAGGAGGCCGGCGAAGAGGCCGAGAAGACCGAGGAGGACCGTCACGAACGAGCCGGTGTTCGTGCCGATCACTGAGGCGACCACCCAGGGCACCCAGACGAGTATCGCGCCGGTTGTCCATCCGATGCAAGCGTGGCCGCAGACCGTGACGGCGACGGCGTGCGAGATCCGACGCTTGTGTACCCGTCCGTACGCGCGGATGCCCGTTCGCTCGATCGCGGTCAGGATGGCGAGAATGATCGCCACCGTCAGCGTGGCGAGGGTGGCGATGACAATCGTGAATCCGATCTGCCTGAGGGACGGAACAGCTGTGCTGCCGCCGCCCAAAGCGAGCCTCAGCAAGAGGTACGAGCTGATTGGGATCGCGACCAACGCGAACGCCGCATGCAAGATCAGGAGCGCCTCGAGCGAGCCCGAGGTGCGGGCATCGATCCGGACGCTGCGGTAGACCGCGCTCGGTCGGAGGAGCATTGCGCGATAGGTCGCGGCGAAACTCTGCGGCGTCGGCTTCTGCTGCCACGGGCTGCCCGGCCGCGACACCTGCGGCAGAGACTCTCCTATCGGCTTGCCGCACTCGGGGCAGGGGCCTGCCGGATCGAGCCCCTCGAGGACGTAGCCGCATCCTTCGCACAGCAGCGTGAACTCGTCGTGCGGATCGTGGCGCGTCGGCTCGATCGGGCTCTCGCGCGGTGCTTGGTTCGCAGGCATCTCCCCGCTCAGTTCTTGAATCGGCAGCGCGTCAGTTCGTCGGCGCATCGACGTCGATGATGTCCTTGACGCGATAGGTCTTCAGCACGGTGTCGATGTTGAATGCCGCGGGCCGGATGCGGTTGCGCCGGTTCTCGGGGCCTTGCAGGCGGACTCCGAGCCCGAAGTCGGAGCCCTCAAAGGTGACGTCGTATTGCGTGGCGATCCGGGCCTTGGAGTCGGGCTCGCCGTCGATGGGGATGCGCTCCGGGCGGGTGATCTGGCTCTTGAGCGTGGTGCGTCCGTTGGCGTCGGTGATCTCGACGGCGTTGGGCTCATAGGTCTCGGGATCGACCCAGAGCAACTGGTTGCCGAAGCGGGCCCGCGTCAGGATTCCGAGGGACTTGCCATCGGTCGACCATCGCGTCGCGCCGTATCCCATCGGATCGACGGGGACAATGCCCAGCAGCGCGATGAGATCGAGCGGGTGGACGGGGATATCGAAATCGGCGAGGGCCTCGGGGGTCGCCTTGTCGTGTGTGCCGACGATCGCGGCACCGGCTTTGACGTCGATCCACCAGTAGCGGTCCGAATCGCAGCCGAGGTAGGCGTAGGTCTCGGAGAGCTTGTCGATGCGGAGCGCGACGCGGTCGGGAGCGATTGCCTGGAGGTGGCCGTCGAGCAGGTCCTCGGTCATCTTGCCTGAGTCTTGGTCGCGATAGCGGACGCGGAGGGCGACGGGTGACCAGAGGTGGTCGTAGCTCGCGACGAGCGTGTTGTACTGTGCCGCGGCGATGGCGTAGGTTGGGGCCGCGCCGCGTTTGACGGGCTTGTCGCCACGCGTGCCGGGCCCGGACTTGCAGCCGCTCAATGGCAGCGCGAGCGAGAGGGTGAGCGCGAGCGTGCAAGCGAGGGCGCGGGCGAGTGGATGGACTTTCGCGTGCATGGGTGCTTGCTCCGCGTGCGGAATGCGACGGCTCACGTGGCGACGGGCTCGTCGGTGGCCAGGATCGCGGAGAGTTGCTCGGTGGCGTCGGCGATCATGGTCTCGTCCATGCCGGGGTCGACGACCTCGACGACCTGCCCCGGCGTGTCGCCGACGGGCTTGAGGCGGACGGTGAGCGTGCCTCGCTTGGGTGAGCCCTCGACACGGAGGAGGCGCTTGCGGACGAGGATGAGGGCGAGGAGATAGCGGAAGGCGAGGCGCTTGGTTTCGGAGGCCTCGGCGAGTTGCATGAAGAGGTCGATGAGCTCGTCGTCGCCGATGAGTGCACGCTTCCGGGTGTTCGGGGGCGAGAGCGTGGCACGCCAATGTCCAACCAAGGGTCCGGCGGGGCGTGCGCCGGAGATCCATGCGTCGCCGGAGTAATCGGAGCGGCGCATGAGTTCGGCGCCGGGACGATCGGGATCGGGCTCGATCCAGAGCGCGGCGATGTAGGACTCACCGACCTCGATGGGGTTGCCGGTGCCGGCGCACACGCCGCTGGCGCGCGAGATCTCGTAGCCGGGCGTCATGCTCATGAGGGCAGTCTAGCCGTCGGGCGTGTGCGGGGTGGCGTGGCGGCGATCAGCGGCAGGATGCGCGGAACATGCGTTGGGATGTGCCTCCAGGCGCGACACGGAAGGACATTGTCTTGGCGCACTTGGGGCATCGGGCGACGTAGGCGCTGCCTCCGGCGTCGCGATAGACGCGAACGTACTGGTTGGCGCAATCGAAGTAGACGCCGATGGCGGGGCGTGACGTGGCAGGAGCGGGATCGGGAAGCGTCGCGCCTTCGGGGATGAACGTGTCGCCGTCCGAGGTCAGAGCGGGAGCGACCTGCGGCAGCGAGAAGGGATGTGCCTGGGGCTTGAATGTGGGGTGTGTGGCGTCGGACATCCGACATTCTGTATCGGCCGGAATCGGGTCCGGAGATTCGTGGGGTATAGTCCTTCCAGAGTCCGAACTTGATCGTCGCCGGTGGGAACACTAGATTGAATGGCGTGAATCGGGCGATGGCGTCGTCCGGCGCGCTTCCGGCCAGGGCCGGGTGAGATGTCAATCCAACTGATGTTGAGTCCGCTGACCATCCTTCCAGATCCACCTGCGCCGCCGACGGCGATCGGTCTGATCGCGGGCGGTGGGCAGTTGCCGGTGATCATCGCGCGGTCGTTGCGTGAGAAGGGTCACGCCGTCCACGGGCTCGGTCTGTGGAAGCAGTACGAGGCTGGGCTTCCCGAGATCTGCACATCGTTCCGCGATGTCGGGCTCTTGCGGGTCGGATCGTGGGCGCGGATCCTGGCCAAGCTGGGTGTCAAGCACGCGATCATGGTCGGTCGGGTCGACAAGGCCAAGTTGATGCACGATCCGCTCCGGATGGTGAAGAATATCCCGGATGTGCGGACACTTGTCGCCTGGTATCGGCACCTGCGTCACGACAGGCGGTCGCATGCTGTGCTCGGCGCGATCGCGGAGGAGCTCGATCGGTGCGGCGTCCAATTGCTCGATTCGACGTACCCGATTCCGTCGGAGCTGGCGACAGAGGGCGTGATGACGCGGACCCGTCCGACGGCGATGCAGGAGCAGGACATCGACTTTGTGTGGCCGATGCTGCGTGAGCTGCTGAGGCTGGACATCGGCCAGGCGGTCTCTGTGCGGGAGCGGGATGTGATCGCGGTGGAGGCGGTCGAGGGCACGGACCGGATGATCGAGCGGACGGGGCAGTTGTGCCGCGCGAAGGGATGGACGATCTGCAAGGGCGCTCGTTCCGGGCACGACCGCAGGTCGGACGTGCCGACGATCGGGCCTCAGACGATCGAGAACCTGCACGCGGCGGGGGCGGGCTGCCTTGCGCTCGCGGCGGGGGATGTGATCATGATCAACAAGGCCGAGGTGATCGACCTCGCGGATGCCCGAGGGATTTCCATCGTGGGCGTGCCGGTGGCCAAGGCCTGAGCCGGACCGGCGTTTGGCTCATGCGAGTGTGTGTGAAGGTACGATAAACCCGCGTTGCGATCGATCGCATCAGAGCGGAGTCGCGTGCCACCACTTCCGGAACACGAGCGTTACCTGTCACTCCCTGCCGGACGTCGGCTGCGCACGCTGACAGCGGCTTCTGGCGGGACCGGCGTCGTGGCGGTCGGTGCGATGGCGCTGACGCGATCGAGTATCCAGCTTGAGCATGTGGTGGAGGAGGAGGGCGTGCTCGAACTCTTCCACCCGTGGGGATGGTTGATGGTCGGCGCGCTCGCAGCGGTGGGGTGCGCGGGTTGGGGAGCAAGGGGCGGGACGCGCAGGGATGTCTGGTTCTGCTTCTGGATGGTGATGCTCTCGACACTCGCCGGGTTCCGGGAACTCGACATGCACGTGGTGCTGAATCCTGACAACATCCACTATCTCGGGCTCGCGCCGGAAGACGCGGTCCACTTTCGCTCCGATTGGTGGACGAACCCGGAGACGAGTCTGCCCTTGCGGATCGCATGGGGACTTGTGGGGCTGATCGCGGCGACAGGATTCCTTTCGGCACTGGTGCTGGCGCGTGTGCGTTGGAAGCGGCTTGTGCTGAGGCTGGACGCGTTCGCGTGGACATTCGGCATCGGGTGCGGGTTCCTCGCGCTCGGGTATGTGGTCGACGACATCATCCTCCGTCAATACGCGGAGACGCCCGCGTGGGGACACGATGTCGAAGAGGGCGCGGAGACGCTCGGGATCGCCATTATGGTCGTGTCGATGGCGCTGTTGTTGCGCGAGGGGCATCATTCGCGCGCGATCAGGCGCCTGAAGCCGACAGGCGCGAGCGGAGCCCCCGGCATCAGTGCAGGGGCTTGACGTTTCGACTGGTCTCGGCGATGTACATGAGAGGGAGCAGGTAGTTCCGGCCCTGGTGCTGGAACGCGCGCCCGCTGATATCGAAGATCGCGCCGTCGCCCGCTCGCGCTGCGGCGCGCTCGATCCCCTCTGTGGCAGCGCAGGGGAGCAGGATCATCGGGGCGTCGGACGAGCCGGAGGCGCCCGAGTCGAAGGCGATCGCCGCCTCGCCGCGTCCGGTGCGAATGAGGCGGGCCTTGCGGCGAGGAATCAGCGTGTCGTCTGCGACGGGCGGGGCGGAGTCGCTGCTCACATCGGATCGGTTGGCCGAGCTCGCGCCCCTGGGCGCGGTACGGAGCGACTCAAGGTCTCCGATCAGTTCCGAGATCTCGGGATCTGCGTCTGGCGGGTGATCGGTTGGCGCCGCATCCGCCGGCGAGGTCGTGGGCACTCGAGCGGGGCTGAGATCTTCCGTGAGGGAGAACGCGGTGGGGAGCAGGTAGTTCCGACCCTGGTAGACGGTCACCTGACCGGAGAGGATGAAAGCGCCGATCACAACGACACGGCTCGAGCCCGCTGGGACGCGTTCGCCCGAGGCGCCGGCAGCGGACTCCATACGCCGGAGGGTCTCGCAGGGGAGGATCGCGACGGGCCGCTCTCTCGAGACGTCCGCGTTGGGAGCGAACGAGAAGATATAGGCGCCCCAATCGGTGACCATGAGCACGCCGCGCTTTCGGACGACGAACGCTCCTTCGGCCATGAGTGGGGGGCGAGGACCGTTTGGATCGATCGATGGAAGGCCGGCATCGACGGCTGCTTCGACGCTCGCCTCTGGCGAGGTGGGGGATGTTCTGACCTGCGAAGTGGGATAGAGGATCCGCGAGTGACCACGCTCGAGGAGTGAGTCGCGGGCGCTTTCGACGGAGTCATCGTTGAGCGCGGCATCGTCGGCCGGATCGCTGGTCGGCTTGGTCACGATCGGGGGTACGCCCGGCGATGAGGGAGGGGGCGTGGTGGGCTGCGCCTGGGCGTGCGCGAGCGGAAGCCCCGCCAAGAGCAGGATGCGAGCAAAGAAGGTGAGCGGGCGCGAGATCGATGTGGGGGTGGCATCCATGCGAACTCATCCTATCGGAACGGCGCGGGTGCCCGCGTGACAAGGGTTCGGGGAGGGTGGGCCCGCTCGAGCGTTTCTGGCGGGATCGAGCGAGGGATCGGGTGCTATTATCCGCCCGAATCGTGACCTTGCGCACGGCCGCGTGCCAGAGTGGACAAATGGAGCGGATTGCAAATCCGTTGGCGAAAGCCTTCGTCGGTTCGAATCCGACCGCGGCCTTTGGAGCGGGGGAGAGCCCCGTGTTGATCGAGTGTGGCATCCCGTCGCTCTGACGCGGACCACGTCAGGCTTCGACCGGACGCCAATGGCCGACGCTTCCCAAGATCTCAGTTCGATGCCCGAGCCGCGGACGCCCGAGGAGGTCCGCGAGGCGGCGGCACAGTTTTCGCGTGACGCGACGGCGGTGCGTGAGCAGATCGGGCGTGTGATCGTGGGGCAGGGTGAGGTCGTGGAGCAGGTGCTGATCTGCCTCTTCGCGGCGGGGCACGCGCTGCTGGAAGGCGTGCCGGGGATCGGCAAGACGCTGCTGGTTCGGACGCTGGCGCAGTCGCTCTCCATGAAGCAGGGGCGCGTGCAGTTCACGCCGGACCTGATGCCGGCGGACATCACCGGCACGACGATCGTGGCCGAGGACGATCAAGGCGATGGTCGCGTGCGGCGTGAGTTCCGCTTCCAGCCCGGGCCGGTGTTCACGCAGATGCTCCTTGCCGACGAGATCAATCGGGCGACACCCAAGACCCAGTCCGCGCTTCTGGAAGCGATGCAGGAGCGATCGGTGACGGTGGGGGGCGTGAGCCATCCGCTGCCGGAGCCATTTTTCGTCATGGCGACGCAGAACCCGCTGGAGCAGGAGGGGACGTACCCGCTTCCCGAGGCGCAGCTCGATCGGTTCTTCTTCAAGATCCAGGTCGGGTACTCGACTCGAGAGGAACTGGCAGAGATCCTGGAACGAACGGCGACGGGTGCGAGGGTTCATGCCGAGCCGGTGCTCGACACCGACCGGCTGCTCGCGCACCAGCGGCTGGTCCGGCGGGTGCCGATCGCGCCGAGCGTGCGTGACTACGCGGTGCGACTGGTGCTCGCCACGCACCCGAAGGGAAAGGCGTCGGGCCCGAGCGGCGGGCAGTACGCGACGCCGATGGTGAACCAGTTCGTGCGTCTCGGTGCGTCGCCACGCGCGGCGCAGTCGCTCGAACTCGGGGCAAAGGTTGTCGCGCTCCGTGAGGGCCGGGCCACGGTCTCGATCAGCGACATCCAGCGGGTCGCGCTGCCGGCTCTGCGTCACCGTCTCATCATGAACTTCGAGGCCGAGGCGGAGGGTGTGAGCGCGGACGCCGTCGTTGAGAACGCGGTCTCCACGCTGCCCGGCATGATGGACGGCTGATCGGTTCGCGCCCGATCACATCAGCGAACGCCCGCCATCGACCCGGATGACCTGGCCTGTGACGTATCGCGCCTCGAGCGCGAGCCAGCGAACGGCCTCGGCCGCATCTTCGGGGGTGCCGGCGCGTGCAAGCGGGACGCGAGCGAGATACGCCGCCTGCGCCGCCGCGTCGGACTCGTACCCTTCATCGGGCCACGCGACGACGCCGGGTGCGACGGCATTGACGCGCACGCGCGGGGCCAGGTCCCGGGCGAGTGTGCGAACCATCTCGTGGAGGGCGGCCTTTGACATCGCGTAGGCGGCAAACTCGCGCCGCGGGAGCCCGAGCGCGTGGATATCGAGCATCGCGACGATCGAGCCGCCGCCATCGAGCTTCGACGCAGAAAGCGACGGAGCGAGGGCTGCGCTCAGAAGGGCAGGCGCGCCGGCGTTGACAGCGTGAAAGCGGGCGATGTCCGATGCGCTGAGCGATGCCAGGGGAGTCGGTGCGTAGATCGAGGCGTTGTGAACGAGGACATCCAGGATTGGCAACGCGTTTGCAAGCTCGCAACTGGCTCGTTCCACGGCGCCGAGGTCCGAGAGATCGAGCGGCCAGAGCGCGGCCCAGCGCCCGAGCGCGTTGATTTCTGCGAGCGTTGCGGCTGCTTCGGATGCGCTGCCGTTGAAGTGGACAATCACGTCGCAGCCGGCGCGTGCCAGTTCCAGTGCGATCGCGCGACCGACCCGTCTGGCGGCACCCGTGACGAGCGCGAGCGGCGCAGCGGTCGTGCGACGCGCAGCCAGCTCACGGGAGAAGCTGCTGGTGGTCACGATTTGTCTCGCGGGTCGGTGCCTGAGACATCGGGGTCGCTCGGTCCGCCCGATTCTGCGCTCGGGCCTTCCGCGGGCGGATCGGAGTCAAAGGGACGGGGCTTGCGAGGGCGAGGGCGATTGGATTTCTCAAGTTCCCACGCGGTTGGTGTGCGTGCGCGTGCGCCCGCTTCCTTCCAGGGATCGACGATCGGGCCGGGGTGGCGTCGCTTCTTTCTCGGGCCGTGCGTGCGTCGATTCGCCATCGTGAGCCCGAGGGCGATCACGATGAGCGCCAACCCGATTCCGACGAGGATGATGAGCAGCCCGAAGCCGTCCCTGATCTGCGAGACGGGCTCCGTCGTGTGCTGGGCGAGGGTGGGCAAGACGCCGGGCATGGCATCACTATAACCGGCGCATGGTCGCAGCGGGCTTGGATCGTCCGATCATCGGCGGCGCGACGGGCTACAGCCCGAGTGTGGCGCGCGTGTGCGGCGTGGGGGGCCAGTTTCCGGCGGGATGGGCGGGCATCACATCCGAACGGAGCGGGAGGTCGGACGCGAGCATGGCCCGATCCCCGATGCGGACGATTCCGTCGGATCGGCCTTCGAGCGCGAGCAGTTCCACCAGCGTCCGGTCGTCGATGGTGATCACCTCGACACGTAGATCGAGCTGCCGAGTCGATACGGTGGAAACGATGCGATCGCCGAACGCACGGTCCGCGGTGGACACAACACTCGCGAAGCGCGGGGGAGCGGTCGTCGCCGGATCTATCACGGGGTTGGACGGCATCATCGGAGGGACGGAGCCTGGATGAACGTCCGAAGCGATCGGCGCTGGGACAAGAGGTGTGTGCGTCGTCCGGGGGCGGACTGCAAAGAGCGCGAGGAGCACGAGAAGCACCGGAGCTGAGTTGAACGCGACGCGTCGAACGACGCGAGTTCGTCGAATACCCGGAGCTTTCTGGAGCAGATCGGTGAGGATGGCGTCGCGGCGCGTGAGTCCGGAGCCGCTCAGTGTGGGCGAATCCGCGTCGGAGACGAGGGCGTCGATCTCTGATCTGCGGTGGCGGTCGGGTGTGTGGCGGTTCATTGTTCGCCTTCCTTGATGATCGAACGGAGGCGGTCGAGCGCACGGCGGATGCGGCCGTGTGCCGCGGGGCCGGAGAGGCCATGAGCGGCGCCGGCGCTTTCGAGCGTCGCGTCGTGTGCGAATCGAGAGGTGAGCAGGGCGCGATCGAGATCGTCAAGCTGTGCGAGCGCGGTGCGGAGAGACGCGATGCGATCGGGCTCGGGGCCTGGCTCGGGCTCGCGAACGGCGCGGGCACGCTCGCGTGTGCGTCGGCGGGCGTCGCGGCGGAGCCGATCGATCGTCGCGGAGATGACGCATCGCTTGAGGTAGAGATCGAGCTGCGCATCGGTCAGCGTCGGCTTGACCCCTTTGAGCAGCCTGAGCGTGGCATCGTGGACCACATCGAGGCAGAAGGACTCGTCGCGTCGGCTTGCCCGCATCGCGACCGCCATGGCGACCGGGAACTTCGCGTGATAGAAGTGCTCGATGGCCTCGGCGTCGCCTCTGCAGATCGCCCGGGCGCAACCATCGACCTCCCGGGCGGAGGGCCGGGAGGTCGGGCGATCAGCCGCGGGGTGCGGCGTGTGCTGCCGGAGTGGGGTTTGCAAGGCGATCGTGTCCATCGCTGCCGGATCGTATGGGCTCGGCCGAAACGAGTTACTTCGCGAGCAGGCCCTGGATCCGGAGCCAGTTCTCGATCGCGGCCAGCTGTGCGCTGGTGCCGGTGACGCTGAGGGCTTTGTCGGGACCGAGTTCGGCACCGGGAATCGGGCTCATCGCCACGCAGATGGCCCGCGTCGCGTCGAGCGTCGCCTGGGCGCGACCGCTGGCGATCGCAAACGTCCGCACGGTGCTGGGTTCGGACGCTTCGGTGAGACGTGAGAGGCGTCGCTGCGCCTGGTCGAATCGCATATCGAGTTCGAGGCTCTCCTCGTCGAGTGCGTGGCGGCTGACTTCGATGCCCATCAATTCCGACTTGGGCACCACGCCCTGCTCGATCAGCCGCTTCGTGTCTACGAGGCGTTGTTCGAGCAGCGTCCGCTTCTCATCCTGTAGACTCTTCCTGGCGTCGAGGTCTGCCAGCACCGCCTTGACATCCTCGATCTCGACCAGGCCTGGGCGCGCGAGCGAACGCCGATTGGCCATATCGCGTTCGAGGCCGCCGATCAGATTCTCCACGGCCTGGATCTGCTCCTTGTTCGCCTGCATGATGAGCGTGGATGTCTCCTTGTGGAGCATGACTCTCGGGCGGGTGCCCGTTGTGGCGTCCATTCCGAGAAGGAGTTCGATCGCGCCGAGGAGGGCATCCGCCGACATGTGCGCGCCAGGGGTTTGCTCGAGGAGTGAGGCCACTGGGAACGAGTAGAGATAGGCCACCTCAGGCTTCGTGCCGCGCACCGGTCGAGCGGTGATGGCGTAGAGCGTCGAGCTGTCGTCGGCCTCGATGGATCGGGTTGAGAAGATGGGGACGCCAGACTCATCGGTCAGCGTCTCGACGGCCCGCACCGCGACCGAGACCGAGACATTCGTCAGACGCATCGGGGGCATGGGGATGCCCTGAGCGTCGGGCGAGAGGGAGATGTTCGCGATGACGCCGGGAATCGAGCGGATGGCGTCGAAGTATTCCGCGACCGTGCCGCCGGGGAAGGAAAGGTTGAACTGGGGGTAGGACGGCGTGGTCCTTCCATCGGCATATTCGATGACCGCGACGGGTGCTCCTTGCTCTCGATCCAATGGCTGGGCGAGTGTCGGGAGGGCCGTGACGAGTCCGGCGAGTGTGACGAGCAGGAGGCGGGTGCGGATCATGGGGCGGGCTCCGTTGTGGGGCGGTTCGTGTGTATGCGACCAAGACGCCACGGCCGGCCGTAGCTGGCGCGGATCGCCAAGAAAGTTTGGAAAGCTCATGAAAGCGGCGGCCCGCCCTTGAGTGGGCGAGCCGCCGATGGTTCGGGAGTGAAGGTGCGTCCGCTCCCTGGGTTGTTGTTTGGAATCCGAGGGATCAGCTGCAGCCGTTGCCGAAGTCATTGAGGAAGTCGAGCATGTCAAGGATGTCAACGAGGCCGTCGTTGTTGTAGTCGGCGTTGAGGCCGTCGATGCCGCAGGGGCCGGCCTCGCCCTGGCAGGGCTCGAAGGAGTTGAAGAAGTCGAGGAAGTCGAGGATGTCGACGTCTCCGTCCTGATTGAGATCCGGGACGCAATCGGGGACGGGGACGACGCCCTCGGGTTCGTAGCTGTCGTCCTGCCACTCGGGCAGCGAGAGTGTCCGGTCGTCGAGATTCGAGCGCGAGCGCGAGATCACGAGAGCGCGAGCCGCGGGCAGTCCGTTGAAGTCCGAGTCCGGGTCGAGCACCCAGGTCGGTGCGCCGGTGGGCGCCATGGTGCGCTTGTACTCTGCGATCGCGCTGCCGTTGATGAAGACGATATCGCCGGTGTCGGTGATCTTCATGGACTTTGGCTGGGTGCCGGGAGGGAGCGAGATCAGCGCGCTGGTCTGCAGTCGCGGCGAGCCGGGGATCGGCGTGATGTCGGCGATGGTGGGCGTGCCGGTGGAGGCGATGTACCAGTGTCCGGGCATGGTCGGGCTGGGCACGACGGAGCCGTCGCCGATGATCGTGATGCCGCCTGGCAGGGGCTCGTCGGCGAGCGTGCCCAGGGTCGACTGTGAGTACCGGACGAGGCGATTGTTGGTGGAGACGGCGACGAGCTCATCGAGGGCGTCGTCATAGGCCATCGCGGCGATCGAGTTGACGGGAGTGATCGTCTTCAGCAGCACCGGGCTCGCACCCTGCACGTCGTACTTGCGGACGGAGCCGTCGCCATAGACGAAGAGCTCGCCAAAGCGGGAGGTCGTGATCTTGCAATTCGCGGTGCCGAGCGCGGGGAGGAGGAGCCCCCATTCGCCGGTGCCCATGTTGTACCTGTAGATGCGCTTCGTGTTGGTGATGAGCTGCGAGGTGACGATGTACGACTCGATCCCCATGGGATGGAGTGCGATGTCCGCGACGAACTCGGACGCGCCCGGGCCCGCGGTGCTTCCTTGGTGGCCGGACTGGCCGAACAGAGAGAGGGGGCGGTGCAGCGTGACGGCGGTTCCGGAGGTGATGCTGCCGGTGAGCGCGATGAGCGGCTGCACAGAGTAGAGCTTGTCCATGTATCGGCGTGTGCTCGACCCCGAGCCGAAGTCTGTCAGGCGGAGACGGGTGACGACGTCGCCGTCGTAGTTGAAGCTCTGCACGTCCGTGCGAGTCTCCTCGGTGCTAAAGGTCGATTGCACGTCGAGGTCGCCGTCATCGGACGCGGGGTTGCGGATCCTGAATGTCGGCTCGTTGATGTTGACGCAGAGGTTTTTCAGACCGACGAGCGTGACGCAGTGGCCGCCGTCGCGGTAATAGGAGCCGCCCGACGGCTTGTAGTAGCCGTAGCACATGTTCGTGATGCCGGTGTTGAAGAGGATGAAGATCCAGGGGCCGGGGCAGTATCCGCCCCAGGAGCTGAGGGTGAACTTGTCCTCGTGCCAATCGTCGATGAAGTCGTTCCAGCCGTTCTTGGCGTCGGAGCCGCTGGTGCCGTCGTAGGGATCGGTGTCCATATAGACGCCCATGGCTTCGATGCGAGCGGTGACGTAGTTGTAGTTGCCCTGGCTCTGCCAGTTGCGCGGGCCGCTCATGATCGAGCCGTAGCCGTAGTTGGCGATGTAGCCGCGGATGTTGGTGAAGGAGGTGGGCACACAGAAGTAGCCGCCGTTGTTGGGCAACGCGTCCCGTCGCTGGTCAAAGTCGGGAACGCCGTAGCGGTTGAGGGTGCACTGGCCGTGTGCCGCACCGGCGAGGGTTGCGATTGCGAGCGTCGTGAGCGCGAAGGTCTTCATGGTTGTTCCTCGTTGGGGCCCGGGGCCCGTGCCCTCCCAGGACACGGGCCTACTCGGTCGGGCCGCTCTCCATTGAGGCGATCGGAGGTGGAATGCGCGCGTGGTGGCGAGATATTTTGGACTGCCTGGCGTGCCGGCGCGGGAAGGGCCATTTGTGGGGCGAGGATGAGGGCCCGCGGGGCTACGATCGCCCTTCGTTTGGAGTACCACATGCACTATGACGCCCACAAGAATGTGATCGAGGGCCTTGAGGCGCGGATCTTGACAATCCGCGACTCTCTTTAACTACGACTCCAAGATGGCCCAGCTGAAGTCCCTTGAGGACCGCATGGGGTCGGAGGGGTTCTGGGACAAGCAGTCCGCCGCACAGAAGGTTGTCGGCGAGGTCAAGACCCTCCGGGCCCAGGTCGTCCCGCTGAGCGA
This sequence comes from Planctomycetota bacterium, assembly GCA_963204725.1. Classification (GTDB taxonomy): domain Bacteria; phylum Planctomycetota; class Phycisphaerae; order Phycisphaerales; family UBA1924; genus JAHBWV01. Next base: position 30,324 of record CAUJHH010000072.1, read on the forward strand.
GGCGATGGTCGCACTCGATGACGCCAAGGTCGGGTACGACATGGCGAAGGAGTCGGGCGACAAGGACCTTCTCGCCGAGGTCGATGAGGGGCTTTTCCAGCTCGGCACGAAGATGGAGCGGATCGAGCTCCAGTCGCTCTTCACCGGCAAGTACGACCCGGGCAACTGCTTCCTGACGATCAACGCCGGCGTGGGCGGCACCGAGGCCAACGACTGGGCCGAGATGCTCCTGCGCATGTACATCTTCTATTGCGAGGGCATGGGCTGGACCATGGAAGAGGTCGACAAAGGCTTCGGTGCCGAGGTCGGGATCGACTCGGTCACCTATCACGTGAAGGGGCCTTACGCGTTCGGTTACCTGGCCTGCGAACGCGGCTCGCACCGGCTCGCCCGCGTCTCCCCCTTCAACGCCCAGGGCAAGCGACAGACATCGTTCGCCACCGTCGAGGTCATCCCGGAGATCGCCGAATCCGAGGTTGAGATCCCCGACAAGGAGGTCGAGATCGTCGCGTTCGTCCGTGCCTCCGGCCCCGGCGGCCAGAACGTCAACAAGGTTGCCTCCGCGGTGCGCGTCACCCACCTCCCGACGGGCATCCAGGTCACCGCATCGACCTATCGCGACCAACCGCAGAACCGGGCGCAGGCACTCGCCGTCCTACAGGCCAAGCTGCAGCTGATGGAGGATGAACGGCGCGAGAAGGAGATCGCCTCCGCCTCCGGCGGCTCGCTCCAGCAAGGGTGGGGGACCCAGATTCGCTCGTATGTCTTCTATGACAATCGGGTGAAAGACCACCGGACGAACTATGAAGAGACCGACTACGAGGCGGTGCTTCGTGGAGGGCTTCATCCGTTCATCGACTCGGAACTCAAGCGGCGACGGGCGGAGAAGGAGCGGGTGGCCAAGTGATCGGCGGGCGTTGCGATGTATGACGCACCGGCGCTTGTCGCGGCGTTCCCCGTCGCGCTGCGGATGCGGGCGAAACTCGCCCGCGCAGGTGAGATCCCGCTCCTGCTCGCGCACCCGGATTGGGACTCCCCCGCGCCCACCGTCCTCTGGATGCACGGACGCACCGCGTACAAGGAACTCGATCCCGGGCGCTATCTCCGCTGGATCCGAGCGGGGATCGCGGTCTGCGCGATCGACCTGCCGGGACACGGCGAGCGCCTGATCCCTGAGTATCAAACGCCCGCCCGGACCCTCGACATGCTGGAGCAGGCTGTTCGCGAGGTCGATGCCGTCGTCGAGTTCCTCGCCGATCCCGCCCACGATGGCGTGTTCGATCTCGAACGGCTCGCGATCGGCGGTATGTCCGCCGGCGGGATGACCGCGCTCCGTCGCCTCTGCGACGAGCATCTCTTCCGATGTGCCGCGATCGAGGGCACGACGGGAAACCTCGCGGGACTTTACAACCCGCCGCCGGGCAAGCCGGGCGATGCGCCACCATGGCCGGTCAGGCACGATCCGACGCGTGTCGCGGCTCTCGACGCCATGCAGAACCTCGGCGGCTTCAGGCCAATTCCGCTGCTGGCTCTCCATTCAGAAGCAGACCGCCTCGTTCCCGTGGGCATCCAGCGTCGATTCATCGAAACGCTGCGCGGCCATTACGTCACGCGCGGCTCCGACCCGGCCCTGATCGAGTTCGTCACCTGGCCGACGACCGGCGCGCCGGATGAGCACGTCGGCTTCGGGCGCGTTTCGAACGATGCCAAGAACCTGCAGGCGGAGTTCTTCTCGCAACATCTCGGCTCTGCGACGGCTTGACGTTTCAGGCCTCGATCTTCGCCTCGAACGTGGAGCCGGTTGGAGGCGCGAAACCGGAGACAAGGACAAGCTCGATCGCGTACGCAACCTCTTCAAGCGTCGCACCCTCGATGTCGAAGAGCGCCGAGTCGCGTCTGTCGCATCGAGCCGCAAGGTCCTCGCGTCCCGCCGCCGTCAGCAGCGCGGGCAGGTCGATGTCGTCCCGATCGCAGAGATTGACGATGCCGCCTGTCGAGTGCTGGACCACTCCAAGCTCTCGCCCGTTCGCATCGCGCACGCTGATCGAGAGCCATGCTCCCTCTCGAGCGGGAGGGCCCGCGAGGCGGCTGAGCCCCGCGTGGAGCAATTCCACCGATGTCGGAAATGCCTCGCTGGGCGCAATGCCTACCGGGCCCGCCGCGCCACCGCTCGATACCGCCTTCTTGATCCGATCCATCCATCCCATCGCTATCCTCCCGCGGCCGCCGCCGCGTGGGAGACCGCATGTCCATGCTTCGTGACATCCCGAATCGGCGCGAGGTGTGGGCCTGGGCGCTCTACGACCTCGCGAACCAGTCCTTCCAGTTGCTCATCAACACGCTCCTGTTCGCGATCTTTCTGCGCGAGGTCGTCGTCGATGATCCGGCGAACGGCACGCGCGCGTGGACCGCAATCTCCGCCGGATCGCTCCTGATCATCGTCATTCTTTCTCCGTTCCTTGGAGCATTGGCCGACCATCGGCGTTGGAAGCGGGAACTCCTCCTTCTGTCCGGAGTGGTGTGCGGCGTGCTCACGGGCTCGCTCGCGCTGCTCGGCAAGGGGGATTTCGCGCTCGCCGCGGTCCTCTACATCATCGCGGCGGTCTCCTGCGGGCTCGGTGAGAACCTCCTCGGCTCGTTCCTCCCCCAGCTCTCGACGCCCGCGACGGTGGGGCGGGTCTCGGCCTTCGGGTGGACCATGTCCTACATCGGAGCCCTCGCGCTCCTTGTCATCGTCGCCGCCTGGACCATTCTTCTCGGTCGCTCCGAGCCATCGGAGGCGAGGCCTGTCTTCGTCTTTGCCGGCCTCTGGTTTGTTGTCGGGATCGTGCCCGCTTTCCTCTGGCTGCGCGAGCGAGAGCCGCCCGGAGCCGCCGAGCCCCTCCGATCGGCAACGCTGATCGGGTCGACCGTCGCCCGCCTCGCCCGCACCGTAAGAGAAGCCGGCCGATTCCGTCAGCTGGCCCGCTTTCTTGCCATCTTCTTCGTCTACAGCATGGGCACCCAGTCTGTCATCTACTTCCTCGGCACACTCGGCGACGACATGGGGTTCAAGCTGCCCCAGCTCATCCTCTTCGCGCTGGTGCTCTCCATCGCCGCCGGGATCGCAGCCTTCGCTACCTCGAAGTTCCAGGACCGCCTCGGGCACACCCGCACGATCTCGATCTTCCTTGGGGTCTGGGTCGCTGGCGTAGGTGCGCTCTGTGGGGCGCAGCTCTTTACGCTCCCGCCCTGGCTCTTCTGGGGCGTGTCCGGGCTGCTTGGAATCGGGCTCGGCGGCATCGGGACGTCGAGCCGCGCGATGGTCGGTGCGTTCACGCCGCTCGACCGGGCGGCGGAGTTTTTCGGCCTGTGGGGGATGGTCTACAAGCTCTCGGGCGTGTGCGGCGTCGTGCTGTTCGGTGTCCTGTCAACGCTGCTGGACGATCTCTCGTCGTCGCGGGCGATCGCTCTGGGCGCGTTGGGGCTGTGCTTCGGCGCGGGCCTGCTGCTCGTTCGATCGGTAGTGAACGAGGAAGAGGGAATCGAGGTCGCGGGCAGGATGTAGGCGATCACGAGCGTCTGCGCTTGCCAAGGCGTGCTCCGATCAGCACGCCCAGCGTTCCGATCACGGGATTCGACCACGCGACCCATGCGGGCGTCTCGGCCTTCATCATGGCGTCCATGTTCGGGACATCGCCTGTGCGCAGACCCGGATCGGGCTTCGCAACCATTCCTTGGCTGGCGGCACCGAGCACGCCCAGCACGATCACGACCGCGACGAGCGCGAATGCCGCACGCTGGGACCTTGAGATCTTCGCACAGACAAAGCCCCCAACGACAGCTGCCAGCAGGCCGAGCGCGGTGCTGGCGACGATCCAGAGCATGGAGACGTCGTAGGTGCCCGGCTCGAAGGCCTTGTCGGCACCGATCGCGAGGTAGAGCCCGGTGAGCGTTCCGAAGACCAACACGCCGATCACCAGATAGCCAAGCACGACCCCAAGGATTGATCTGAGCATGTGACACTCCCTTATTCGTGCGGTCCCTGCCTCGAGAAACGGTTCGGTGGCGATGCGGAAGAACCGGTGGTTGTTGGGCAGCGTATCAAATGGGTTGCAGGGTGCGCGGGGGTCCTGCGTTCGCCAGATCTCTTCCGGATCGGTGAATTGTGGCCCGTGGGTTCCGGCGCGAAAGCGTCGGAAGAGGCGGGCAGTTGAACCGGCCTAACCTGTCCGGTATCTTCACCCGCGAAATTGCGGGTCGCGCCTGCGGCACCAATGGCCGAGATCGACATCCAGAAAGCTGGGTGAGCGATGCCGGAGCAGGCCGATAGATCGTTCGAACCCTAACGCGGAAAGCCGCACGTAGAGCGCATGACACCACCCACGCTGGCCCCGAGCGCCCCGACCAATGCACCCGCCTCCATGCTGGAGGGAACCTCCGTCACGCTCCCGATCGATCCGACCGAGTTGCTTGTGGCGGGAACGAAGTTCGAGAACACGGAGAGCGAGCACCTCGAGGACGCTGGACTCGCGGAACGGATCGCGACGTTCTTTGTCGTGACGCTCCCGGTGGCCGGCGTCGTCGTTTCCATCGTGCTTCTCTGGGGTGTCGCCTTCAATTGGGTGTATCTCGCCATCATGGCGGGCATGTATCTGGTTTCGGGCCTTGGTATCACCATCGGGTTCCACAGGTATTTCACGCACAAGTCGTTCGACACATCGAAGCCCGTGGCCGCGTTTCTCGGCATCGCGGGTTCTATGGCCGTTGAGGGCTCGCTGCTCGACTGGGCAGCGACGCACCGCAGCCACCACCAGCACAGCGATGGCGATGGCGATCCGCACTCTCCCCACGCCTATGGCGGCGGATTCTGGGGCGTGCTCAGGGGCGCGTGGCACTCGCATGTCGGCTGGTTTCTGTCGAATCGTCCGAAGCTTGAGAAGCGATACATCGTGGACCTCCTGAAGGATCCCATGATCCGGCGGGTCGATTCGCTCTTCCTGCTCTGGGTCGCGCTCGGCCTTGCCATCCCCGCGGTGCTGGGCGGCCTCTTGACGATGTCGTGGATGGGTGTGCTGCTCGGATTCCTATGGGGCGGACTGGTGCGGGTCTTCCTCGTCCACCACGTGACGTGGAGCGTGAACTCGGTCTGCCACATCTGGGGCTCCAGGCCGTTCCGCAGCCACGACCACAGCCGCAACAACCCGATCTTCGGTGTGCTTGCGCTCGGCGAGGGCTGGCACAACAACCACCACGCCTTCCCGGCCTCGGCCCGTCACGGGCTGAAGTGGTGGCAGTTCGATATCAGCTACATCGTCATCAAGGCGATGTCGTACGTCGGGATCACGCGGAACGTGCGTGTGCCCTCTCGCGAGCGGATCAACGCCAAGCTCGCGGCGTAGGCCCCGTTCGCCCGGCACGACTGCTCCCACAATTTACGCGTGCCTCAACCTCGCTCACCTCAATCCGCGTTCGGCGTGTTCGCCGCCCCGTCGGGCGCTGGGTCGCGGAAGAAGATCGCGTACATCACGCCTGCTATCGCGATGCAGCCCACACCGATGATCGCCGCGCGTCGCAGCGTCGGATCGACGTACGAACCGATCAGGATGCCCACCATGCCGATCACGAAGATCGCGGGAATGATCGGATAGAGCGGCACGCGATACGAGGCGGGAGCGGTTGGTTCGCCCTCGGGTGCAGGATTCCCGCGCAGTCTTTCGCGCAGCACGATGACGGCGGCTCCCGTGAGCACAAAGAACACCCCGTCGATGAACATCACACCGTTCAGCAGCCAATCCACGCCCGCTGATCCCTTCGAGCCCGAGCCGAAGAGTACAAGCAGCGCCAGCACCGTCATCAGCCCGATCGCGGCGATCGGGGTGCCGTGCCGCGGGCTCAGGTGCCCGAATGGTCGGAAGAACTTGCCGTCGCGCGACATCGCGTACGCCAGGCGCGGCGCGGAGAGAAACTGAACGTTGAGCACGCCAAACGCGGAGATCGCAACGGCAGCGGCGACCACGCGGGGCACGATCTGGCCCGCACCCTTGACGTTCACAAGCGCGGCTGCGACCGCATCGGATGCGACGGTCGTGCTCGCTGCGACACCGTCTACGCCGAGCAGGTGGAGGTACGCCCAGTTGACGAGCATGTACACCGTGATGACGACGAGAACGCCCCCGATGATGGCGCGCGGGAGCGTCCGGCGCGGCTCGCGAACCTCACCGGAAATCCAGAGGGCCTGCTGCCAGCCCCCGTAGGAGTAGAACGCGGGCACGAGCGCCGCGAGCACCGCGACAACGGGAGAGAGCCTGGTCGCGTGCGGGGTATCTGTCGCGGCTCGGAGCGACTGCGTCGGCCAATCACCGAGCGAGAGAGCGAGCGCGCCGACCGCGACCAGTGTGAAGACCTTGGAGTAGACCGTGAGGTTCTGGATCCGGGATCCCCAGCGGGCGCCGAAGGCGTTTGCCGTGGCGAGCCCGATGATCATGACCGTCGACATCGCGAGCATCAGCATGTTCTGGGCGTCGGTCACAGGGTGGCCGGTCGCCGCGACGTAGAAGTATCGCGAGCAGAGCAGCGCCATGATGCAGATCGACCCTGACTCGATCGCCGTCGTGTTGCAGAAGACGAAGAGGTACGCGGGGAATGGGCCGTAGGAATCACGCAGCACGCGATACTGCGCCCCGCTGTCGTGGTAGCGTCCGCCGAGCTCCGCGAACGCCATGGCGCCGCAGAGCGCGATGAACCCGCCGATGGCCCAGGCCAGCAGCGACAGCGAGCCACTCCCGGTCAGACGGGCCACGGTCGACGGTGTGAAGAAGATCCCGACGCCGATGATTGCCCCGATCACAACGCAAGCGGCGTCTCCCGTGCCGAGCACTCTCGGCGGCGCATCGGCATGCAGGGCGGGATCTGGATCGTGCATGGGGGCGAGTGTACTGGCATGGGCCGTCACTCGCCCAATGAAGAACGCCGGTCGCCTCCCGGCGACCGGCGTTCAAATTGAAGGATTCAGACCGAGGCCGGCTCACGCACGACGACGGCGACCGACGAGGCCCATCGCGCCCAGCAGGGCCAGTGACGAGGGGGCCGGGACAACGATGTCCGTGAAGCCCGTGAGGACCGTCACGTCGTTGTCGCCGGACGACAGGAAGTCGACCGCGACCGTCAGCGTACCGAAGCCCGACAGGTCCGGACCGGCGACGGGGCCGGTGGCGAACGAGCCATAGGTGTGGAGCGAGCCGGCAGGGCCAGCGCCGAACGCGGCTGACGCACCGACATCAACGCCCAGGTCGGTCGGACCATCAACCCACGAGCGCTGGATCGTGCCGAAGCCGCCCGTGGTTGAGATGGAGACGCCGTTGCCGCGGAAGTCGGTCATGCCACCGACGATCGACGAGACGATCGTCGTCGCTCCGGCGTCAAGCGTGATCGGCATCGAGAACGTGAACGCGAACGTCGAGGCGGCGCCGAAGTCGGTCACGGCCAGGCCGTAAGCGATCGTCGCGCCCGCATCCCGGGGCGTCTCCAGCGCTTCGACGACGGTGTCGCCGAAGTTGTAGATCGCCGGAACGAGGCGGAACTGGCCATCGACCTCAAACGACTCGAGCTCATAGCTCGAGCCATCGATCAGGACGGAAGCCACAGGGCCGGCCGAAGCCAAGCCCGCCAAGGACGCAATGGCCGCGGTGGCGGCAATGTATCGAGCGAAACGCATGCTCTTTCTCCTCTTACCAGATGAACCCGCACTCGCGGGAGGGTCTCTCCACTCACGCTCTACGAGGCGTGTTGCCTAAAGATGCCACAAAGTACTCTCAAATCAAGACTTATGATATTGTATTCGACTCGTTTTGGGTGGTTTTGCGGCGCGGTCAATACTCTCGGACGCATCACCCACGTTATCAGACGCCGTGTCGTCCTCTTTGGTCTGATAGCCAACGACGTGCCGCACGGGTGAGTCAACACGCGATCTGTCGGTCCGTGGTCAACTCGCATACTCAGATTCTGAAGTTCGATTCATGCGCGTCTCATCGTGCCGTCGCCCGCACGTGGTCTGATCTATTTCATGGCCGCGTCCGCGAACCGCGCGAGCGCCACAAGGGAGCCCCGACATGGCACCATGTGAGATCTGCGGCAACGAGTATGACCGCGCGATGGAGATTGTCCTCGACGGGCGTACCTTCCGCTTCGACAGCGTCGAGTGCACAATCCACAGACTGGCGCCCCGCTGCGGACATGGCTGCTGTCACGTCATCGGACTCGGTGTTCGCGCCGACGACTCCAGCTTCTGCTGCGATCATTGCGTGCGTGAACATGACCCGGCACCGCCCGCTCGTCGATGATCCGTCGCGTCCCGCGCGATCGCCAAGCCCCGCAGTTCCTGATTCGCTCCGCCGGACCCGATGCTTGTGGCGGCCCGACCCGCAGCGAACCGGACACTGGCAGTGGCGGAGCCGCGATCCTGCGGTACACTTCGTGAGCATCTTTCACGGGGATTGCTGTATGACTGCCATTGCCTGAACAACCTGTGCGCGTCCGCACGTGAGCCCAAGCAGTGGGCCCATGCTTGACGACAAGCCAAGTCCGGCACGACCGCCGTTCACGCCGCAAGCGCGCCTTAGGCCTTTACCGCTGTGACCGGGACTGGCGGCTCTGCGCACGGTTGTTCCAAGCCAAACCGAGCCATGCCCTGGCGTGCGAGTCTTCGCGCGTGCTGCCATCGCATGGATTCTCTCACATGCTCTGAGCGTTCCAGTCGCGAGCCCTCGCTCGTTGTTGCCGCCCACGATCCTGGAATCGTCCAGACTCGGCGCAACCGCGATCGATTCGGCTCTCAGCCAGACCGCTCGGGCCGTGGTGTGCTGCGCGCCTTTCTGGCGGCGCGGCCACGAGCCCGAGGACAAGAACCCGTATCCGGATACACGCACGAATGTCTCGCAAATCCCAGTCCGATTCAGACTTCACTTGCATCGCCTGCTTGAACCGCGTCTCGCAAGCCACATGGGGCACGAAGCATCGCAACCACTGTCCGGCGTGCCTCTGGTCGCGTCATGTCGACGAGGAGCCGGGCGACAGACGCTGCGCATGCCGCGAGCCGATGGAACCCATCGCCATTGAGGTGCGCCAGGATGGCGAATGGGCCATTGTGCATCGGTGCGCGGGGTGCGACACGCTCCGCACCAACCGCATCGCTGGCGACGACCACGAACTGGCGTTGCTCGGGCTTGCGCTGCGCCCCATCGCCAGCCCGGCATTCCCATTGGGAGATCTCGGAAGGAGATAGCTCCCGCCAATCGCCCACCCGTGCGCGGCGTCGGCTCGGACCACATGGCCGACCGACGCCGCTACGCTGTGGGCATGGCCCAACTGAACATCAGACAGGCCCGTGTCGAGGACGCGGGGCTGATTCTTCAACTCGTGAAAGATCTCGCGAAGTACGAGCGGGATCCCGATGCCGTTGTGATGACCGAGGAACTCGTGCGAAAGCACATCTTCGGCATTGGCCTCGCGCCGGGCGAACGCGGCCCGATCGCGGAGGCCCTGATCGGCGAGGTGGACGGTGTCGCGCAGGGGTGCGCGGTCTTCTTTCACAACTTCTCGACCTGGGCCGGACGCCCCGGGATCTACCTCGAGGACCTCTACGTGCGCCCGGCGGCACGCGGCGTCGGCCTCGGCAAGGCGCTCCTTGCGCATGTCGCACACGTCGCGGTCGAACGCGGCTGCGCCCGCATGGATTGGCTCGTTATTGACTGGAACGAGCCCGCCATCGGGTTTTACAAGTCGCTTGGCGCGCGCTCGCTCAATGACTGGACCAATTTCCGGCTTGAGGACGATCATCTCCGGCGCGTTGCAGCATCGGCGCGGGTGTGATCAGAACCGCTTCGCGGTGATCAGCGGGACGGGCGCTGAGATCGCAAGGGAGCTCGCCGGAGCGCCGCCACCGGTCTCGGCAAACGAGAACGTGATCCGGACACTCGGCGCCCCTGCCGGATGGAACGTGTGATCTCCAAGGTGTGTCAGCCCGCGCCACGATCCGCCAACCGCGCCGAGCGAGAGCACCTGCTGCCGCTCCTGGAACAGCACTTCGAGAACTTGTGTGTCGCCCGGTCCGAATCGATATCGCCCGAGATATGTGCCCCGCATCGCCTCGTCCAGAGGCACGCTCGGATACGGCAGATCGGCGCCCTCGACCGTGGCGAGATACTCGGCGACCAGAGCCGCGCCATCTTTCCCCGCCCGCGCGTGATGCGCAAGATTGAATCCGTGCGGTCCGCGCGAGCGCTCAATGCCCGGTGTCGACACGATGATGGCACGAACCGCATCGACGTTGCCCAGCATCGCGAGCGTGAAAATGTCCGGTCGCGCCCCGTGCTCCATCAGCATCGCTGCGATCTCTCGATTGCCGACGTGCGAGGCGGCGCCGAGCGCGGTCTCCCAATCCCCGAAGCCCCAGTCCCACGTCGCGTTGGCGAGCTGCGGCCTCTCTTTCAGAAGCGCGGCCACGCGAGCCGCGTTGCCGTGCGATGCACCAACCGTTTCCTGGACGAGCGATCTGGGCTGCGAAGGAAAGTCGGACAGGTCCAGAGGATCTTCGGCGTGGCCACCCGCGATGACGCCGGACCCGGTCCCGGAGAGTGCTCTCGCATCGAGTGCAAGCCAGGCGAGCAGGACGGAAGATGCTCCGAGACAGGTGCGCCGCGAGATGACGGGCATGGGTGGGCTCCAAAGGCCATGAGTGGCTGGATGACGAGCCGGATTCGGGCGTGGTGGGCGATCCGGCGGGATCGTCCCCAATGAATGTTTGTACTCGAACCTTCCGGGCGGGTTTCGGGTATTCATGATCAAGGGTGCCATCGCACCAGAGACGAGGACCGCGTATTTGTGCGAACACAAGCCGCCCGAGCGGCATCTGAACTATGACGTCCCGGCTGCGAGGGTGTTCCCTTGCGAGAATGATCGTGTTACCGTATTGATGAGGAGCGAACCACCGTGAAGCCGCCAACCCTTGCCCTGTTGCTCGCCGGTTCCGTCCTGATCTCCGGCATCGGAACACGCATGCTGCTTGGGAGCGCGTCGGCGTCTTCACGCGTGATGGGCGTGGTCGAAACCCTTGGCCCCATCGGGGCATCAGAGGACGGCATGAACGCAGAAACCGCAAGCGGCCCGCGCTACTCGCGATCGGGCAACGACATCACGCGACTCGATGAGAATCAGATCACCGTGCTGGCCGCCAAGCTCACGCCCGAGGACGCGAAGGTCATCCTTAAGAAAGGCACTGAAGCTGCATTCTGTGGCAATCTCCTCGACAACAAGATGGAGGGGACATATCTCTGCAAGCTCTGTGAGCTGCCGTTGTTCAGTTCGAGCGCGAAGTTCAACTCGGGCACCGGGTGGCCCTCCTTCTTCCAGCCCTTTGACAAGGACCATGTCCGCTACGAGAGGGACACGGCGTACGGCATGACGCGCGTTGAGATCATGTGCGAGCGTTGCGGCGGGCACCTCGGCCACGTCTTCGACGATGGTCCCGCGCCCACCGGCCTCCGCTACTGCCTCAACTCGGCGTCACTCGACTTTGTCGAGAACGGCAAGGACCTCCCCGTGATGGCGCGGCCCGTCGCTGTCGAGAAGGCGTACTTTGCCGGCGGCTGCTTCTGGGGCGTCGAAGACCAGTTCCAGCAGATCCCCGGCGTCGTCAATGCCGTGAGCGGCTACCAGGGCGGCAAGGTCCAGTCGCCCACCTACAAGCAGGTTTGCTACGAGAACACGGGGCATGCCGAGGCGGTTGAGGTCTCGTTCGATCCCGCACGCGTCTCGTACGCCGATCTCCTCAAATGGTTCTTCAAAGTGCACAACCCGACGACGCTGAACCGGCAGGGTCCCGACGTGGGCACGCAGTACCGCTCTGCAATCTTCGCGACCGATCAGAAGCAACTCGACGAGGCGAACGCCTATATCGCGTCGCTCCAATCCTCCGAGAAGTACAAGAACCGCAGGATCGTGACCCAGGTCGCGCTCGTTTCTGAGGCGGGTCCGTTCTGGCCGGCGGAGGAGTACCACCAGGACTACCACGAGAAGCACGGAGGCACGTGTGCGCTCCCCAGCGACGATGAATGATTGCTGACGGGTTGCCGCGCGAGAGATTCTGGTACGATGCTCGTGTCCGGAGGGAAGGGCCCATGACGCGTGCGATCGGAATCAGATGTTTCGCCGTTGTGTTGGTGGCCGTTCAGGTGCTCGCCAGTGGGTGCGCCACGCTCGAATCCGCGCTCGCAGGCCTCGAGAAGCCCACGGCCCGCGTGGTAGGGGCGAACCTCAAGGGGATGTCGCTCGATGGCATCTCGATCGACTTCGATGTCGAGGTGAAGAACCCCTATCGCGTCGCGCTGCCGGTCGGCTCGCTCGACTACGCGCTCGCCAGCGAAGGCCGCCAGTTCCTGAGCGGCGCATCCGCCTCGCAGGGCTCGATCCCGGCCCGTGGCGTGAAGACCCTTAGAGCACCCGTTACGGTCCGCTTCGGCGATCTCCTGAGCGCGTTGCAGACCGTTCGTCCCGGCAAGGTCATCCCCTACACAGCCGACCTCAGGCTCGGCCTCGACGTTCCCAACGAACTCGGCGGCCCCATCGTCGTGCCGATCAGCAAGGAGGGCTCGCTGCCGATCCCCGCGCCGCCGAGGATCGACGTGCGTGACGTCTCGTGGGACGAGATGAACTTTACGAGCGCCAAGGGCAAGGTCGTTCTCGGCATCACGAATCTCAACGAGTTCGAGGCCGCGCTCACCAAGCTCGACTACGCCCTCTCCCTCGGCGGCACGACTATTGCAAAGACGAAGGTCACAAAGCTCCCCAAGCTCGGCGCGGGCGAGACGGGCGAGATCACCCTCCCCATCAGCATCAAACCGATGGACCTCGGGCTCGCCGTCTTCAACATGCTCCAGGGAAGCGACACCAGCTACGCGCTCAAGGGATCGATGGGCGTCAAGACGCCCTTTGGTGGCTTCGATGTGCCCGTCGATCAGAGTGGAACGAGCCAGATGTCAAAGAGCCAGATGTCAAAGTAACTCACGGCTCGTCGAACCACGCGACGGCCCGATCGATCACCGTATCGCGTGTCGCCCGCGGATCGAACGACGCCTCGATGTGCGGCTTCACGCCCACGCCTTCGATCACCCATCCGTTCGGCTCCATGTCCTCCCACGAGGGCAGCAGAAGCGTCACGCCGTTGCCAAGGTTGTGGGGCTTGGGATTCCCCGAACTCCCTCCGGAAGCCGCGCCCATCAACACCGCCTTTCCGCCGTGGCGCATCATCAGCAGGAACGACTCGTTCGACGAAAGACACGCCGGACCCTGCAAGACCACGATCCGGCCCCGAAAGAGCGGTGGGGGAGTATCGAGCGTGTTGCCATCTGCATCGACCAGCATCGCTGCCGCGCGGGGGTTGTCTCTCGCCTCTTCTGCCAACGGCTGCACGGCCCGCTCGTACGGCCGGGACCATCCGTCCGGTGGCGAGCCGTCGCGAGTCCGATTCCGCGAGTAAACAGACCGCCCCTGTGTGAACCTCGACGCGAACGCGCGAGCCGTCAACTCATCTCCCCCGCCATTGATGCGCACGTCGATGATGATGCGCGTGATGCCGGCGCGGACCATCGCTGTCACCTCGTCGTGTGCCGGGCGCAGCGACTCTGTATCCCCTGACCACTCCCCGATCTCGATGTACCCGATCGCGTTCGGAGTGCCGGGATTGAAGACGCCGGTGACGGTGAACGGATTCAGTCGGCGCACGCCCGGCACCGTCGCCGCCAGTTTCTGGCCGTCAAAGTTCGGTGTGTACGACCGCTGGAACGTCCCGAACACAGCGTCGTTGACGCGCAGCCAGATATGCGGGTCTGCCGCCGCGCCGAGCATCAGTCCCGTCGCACGCGCAAACGCCGCGGGCGTCGTTGCGCCCTCGAGCTCCGCACGAGATCCTTCGAATGCGCCGTCCCAGTTCTTCATCACCCGATCGCGATACGAGTACGCATCGTCGATCGCGCTCCGCATGGCGTCGATCGCCTCTCGGTTGGTCTCTGGCGTCATCGCCACACGCCGAACCGGCTCGACACCCTCGGGCGCGGCCCGGAATGTCAGGGGCGTGATCTCCGCAGGCTCTCCGCCTACCGATCGAAAGTTCCGGGCGCTCGGGCAGTTGATCGACAGCGCATAGACCCCACCCGGCGAGAGCTTCACCGGGATCGCCAGCACGCGGGGCGTCTCCCACGTCGGTTGGCCTGCGAGCGCCGGGAACGTCGGTCCGCCGCCACAGATCGATCGCCCGCCCTGCTCCATGTCCTGATCGAACGTGACGCGGATGTGCGTGAGTTTCGGATCAACGTCGATGTCGCCGTTGTCCGGCGACATGGCGACCACCCGGGGCGGCTCGGCCCGGGCCGTGCCGACAAGGAGCGAAGACGAGCAGAGAGAGGCGACCAGCAGCCCGCGCCCGACGATGCGTGCAAGGGTTCGCATACCGGATTGTTGGCGCACCGCCCGTTGTCCACCCGGCAGTCCTCGGCGCGGCTGCGCACCGTCGCCGGCGCGCGAATGATCCGACATGGCATGGATCATCCTCGTCGTCGCTGGCCTGCTCGAAGTCGTCTGGGCGATCGGCATGAAGCAGAGCCACGGCTTCACGAGACTCTGGCCGAGCGTGTGGACGATCGTTGCCATGCTCGCCAGTTTCGGCCTCCTTGCCATGGCGATGAAGACGCTCCCGCTCGGTGTCTCATACACCGTCTGGGTCGGTATCGGCGCAGTCGGTTCCGTCATCGCAGGCGCCACGATCTTCGGCGAGCGGCTCAACGCCGCGCAGTTCGCCTGCGTCGCGATGATCGGCCTGGGAATCGTCGGTCTCAAGCTCACCGGCGCAGGCATCGCGAAGGGGGCCGGCGCGCCGGGCCTGATGGGGGAGTAACGCGTTGGGCAACTGGAAAAGGAGAAACGCCGGGCGGGTGCCCGGCGCTCTAGGTGTGTGGACAGCGAGGACCCGTCGCGGGTCTCCCCGATTCGAAGCTCAGCGCCTGCGGCGCGTCGCGATCAGACCGCCAGCGGCCAGCAGCGCGAGCGAGCCCGGCGCGGGAACATCACCCACGTACCCGGTGTAGGCCGGGAGGTGGATCTCGCCGTTCTGCGTGAAGTCCTCAACCGCCACGGAGCCGGCAATGAAGTTCCCGTTTGTCAGATGCGCATCGGGCGCGAGCACTGCTCCGAAGAGGGCGCGGTCGATGTTCAGCGTCTGCGCCTCGTAGAAGTTCCACAGAATGGTGGATGCGTTCGACGGGTTGAACCCGCCGAGAAAGTTGCCCTGGTTGTGCGTGATGCTCGTGCCCGAGACATTGATGATGACGCTCGTCGCGCCATTCATCGCGATGTCGAACTGCTGCACAAATCCGTTGCCGAAAAGCTGGTTGCCATCGACATTGAACACCGCGACGCCGTCCACGCCGGGCGTTGCCGAGAAGCTCACCGGCGCGGGCGAGCTCGTCGGGATCGAAACCGTGTTTGTCGCGTCAAGCCCGGAGAGTGCGCCGGAGATACCAAGCACCTCCGCGCGCGCCGAGGCGACAAGTGCCGCAGCGCCGGCGTCGTTGATCTGCACGCCTCCGCCGTTGAAGTCGAGCGTGCCGGTCCGCGAGCCCCCGAGACGGAGGTTGCCCGCCTCCATGTGCACATTGCCGCCGTTCAGGTTCCTGCCGACGATCAACACATCCGTGCCGAGGTGGCTCGGGCGATCGAGCATCGTGCCGTACTGCGAAGCGCCGGTGGTGAGGTCACGCCCCACCATCGTGCGCCCCTCAACCTCTTGCGTAGAGGTCAGGTCATTGAAGACAATGAGGTTCCATGTGGAAAGCACAGAATCGGCCTGTGCCGAAACGACAACCCCGCCCGCGCAGAGCGCGGCCAGAACATACTTGGTACGCATCGACAAACTCCTATGGTGAACGTCCGAGTCTCTCACTCGCTGGCGCATACCGCCGCGCCCGCGTCTCTCTGTCGGAATCATATAAGCAATGGGGATTGTGCGCCAACGTACCCGGCCAAATCAGGGGATCTGACTGGTTATTGGCTGCAGCAGGGCGAGCCACTCCGCGTTCCCCGTGCCCTTGCCCTTCCTCTTGCCGCTCACCGCACCGCCAAGAACCGGCGACCGCGTGAGCGCGAGCGCACGCGCTCCCCACTCCGGCATCTGGTCGGCAACCCGGCGCGCGATCGCCTCCGCCTCGGACTCATCGAGCACCGTCGGCGCGCTCGGGCGCTGTGAGCGATCGCCGATCTCGTAGTGGGGCTTGATCAGGGACACGATCCGACCCATCGCACTCAACCACTTCATGGCTGCCGGAATGGCGAACTTCTGGCGCGTCCAGCCCAGATCCATCACCACAAGGTCCACGCCCCCCGCGCCCGCAACCTCCGCCGGAGGCACCGTGTGCAGCGCGTTCGATCGCTCCATCACGATCACCCGCGGATCGTTCCGCAGCGACCACGCGAACTCGCCATAAGCGGTGTCCACGGCGTACACCCGTGATGCGCCGTGTTTCAGAAGACAATCGGTAAACCCACCCGTGCTCGCGCCAAGGTCGGCGCACACAAGCCCGGTCACATCGAGCAAGAACGTGCGCAGCGCATGCTCGAGCTTCAGTCCGCCGCGGCTGACGTATGGGCAGTCGGCGTCGGCCATCTCACACCTCGGGTCAGGCGTGGCTCTCGTCTGCTGCCGGCGCCCAGTGCTCCGGACGCTCCAACCCCTTGGGATGGAGCATGTCCCACAGCTTCTGCAGCAGATCGCGTGTGCCGAGCTTCGCCGCGCCCGAGAGCGGGACCACCTCGGTGTCACGCCCCAGCTTGAGTTTGAGCCGGAGTTCCTTGACCTTCGCCGTGCGCTCGCTCTCATCGGGGAGCAGGTCGAGCTTGTTGAGTGCGATGATCTCGGGCTTTTCGGCGAGCGCCGTGCTGTACTCGGCGAGCTCCGCGCGGATCGCCTTGTAGTTCTCCGCCGGCGACTTGCCGTTGTCCGGCATCACGTCCAGCAGGTGGACGAGCACGCGTGTCCGCTCGATGTGGCGAAGGAAGTCGTGGCCGAGCCCCGCACCACTCGCGGCACCCTCGATCAGCCCGGGAATGTCGGCGACGACAACCCGTCGCTCTGGATCGAGCTCCGCGATGCCGAGCTGGGGCGAGAGCGTTGTGAAGGGATAGTTCGCGATCTTCGGCGTTGCGCGCGTGAGCGCCGCCAGAAGTGTCGACTTGCCCGCGTTGGGCATCCCCACCAGGCCGACATCCGCGATGAGCTTGAGCTCCATGCGGAGCGTGCGCTCCACTGCGGGCTCGCCCGGCTTGGCGTGCATCGGCGTCTGATAGGTCGATGTCTTGAAATGCTCGTTGCCGAATCCGCCGCGCCCGCCCTGGGCCACGATCACGCGTTCACCCGGCTTGAGGTCGCTGACCAGTTCGCCCGTGCTCTCATCGTAAACGAGCGTGCCGGGGGGGACGCGGATCACGCAGTCCTGACCGTTGGCGCCGTGCTGCTGCTTGTAGCGACCGGACTCCCCCTCTTCGGCTTCCCAGTGGTACTGACCGCGGAAGGTATAGAGCGTGTTGACGTTGTGGTCGCCCACGAACACAACCGAGCCGCCGTCGCCGCCGTCGCCGCCGTTTGGGCCGCCTTTGGGCTCGTACTTTGCGCGCCGGAAGGAGATGTGGCCGTCCCCGCCCTTGCCGGATTTGACTCGAATGATGGCACGATCGACGAACATGGACCTTGACGATAGGCCCACCGGCCGCAAAGTCCTGAACCGACCCCGGATTCCGCCGAACGAGGGGACTCAGGCCGCCCGGTGGTACGCGCCAGAGGCGAATCGCCCGAGCAGGCGATCGCGATCGACGTTCGTGGCGAACTCGTCGATCAGCACACCCATGAAGACCGGTCCTGGGACGCCATCGTCGTCGGCCCACATCACGGTGCCCCGTGCCAGGACCTCCTCGATCGCCGCACCCCGGCTCTTGCCGGGCGGAAGCTTGATCTCGAGCACGATCGACGTGCCGGGTTCGATTGTCTCGTCCAGTTCCATGCGGACGCCGCCCTCGCTGATGTCGTAGGCGTGTCCAGACAGCGTCTCTCGCCGACCGGGCAGGCGAACCTGCACCTCGGTGTACGCAGGGGTGACCGAGAATCGCTCGAACTGGCGGCGGTTCTCTGCGCTGAGCTTGTGGAGGACTGGGTCCGTGTGGTCGGGCATTGCACCGCTCCCGAATGGGGCTGTCAGGCCCCGACGAGAGTTATCGACCACGGCCAGATGCGACTTGATGGAGAGCCCGTGAAGTTGACCGAAACTCAGGCCGAATCGGCCGATTCGCCCGGGTCCTCGGTGCCGGAAGGGGCCTTCTCAATCCCGTTGTGCACCACCAGATTGAGTGAGACCCGTGCGAGCGAAATGCCCAGTCGGTCCTGGAGCTCCGCCCGAAGGTCCGGCCCCAGTGCGTCGACGAGCCGGGATCCGAGATCATCCGGAACATCCATGACCCGCCCGTCCTCGAGCGCGACGTGGACGTGTTCCCGCATGTCAGCATCGAATCGTGTGCCGCCGGAGGGACACGGGATGCGACGGGCCAGCCCCGTGCGGACGAAGGCTTCGAGCGTGTTGTACACGGTCGCGAGACTCAACCCCGGCTCCTGCTGCCGAACCAGGTCGAAGAGTTCCTCCGCAGTGGGGTGGCTCTTGGTCCTGAACAGCGACTCATACACCAACTCGCGCTGACGCGTGCAACGAAGATTGCTGGAGCGCAGAACCTCGCGGGGGTCCTTGCTTTCTGGCGACTCGGTGGCGATCCGGCTCATCGACTGGATCCTAGGCCGCGGCAGCTGCCATCGTCTGGCGGCAAACCACAAGCGCAACACGCACAATGACTTAAGCGACCTCTTCCTCTTCGTCCGGAGCCACGAGCGACATCTTCACATGCGGGATACCCGCCTCAACGAACTCATCGCCGTCCTTCGACCAACCGAGTTTCTCATAGAAACCCTTGGCGCCTCGCTGCGCGTGGCAGAACAACTCGCGCAGCCCGAGTTCACCAAATGCGCGGCACTCGACCTCCACCACCAGCCGCCGACCCAGGCCCTCGCCCTGACGCTGAGGGTCCACCGCCATCTGCATGAGCTTGCCGAGCCCTCGCTCGGGGTGATCCGGGAGCAGCAACGCGCATCCGATCACGCGCTCACCCGACGGATGGTCAAAGACCGCAACGAAATGCTCGAACCGATCCTCATAGCCCGGGAACAGATCGCGGAAGCGATGGATGTCAAGACCAAGCGGACGCAGCAGCACCTGCTCGCGCAACGCGACCGCCTGCGCATAGAGCGGGGCGACACTCGGAGTGATGCGCTTGATTCGGATCAATGCAAGGCTCTCCGGTTCGGCAACAACGACAGATGCCCGACCCGCCGGACATCCTCGCCCAAGAATAGCAATGATGGGTGGGGCCGAGGTGTGTGTGGAAGCGACGCGATCAAATGCTGCCGGCGACGCTCACCGATCCAGAAGCCGATAGAGCGGCTCATTGCCGCGTCGCTCGCGCCCCGCGACCTCGCTCGAAGAGACACCCGCCATCACCTGCCAGATGTCGGAGACCACCTCCGGTCGATGCAGGTATCCCCAGTGGTCAAACATTCGCTCCCTGACCGAGGTCTTCGACACACCAAGCACACGCGCCGCAGCCTCGATCGAGTCTCGATCCGGGATCACATCCAGAACGGCTGCCGCACGCTCGCGCGACGACGCACCCGGATCCACCGCCGGGCGCGGCCGATTGATCCCCGGCCGCAGCGATGTGCAGTCGACCACCACGGCCCGTGCCGGCAGGATATTGGTATCCACCGACTGCGGTCCGTGCTGACCGAGACGCTTCACGCCAGGGTTCTTCACGGTCGACGAGTGACGCAGCGCATCGTCGCTGAAGTGGTTGTACACATGGATGCGATCCGCGTACGTGGAGAGCTCATGCATCGGTTCGCCGGGATTGAGCGCGGTCCATTCGACATCGGCGTTGAGCAAGATGGCCTCTCCGAACACGGGATGGCGCAGCAACTGCTCGCCAACGATCGACCGCATGAACTCACACAGCACCTGGTTGCCCATCGAGTGCGCCACAAGGTGGATCCGCTTCCCGCAGAGTTCCGGGCGTCCCCGCCGCTTCTCGGGATCGAAGAACTCGGCATAGAACCGCACCAGTTTCGAGAAGAGGCGAGCGAGCACCATCCCGGCTGGCGCCGCGATCTCCTGGTCCTTCCAGTAGCGATGGATCTTTCCCCACGACGGCCACGTGAAGTAGATGATCTGCGACGCGGGGGCGCAGGCGTTCTCGGCGTACACCCTGGTCAGTCGGTGCAAGTGCACCAGCGCGTCCGGCCACGAGTAGTTGAACCCGTGGATGAAGAAGAGCACATCGCCGTGCCCCTCCGGCGCGGCGCACATCGTGTCGTACAGCGACTTGAACATCTGCTGCGTCCCTGGCAGCGAGTCCGGGTCTGTCGCCCGCGCCAGCGAGTCGTAGCCCGGCTCGAACGTGTCCCTGACAAAGGACACGGCGCGATCGAGTTCGGCAGCGTCCGGCACCTCGGGCAGTCCCTCGGTCCGGAACGTGGCGACCCGGAACGTCTGGAGCGATTCAAGCCGCTCGCGTTGCGAATCGGTCACGACGACTCGCTCACGCCGGGACTTGGAATCGTGCTCGACTCTCCGATTGGTAATAATCCAGTGGGTGGGCATCGCGCTGGTCCTCCGGACGTCCGGGAGGCAATCCCGCACGCTCGCACCAGCGTAACTTCTCACGCCCTTATGTGGGGATTCGGATCCAGTTGCGACAGCCGGTCGATCGCTCACTCGGGGCTTGGGGGCTCGTCGCTCCGGCGGAACCCGCCTACCATCTCGGCCCCGATGCGGACCGGGAATCGAGCCGGGTGAGTCTTTCCTCTCCCGCCCCGAGTGCCGCGCGGCGTGTAAGTTCCGGAGTTGCAAGCATGTACGCGATCATCGAAGAGTCGGGCGGCCAGCGCAAGGTGACCAAGGACGAGACCATCTGGGTCGACCTGATCAACAGCGGCGAGTGCAAACTCGGCGAGAAGATCACCTTCGACAAGGTTCTTGTGGTCGGTGACGTGGGCGGCTCCGCCAAGCTCGGCATGCCCTATGTTGCGGGCGCATCCGTCTCCGGCGAAGTCGTGGAGCCGATGGTGCAGGGCGACAAGCTCTACATCTTCAAGTTCCGCGCCAAGAAGGGTCACAGCCGCAAGACCGGCCACCGCCAGCGTTACACGAGCATTAAGATCACGTCGATCAACGGTTGAGCGGCGATCGCCGATGAAGAAGCCCGATCGGATCGGGCACGCTGTGTCATGGCGACGCGCGATCCCCCTGAGGAGTTCCCGCGATGCAGGCGCAGCTCGCAAAGTTGGCAGCCGAAGCCCAGAGCGCCGTCGAGCGTGCCGACTTCGGTCGCGCGATCAAGCCGCTCCAGGAACTCGCACGGGCCGTGCCCGGCGAGCCCGATCTGCACTTCAGGCTCGGCATGTGCCACGCCCACCTCGGGCAGCATGCCGAGGGGCGTGCATCGATCGATCGCGCCGTACGCCTCAAGCCCGATGAACCCAAGTTCTACTGCGGCCTCGCGTTCATCTCCCGCAGAGAAGGAAAGATCGCTAAGGCCCAGAAGGAGATGGATCGAGCGCTCGAGGCGAATCCGGCGCACGAGCCCTCGCTGAAACTCAAGGCCGAGTTGCTCTTCTTCGCCGATGACGCCGAAGGCGCGTGCCGCGTGATCGAAGAGGCGAACGCCGCCGGCGTTTCTTCCCCGATGCTCGATATCGCATTCGGGCTCTTCTGCGCCAGCATCGGTAAAGCGCAGGACGGGATCCGGCGGCTCGAGGCCGTCGTCGCCTCGCCCGATCTCGCGCCCCGGCCACGCGCAACCGCGCTCTTCCGGCTCGCGGCTCTCTATGACAAGGTCAAGCGGTTCGACGATGCCTGGGACGCCTACGTGCGCGCCAACTCGCTCGGACCGAAGCGCTTCAATGCGCCGCTCAACAAGGCCTCTGCCGAGCGCATAATCGACACATGGACTCCGGATGTCGTGGCCCGCGCCCCCCGGGCACGCCGAGCTGGCGAGCGGCTCGTCTTCATTGTCGGCATGTCCCGCTCGGGCACCTCGCTCGTCGAACAGATCGTCGCCAGCCACCCAAAGGCCTACGGCGCGGGTGAGCTCCTCGACATGATCATCATCGCCAACGAGCTGCGCCTCTCGGACTTCCCTGCAGCGGGCCAGGTCCACCACCCCGAGCGCCTCAGCCAGCTCGCTGTCGACGACGCCGCGCGCCGCTACCACGAGATGGCCTCGAAGCGTGCACCGGGTGCCGCGAAGTTCACCGACAAGAATCCCTTCAACTACCAGCACATCGGCCTGATCCACCTGATGTTCCCCGGGGCCAAGGTGATCTGGTGCAGGCGAAATCCCATCGATGTCTGCGTCTCAAACTACTTCCAGGACTTCGAGGACAGCATCCCCTTCGCATCCGATCTCGGGCACCTCGCGCTCATGCACCGGCTGCACGAGCAGCTCATGCAGCACTGGCAGCGCCTCTTTTCCGGCATGATCATGGAACTCCACTACGACGATCTCGTCGATCACCAGGAGGCCAAGACGCGCGACCTCCTCTCGTTCATCGGGCTCCCGTGGGACGAGCGATGCATGCGGTTTTATGAGTCTGACCGGATCACCGTCACCGCGTCAAACGACCAGGTGCGCAAGCCTCTCTACAAGTCGTCGGGCCGATACTCGCCGTACGAGAAGCACCTCGCGCAGTTGCGCAAAGACCTCGGGCTTGCGCCCGCGGAGTGATCGACCCGCGTGATCGCCCGCACCGGAATGGGGCCAGGCATGTCCATGCAGTCGCCGCGACCCGGCGTGAACGAGGCGAGACTGGCGTTCGAGAGCGGCGATCCCCGCGCCACGATGAAGGCGGCGAGCGCCGCGCTCGCGGCCTCTCCCCGTGACCCGCAACTCCACTGGATGCTCGGCGCGTCGCTGCTCGTCCTGAATCGTCTCACGGAGGCCCGGGCGTCGCTCGAACGCGCCGACACACTCGCCCCGGGGCAGCCGGGTATCTGCTGCGCGCTCGCATCACTCGCGCGTCGCGAGGGCGATGTCCGCCAGGCGATCCGCCATGCCGATCGCGCGATCGGGGCCGCGCCCGGGCTCGATCTGGCCCTGCGCATGAAGTCCGAACTGCTGCACATGACCGGCGATTCGCTCGGCGCATGCCGCGTAGTGGACGAGGCGATCGCCCGTGGACTCGCGTCTGCCTCGCTGGAACTCGCCTTCGGCCTCGCGTGCGCCAGCGCGGATCGCGCGGCCGAAGGAGAGCGGCGGCTGCGCTCGCTGCTCGGCACGCCGGGCCTCTCTCCCCCGGTTGTCGCGACCGGATCGTTCCGGCTCGGGCATCTGCTCGACCGACTCGGGCGTCACGACGAGGCCTGGGCCGCGTTCGTCGATGCCAACCGCGCGCGGGCCCGACGATTCGACATCACCCGCACGCTCGCATCGTTCGAGGGCATCATCCGAGGGTGGACGCCCGGCGCGATCGCCCGCACGCCCCGCTCACGACTCTCGGGCGAGCGATTCGTCTTCATTGTCGGCATGCCTCGCGCAGGCACCTCGCTCGTCGAGCAGATCGTCGCAAGCCATCCGAAGGCCTACGGCGGCGGCGAGCTCTCCGATCTGATTCTCCTCTCCGCCGGGCTCGGACACTCGGACATGCCGGGCCTCGGACACGTCCATCACCCCGAGCAGCTGAAGCAGGGTGAAGTCGACGAGGCGGCACGCGCATACCAGCGCATGGCCGCCGCCCGCGGGCCGAACGCGACGCGCTTTACCGACAAGAACCCGCTCAACTTCCCGTGCATCGGCGTCGCACAGACGCTCCTGCCGGGCAGCAAGGTGATCTGGTGTCGTCGAGACCCGCTCGATGTCTGCGTCTCGATCTACATGCAGGACTTCGAGCAGGGTCTCCCCTTCGCGACGGACCTGCGCCAGATCGCGGCGATGCACCGCGCGCACGAGCGAGTCATGCTCCATTGGAAGTCGGTCTATCCCGGCGCGGTGATGGAGCTGCACCATGGGGAGCTCGTCGATCACCAGGAAGAAGTCACGCGTGAACTGCTTTCGTTCATCGGGCTCCCGTGGGACGAGCGGTGCCTGAAGTTCTATGAATCCGACCGGATCACCGTGACCGCATCGAACGACCAAGTCCGCCGACCCCTCTACAAGTCCACTGGCCGATACGCGCCATACCAGAAGCACCTTGCGCAGCTGCGTCTGGACCTGGGACTTCCCGCAACGCCATGACGACGCGGCTCAAACCTTCACAAAGGTGTGCCGCTGCCGATCCTTGACGACGCCCGGGAACGCCAACGCCCGTCCGTGCGCGACGCAGTAGACCCCGGGGGTGAGCACGCCCACCGCAAAGATCGATTCGGTGAGATTCTGCAGCGCGTCCGAGCGGGTCATCTCGAAGGGTCGCATCGCGCCTGTCAGCACGATCGGCACCCGTGGCGATGCGATCCTCTCGTGCAGCCACTGCCCCGTTATCGTGAGCGTGTCGGTCCCGTGCAGGATCACGATCCCGTCCGTGTCGAGCGTCGAGCCCGCATCCGCCCCGAACGTGCGCGCCGCGTCGACGATCCGCGTCCGATCTTCATCGGTGATGTCGAGCGAGTCCTTGCTCAGCAGCTCCACGATGTTGATCGTGATGTCCTCGAGGCGCAGGCGCCGCAGCATCCGTCGGACCAGCGAGCGGCGGTTGGCGAGGCCTCCCGTCTGCTCGTCATAGGTCTTCTCGATCGTGCCGCCGGTGGTGATGAGCGTGACGTGTCGCATGGTGCGTTCGCGGGTGTTCCTGAGGAATCGACTACCGGATCCTACCCGCAGAACCGAACTCGGAGCCGGGTGCGCCGCTGTCGGACGCCATCGCCCCGACCGCGACCGAACTCGGCGTCTTGTTCTCACTGGCCGCCCGCGCCGCCATGATCAGCCCCCGCTCGCCGAGATACCGGCGTGTCTGCGCCTCGAGGGTCGCGTCGCGCAGCCCCTTGGCCGCCCCGAACTGCCCCGGGTGGATCTCCTGCTCGGTCAGTTCCGAGAGCTGCCGGATCGACAGCTGGAGCGAATCGACCGCGTATCGAGCATCGACCAGCCGCTTGATCTCCCGGATCTGTGCGAGGCCGGAGAGGGAGATCATCGCCTGCTTCAGTTTGCGGTGGCGACGCAGAAGCTTCGACTGCAGACGCAGATTGTCCGACGCGCGAACACCGAGATTGGCGAGCAGCTCCTGCGTCGACTCCGCGACCGGCTCGCTCTCCTGCACCATATCGAGCAGCGCGTACATCTCGTCGAGGTGGAACTCTCGCCGGCCGCCCTGCCAGACCCATACCGCGTGGTCGATGTCGTGCAGCATCGCCCATGCCATCCGCTGCGCCTCGTCGGCCAACTTCGCCCGCTCGATCAGCCAGTCCACCAACGCAACCGTCAGCGAAAGTCCCAGGATCTCCGCCGCGAGATTCGGCAGCAGCTCGATGAGCGCGCTCCGGCCCTGAATGGCGACCGAAACACCGGTCGTGATCAGGGCCACAACTGCCAGGATGCCCGCCAAAATCCAGCGATTCATCGACACACTCCCGTAGGCAACCGTCTCGCGCTCCACGCCATGTTCAAACAGAAGCCGCGCCGCTGCGGCACGCTCATGGTAACGTCTACGTCCGTGACTGTCCGCAACATCCCACCCGAATCGGCGATCTATGTCGCTTGCCCCGCCGCTCGCCCCCCCGATAACGTCCCACATGCCCACCAAACTGCCCGAGATCAACGCCGACATCACGCGCGCCGAGACGCTCCCCGGCTGGGCCTATGGAGATCCCGAACTCCACGCGCTCCAGCGCACCAGGGTCTTTGCTCGCTCGTGGCAGGCGCTCGCGCCGCTCGACGCCGTCCGCGTCCCCGGGTCGACGCTCCCCGCCACACTCCTCGAGGGGCTGCTCAACGAACCGCTCCTGGTCACCCGCGACCACGACGATCACCTCCACGTCCTCTCCAATGCCTGCACACACCGTGGCAATCTCGTCGTCGAGCGCGGCGGCGTCTGCTCGACGCTCCGATGCCGATACCACGGCCGCCGGTTCGAGCTCGACGGACGCTTCAAGCAGATGCCCGAGTTCGACCGCTGCAAGAACTTCCCCACCGAGCGCGACAACCTCCCGCGCGTCCGGTTCGGAACCTTCGCAAAGCTCATCTGGTGCTCGCTGGACCCGGCCTGCACATTCGAAGAGGCGATCGCCCCCATCAGGAACCGGCTCTCCTTCATGGATCTCGACGCGCTCACCGCCGAGCCGGCTCGCTCCCGCGACTACCTCGTCCACGCCAACTGGGCTCTCTACTGCGACAACTACCTCGAGGGGCTGCACATCCCCTTTGTCCACGATTCGCTCAACGCCGCGCTCGACTACGGCTCATACGTCACCGAGCAGCACGCGTGGTGCAACCTGCAGGTCGGCGTCGCGTCAAAGGGCAGTGCGGACGAGTGCTTCGATCTGCCGCCGGACCACCCCGACCACGGCAAGCGCATCGCGGCGTACTACTTCTGGCTCTTCCCGAACACCATGCTGAACTTCTATCCCTGGGGGCTCTCGGTCAACGTCGTCCGTCCGCTCGCTCCCGACCTCACCAAGGTCTCGTTCTCCGCCTACGTCGGCGATCGCTCGAAGCTCGATCGCGGAGCCGGCAGCTCCCTCGACCGCGTCGAGCGCGAGGACGAAGCCGTTGTCGAGGCGACCCAGAAGGGTGTCCGCTCTTCCCTCTACACGCGAGGCCGATACTCGCCGACCCGCGAGCAGTGCGTCCATCACTTCCACCGCCTGCTCGTTGAGTCGCTCAAGCCATCCTGACAAAAGGAGAGACGCCGCCATGAAAGAGCGAAACGACGACGCCGGACGCAAGAACGTCATCTGCCCGAGATGCAACATCGCCAAGGTCTTTCTCGGCACCAAACGCTTCCACGAGGGGCGACGATGGGGGCTCCTCGGCGACCTCGGCGAGCTCTTCGTCAACAAGGAAACATTCGACGTCTACGCCTGCACCTCGTGCGGCTCGGTCGAGTTCTTCGTTGATGGAATCGGCGAGCACATGAGGCCCGCCTGAGCATCCCCCTCGTTGGCGAGCGTGACCGACCTCTGGTAGCATGCGACCCATCACCCTTCCATGATTCACGTGCGCCCGATGGAAGGACGACCAAGAGCGGAGATTCCCCATGAGCGACCTTCAGACCAACACACTCCTGATGGTCATCATCGCCATCCTGCTGCCGCCGCTGGCGGTCTTTCTCAAAAAGGGCGTCGGGCTTTCGCTGGTCATCAGCATCATTCTGACGCTCCTCTTCTATCTGCCCGGACTGATCCACGCGCTTTACGTCGTTCTGAAGACCTGAGTCGACCGAGGCCGCCGAACGAGGGGCCGTCCAAGATGCCACAAAGCAACTCCGGTCCGCGGCGCATCCTTCCCTGCGGCGTATTCGGGCCGCCCGAAACGCCTCCGCCGGCGAACGGAAGAATGCGCTGCCGCATCGTCCCTCGAATGGATGCGCCGGAAACGAATGCATCGATGTCCGACGGCGCCCAGGTTCCTCCGCAGATGCTCTGGCGGGGCTACGGCCCGACGCCCGAACGCTACATCGAGCTCGCAACCCGCCACACAGACGCGATGCTGCGAGTCCTCGACGACGCAAAGCTCTCCGAGTCAGATCCGCTCCGGGTCCTCGATTTCGGATGCGCCGCCGGTCCGATGCTCCGCATCATCCGGCAGCGCCGCCCGCGATGGGCGCTCTCCGGCTGCGATATCGACCCCCTTGCAATCGACTGGTGTCGCAGACACCTGCATCCCTCGATCCGCTACTTCACGAATACGACCGCGCCGCACCTTCCGCTTCCGGATGCGTCGCTCGATCTCATCTACGCAGGCTCTGTCTTCACTCACATCGAGCACCTCGCCGACGCGTGGCTGCTCGAACTCGCGCGAACCCTCGTCCCCGGCGGCTGCCTTTACGCCACTATCCACGATCGTGCATTCATTCGCCACACGATCGCGAACGCGCCGGATTGGCGTTTGACCCGAAACATCCGGGACCATTTCTCCGACTCCGAGCTCGCCTCCGACTGGGCATGGCTCTCGATGGGAACCGGTCCAAACGCGAACATCTTCTACGACCGTGACTATTTCCACCGTCTCGCATCTCCTGCGTTCGAGCCGATCGCGATCGTGGAGCGTGCATACGGAGATCAGACCGCCATCGTGCTCCGACGCCTTCCGTGAGCAGGGCTCGCGCAGTTCGAAGAGGCACTCTCCGCCACCGCTCCTTCAAAGTTCTCAAGAATTGCGCGATCGATTCACGGGTTCATCCGTCGCCAGCATGCCAGCATGCGATGATTGTGCATGCACACGCCCGATCCCTACGAACTCGTGACCGGCGCGCTCGACGAGGTTGCCTCCGGGCCCCACGCCGCCGCCCGCGATCTGGCCGGATCACTCGCCGCTCTCTGCGCCGGAGCGTCCGGTCCCGGCGCGAGCGATCGTGACCCAGCCGAAGCCCGACGACTCATCGGCGCGCGCACGACCAGCGATCTCCTCGCCATGATTCGCTACCTCACGGTGCGCTTCCACCTCCTGAACAACGCGGAGAAGGCCACCATCACGCGCATCAACAGGGAACGCGAGCTCGCCGAGACCTTCGAGCGTCCGCGCGCCGAGTCCATCGCCGAGGGGCTCCTCACCATCGCCCGCGCCGGTCTCACCGCCGATCAGTCGCTCTCGCTCCTGAACAAGCTCGACATCCAGCCCACGCTGACCGCCCATCCGACCGAGTCCCGTCGGCGCAGCCTCCAGCTCATGCTCCGCGAGGTCTCGGAGCTCATCGGCACGAGCCAGAGCGATCGCGCCTCGCCGGTGCAGCGCCGCGCCGCCGAGTCGCGTCTCCGCCAGGTCGCCACCATGCTCCTCCTGACCGACGAAGTGCGGGCCCGCCGCCTGAGTGTGCTCGACGAGGTGCGCAACGGTCTCCACTTCCTCACGGGCTCCATCTGGGACTCGGTTCCGCTGCTCGCACGCGACCTTGTCGACGGCCTCCGGGGCATCCACGGCGACGCCGCAAGCCACATCACCATCGCGCACCTCCCCCCCCTGCTTCGCTACCGAACCTGGATCGGTGGCGACCGGGATGGCAATCCGCGCGTTACCAGCGACGCCACGCGCGAGGCCCTCGCCATGCTCGCCAGCTCCGCCCGCGCGAAGTTCGCGTTCGAGCTCGAACGCCTGCGTCAGGAGCTCAGCGTCTCCGACCGGCGCTGCCACGTTCCGAAGTCTCTCTGGGAGTCGATCGCGCGGGACGCCGCCTTCGACGCGCCCGACGCCGACATCCGCTCCCACGCGAGCCACGAGCCCTTCCGCCTCCGCATCCTCCAGATCATGGCACGAGTGCGCCGCGATCCCTCGTACGCCGCCGGGCTGCTCATCTCCGACCTCGAGGAGATCGTCGAGTGCCTCCACGCCGTCGGTCTCGGCACCTGCGCCGACGAAGGGCCCCTCGCCACACTGATCTACCGCGTCCGCGTCTTCGGCCTCCATATGGCCAGCCTCGACATCCGCCAGCACTCGGCCGTCCACGAACGCGCCGTCGCCGAGCTGCTCCGTGTCAGCGCGGTCAGCGACTCCTACGAGTCGCTCGACGAATCCGCTCGCATGGCGGTCCTGCGCTCCGAACTCGCAAGCCCGAGGCCGCTCCTGCCGCCCGGCGCAACGCTCTCACCCGAGACCGCGGAGCTGATGGCCGTGCTCCGCGTCGTCGCCGAAGCGAAGGCGACCGAGCCCGATTCGGTGCAGGCGTACGTCGTCTCCATGACCCACGCACCCAGCGACCTGCTCGAGGTCCTGCTGCTCATGAAGGAAGTCGGCCTCTATCGATCCGGCACATCGCCGGATGCTCCCGCCACCAGCGGCCTCGATGTCGTTCCACTGCTTGAGACGATCGATGATCTGAAGCGAGGTCCGGAACTGCTCGAGACACTCTTCGCCGAGCCCGCCTTCATGGCGCACCTCCGCGCCCGCGGCCGGAAGGAAACCTGCGACGCCACGCCATTCATCGAGATCATGCTCGGCTACTCCGACTCCAACAAGGACGGCGGCTTCCTCATGGCCAACGTCGCGCTCCGCGAAGCCCAGGAGAGCATCGGAAACGCCTGCGCCGGCCAGGGCGTCGCCTTCCGCCTCTTCCACGGTCGAGGCGGCACCGTCGGTCGTGGCGGCGGCCGCGCCAACCGCGCCATCCTCTCCATGCCCCTCCCCGCGCACAACGGACGCATCCGCTTCACCGAGCAGGGCGAGGTCATCTCCTTCCGCTACGGCGTCCCCGCCATCGCCAAGCGCCACCTTGAGCAGATCGTCAGCGCCATGATCGTCTCCGCCCAACAGGGAGGCGTCGTCGGCAAGGGAGCCGAGCCCTCGCGCCCCGACGGCGCGAGCGGTCTCATCGACAAGATGGCCGAACGCTCCATGCTCGCCTACCGCGCGCTCATCGAGGACCCTCGGTTCTGGCCATGGTTCATGGCCGCCAGCCCTGTCCAGCACATCGGCGGCTTGCCGATCGCCTCCCGCCCCGTCGCCCGCACCGGGGGCGACCTCACGTTCGACTCCCTCCGCGCCATCCCGTGGGTCTTCTCATGGATCCAGATGCGCTACCTCGCTCCTTCGTGGTACGGTCTCGGCGCCGCCTTCGATGCGATGAGCCCCTCCGAACTCGCGTGGTGCCGCACGGCCTATCAGGAGTGGCCCTTCTTCCAGACCGTGATCGACAACGCGCAGCGCGAGATGGCCCGGGCCCGCCTTGAGACTTCACGCTTCTACGCGAAGGAGCACGAGCACGGCGAGGCCCTGCACGACCTGCTCGAGCGTGACTTCAACGCCGCCCGCGCCGCGATCCTCTCCATCACCGGCCAGTCCTACCTCCTGGAGAGCGAGCCCGTGATCGCCCGCGCCATCGACGCCCGCAACCCGTGGACGGATGTCCTGAATCTCGCGCAGGTCGAACTCCTCCGCCGCGCCCGCGACGAGTCCTCAACCGAAGACCCGGAGCAGCTCCAGCAGGCGATCTACGCCAGCATCAACGCCATCGCCGCCGCCATGCAGTCCACCGGCTGATCGACGCGCGCAGGTGCACCTGACCGCTACGCGCACGTTCGACAGGGATGCGCACGAGCAGTTGGCATGCCGTGTTCTGTAGTATAATACCGCGATGACAGCGCAACAGCCACAATGGATGCATGGCCTACGTGTTATAGCAAGTGTAGTATCTCTACGGAAATGATCATGAATCAGGATCGGAATAAATGATAAGTGTAATGTCAATAGACAGATGCATTGTTGATAAACATATCTCGCTGTTATACCCGAATATTATGCTCGCTGAGCCCGTTGTTGACGTGATGGAGGGGATCAAAATCCGTCGGGCTACCGACGAAGAGGCAGTTCTCTTGCATCATGTGCTGCTACAACACACCGGGCTCTGCCATCACAAGTGGCTTGTAAGTGCATTGGAAGGCGCAGCCAATGAATGGATAGATGATGGCGTAAGCACCATTGTATGTAGCATGGAAATCGCGAAGCGATACTACGTATCGGACATGCCACTCGTAGCAACCGAGAGCGCAACTACACGATATTCGCACCGTCTGCTCGAGGCGTCGTCTCTGGTTGGTAGAGCAGTTGAAACCCTGTTTGCAGTGCAAAACAATGGCAAACTAGTGATGGACCCATCGCTAGCATCGATTGATGCATATGCACAATTCGACAGGCGCCCATTCATTCGAGTCGATTCGGACTATGCCAAGCAAGTGCGGCATTTGCGTAGTTTGCTGGATAAGCATGTAACAAGGGATTCATTATTCAGTTATGCGATGTCGCTATGGTACAATCAGCGGCTTATGCCTCGGGCGCACATGTGGTCACTCTTGAGCCACATATCCATCTTGGAGTTGCTGCTGTTTGAAGACTCCCGTGGTGCCGGAAGGATGGCTGAGATGGTCGCTTGCCGTGTAGATTTGTGGTCTGAGCGCATGAGGCAAGGTATTAGCTATGCGCAATTTGGTTGTTCGTCGAGCGAAGCATGGATGCATTTGTACAAGATACGTAATGCTATTGCGCATGGCAAAATGATAGGTAACAAGAATCCAGATATTCTGAAAGTGGGACCAATGGAGCGGTGTGTGGAATTCGTGCAGGATGTGGTGCGCCGCATCCTGGTGCAGGGATTGGAGGAACCGCCGTTGTTGCTTGCTCTCAGGCGTTGCTAACATTCAGTGTTGCCGAGTCGAAAGGGCCGCCATGCTTAGTATATGTCTTACTGTATGCGTGCTCGCGTCCGCCGATCCCCCGCCCGCCCCCGTCGGCGCGCTCCCCACGGAGCCGCAGATCCGCTGGCACGAGCGCGAGTTCTGCGGCTTCATCCACTTCACCACCAACACCTTCACCGACAAGGAGTGGGGGTTCGGCGACGAAACCCCCGAGATCTTCGATCCCACCGCTCTCGACACAGACCAGTGGGCACGCGTAGCGAAAGCCGCGGGCATGACCGGCCTGATCCTCACCGCCAAGCACCACGACGGCTTCTGTCTCTGGCCCTCCGCATTCACCGAGCACTCGGTCAAGGCCAGCCCCTGGAAGGGCGGCACAGGCGACGTGGTGGGGGACCTCGCCAAATCGTGCGCCGGACAGAAGATCGGCTTCGGTATCTACCTCTCCCCCTGGGACCGCAACCACGCCCGCTACGGCTCGCCCGAATATGTCGCGTACTACCGCGCCCAGCTCCAGGAACTCATCGAGACCTACGGACCCGTCTTCGAGGTCTGGCACGACGGCGCGAACGGCGGCGACGGTTTCTACGGCGGAGCCCGCGAGAGCCGCACCATCGACAAGACCTCCTACTACGGCTGGCCCGCGACGTGGAACCTCGTCCATCACCTCGCCCCCGACGCGATCATCTTCAGCGATGTCGGGCCCGGCTGCCGCTGGGTCGGCAACGAGCGGGGCATCAGCTCAGAGACCTCATGGCAGACCATCACCGTCGATGGCATGATGCCCGGCATGGACGTCAAGCGACTCGATACCGGCGACCCGGCGGGCACGCGCTGGATCGGTGTTGAGGCCGACGTCTCCATCCGCCCCGGCTGGTTCTACCACGCCTCAGAGGACGACAAGATCAAGACCCCCGAGCAACTCATCGAGATCTGGTACGCCTCTGTCGGACGCGGCGCGAACCTCCTCCTGAACATCCCGCCCGACCGCCGAGGCCTCATCCACGAGCACGACGCCGCCTCGCTGACCGAGTTCCGCAGCATCCTCGACCAGACCTTCGACGAAGACCTCACGCAGGGCGCACACATCTCCTCGGAGCACGTGCGCTCCGCCGCCGACGCTCGCTACGGGCCCGCCAATCTCCTCGACCGCGACCCGGAGACCTACTGGACAACGCCCGACGGCATCACTTCCGCCTCCGTCGTCCTCGATCTTCCCGAGCCCCGCACGCTCGACGTCATCAAGCTCCGCGAGCACATCCGTCTCGGCCAGCGCATCGAGTCATTCGCCGTCGATTGGTGGGACGGTGATCGCTGGGTCGAGTTCGCGCGCGGCACAACCATCGGCCCCCGCCGGATCATCCGCACCGAGCGCATCACGACAACGCGCCTCCGACTCCGTATCGAGTCCTGCCGGGGCGATGCCGTTGTCCTCGCCGATTTCTCTGCCTACCGCAGACCGTGACCGCGCCCCGCCCGCTCACCCCATCTTCCGCGCCAGCATGGTCCCCATGCTGAACCCGCCCCGAATCTTCCCCGACGGATCGAAGATCATCCAGTCCTCAACATCCGCGATCGCGACCGATGCCGGGTCGTTCTCTGCGAGGTTCCTGACAACCGTCGGCGTATTCCCGATCTTCCCGCGAACGCCGCCCTCGTCGGCCTCCTCAACGTTCACCCACATGTGCTCGGTGTGCTTCCCGTCGTGAAACGGCCCCTTGACGGAGAAAAACTCTCCCGGCTGGCGGTTGTGCCACGCGATCAGGAACTCCGACCAACGCTCCTGCGCCTTCTGCTTCGCCGCCTCGATCGCCGCATCATCCACGTCGATCGCGACCTCGGTCCCCTCGGCGCCGAACACAATCATCGGAGCCGGACCCCGCAGCATGTCGCGCGTCATCCCGTCGATCGTCGCGAACTTCTGGTGCTTGACGTCATAGAGCAGCATCGCCTCGTCGTCGATCAGCTCCGCGACCACCCGTCCGATCACCGAGTTGATCTCGCCCAGATCCGCCACGCCCCGCATGTGGTCGACCGAGAGCCACGCCCCGTGCTCGGTCATCCCCCGGATCGCGTCCGGATCCTTCAAAGTCGCGCGGATCTCCTCGTGCGCCGCAGGATTCACGTACGGCTTCGGCACGCCGATGACCCCGAACACCACGCCCTCGCGCACGAACGCAAAGAGCTGTGCTCCATCCTCACGCTCCGGCATCGGCAGGAACGTGATCTCCGGCGTGTCGCCAAGCGCCCGCTCCACGACCGCCTTCACCCGCATCTCCGTCAGGGGCAGGTGCGTCCTCCGGAATATCGCGACCGATCGGATGCCGCCCATCCTCCCGCTCCGTCGCAGGAACATGAACGCGATCACGCCAAACGCGATCACAATCGGACCGATGATCAGCAGCAGCTTCATAGCCCGCCAGAATACTCACAGCAGCCCGAGCTTCGCAAGATCCTCGATCGGTTCATCAAACGAGCACGATCCGTATGAGAGCGCAAACGTCTCGCGCACCTTCGCCAGGGACGCCGTATCAATCACGACGTCCCGCCACGACGCCCCAACCTCGGTGAACTGGAACGCCCGCGCATCCTCCTCAACCAGCACCCGCAGCAACGCCTCCCGGTCCAGCCGGTGCGCCCGCGCCAGCGCGGCTCCCAGGAACACATTCACAAACCCGTGCATCACCGCCCGGGGAGGGCTCACCTCATACGTCAGGTTCTGCGCCGCCCGCACCGGGTGGTGCAGGCCCGCAGTCGCCTTGAACGGCACATCCGCCGCCACCAGCGCGAGAATCGCGTCCGCGATCTGCTCCGCAGGAGGGATCATCTCCGCCCGCACGCCCCCGCACCGAAGCTTCGCCGCCGCGCCGCCAGACTCCGCGTTCCCCGCCAGCGCCGCCACAAACCCGCGGCAGTCCTGCCCGATGTCAAACTCAAAGAACGGGAAGACCTCCTCCGGCAACTCGTCCAGCACCTCGTCGATCGCATCCGGCCGCGTCACCTTGAGCTCGATCGTGTCGATCTTCGCCAGCCCGTTCTGCTCGCTGCTGTGATGCTCGTTGAAGGCGTCGATCTCATCGAGCGAGTCCTCGAATGAGTCCGGCAGCGGCCCATCCAGGATCGCCGAGATCGCCCATGGACGCGTCGTCTCCGCGTACTCCCGATACCCGCTTGTCGCATACGTCCCCGGCATCAGCGCCGACGCCGCCTGCGTCAGCTCGCCGAGCCGCGACACCGGACAGATAAACCGCCCGAGCGCAAACTCGTGCTCTCCTCGGACATGGCGTGCGAACTGCTCCGCGCTCGGCCCCATCTCCAGCTTGGCCGGAGGAAAGAGCCCCGCGTAGTCAATCAATCCGGCGAGCAGCGTGCGAAGCGACTGGGTCATGTCAGAGAATAGACACGAATCCGTCCACCAACGAACCCCCACGCATGCGGGATCTCATCATGGCAGACGCTCCCCCTGCGCCAGCAGCGGCTGCCAGCGCACCATGGCCTCGCACGGGCTCGCCCCCGGATCAAGAAAGTCCGCAGCGCACCGCTCGAAGATCGCGTGCCGCCTCGCGTTCTTGATCCCCCCGTCAAAGTGCCCATACGGCGTCACGAATCGCCACTTGCTCCCCGGCGCGGTGTGGAGCGCGTTGTAGACCGATGCCGCTGCGGGCGCGGGCACGATCTCGTCCCGCAGCGCCAGCTTGCACAGCACCGGGCACCGCACGCGCTGCGCATGGATCGCGGCATCGCAGATCCGCAGCCGCTCGACCAGCTCATCTGCGCGCGAGGCCTCCTGCGTCAAGAGGTCCACGATCTCACGCTGCGCGCCGCCCGCACGCCGCGCCCGCTCCGGCGCGAGCCGCCACTTCCAATCGCCAAGCGTCGGCAGCCCGATCTGCAGGCGTTCGATCGCGGCGCCCAATTCCGCATGTTGCGACAGCATCGAGGTCGCGATCACCGCAAGCCCCGCGCCGAACGACTCTCCCCTCAGATACAGCGGCACGCCCGCACCGAGCACGCCACCCATCGCGCGGCACGCGTTCACCACGTCCGCAACCCCGAGCGCAAGCGACCACGCCATCAGATCCGTCATCGTTGACTCCGCGCCCTCCGGACCGCCCGCGATCGTCGGCACATCCAGCCCGCGAGCGACCCACGACGGCGAGCTCCAGTCCCCGGTATCAACCATCGAACCCGGATACCCACGCACGCGGATCGCCAGCACCGCAACGCCCCGCGACGCCAGCTCCGCCCAGCGTTCATCCTCCTGCACCAGCGCCACCGGCCTGTCGTACCCATGCACCGTCACCAGCCCCGCGCGGACCGCGCCCCGTCCCCCCGCCTCCCTCGGCGGCTCGATCAGCCGACACCCGATCCGCACATGCCGATGGCTGATGAAATGGTGCGTGGCCCCACCATCGACGGGATCGAGATCCGGGCCGATCCAATGTGTCAGCCGCGCCGGGTCCGCCGCAATCGCCCTCGCCCACGCGTTCCAGAATGGGACGTGGAACCGGCTCGGCGCGGGATCGGCGACGTGCGACAGCGTCGCTGCGGGGGACAATCCAAAGTCGTCGGGCTCGAACATGCTCCCCGCTCCGACAGGCCGGCCGCGTGACCGGCAGCGCGCACGCGCAAGACTCAGTTCGAGACCGGCGATCCATCCTTCGGCATCATGAGCTTCTGCTCGAGGGCCGCCGCGTTGAACCTCGCAACCCACAACTGCGTCGAAGACGTCCCCGCGTCCCCCTGGGGCTGACGACGGCTCGTCCACATCATCCATTTCCCGCTCGGATCGAACGCCGGCAACACATCCGCGCCCATCGCCATCGTCACGGGCACGCGCGAGCGGCTCCCGATCGAGACCTCGGGGTCCGCATCGATCGCGAAGACCTCGTAGTTGTCGTGCCCCAGCTCGCTCGTTGCGTACAGCAGGAATCGACCGTTCGGGTGCCAGAACGGGCACCAGTTCACATCGTCGTTCGCCGTCAGCGCGACCTCACGCTCGACACCCGTGATCGCGCCCGCATCGTCGAACGCGAGCTTCGCGATGTAGATCTGCAAGTGGTCGTTCCGCTTCCGATCGGACCTGTAGCAGATCCACTTGCCATCCGCCGAGAAGAACGGCCCGCCGTCGTACCCCTTCTCCGCTACCAGCGCCTTGTGCGTCCTCGCCTCGGTGTCATAGATCCAGATGTCCGCGTCCGCCGGTGCCAGCACACCGTTCTCGTCCGGCTCGCCCGGCTCAACGTGGGCGTACAGCACGAATCGCGCATCCGGCGACCACGTGCACTCGGCGTCGTACCCATTCCGCTCGAACAGCGGCACCGGCGCATCCCAATCCGCCGGCGCGTCCTGCCCCGGCCACCCGCCGCGCGACTCGATCCATCGCACCGGGATCGTCCGCGTCGAAACCTCCATCTCCGCCGGGAACGCCCAGACATACCGGCTCGTTCCCACCTTGAATCCCGGGGCCTCCTGGGCCTTCGGAGCGGTGATCGTCGAGCCGAACATGACCCTCGTCGGATCGGTCGGGTGGAACCACCCGCACGTGTTCGCCGAGCCCGGCGGGCTCAGCAGGATCGGCTCCTGGATCCCCGCGATCTCGCCCCGCTCGTCCTGCACCAAGGCCGCGGCATACATCCCATAGGGTGCCGTCGCCGGCTCGCCGACGTCCACGGCCTGGAAGATGATCCACTTGCCATCCGGGCTGAAGTATGCCTCGCCCGCCTTCGCAAATCGTTCCGGGCTGGTCAGACGCACGTGACCGGTCAGGATCGGGGCCTCCGCCTCCGCCCACGCCGCCATCTGCGCCTCCGCAGCAGCACCCGCGCAACCGAGCAAGAGCGACGCGGAAAGAGTGCAAAGCGCGGTCTGGCGATTCATGCGGCGGGTTCCTCGGGATCTCGACAACTGGCGTAACCGCCAGCGAATGCGTAGATTGAGCGCGTCACGAGAAAGGTTAGCGCGACCCAGCCGCCCGGGTTGGGTTCCCAGATTCGCCCAAGCCCCCGTTCCGGTCCCACCCCCAGCCCCGTCCACAGCCCATGCCCACGCCACTCTTCAAGATCGACGGCGAGCTCAAGATCGTCCTGATCTCCAAGCGGTTCCTTGTCGTCGACAAGCCGTCGGGGCTGCTGTCGGTGCCGGGCAAGGGGGAGCAGAACCAGGACTGCGTCGCGAGCCGGGCCAAGCTCCTCGTGCCGCAGGCCTCCGGTCCGTTCGTCGTGCACCGGCTCGACATGGAGACGAGCGGGCTGATGGTGCTCGCCCGCGACCCCGACGCCCACCGGCACCTCTCTCGCCAGTTCGAGGCCCGCGCCGTCACCAAGGCGTACGAGGCGGTGCTCATGGGCGAGGTGGTGGGGGACTCGGGCACGATCTCGCTTCCGATGCGACCGGACGTCGATCGACGGCCGCTGCAGATCATCGACTGGACCCACGGGCGCGAGGCCGTGACACGCTGGCGCGTCATGAAGCGCGAGCCCGGCGATCCGAACGCGGACGGTGGGGGCGAGCCGCGCACACGCATCCACTTCGAGCCCATCACCGGTCGGACGCACCAGCTCCGTCTGCACGCGGCATACGCCCGAGCACCCGGCGGCAAGGGCGGCCTCGGCTGCCCGATCGTGGGCGACACGCTCTATGGAGACGGAGCAAAGTCCGGGCCGCGACTCTTGCTGCACGCGAAGTTCCTCGCGTTCATCGATCCCGAGAACCGCAGACCCGAACGCTGCGAGAGCCCGGTGCCGTTCTGAAGGCGTCGCCGCTGCGTTGAAGGGAGGCCCGCGCGCGAGCGCGGGGTTTGGCGGCATGAGTTTGAGAAGGTCGTTGTCGCACCCTCTGATGCCGACCGAGCATTCGATTCCTCGCACCTTCGCCCGCAAGGGCGCACGGATTGTTGCCACGGGTTTCAACCCGTGGAATGCGAACCCATTCTCTCCCCTCTCCTTTGTTCTTCCCCGCCCCTTGGGCGGACGACACAGCGATCAGCGTGCGGCCTCGTCGGCCCAGGGGGCGACGAGAGAAAGAAGAGGGAGTGAGTGTGGTCCGCTTTCCACGGGTTGAAACCCGTGGCAACCAGCCGTGCGCCGAAGCGGCGAAGAGCCTGGCACCGATCTTCGCTCAGAGCGGAGCGTGAGCGATAAAGACGAGGCGACGCGTCGTGAGAACTGTCTATGCCACCTCACGTACCGCTCCACGCAGGGGCGTCGTCCCGGGCTCCGGCTATCGCGGCCCGTTGGGCCTCAGAACCGGAAGGACGCGAGCATCGCTCCCGGAGCATCTGTCCTGCTCTACGGTGCGAGGCGCTCATGCCCTTGTGCCTACTTCTTACCTCTTCTCCATCGGCACATACGGCGCATCGTGCGGGCCGACGTACTTCGCCGCGGGGCGGTAGAGGCGGTTATCGCTGAGCTGCTCGATGCAGTGGCCGGCCCAGCCGCTGACGCGCGACATCGCGAACATCGGCGTGAAGAGGTCGAGCTTGAGGCCGATCGAGTGGTACGTGGTCGCCGAGTAGAAATCGACGTTGGGGTAGATCCCCTTTGCGCCGACCTCGCGGGCCATGATCTCCTCGATCTTGCTCGACATCTCGTAGAGCTTGAGGTTCCCCGTGTCCGTCGCGATCTGCTTCGCGAACGTCTTGAGGAAGGTGGCCCGCGGGTCGATCGTCTTGTAGACGCGGTGCCCGAAGCCCATGATCCGCTCCTTCTTCGCCAGCTTGCCCATGATGTAGGGCTCCACCGCGTCGATCGATGGGATCTCGCCGAGCATCTCCATGACTTCCTCGTTCGCTCCGCCGTGGAGCGGGCCGCGCAGCGAACCGATCGCCGCCGTCATCGCCGAGTACATATCGGAGAGCGTCGACGTCACGACCCGCGCCGTGAACGTCGAGTTGTTCAGCCCGTGGTCGGCGTGCAGGATCATGCAGATGTCAAAGCCGCGCGCCATCGCCTCCGTCGGCTCCTTGCCGTTGAGCATGTAGAGGAAGTTCTGCGCAAACGTCAGATCGGTCCGCGGGGCGACAAGGTCCAGCCCGCGCCGGTGGCGATCAAACGCCGCGATGATCGTCGGGATCTGGGAGAGGATGTTGAGGGCCTTCTCCTGCGCCGAGGGGATATCCGTCGCGTTGGGGTTGGGATCAAAGAGAGCGAGCGCCGAGACCGCCGTCCGCAGGACGTGCATCGGCTGCGCATCGATCGGCATGCCCCGGATGATGTCGACGAGCTTCGGCGGCAGCTTCGTACGGCTGCGGATCTGCTGGCTCAGCGCATCGAGCTCGGCCTTCTTCGGCAGACGCGTGTTCCAGAGCAGGAAAACGGTCTCTTCAAAGGTGGAGTGGCGGGCCAGGTCGTCGATCGGGATGCCGACGTACTCGAGGATGCCCTTCTCACCGTTGATGAATGACATCCGCGTTTCCGCGGCAACAACGCCCTCCAGGCCCTTCGAGAAGGTGCTCATTCGCGTCGATCCTCTAACTCGGAAGCCACCCGCAGGAGACCGGCCGCACATCGGACCGCCACATCTCGCACAGGGAGGCGACTATAGGAAAGCGACTCGCGATGAGCCACCGTTGGTGCGAATACGCATCCGGAGCGAAAGTGGTTTCGTGCGGGCTGCGACAGCCGGGGGATGTGTGGGGGGCGTCGGGTTGTGCGAATACGATCGGGCGTGCTGATCCCGCTTGGCTCCGATGTCCCGCTCCGCCGCCCGGCCACCATGACCAGACTCATGCTGGCGATGTCGATCGCGGCAGCGGTGGCGCAGCTCGCATATGGCAACATGGTGGAGGATGGCGGAGAGCGCTGGGCGGAGACGTTTGCGCTGGTGGCGGGCCGGAGCCCCTGGTGGACGTGGGTGACATATGCCTTCGTCCACGGCGGGTTCATGCACCTTGCCGGAAACTGTCTTTTCTTGTTCGTGTTTGGGCCGCCGGTGGAAGACAGGATGGGTCGGGTGGGGTTCGTCGGGCTGTACGTCGCGGGTGCGGTGTTTGCGGGGCTGTCAGAGCGGCTGCTGCAGGGGGTTCACCCGATCATCGGGGCCTCGGGGGCGATCTCGGCGGTGGCCGGTGCGTTCCTCGTGCTCTTCCCACGCAGCGGCGTGCGGATTTTCATTTTCTTCATCCTGATCGGGGTGGTGACCTTCCCGGCGTGGGTGTTCATTCTGTTCCACGTGGCGTGGGACTTCCTGAAACTCGGGACAGATGCGGGAGGGACCGCCGTGGGGGCGCACCTCGGGGGCTATGTCTTCGGCATGGCAATCGCGTCGCTCTGTCTGGTCTCGGGACTGGTGAAGCGAGAGGGGCTGGACCTCTTCTCGCTCGGGCGCCACGCGGCCCGGAGGCGAGCGATCAAGGAGGCGTCGTTCCAGGCGACCCGACGGTCGCGCGTCGAGGCAAGCCGCCCCATAGACCCGCAGGCCGAGGCGATCGCGCGGGCGCGGGCGACCGTGCTCGGGAGAATCGAGAGCGCGGACCACGCCGGCGCGATCGTGGCATATCAGGACCTGCTCGGGGAATTCGGACACCTCGAACACGCGGTGACGCTTCCGCGTGAGCGCCAATACGAGATCGCAAACCGGCTGTTTGAGCGGGGTGACCACGCGACGGCCGCGATCGCGTACCGGCGGTTTCTGGATGCCTATCCCACGGATGCCGAGGCGCCGACCGTCCGACTCATGCTCGGGCTGGTGAACGCGCGGTATCTCAACGACCCGATCACGGCCAAGCGGCTGATCGGCGACGCGCTGCCGCGCCTGCGCGATGAGGCGCAGATCGCGCTCGGACGCCAGATTCTCGCGGAACTCGGCTGAGTCGCGCGCCACCTACCCTCTCGGGCTCATGGTTTCCGGCATGTCCGCCGA
The DNA here is from genome assembly GCA_963204725.1 of Planctomycetota bacterium. Classification (GTDB taxonomy): domain Bacteria; phylum Planctomycetota; class Phycisphaerae; order Phycisphaerales; family UBA1924; genus JAHBWV01. The sequence goes on from CAUJHH010000072.1 coordinate 72,629, forward strand.
TGGTCAACCCAGAAGATCCGAGGTCCACTTGTTCCGCACACGCATCAAGATCTGTGGCATTCGCGACATCGAATCCGCCATCGCATGTGCCGAGGCCGGCGCTGACGCGATCGGCTTCGTCTTCGTGAAGGCGAGCCCCCGCGCAGTGACGCCGGACGAGGCGTTCGAGATCCAGGCTTCGCTGCCGCCGTTTCTCTCCACCGTTGGTCTCTTCAAGAACGCCTCAGTCGATTTCTTCTGCGACGCCGAAGAGACCTGCCCGACGACGATGGTGCAGTTACACGGAGATGAGAGCGACCAGGTGATCCGCCAGTGCGGCCCGAACCTCATCAAGGCCATCAAGTTCGACGCCGCGACGATCGCGGCCGACCTCGCGCGCCTGAGCAAGATCGACGAAGTCGATGCGATCCTCGTCGACGGTTCCACAGGGGGCCAGGGCACCGCCTTCGATTGGAACGCACTCAAGCCCCACGCCGATGCACTCGAACTCCCCCTCATCGTCAGCGGCGGGCTCACCCCCGAAAACGTGGGCGACGCCGTCCGCATCCTCCGACCCTTCGCCGTCGACGTCTCCAGCGGCGTCGAGTCCGCCCCGGGCGTGAAAGACCTCGGGCGGATCGCGGCGTTCTGCGAGGCGGTTCGCCGGGCGGACGCGTCCTGAGGGCGGGGGTCAATGGGACGGGGTGGCGGGGGGATTCTGGACACGCTACGCTTCTGGTAGTTTCAGGAATCATTGAAATCGAACGGGGGTCTTGATGCCCGTCATCTACACGCCACCCAGAGAGCACGCGAGTCTCAGCGCCACCGACACCGGTCTGCTGGAAGCCGTCGCGCAGGGCCACGCCCGGCTGACCCCCGACCAAGGGCTGGACCTGCTCCGCGCCGCGCCGATCCACACCCTCGGCCGCTGGGCCGACGCCCGCGCCCGCACCCTCCACGGCGACACCTTCCGCACCTACATCATCGACCGCAACATCAACTACACCAACGTCTGCACCGCCAAGTGCACCTTCTGTGCCTTCCGCCGCGATGCCGACGACCACGACGCCTACACGCTGCCGACCGAGACCATCCACCAGAAGATCCAGGAACTCTCCGACATCGGCGGCACACAGATCCTCATGCAAGGCGGCATGAACCCCGACCTCCCGCTGGACTACTACCTCAACCTCCTCCACTCCATCAAGTCCCGCTTCCCGCACATCCACATCCACGCCTTCAGCCCGCCCGAGTTCGTCGAGTTCGTCCACTTCTTCAACCCCCCCGGCTCAACCTTCGAAGCCAAAGTCCGCTGGATGATGACCAAACTCAAGGAAGCCGGCCTCGACTCGCTGCCGGGTGGTGGGGGAGAGATCTTCGCCACGCCCGTCCGCCGCAAGATCGGCCTCGGCAAATGCGACGCCGAATCCTGGCTCACCTGCATGTACGTCGCCCATTCCCTCGGCATGTTCACGAGCGCGACCATGATGTTCGGCCACATCGAGGGCCACGCCGACCGCATCCACCACATGAAGCTCGTCCGCGAGTGGCAGGAGCGGGCGATCCGCGATTTCGGCGCAGGCGTTGAGGATCCCACAACAGGCAAAACGACAGCCGGCGGCCACTACAAGGCCTTCATCTCCTGGCCCTTCCAACGCGAGAACACACCCCTTGGGCGCGTGAAGGACTGGGGCACGAACCCGGGAGAGCTCGAGGCCGAGTTCCCCGGCGATATCGTCGCGCGTGCATTCGAGTGGGGGAAGGACGACGAAGTTGACTACCGCGACCTCGGCCCCACCGCATCGGAGTTCGGCCGACGCGTGCGCATGGCCGGCGCGACGGAGTACCTTCGCACGCAGGCGATCAGCCGCCTGATGCTCGACAACATCTACTCGATCGGCTCCTCGTGGGTGACGATGGGCCCGCACATCGGGCAGGTCGGGCTGATGTTCGGCGCGAGCGACATGGGCTCGGTGATGATGGAAGAGAACGTCGTCTCGTCCGCGGGCACGACCTACTGCCTGAACGAAGCGGTCCTCTGCCGCCTGATCCGCGATGCGGGTTTCACCCCCGCGCAGCGGAACAACACCTACGACATCCTCCGCACGCACGCAGGCGAGGGCAGCCCCGACCTCCAGGTCACCGACTGGTCCAAGCACCGCGCCAAGAAGCTCCACATCGAAGCGCCGAAGCAGCCGAAGGCGGCGCAGGTCACGGTGAGTGTGGAGAGGTAGTCTGTAATCAGAGCTACTTAGCTATGAGGCAATTGTCTCTAGTTCCTTAGCTATCGCTGTGTCATCCGAAAGAACCTTGCACTGATACAGATTCGATGCGTTGCCCGGGTTACCCACCACAAGACTGGCGAGAGACCGTTCTGTGAGAAAGTGTGTGCAATACGGGAGTGAAAACCTCGCGTGCCGAATATCCCAGTAGTCGCCGCGATGAAACTTGTGCCCGGCAGACACCTTGGCGGCAATGATCGCCGCCGGGATCTGCACAGACGGCAGTTCGAACGCGGTTCTCGCCTCGGTGTACCGCGTCTGTAAAGCGCCTATGAAAGTGTCGGCAGCGAGGCCTCGATACTCGGCGGGAAGCTCGCCAGAGGACCCACCTTTCATGCGTGTCCACAGATATCCTGCCACGTCATTGATCAGTGCCGGCCTGAGTCTTTCGAGACCGCTACCGCATTGACTCAGAAACAGATCAGCGAAAGCGGGGCGCTGAGAGCCGTAGCGGTCGATGTCTTGATTCGCCGACTCGATGATCTTGCTGTCGTCAAGCGCCTTGCACGCTGCGCCTGCTATAGGGTTCCATTCGCGCACCAAGTCAACCATCGACGTTGAACCGCCCCTACTTTCGAAATAAGAGATTTGGAGCCCTTCCGACTCGACAGGTGATGCTCCCTTCGAAATAGGCAGTTGCAGACCGAGTACCCATGCCACACGAGTCCATGCCAAGTGGTGGATGCTGTGGCCTTCCGTACACACTTTCAAGAGTCTGGTGAGAACGTCTAGCAATTCGATTCTATCGAGCACAGCTTCAGACTGCAGGCAGTAGCCCATGCTGAGATCGTCTATGACGGTCGCCATGTTCCGACGCGTTGATTCGGCCGGAATTTTCAGAAGTTCAGACAGCACTGGCTCAGCAGCCGGGCATACAGCCTTCCCATCTCGCACGAGAGCACGAAGCTGCTGACAAATGGCCTTACGTTCTTTCGTACAGGGCTCCCCATACTGCGTTTGTCGACAATAGATCCACCATCGCTGGTCAAGGTAGATCTTCGCTTTGCCTTGAAGGCTCTTTCCAAGCTCGACGTTTGCGGCACGAATGTGCGCTGAGGCGGGTAGCTGGAGTGTGTCGGTTTGTTTGCTCACACGGGACTGTATTGGGCAGGTGGTACCGATGTTTCCCTGCGCCGCGGCGGATGGCACCAAGTTCCTCTTGGCCGGTGGCCCCGACCTCCTCCCGCGTTGCTTCAATCCCACGGACCGCCGTGCCACCGAGGTTGCCGGCTCTGCGGCAAGCTCGGTGCCCAAACGACAAACCTCGTCTCCGTCCGTCGACCCCAGGTATGACTGTCCATAACCCGAGACACAATCTTCGCGCAGCGACGCGCGTCGCCCCGGGTACACGGCCACCCGTCCAAGCCCTGAAAGGGCGACACAATCATGCGTCGTCATCTAATCCAACGTCATGCCGCAATCCCTCGGCAGGTACCCGCGAGCGTCCTTGCCCCATCCCACCGCGCATCCGACGCATCGCCATTCGTTCGATGCCAACCAACCGCCGGCGTTCGCGGCTATGAACCGCCCATCTCCAACGACTACCCTTGCACATGAACAGCCGCAATCGCAACCCGATCCTTGAGAGTATGGAGCCCTATTGGGCGCACGCGCTCATGCTGCTGCTCGTCGTGAGCGCGGTGATCTCAACCAGCGACGCGCCGGTCCAGTTCTTTAGCCACACCTTCGCCCTCCCGGCCAGTTGGGCACTGCTGATCGTCCTGTTCGGCGCATACGTCTGCGGCCTTTGGATTGGAGCCGCGAGCACTCGCCGCAAGTATGACAGGCCGTCACCCACCGACGCAGAGCCGAACTCGGGAACGACCTGAGAAAGTCCATCCCGCGCGCGAATCGCCCCGCTCGACCAGGCCAGTCTTGTGTCTCGCAACTGCCTTCAGATCCGCCCGCCACATGCGGCCGCCGGCTTCGCCCGAGCCCTGTCATCTGTGTATCTTTCGGCGATCCCGCACCTGAACGCTCCACATGCCGCTCTACAACACCATCGGCCACGCCTACGCCACGCACCGTCGCCCCGACCCGCGCGTCGCCGCAGCCATCGATGCCGCGCTCGGTGATGCCGCGAGCGTTGTCAATGTCGGCGCGGGCGCCGGCTCCTACGAACCCCGACCCAAGACCGTCCTCGCTGTCGAACCCTCCGAAGTCATGATCCGCCAGCGTCTCGCGCCGCTTGCCGCGCCGTGCGTGCAGGGAACCGCTGAGGCCCTCCCGCTCGAAAGCAACTCGGTCGACGCCGCCATGGCCATCCTCACCATCCACCACTGGCCCGACCCCGAGCGCGGCCTCCGCGAAATGGCCCGCGTCGCGCGCCAACGCGTCGTCATCCTCACATGGGTCCCGGATGCCCCCAACTCCTCGCCCTTCTGGCTCACGCAGGACTACTTCCCCGAGATCCTCGCCCACGATCGCACCATCTTCCCGGCAATCGCCTCTCTCACATCTCTCCTGGAACGCGTGATCGGTCCGGCGCACATCGCGCCCGTTCCCGTTCCGCACGATTGCATCGACGGCTTCCTCTGCGCGTACTGGCGCAGGCCGGAGTCCTACCTCAGTGCCGAGGTGCGAAGCTGCATCTCCAGTTTCGCGCGGATCGATGCCGAGCCCGGTCTCGCCGCGCTCCGCGCCGACCTCTCCCGTAGCCGTTGGGCCGAGCGCAACCGCCACCTCCTGACGCTCGACACCATGGACCTCGGCTATCGGCTCATCCGCTGCGAAATCCCGGCAAGAACGCCTGAAGACCCGCGCATCTAACGCTACTGCAGGCACTTCCATCAATCTGCCGAGTACCAAACAAAACCCATTGACACGGTCCGCGGCATGACGTACATTCTCCGTACTCATGGTCGCACCCGCCGCGACAACTCCCGCCCCTCGTGCCACTGGTTGCTCGCCAACCAGCGCCCCTTCTCTTGCCTCTGCCCCCTCTTCCACCCACTCCCCCTCCGCGTCCTCCGTGGCCCTCCGTGATCTCAGTGGTGAGTCCTGCTCTTCTTCCCCTCCGCGTTCCTCCGCGTCCTCTGCGTTCTCTTCCTCCACTCCGCCACTCAGTCACTCCGTCACCGAGTCACTTCTGACCGCCCTCGCCGATCCCGAGGCCTCGCTCGCCTCCGTCGCCCGCGCCCACAACATCTCCGTCGCATCGCTCACGCTCTGGCTCTCAAAGCCCGACACCCAGGCCCGCGTCCGTGAGATGGAATCCGGCGCATCCACGCACATCCGCCTCGCCGCATCTCTCAACCTCTCCTCCGCCGTCCGGGTCCTTGTCCGCATCCTCGAGGACTTCAACGCCCTCGCCCGCACCCACGCCGACCCCGCGACCAGAGCCGCCGACCCCGACTACATCCGCGCCTCCGAACGCGCCCGCAAAGCCGCGTACCACCTCTACCGCCTCTCTCGCATCACGCCACTCGACGAATCCCGGCTCGCGCACCTGAACAGATCGACTCGCAGAGCCCATGCCGGCGCGTCGGACACCTCGCCACTCCCGCCCTCTCATTCTCCCTGTGCGTCCTCTGCTGCTCTCCGCGCTGACACTTCTTCCTCCTCTTCCACCGATTCCCCCTCCGTGGCCCTCCGTGATCTCAGTGGTGAGTCTTCTTCTTCCGGTTCCTCCGCCTTCAACACGCATTCCCCCTCCGCGTCCTCCGCGGCCCTCCGCGTTGAATCCTCTTCTCCGCCCGCTTCGCTCGAAGAACTCACCGCCCACCTCGAATCACTCGCGGCCTCCCTCGGCATCGACACCTCCGACCTCGACGAGGGCGCACCGCTCCCGCCAGAGGTCCTCGCCCTCTTCCCGCCGGAAATCGCCGCATTTCTCGAACACCCGCCCGACATACCCGACATGCCCAACCCGCCCGACATCCACACCTCACCGCACTCCGTGACTTCATGACTCCGTGACTCCGTCACTGTGCCACTCGCCCTCATCCCTTGAGCTCGTCGTACATCGCGCCCATCGCCCGCTCCTTCAGATGCGGGAACCCGCGCTCCTCGGTGCCGGGGACGGTCATGGCGACGATCTCTTCGCGCGTCTTCTTCTGACGCATCTGCTTCTGGATGAAGTCCATGGATGTGTCGAAGTACGCGATCATCGCGTCGAGGCCCTTGCTGTCGGTCACATCGCCGTGGCCGGGGACGACGACCGTGCGAGCCTTGCAGAGCCGCTTGGCGTACTTGAGCGACTTGATCCACTCCTTCACGCTGCCGCCCCCGTCGCGATCAATGAAGGGGTGCAGGTTGTTGAAGACCAGATCGCCCATGTGGATGACGTCGAGCTGCGGGGCGTGGACGATGAGATCGTTGTCGGTGTGGCCGGGGCCGACCTGGTGGAGGTCGACGGGCATCGTGCCGAGATTCGCCGCGCCGATCTGGCCGCTGAACGCCTGCGTCGGCATCCACTTGTCGATCGTCATGGCGTCGGCCGCCGCCGCCAGCGCCTCGACCTCTTTGAGCACCGTCTCCTTCTCCGGGCTGTCGCTCGAGCTGATGGTGCGCACGCCGTTCTTGATCGCCTGCTGCAGGCGCTCAAGCTGCTCGGGGATGCGGGCCTTCGCCTTGGCGTGGGCGACGGTGCGGATGTCGGCGGTGAACGCGTGGTTGCCGCCGATGTGGTCCAGGTGATGGTGGGTGTTGACCAGCGACTCGATCCTCGTCCCCCTCGCCTCGACCTCGCGCCGGAGTGTGGAAGCGATGTACGGCATCTTGGCATCGATAAGGATGCACGAGTCGCCCTTGGCCGACAGGAGCAGCATGGAATTGCCTCCGTCGCCGGGGATGAAGAGGGCGCGATCAGCGAGCGTCGCCCAGCCGAAGTAGCCGGGCATGGGAGGGGCCGCGTCGGCCGGGGCGGGCGCTTCGGGCTGGTTCCGCGTGCGCGACGGCTGGCCGCTGCGGGTGAGGGCCAGCGCGCTGCCAGCAGAAAGAGAGAGGCCAAGTGCGCCCGCGGCGGCGATGAACGCGCGACGGTCGAACTGGCTCTCGTGCCGCGGCGTGTGGTTGGTGTCGATCATCGTGCGCTCCTCGAATGTGGCGGTCCCCGGTGCGTGTTGCCCGGCGTGCTCGGTCGGAAGAGGGTACCGGGCGCGCCGGAAGTCGGGTGCGGGGCCTACACTCCGGCCCTGCGGTCGGCGTCAATCGACCCTCATATATACCGAACATTTCCCATGACATTGAGGGGACGTTGCGATGAAGGTAAGCGAGATGCGGCCCGGCGTGGGCTTCAATATGGATGGCAAGCTCTGCGTGGTCGTCAACGTGGAGCACCGGACGCCGGGCAACCTGCGGGCGTTCGTGCAGTTGACCTATCGCGAGGTGATGTCGGGCAAGCAGCTCGACAAGCGGATGCAGCCGACCGAGGACCTTGAGGTCGTCGAGCTGGACCGTCGCCAGATGGAGTTCCTCTTCACGGACAACATGGGCTCGACGTTCATGGACCTCGAGACCTTCGAGCAGTACGTGCTCAACAAGGAGTTGCTGGGCAACACCATCAACTTCCTTCGTCCCAACTCCGAGACGATCGTGCTCTGCAACAACGGGAATCCGATCCGCATCGAGCTGCCGGCGTCGGTCGAGCTGACGGTGACGGACACGCCGCCCGGCATCAAGAACGCGACGGCGACCAACCAGTTGAAGGAAGCGACCTGCGAGACCGGTTTGAAGACCAAGGTCCCCGCGTTCATCGAGATCGGCGAGAAGATCAAGATCTCGACCGCCGATGGGTCCTACCTGTCGCGGGCGTGAGCTCCGACGTGCCGAGCCACCGCGAGTCAATTGATATGGACCCCGGCAGATGATGCCGGGGTCTGTTCGTTTCGCGCCGTGCGGATTCCGGTGCCGCCGGTACACTGGCGCGCATGGGGTTCGAGCCGCTTGTCATCCTGATCGGCCTGCGCGGAAGCGGGAAGACGACGCTGGGGCGTGCACTGGCGAGCGAGGGTGGGCGGGTCTTCACCGATCTGGATGAGCTGACGCCCCGGATGCTGGGGCGGGCCTCGGTGGCGGAGGCGTGGGAGAAGGACGGGGAGGCCGCCTTTCGTCAGGCCGAGTGCCGCGCGTTGGTGAAGGCGTTGGCAACACCCGGGCAGGTGCTCGCGCTCGGTGGCGGCACACCGACCGCGCCGGGAGCGCGCGAGTTGCTCGTGACACAGCAGCGCGAGGCGAAGGCGACGGTTGTCTACCTCCGGGCGGATGCGGCGGCGCTCCGGGCGCGACTGTCGGGGGCGGACAATGCGCATCGGCCCTCGCTGACGGGCGCGGACGTTTTTGCTGAGGTCGGTGCGTTGCTCGCGACGCGCGATCCGATCTATCTCGGGCTCGCCGATGAGGTGGTGGAGGTGGGGGGGCTTACCGAGACCGAAGCGCTGGTCATGCTGCGGACGGCGCTCGGATCCTGAAACCGTTCCCCGCATCGCTCAGCCGCGCGGGTGAAACTTCTTGTGAACGCTGCGCAGGCGCGTGCCGTCGACGTGGGTGTAGATCTGCGTGGTGGCGATGTCGGCGTGACCGAGAAGCTCCTGCACGACGCGGAGGTCCGCGCCGCCCATCAGCAGGTGGGTGGCGAAAGAGTGACGGAGCATGTGCGGATGGACGTTCTTGAGCCCCGCAGCGTTGGCGTGCTTGCGAACCAGTTGCCAGATCGCGACCCGCTCCAGCGGATGGCCACGGACCGAGAGGAGCATGCGGCCCTTGTCCTTGGCGCCGGGCTTTGCCAGTTTGGGGCGGCAGTGTTCGAGGTAGCGTTCGACCGCATCGATGGCGGGCGTGCCGACGGGGACGATGCGCTCCTTGTCGCCCTTGCCTCGGACACGCACGATGCCGACGGTGGGGATCCAGTCGGTGAGGAGGATGTCGGCGGTCTCGCTCGCGCGCAGGCCGCAGGCGTACATGAGCTCGAGCATGGCGCGATCCCGCATCCAGAGGGAAGCGGGAGCGCGGAGCCCCTTGGTGCGCGGGCTGTCGGTATCGCCGGGGGGCTCCGCGACGGACGCCGCGGGCTTCGGGGACTCGACGAGGGCGCGCATCTGCCTGGGGGAGAGGACGTCGGGGAGTTTTTTCCAGCGCGTGGGGCGTTCGAGCAGGATGGTCGGATCTTCGGGGATGATGTTGCGGGCGTGGAGGAAGCGGAAGAAGACCCGGAGGGTCGCGAGATGGCGGGCGACACTCGAGGGCTCCATGCCGAGGTCGGCGTGGAGTGAGGCAAGGTGCTCGGCGAGGGTGCGGCCGGTGACATCGGGCCAGGTCTGGACGGCATGTCGGTTGAGGTCGGCGGCGAGCATCTCCATGTCGTGGGTGTACGCGAGGATGGTGTTGGGCCGGAAGCCGCACTCGACGCTGAGGTAGGAGAGGAAGAGCGGGAGCTGCTTCGCCATCTCGGTGGGGAGACCCGCGTCCTTGGGTCTGGGGGTGCGTGGGCGTCCCTTCTTGCCGGGTTTGGTGCGGGCGGTTGGGGGTTTGGCGGTCACGGGACTGGTCCCATCGGTCCGCGGGATCGGTTGGCATCCAAAACGAGAAAGGCCCCGGAGCGTGCGCCCCGGGGCCGAGAGAATCAGAGGGTGTCCTCAGACGATCGGGTCGTTGATCGCTTAGCCGAGGAGCTGCAGGACGGCCTGCGGCTGGCTGTTGGCGATCGCGAGGATGTTCGTCGAGGCCGAGACCAGGATCTGGTTGCGGGTGAGCGAGGCCGTCTCGGTCGCGAAGTCCGTGTCACGGATCACGCTCTCGGCGGCGGAGGTGTTCTCGACCGCGATGTTGAGCGAGCGGATGGTCGCACCGACCACGTTCTTCTGGAACGCACCGAGGCGTCCACGCATGCCGGAGATCTGAGAGATCGCCGACTCGACGATCTTCTGGGCCTCGGACATGTCGCCGTCGACGACGTTGAAGCTGCGGCCAGAGCCGAGGTCTGAGAGGAAGCCGGCGCCGGTGGTGGAGCCGAGCTTGCGGGTGGTGACGTCGCGGATGCCGAGCGAGACCTTGCCGGCGATGTCGACGCTGCCCGCGAGCTGGAAGTCCGCACCGCCGCCCGTGATTGAGAAGGCGGAGACGGTGGAGAGGTCCTGAGAGGAGGTCGTGTCGAGGGTGAGCTCGACATCGAGGAAGTCGGAGTTGACGCGGAGTGTCTTGCCGCTGGAGGTCGCGACGAGGCCGTTGATGGTGCCTCCGACGTTCTGGCCGAGATCGCGGACGCCGTTGTTGGCGGCGGTATAGGTGCTGTTGATGGTCGTGTTGACCGTGGTGGCGTCGTCGGATTCGAACTTGTAGATGCCGACGCCGGTGCCGGTCACGCCCGCATCGTCAACGACCTTGACCGAGACGAACTTGGACGAGCCGAAGTCATTGGAGAGGAGCGTGATGCCCGAGCTCGACGCGGAGGCGGTGACGCCGGTCACGTCGCTGTAGGTGTTGATGGCGGCCTGGATGTCGTCGAGCGAGGTGCCCTCGGCGAACTGGAGCTCGCGAGAGCCGAGCGCGCCGGCGACCTCGATGGTGAAGGACTCGCCGGAGCCGCCCAGGTCGATGGTGCTGGCGCCGAACGACATGTAGAGCTGGCCCTGCTGGGCGGACTGGGTGACGAGGACGTCGACGTCGAGGGAGCCACCGGAGGTGAGCTTGGCGGCGTTGACGGTGTAGTTCTGGACGCCGCTGTCGACGCCGGAGACCTGGTAGTCGAAGTTGCCGTTGAGGAGCTTGAAGCCCTGGAACGAAGTGGAGGAGGAGATGCGATCGACGGTCTGCAGGATCGAGTCGATCTGCAGCTGGTTGGCCTTCTTCTCTTCATCGGAGAGGCCGGCGGTGGATGCGGTGGTGGTGAGGAGGCCCTGGAGCTCGGTCAGCAGACCGGAGATCTCCTGGAGACCACCCTCGGCGATGTTGACGACCTGATCGGCGCGCTCGGCGTTGCCGATGGCGGCGTTCAGACCGCGGAGGTCTGAGCGCAGGTTCTCTGATGCGATCAGACCGGCGGGATCGTCCTTGCCTCGGTTGATCCGCAGACCTGTGCTGAGGCGCTGGAGCGAGTTGTTGAGGGAGGCGTTGTTGCCACCCAGAACTCGCTGGCCGACGAGAGACGCGACGTTTGTATTGATCCGACTCATGACATCCTCCGTGACTGGTTCGGCCCGTTGTCTTTGCCGACCGCCCGCGTGGCGTTGGGCCGAACCTTTCGGCCCTATCCGCTGTGTTGCCGGGTGGTTCCCGGCTCTAGAACCCCGAGATCCGTTCGGGGCTTGCTGACCCGGATCCGGCACCGCGCCGGGGGTCGAGAATGGAGATCGACGCCGCACGGGTGCGGGTTGAGTCGAGAATGTCGAGTTCCGTCGGAAAGTTGGGGATGCAGACGCAGAAGGGGCCCAGCCGAGACGCTCGGCTGGGCCCCTGAACGGGCCGGTTGTGTTATCGGGACGTTTGCGTCCCGCGGATCGGACTATCCGAGCAGCTGGAGGACCTGCTGCGATTGCTGGTTCGCGAGGGCCAGTACGGATGTTCCTGCTGAGACGAGGATCTGTGAGCGGGTGAGCTGGCTCGTCTCGGCGGCGAAGTCTGCGTCACGGATTCTGGAGTGGCTCGCGGAGAGGTTCTCGAATGCGGCCTGGAGTGAGCGCACGTTGGTCTGGATGACGTTTCGCTCGAAGGCACCCATCTGGCCTCGGAAGATGGAGATCTCGTCGATCGCGGATTCCAGGATGTCCGACGCGGAAGAGAAGTCCTTACGTTGGTTGGATGCCGAGAGCGAGTTGGACTCTCCGGTTCGGATGGAGGAGAGGTACTGGAGTCTTCCGTCGACCAGTGTTCCTCCGAGGAGCGAGGCGGCGACGGTGGGGATGCCGATGTTGGCCTGCTGCTGGCTTGTCACCTGGGGCCCGAGTTGGAAGAGTGCGCCGCCACCGGTGATGTGGAACTCGGAGACTGCGAGCGTCGGATCGGTGGCGAAGGCCTCGGTGAGCTGGAGGTCGACGGCGAGCGAGGGCGTGTTGACAGTGACGCGGAGGCCCTTGCCGGTGGCGAGTGCGCCGTTGATGAGCGCGACGACGTCTTTGCCTTCGTCGCGATTGTCGGTCGTGAGGATGCTGCCGATGCCGGACCATGGGAACGGGCTGCCGGGGACCTCGCCGTTGTCGAGGATGGAGTAGGTGGCGAAGGAATCGTCGGCGGCGTCAGTGGGCCGGTTGGTTCGCTCGACGGAGACGAACTGTGACGTGCCGTAGCCATCGGACTGGAAGGACATGCCGGAAGTGGCGTCGCCGTTGATCAGTGATGCCTCGACGCCGGTGAGCCCCGTGACCTTGTTGACGGCGTCGACGACGGAAGCGAGCGGCGTCGCGGTGGCGAACTGGAGCTCGACCACGCCTCGTGGGCCGGCGATGCGCAGGTTCATGCTGGAGAGGAGTGTGCCGTTCTCGGGCGCTCCCGGGATGGGGAGATCGCCTCGGAGGTAGAGCGCGGCGGTCTGGGCTGAGGCGACGACGTCGACCTCGACCTCGAGAGAGGACTGCCCGATGAACGAGGCGCCGAGCACTCTGGCCTTCGAGATCGCGTCGGATCCGAGGCCGGAGAGGGTGTAGTCCAGCGAGCCGTTGAGCAGCTTGAGTCCGCCGAAGGAGGCGGTGTTGGAGATGCGTGTGATGGACTCGATGGCCGAGTCGATCTGGCGCTGGTTGGCCTCGATCTCCGCGTCGGAGAAGGCGCCGGTGTTGGCCGCCTCGACGAGGAGCGACTTGATCGAGTTGAGCAGGTCGTTGACCTCGGCGAGCGAGGCCTCGGTGGTCGCGATGACCGACGAGGCGCGCTCGGAGTTCTTGACGCCCTGCTCATTTCCCTGGATCTCCGAGCGGAGCCGCTCGGAGATGATGAGGCCGGCGGGATCGTCGGCGCCTCTGTTGATTCTCAGGCCTGTCGAGAGGCGTTGGAGCCTCACGGCGAGATCCTGGTTCGTCTTGCTCAGGTTTGCCTGGGCGATGACGCTCGGTATGTTGCTGTTGATGCGTGTCATGGGCATCCTCCGTGATGGTCCCGTGAGAGATTCTGGTTCCTCAAGATCCGGTTGCGGCGCGAGGCGGGAGCGTGTCCCCACGATTGGTCGCGTTTCCCGCGCTGAGCGCCGAGACCCGCGTCCGCGCGGGGCCCGGAGAGAGCACCTTTCCGATGGTTCCGATCTGGTCCTGGGCGATGCGCGAGGCCTGCTGGTTCTCGCGCTTGATCGCCTCGTAGACCTCCTTGCGGTGCACGGCGATCCGTGTCGGCGCGGTGATCCCGAGTCGTACCTTATCGCCTCTGATGTCGACCACCGTGATCTCGATCTCGTCGCCGATCATGATGGTTTCGTCTCGCTGTCGTGAGAGCACGAGCATCCGTGTGCTCCTTGTCGTTCGCGTCCGTGCGATGTGCCCACGGCGCGCAAGCGCGCCGGCCGTCCCAACTCTCTTCCGCGACTGCCGAGCTTCCTGCTCAGGCGGTCGCTCGCGCTGCCGGCTGGCCGACCCGCATGAGCGGGTGGCGAGTCGTCCAGCGCTTCTCTGCGAGCACCATCTGCTCGCCGGTTCTCGTCATGGTGTTGATGACCAGCGGGCCCTGGAGATTCCCAGTGAGCTGCCCGTCGACCTTGTTCACGATGACGAAAACCTGCGCGTCCTCGAGCTTCTGGAGCGAGAGTGATTCCATCTGTTCCGCGCGGATCGGCACCGAGTATTCGGGGACGAAGAGCGAGGGATCTGTCACCACAAACGCCAGGGCTGGATCGTCCAGCGACTGGAGCCAGAAGAAGCACGCGTCCTCGCCGGGTTCAAGCAGGCAGAACTGAGTCCGCCCTCCGAATCCGAGAAGGCCCGCTGGGAAGGTCATCACCCGATCGTCCTGAATCTGGATGACACCGAACCGAGTCGTCCGCACGTCCATGGTGCGCTCCAATCCCGCGGCCTTTGCTCGCGAGCGGCTCCCACCGTCCAACGGTGGGCCTCACTCGCTCACTTCATCCCGGGGCCGGGCCGGGGAGAAGCTCATTCCTTGAATCAACCTCCGGGGCGTCAGCCCAGGAAGTCCAACAGGGTGCGGCTGGATGCGGCGGCCGTCGCCTGCAAGCCCGCCGACAGCTGCGTCTGGAGGAGTGACATGCGGGTCACCGCCTCCGCGTAGTCTGTGTCGAGGAGCTGGCTCTTTGTCGTCAGGTCCACTGTCTGCCGTCCTTGCTCATAGCCGAGTTCCTGGTCGATCCGTCGGGCGTATCCGCCGACCACGGCGCGCTCCTGCGCCGCACGGGCGACGAACTGCTCGAGACGCTCTCCCGCAATCGCTATGCCAGACGTGTTGTCGGAGGCGAGAGCCTCGCGAAGATCGATGAGAGCGGTGAAGAGACTGTCGACACGGACAGCCGCGACGTCTCGACCCGTAACGGTTGAGCCAGCCGAGGATGTCGCGAGATTCAGGAGTCCGAGGTCCTCGAGCGCGTTCGAGTTGTTGGTGCGTTCGAGGGCCATCGGGGCCGGGTGGGTGCCGGTGCGCTGGAAGACGATGCCGTTTGTGGTCGGGCCTATGGATGCGCTGACGGTGCCGGCGGGGAGGCCTGCGGCGATCGCGCCCGCGTCGAGCTGCGCGTTGATCCGCGCAAGAACGGCGTCCATGGTGGTCAGATCCTGCGGGCGCAGGTCGATGTTGATGGTGGTTCCTGCCGCATCGCCGACGGCGACTCTGAAGTCGACATCTCTCGAGGGATCGGGGAGTCCCGAGGTCGGATCGGTCTGGTTGTGGACGATGCGGATGCCCCGCCCGTCGTTCAGGTCGGAGGCGAGGGTCTGTCCGGCGAACGAGCGGATTCCCAGGCGGGTTGCGGTCGGATTCGTGCCGTCCGCATCGACGATGGAGAGGGCCATCGCGCGAGAGCCCGAGATTTCGTTGACGACGTCGATGCCGGTACCGGCCTCGTTGATCTTGACGCGGATTCCCAGGCCCGCGCCCTCCAGGAGGTTTCTGATGTCCTGGAGCGACTCGGCCCCCGAGAGGTCGATTTCGCGAGTGCGGCCTGCATTGGAGACGCTCACGGCGCCGAGCGGGCCACTCGCGCCGAAATCAAGGCCGCCGAGGTCGGAGAGGGCTGTTGCCCAGGTGATGCGTGGCCCGGTGGCGAGGGCGGTGGGGGAGGAGGCGGAGAAGGCGACGGCTGTGCTTTCGGAGGCGAGGCCGAGGTCCTTGGCGGTGTAGCCTGCGCCGACGTCCGTGAACGTGAGCACGGGCTCCGGGGTGCCGGACGCGACATCGATCGAGATTGACTCGCCCGAGAGCGAGACGCCACCGGGGCCGAGGATGGTGACGCCGTTGTCGCTCTCGTACTGCCTGATGGCGGCGTCGATGGCGTCGGTGACATCGCCGAAGGTGTCGGCGGCACTGAGGTCGATGCTGACGTCGGGGCCGCTGTCGAAGCGCATCTGGATCACACCGGTTGAGATCCCGAGGCCTCGGGCTCCGTCGGTGTCTTTGAGGCGTGTCGAGACGGAGAGAGAGGGATCGAGATCGACGAAGCCGCTCACTCGGGCGGAAGTGGAGCCGATGACGCTCCCGTCTCCGATTGTGAGGGGGGCGGAGGCGCCGAGGCGGATGTCTGTGACGAGCCCACTGCCTGAGCCGAGGTACTGGTAGCCACCAAAGAACTCGGCGACGGGGCTTGTGCCTGGTGTGGAGCCGGCGAAGAGGTGGCCCTGGACGCCGCTGCGGTTGGAAAGGGTGTGGAGCTGTCGGAGAAGGGAATCGACGATGGTCGCCTGAGCGGCGCGCTCCTGGGTGCTGGAGGTGCTGTTGACCTGCTCGGACGCGATCTGCTTCGCTTCGTTGACGAGATCGGAAGCCTCACCGAGCGCGGTGTCGAGCGCGGAGAGGGCGGCGTTTGCGTGTTCCATGTTCCGGAGGAACTGGCCGGAGCGTTCGAGTCGAGCGTCGAGGATAGAGAGTGTCGCGGCGGCGACGGGGTCTTCTCCGGGCCTGCTGATGCGTTGGCCGGTCGAGATCTGCTGCTGGACGCGATAGAGGCCGACGCTGGTGCGCGAGATTGATGCGAGCGAGGTTCTGCTCATGAGCAGGTTGGGGGCTCGCGAGATGCCTGGGGGGATGCTGCTCATATCTCGGCCTTGGGCTTTCGAGCGGCGGAGAGGCGGTGCCTCACACGACGCTCATCAGGGTCTCCATGAGCTGGCGCGCGACCTCGATGATGCGTGCGCCGGCCTGGTACTGCTGCTGGAAATTCAAGAGGTTGATCGCCTCCTCGTCGAGGGAGACGCCGCTGACGGCGGCGCGTTGGCCATCCAGCGATTCTCGGACGACGGAGGTAGCGATCGACTCGGTTTCCGCTGCTGAGGACTCGGAGGCGGTGACGATGACGTGGTCACGCCAGGCGCCGAGGAGCGTGCGGCCATTGAGCGCGTCGATGCCCTTGCTCTCGAGCCCGGCCATGGCGAGGGCTCCGCCGTTCTCGATGAGAGCGCCGTCGTTCCAGGTGCCGACGCCCAGCAGGGAAGGGTTCGAATCGAGCGTGCTCGAGACACCGATGTCCACGGCGTTTGTCCCGGTGAAGTATCCGTTGAGCCCGAGCGTCGCGAGCGCGCCGGAGGAGTCGTCGGAGAAGGAGAACTCGAAGCCCGCCTGCGCGCTGAGCCGGAGCGAGCCGTCGGGCGCGAAGCTCGCGGACATTCCCGCGATCCCGCCGATGGCGGCGCGGAGATCATCGGCCGATGTGTCGTCGGAGGTGCCGGGCAGTCCTGCGGCGGTGATGCCGTCCAGATCGACGTCGATTCGCACGGAGTTCACCGTTCCGGTCGCTGCGTTGCGGACATTGATGGTGAAGCCGCCGTTGGTCGGCGCGAAGGGGAGCCCCGCCAGGGTGGAGTTGGCCGGGTCGTTGAGAGCGAGCGAGCGATCGGCGGTTGGCATCGCGAGCGAGCCGGTGGTGGCGCGGAGCCACGAGTCGCCGATGGAGGTCGAATGGATCTTGTTGACCTGGAAGATGAGCTGTGAGGCGAGGGCGTCGATGGCATCGATTGAGCGATCGACCGAGCCGTCGCGCTCGGCGATCAGCGAGCCGATCGCGCCGGAGGTGGGCGAGAGGATCGAGCCGTCGTCACGGGTGGCGAGGCGGGTTGCGCCGTCGCTGGTTCGTGTCATGGTGACGCCACGGCTGCTGCCGCCGAGGACGACGGGAGCGGATCCGACAAGGATGTCGACGGAGCCCCCGCGTTCGATGACGGTGACGTCCATGAGCGTCGAGAGTTCTTCGATGAGCGAGTCGCGCTGGTCGCGGAGTGTGTTGGCGGTGGATGCTCCCCCTTCGGTCTGCGAGATCGACTGATTCATGGTGGCGATCTGGTCGAGCAGGTCGTTGGCGCGGGAGGAGGTCGTTGCGAGTTCCTGGTTGATCGCGGTTTTTTGGGAGACGAGGTCGGAGCGGAGGCGCTGCACGTATGAGGAGAGCGACTTGCCCTCCTGCACGACGACCGCGCTCGACTGGACGAGGTTGGCGCGTTCGGACCAGGCGTTGAAGAAAGATGAGAGTTGGGAGGAGAGGTCGTTGTCACCGAGTTCGCCGAGCGTGGTCTCGATGGCGCCGAGGATGTTCTGGCGGGCGAGAGCGGCGTGCTCGTCGGAGAGGGCTCCGCGGGCGCGGTTTTCGAGCGAGACCGAGACCTGTCTCCTGATGTCCGAGACGGCGACGCCCATGCCGACGGATCCGGCGAGGCCGCCCCCCGCGCCGCGCATGGGCGAGAGGGTCGCGATCTGGCGCCGGTAGCCGGGGGTCGCGGCGTTGGCCATGTTGTTGCCGGTCGTGGCGATGCCAAGCTGGCTTGCGCTCAGCGCGGTCCGACCGATCTGCATGGCGGCGGAGAGGCTCATGTGGAGAGATCCAGTGCGGCGCAGGCCGGGGTTGTCGACTGGACCCTGCCGGCGCGGCCGTAGGTGCCGGCGTGGCTCAGCGCGGCACCGACCTGGGCCATGAGGCCGTGGGTGTGGGAGAGGAGGGAGCGGGTCGCGGATCGCACGATGGCCTGGCGAGTGCGCAGCACCTGGATCAACTCGCGGAGCTGGGCCGCCATGCCGAGGATCCGGTCTCTGGCCGGCTCCGGAAGGGTCTCGGCCAGCTGGGAGAGCGTGCGAGGCTCGTTTGCGCCCACGAGAGTGGCACGGGCACGCTCGAGGTCGGCAATCTCGACGAGGGCGGTGGTTTCCTGTTCCACTGCGGCACGGATCTCGTCGCCGCTCGCGTGTGAGAGGGCGATGCGGTGCTGCTCGATGGCCTGGAGGAGGCGTTCGTGCGCCTGAAGCAATTTGGCAAGCAGGGCCTCGAGCTCTGTGCCGAGCGCATCGGCATCCATGCGAGGGTTCTCGCCGGATGCGGAGTCACGGGTTGGAGCGGGTCGCTTGCTCGACATGGAGCGTCTCCGACGCGGGGCGCGCTGGCGCGCCAGGTGGGTCTGGTCAGCCCTGCCTCATTCGCAGATCGCGTGCCAATCGGTCGACGAGCGGGAATCGCGCTGCCCGGGTGAGCTCTCGCGCAATGTGCGCATCCATGAGCGCACCAAACTGCTTCTCGCTTTGCGATGGCGCAAACGGTTCGGCGGCCCACGAGGACTCTCTTGCTTCGGCCAGGATGGGCTGGACGAGTGCGACAGCGACAAACGTCTCTGCGACCTCGTGCGGCGAAGACTTGCTGCTGAGGGGGCCGCGTTCCGCGATCGAGAGGATCTCGGCGAACGATCGCTGATCCCCGGTGACCGTGTTCGCGGGCGAGAGGGCGGGGTTGAGTCGGGTCGGATCGAGGCCCACGAGCGTTCCGATCGATTGCATGGGTGGGGTCTCCGGCTCGGGGTTCAGTCCACGACCAGGCGTGCGTGCAGGCGTCCGGACTTGTGGAGGGTCTGGAGGATCTCGATCTGGTCCTGCGAGGAGATGTCCAGTCGGTCCAGAGCGCGGAGGAGGTCGGTCAGGCGGGCCTGCTCGGCGGGCCTTGCGTCGGTTTCGACCCCGGCCCATCGTGTTCGCTCGATCATGGGATCGGCGGCGGAGGGTTCCGGGGGCGGGACTGTGGTCGTGATCGTGAGATCTTTGTGGGTGATCGCGACAGGGCCGATGCGCACGTCCTTGGTGACGATGATCGCGCCGGTCCGTGAGTTCACGACCACCATTGCGGGCAGGTGGAGGAGCTCGGGGTTGACGGGTGTGCTCATCACATCCGCGACAAATGGTCCCGGGCTTTCGAGTTCGGGGTCGGGGATCACAATGCGCACGATGCGGTCGTCGATCTGAGTGGCGACGGCCGGGCCGCGGTGGATCGGAGAGGCGAAGTAGCCATCGTTGATGGCGATGGCAACCTGGGAAGCAGCACTCCAGCCGGCGAAGGCCGGTTCGAGCACGAGGTCGAAGGTGCGCGAGACAGCGCCAGTGGGCACGTCGCGCACCATGCGTGCCCCGAGGCGGACACGCCCCGTGGTCTGGATGGTGGGATCCTCGATGTCGACCGCGCCCTCGGCGATGGCGAAGACGGCCTGGCCGGGAATGGGACCGGAGAGGGGCGAGAGAAAGAGACGTCCGCCCTTGATGGACTTGGCGGAGTTGAGGGTGGCGACGTGGACGTCGAGCCGGTCGTCGGTGAGGGCGCCGGTGGCAGGGATGGTGCAGGTGACCATGACCAATGCGACGGACTTGCTCTTTTGAAGCTCGCGGAGGTCGGGGACCGGGACGCCCGCGTTCTGGAGTACCTGGGCGAGGGGGCGTGCGGAGACGAGTTCTTTGCCCGAGTCGCCGGTGCCGGGGAGGCCCATGACGAGCCCGACGCCTCGGAGGACGGACTCGCCCTCTCCCTTCAGGCGAGCGAGATCCTTGATGGTGATGCTCTGGGCGTTGGAGGTGCGGGCAAGGGGGATCGAGGCAACAAGTGCGCAGAGCGCAAAGACGACGATCCGAATGGGTAGGGGCTTGCGCATCTCGTACTCCCGGCTGGGGCCGAGAGTGGATGACGCGAACGGGATGCCACGCGTTTGGGCGTGATGGGCGCGCACTCCCGCCGATCGACGGCCAGGACACCGGCGGCACCGGATGACGCTCGCTTATGGCTGCTGCGATCAAGCCCTGACCAGTTTCACGGGACACCCGTGCACCGGGCCCGGCCGTCGATCGGCGGGAGTGGGGCAATGGTACGCCGCATGGGCTATCGCGTACACTGACTCGCCGTGCGCCGCTCGCCCCTCCAACAAGAGACGCTCGCCGAGGCCCAGCAGCGGTCTCGGATCACTGTGATCAACTTTGTGCGTCTGGCGTTCGTGGTGATCTTCACGATCGCATCCTTTCTCTATGTGAACGAGCTGGCGGACGACCCCGCGACGGGGGAGGCGCGGCTGCGGAATGTCCCGTGGACGATCGCCATCGTGCTGATGATCGGCGCGGTCGTGGTGGCGGCGGACATCCTGACGCCCCGGAAGCGGATCTCGACGCTGGTGGGGATTCTGGTGGGCCTCGCGGCGGGCATGCTCGCGACGTGGGCGTTCGGCCAGCTCATCGATCTGCTCGCGGTGCTGTACGGCTTCGAGGGCGACAAGCACAAGACGGTGGTGCAGGCGGTCAAGCTGCTGCTGGGCGTCTGCTTCGTGTACCTGGCGATCACGGTCGTGCTGCAGACGCAGGATGACTTCCGGCTGGTGATCCCGTACGTGGAATTCGCCAAGGAGATCCGCGGGACGCGGCCGCTCCTCCTGGACTCTTCGGTCCTGATCGACGCGCGTTTCGCGGAACTGGGCGAGACGGGGGTGATCCAGTCTCCCGTGATCATTCCGTCGTTCGTGATCGCGGAGCTCCAGCTTCTGGCCGATCAGTCGGACAAGACCAAGAGGGCGCGGGGGCGGCGCGGCCTGGATGTAGTGAGCAAGCTGCAGCGATCGGCAAAGCTGGACGTATCGATCGATGAGACGCTGCTGCCGGGCAAGGCCGTCGATCAGTTGCTGATCGAGCTCGGCCATCGCATGTCGGCGATTGTGGTGACGACTGATACCGGGCTTGCGCGCGTCGCGGCGATCAAGGGCGTCTCGGTGGTGAACATCCACGAACTCGCGTCGGCGCTCAAGCCGTCGGTCTCCATTGGTGACGCTTTCTCGACTCGGATCGTCAAGCTCGGCGAGCAGCCGGGGCAGGGCGTCGGGTATCTCGAGGATGGCACGATGGTCGTTGTCGATGATGCGAGAGATCGCGTGGGTGCGACGTTGCACGTCGTCGTGACTTCGACGCTGCAGACCGCTGCGGGTCGGCTGGTCTTTGCCCGGATCAACGGCGAAGACGTCGGGTCGGGACGGGATGGCGAGAGCGACAGGGATGGAGGCGCCGGAGGGGACGGGTCTCCTCTGGGCGTTCCAGATGAGCCGGGCGAGAGGGAGCCACCGGGTCCGGCGGCCCCACGAGCAGGGCAAGATCCGAAGGGCCCATTCCGGCGCGGGAAGAGTCCGAGAAACCCCCGGCGATAGGCCGCGTATGTTCAAGTGAGGCAAGGGATTCCGGTCGTTCCGGACCGCCTCGCGTCCACGCTCGTTGAATTCGACCGACCCGCTGGCCATTGCTCGGCCATCGGGCATGTTGTCCATATCGCCAACGCGATGGAGCCCCAAAGGCACCCAAGCACTTGCGAAGCACAACAGGAGATATGAGATGAAGCGCACGAACATGTGGGCCGGGATGTCACTCTGTCTGATCGCGAACGTCGCTGCCGCCGACATCATCGGAGTTTCCGGGGCCGGCCAGCTTGTCTCTCCGCCGATGTCTCTGGATGCGGGCGCACTCGACAGTGCCACAACGGTCTTCGGCATCAATGAGCGACAGGATATCGCGCTGCCCTACAACCTGAGTGTTGACTGGACCGAGCACGGGATGCTCGGTGACACGGCTTCTCTCCGCGGCAACCTGATCCCCGCGGGAACGCGCATTTCCAGCCACCTGATCCATATGGACACGGATACCGATATCCAGATGCTGATCGAGGCGTCCTTCACGTTCGACAGGCCGATCCTCGGCATCATCGTGACGAGGGAGAACCTGCTCGCTTCGGATGTGGACCTTGGTTTCGCGACGACGCTCTACAGCCTGAACGAGTGGCGCGGCGTGGAGCTCGATGCACTCGACAGGGTGTCGGTCGATCTGGAGTCGAATTCCGTGTGGGTTCGCCTGCAGCAGACGACCGAGGTCGACGAGATTCGCGTGATCACGGGGATTGTTCCGGCTCCGGGCTCGCTGGCTCTGCTGGGCGGAGCGGGCATCCTGGGCGGCCGCCGTCGTCGCCGCTGAACGAACAAACCCGCGTCCGGCCGGCACGAGGCCCGAGGCGCGATCTGAACCACCCGTTTCGTTCCCTTCGTGCGGCATGGACCCCGGCTTCCCCCGGGGTTCATGCTTTTTGCGGTCGGACTCCGGATTCGGGGTGAGAGTTCACGCGCCGAGTGAAGTCATGCGAGATCGGGGTCGATAACCGGACTGGCTCGCGAGGTCGAGCCACGAGGATCTACCCATGTCCGCAGTCTCACGCCGCCCCGCCGCAATCGGATTCTTTGAATCAAAGCCCGGCTGCGAGCGCAGCCCCTATGGAGACCGGTTGATTTTCGAGCGACGAGGGGCGACGCGTTCGACGCTCGAAGGGAACGCGATGGCGGCGTTCACGGACCCGTCCGGCGGGGTCGCGGTGGCCTTTGTTGAGCTCGTCGATGAGAGCTCGGATGGGCTTGGGATGCGCTGCACGCTCGATGTGGCGGTGGGTTCCGAGGTCACGCTCTACAACCTTCCTCGGAGCACGAGCGAGAAGGGGACGGTTGTGAGGTCGAGGACGACGGATGGAGTCTGCCACGTGGGGTGCCGCGTGAAGTACTCGCGCGTTGCGGCCTAAGAAACGACGAGCTGCGGCTCATTCGGACTCGATGAGCGGCCAGTAATCCAGCGGCGCGGAGTCTCGCGCGAGCGTGGCAACGGTCTCGCCGATGCGAGGAATGGCTTCGGGGTTCTTTGTTGCGGCCGCACTCTCCGGCGGAAGCACGAATCGGGCCGTGGCGGTCGAGGCGTCGATCGATTGCACATGCCCCATGAGTCCGCGCCAGAAGAGTTCCTGTCCGGCAAAGAGAGGCGAATCGGGCTCCACATAGAAAGTGACTGCGAAGGTTCTTGGATGCTCCGAGCCAATCATGTCGTTGTCGATAGGCAAGACCGTGGTGATACTTGCGACGATCGGCTCGTGATCGAGGAATGCGGCCCAGCCGCCCGGCACTTCAGGAAGTCCGAATGCTGGCATGTGCAAGTCATCGAAGTGGACGAGCGAGTACAAGAACCGAGGACCGACATTGCGACGCGCGAGTTTGTCGGCGTTTCGCTGTGCCTCGGCGACTTTGTCGGATGGCCTCTCTTGCGGCACTCTGGCGATGGCTCGGGCGCGCACACGAACCTGCTCAACAAAGTACGATATTTGCGAGTCAGGGACGATGTACCTGCGATCTCCCCAGCGGACGAGGTACGCGCGGGATTGAACGTACTGAATCCAGTTGGGCTTTGCGTCTGGTTGGTGAGAGAGTTCGAGCACCCCATCGGCATGTCCGTTGATTTGAAGCGAGAATGACTCATTGCGCGAGCGGAAACACGTGTACCCGAAGAAGTTCACAGACTGAGCGGAGATCGTGCACGCGATTCCGTTCTCTCCCGGGCCTCTGGCCCAGTACTTTCCGCCCCACGAGTCTGCCCAGTCACCGTTCGCAGGTTGTTGCTCACTCAGGCTGGATTGAGGCGGAACGTCTTGCGCATACGAACCGGGGCTGAAGAGGCCCGCGAGCAGCAGTGGCAGCACGTGAGAGAACCGCATGGCGGTTTCCAGCATACCTCAACCAGCGGTTGTTGCCCGAAGATCCTTCCAACAAATCGGCATGTCGGCAGGAATGCTGGAAGCGAGGGTGCGTCCGGAGAGGTGCGCGAGTTCGCACGCTGGCACGCCGGTGCCCGGTCGTTTGACGGTCAGATCGCTCGGTGTGAGCGTGTGGCCGGCGGGCATGGCACGCGTGGTCGTCACGGATTGTCGCGAGACGCGGCGCACATCTTCTTCGATCGGGAGGACACGCTTGACGGGTTTGATCCCGGAGAACTCTGCTGCTCTGGTGTCGTCCTTGCAGGCCGTTGCCGCATCGCGTGCGAGTCTCACATACTGGGCGAATGCATCCGGAGCGAGCGAAGCGGCATGGTCCGGGCCCGCGGCGCGCGTGTTGTAGGTGAGGTGTTTCTCGAGGACGCATGCGCCGAGGCCGATGGCGATCGCGCCCGTTCCGACGCCCTGCGTGTGGTCGCTGTACCCGACGGGGCCGGCGTAGGTGTTGCGGAGGGCGAGGATGCCGCCGAGTTCGGCGTCTTCGACGGCAGTGGGATAGCTGCTGACGCACTGGAGCATGGCCATGCGCGAGCCCACGGTCGGGTCGATTGTGCCCATCCATCCGAGGGTTCGCACGATTTCGTCGATGGTGCTCGCGCCCGTGCTGATGATGAGGGGCTTGCGCGTACGCAGCAGACGCTCCAGGAGCGGTCGGTGCACGATGTCGGGCGAGGCGGTCTTGTAGGCATCCCAGGGGAGCGTTTCGGCTTCGTCGACGAGCTCGGTTGAGAAGACGGTGACGATGGCGTGGATGTTGCGGGCGTGGGCGCGATCGACGATGCGGGCCATGGATTCGATGGAGAGTTCGAGGCGGCGGAGCATCTCGATGGGGTCGCTCTCGCCGGCGGCGCTCTGGTAGGCCGCGAGCTTGGCGGCGGCGGACATGAGCCGGTCGGCCTCGAAGAGCTGGAGTTTGATGGCGTCGGCGCCGGCATCGGCGGCGGCGTCGGTCAGTTCAAGGGCGCGATCGACGGAGCCGTCGTGGTTCACGCCGATCTCTGCGATGATGTAGGGAGCGTGGCCGGTCGCAATCTCGCGCGTGCCGATGCGCATCGGTTCCCATGAGTCGCCGCGGGTGCGTGAGCCCTTCTTGCGCATGCGCGTGTGTTCCTTCTCAGGTCTCGACTGCGCTGTCATTGGTCGCGGCGAGGCGTTTCAGGAGGGGGTGCTTGGCGACCTTCTTCTGGCGGAGCATCTCGACCACGAGAGGGGGGACCATGGATGCAAGGGGCGTCAGGTCGCGGCCCATGGCGGCGATCTGCTTGATGAGACTTGATGAGGTGTAGGCGAAGGTCTGGCCGGCGACGACGAATGCCGTCTCGAGACCGGCGACCTCGCGGTTCGTGACGGCCTGCTGGACCTCGTACTGAAGGTCGGAGAGGTTGCGGACGCCTCGGAGGAGGGCGGTGGCACCGACCTCTCGGGCGAAGTCGACGGTCAGGCCGCTGAAGGCCTTGACACGGACGGGCGCGGCATCGGGCTCGGAGGCGACCATCTCGGTGAGGAGGCGTTCGACCATGTCGACGCGCTCGTCGGCGTTGAAAAGGGAGTCCTTGCCGGGGTTGCGACCGACGGCGACGACGAGTTCGTCGAAGAGACGCCTGCCACGGCGGATGACGTCGAGGTGCCCGTAGGTGACGGGGTCGAAAGAGCCGGGGAAGACGACGAGGTGCTTCGAGGGCATGGGCACATGGTAGTGGCCAGGGAGCCCCCTCCGCCGTTAGGATGGAGACGGATGTCCCACCCACCCACAGACCCTTCCATGGGGCCCTCGGCCCTATCCGCGCCGTGGCGATTGGATTATCTCCAGCGGTTGGACCAGGAAGAGAAGCAGGGAAGGGTGCCGCAGCCGGGAAGCGGGAGCTTTCTGCTCGACTATTGGCTGGCTCCCGATCTGGACATTCAGAACCACGTGATCGTGCGGACGGGGGAGGGGATGATCCTTTTGAACGCGTATCCGTACGCGGCGGGGCATCTGCTGGTGGCTCTTGGCGATCCGCGACCGTCGTTGCTGGACTATTCGGCGGAGCAGCGTCGGACGCTTTGGGAGCTGGTGGTCGGGGCGACGGCTCTTGTGGAGCGGACGCTGGAACCTCAGGGGATCAACACGGGTATCAACCAGGGCCGGGCCGCGGGGGCCGGCATTCCGCAGCATCTGCATGTCCATCTTGTGCCGCGGTGGGGGGGCGATACGAACTTCATCACGACGGTGGGGCAGGTGCGGGTGATTCCGGCGTCGCTTGACGCGATGGCGGCCCGGTATCGCGCGGTGTGGGAGCAGATGTCTTTGAACGGCTTTGCGATCTGAGATTGCGGCACGAACCCTCCAAACTTCGGAGTCTTTGCATGCGTCGATCAAGATACGTTGCACTTCTTGCCGGGCTCGCACTTGCGGCACCGGCGTTCGCGCAGAACGACGGCGAGAAGAAGGACAAACCGGACTTCCCGCCGTTTGCGCAGGTGGCGAAGGACTTCAAGAAGGTCGCGCCGCCCCCCGGGGTGGAGCCGTACATGACGGTGTGGACCCGCGAGAAGGACGGGCAGATGCTCGCGGAGTTGAACAACTGGTCGGACAACCAGCGGTGCTACATCGCGCCGACGGTCGCGTCGGGGGATCCCGAGGCGGGGGTGCTCCCGATCTATACACGCTGGGGGATGCCGGGCGATCGATATGTGTACTGGCGTCAGTACGACAAGCAGCTCGCGCTGGTTGAGCCGCAGCTCGAGATTCGCTCGACGGGCGACGATGAGTCCAAGTCGGCGGTGGCGCGTTCCTATACCGATCGCGTGTTGTTCACGGTCCCGATCGTGGCGATGGGGCCGGGTGGGAATCCGGTGATCGATCTGGATGCGTTCCTGCTGGGGAACGCGCGCACGTTTTTCGGCGCGTTCGTCAACGGGGCGAGGACCGATCTCGCGACGATCAAGAGCGTCAAGACGTTCGAGAACAACGCGGAGATCGCGGTCGAGCTGCCGGTGATCGGTGGGCGGATCGCGACGCTGCACTACTCGATGAGCACGTTTGCTGAGAATCCGGACTACACGCCTCGCGAGGCGGATCGTCGGGTGGGGTTCTTCTATTCGGTGTACTCGGATCTCTCGAAGAACCAGGCCGATTCTGAGGTTGTGCGCCTCGTGAACCGGTGGCACCTTGAGAAGGCGGATCCCAAGCTGAAGATGAGCCCTCCGAAGCGCCCGATCGTGTTCTACATCGAACACACGACGCCGATCCGGTACCGGCGCTGGGTGCGTGAGGGTCTGCTTGCTTGGAACAAGGCGTTCGAGCAGGTGGGGATCGTCGATGCGATCCAGGTGTACCAGCAGGATGCCTCGACCGGCGCGCACATGGACAAGGATCCGGAGGATGTGAACTACAACTTCATCCGGTGGACGAACGCACGGATCGGGTACGCGATCGGGCCGTGCCGCGTGGTGCCGGAGACGGGCGAGATCCGCGACGCGGACATCGTGATGGATGAGGGGTTCATCTCGGGCTGGGTTCGGGAGTGGAAGGACATGGTGCCGGAGGCGGCGCTCGCGGGGATGGACAAGGATGCGATCGATTGGATCGAGGCGAATCCGGAGTGGGATCCTCGCGTCGCGCTGACGCGGGCGGGGTTTGGTCCTGCGGACGCGTCGAGAGGGACCGCGGCGCGGATCGCGATGACCGGTTCGGCCTATCCGACGGAGCTTGGCCTGGCTCCGGAAGAGGTCTCCGAGCTCTCCAAGGTGAGCGGGATGCAGCACCGATTCTGCGCGTGCGCGAAGGGGAAGACGATGTCGGTCGCGCTGGCGCGACTGGCGAACAACCTCGGGATGCTGGCGCTCGATGATGATGAAGCCGACGACGACGCCACCGAGGGCGAGGAGGCCGACGGGATGCTCGATGGCGTGCCGGAGGAGTACATCGGGCCGCTCGTGCGCGATGTGATCATGCACGAGGTCGGGCACACGCTCGGGCTGATGCACAATTATCGCGCGTCGAGCATCTACTCGCTTGATCAGATCAACTCGCCGGAGTGGAAGGCGAGCGGCAAGCAGATCTCCGGCTCGGTGATGGATTATCACCCAACGAATCTGGTGTACGGCCCGGATGATTTCCGTGGCAACTACGGCATGACGGACATCGGAGCGTACGACAAGTGGGCCATCCAGTGGGGGTACACGTTCGATGACACGGCGCCGATCGCCAGGCGCGGGAGCGAGCCGGAGCTGGCATTCACGGCCGACGAGGGGGCGGGTGGGCCCGATCCACGGACACGCACATGGGACCTTGGTGATGACCCATTCCTCTGGGCGCAGCGGAACGTGGAGCTCGCGGCACGGCTTCGTGCCAAGCTGCTGGATCGCGCCGTCAAGGAGGGCCAGTCGTGGCAACGACTGCGGGAGGGCTTCCAGATGGTGCTCTGGCAGCACTTCAGCGGGGTGTGGAACGCGACGGGCCAGATCGGCGGCGTGCACATCTCGAGGGCCAGAAGAGGCGATCCCGGCGACGAGATGCCCAACGTGCCCGTGGCGGCGGCGGATCAGCGGAAGGCGCTCAAGTTTGTGCTTGAGAATGGACTCCGCGACGCGTCGATCGGTCTGACGCCCGAGTTCCTGGCGAGGATGGGTGCGGACGAGTGGTGGGAGGATTGGGGCTCGTCGCCCGACTATCCGGCGGTTGACACGATCGTCGGGATGCAGACCTCCACGCTGACACGCCTGATGAGCCCGACGCTGTTCCGACGTGTGATGGACAACGAGGCGCGGGTCCCGGCCGGCCAGGATGCGATCACCGTGCCCGAGGTGTTGGCCGCGATTCGCGCGGAGATCTGGAGCGAGCTGGCGAGTCCGTCGAGCGCGCGATCGACTGCGCGAGAGCCGCTGGTCTCTGCCTCACGACGTGCGCTGCAGCGCGAGCATGTCTCGCGGCTGATCTCGCTGGCGACAGGACGCACATGGGGCGGGGCGAGCGGTCGCACGATGGCGACGCTTGCCAGCGAGGAACTGCGTGCGGTTCAGGAACTGGTGAACAAGGCGCCGAATGGTGATCCATACACCAAGGCGCACCTTGCGGATGCGAAGGAGCGGATCAAGCGGGCTCTCGAGGCGTCTTATATCCGGGCCGACTGAGCGGCGGTGTGGACGCGTGGAGCCGCAGTGGCGGCTCGGCGATCAAGTGTGAACAAGCCGAGGGGCCTCCCACACCGGGAGGCCCCTTTCATTTGTTTGTCTGGCGCTGGTGCATTCGCGGGCGAGGAGCGTCAGCGGGTCTCGGTGCTCACGAGCACGTAGGGCTCGTCGTCGTGATCGTCGGGCCATGCATCGAGCGCGAGCCAGGAGAACTCGTTGAGGGAATCGGCATCGGGCGGATACTCGAACCCGATCGAGAGGAGCGCGGGCTGAGCGGTCTCGGAGACCTCTTCCTCTTCTTCATCATCGAAAGCGTGGAGTTCGGGCGCGTCGGGGACGTGGATGTCGCCGCTCTCGTCGCGCCATTCTTCGGAGAAGACCACGAGCCAATCGCCTTTGACTCCGCACGGGCGGGCGAGAACAAGGACGGCGTCCTGTCCTTCGGCTTCGGGATCATCATCGTCTTCCTCGTCACCGGCGAAGAACGTCACGACATCGAGGCGATCGTGTCCGTTGATCACGATGTCGAAGACGGTGTAGGTCGGCTCGCCGTGCCCGCAGAAGGTGCCCTGCACAAGCACCTTTGAGGCGAGCGTCGACGCGGGCTCCCTGGTGAACCCGGTGAGGAAGGGCGGGGGTTCCGCGCGGGCGATGGGCTTCCGGTTCTTGGCATTGACGCGTGAAAGCGGCGCATTCTCGCCGACCTCGAGAAACTCATGGTCTCCGATCCTGAATCCCTTGGACATGCAATCCTCCTTGCTGGGTCGCGGGGGCGCCGGACGCGTTGGCGCGCATCCACCTATCGTTGCCCTGTGACGCGGGTCGGGCGCGGCCGGGCCAGGAGAGGGGCGCAACTTCAGATCCATGGGTATTCGGAGCACGTACAACCTGGTTCGAGCCGTGGTCCGGGGCTTCAACGAGCATGATGTCATGTCGCTGGCAGCGGCGGTCGCGTTCTACACGCTGCTGTCGTTTGCGCCTCTGGTGCTGCTCCTGGTCACGATCGGGAGCCTGGTGGGCGAGGTTGCCAAGAGCGACATGGTCAAGCGGTTCTACGAGCAGCTTGGCCCTCAGGCGGCGCAGGTCGGAGAGTCCGTGATCCGTCAGGCCGAGTTGGCGGGCCCGCCCCAGGAGACGTGGCGCTGGATCGTGAGCGTCTCGATGTTGCTGGTTTCGGCGAGCCTGGTGTTCAACCAGTTGCAGAAGTCGCTGAATCGGATCTGGGGGATGCGGGCGTCGCCACGCACGGGCCTGTTCGCGTGGGTGTGGAAGCGGATGCTGTCGATGGGGATGATCTTCGCGATCATGTTCATTCTGCTCGTGGCGACGGTTGTCTCGACGGTGATCGAGACGGTGTTGCCTCGCTCAAGTGAGATCACGGGGCGCATCAGCGTGGGGTTCGTCTCGCTGCTCGTCAGTTCGCTGCTGTTCGCGTCGATATTCAAGGTGCTGCCGGACGCTCGCATCGCGTGGCGCGAGGTGTGGCTGGGCGCGTTCACGACCGCGCTGCTGTTCTCGGGTGGCAAGGCGGTCGTGTCTCTGTATCTGGAGCACGGCGGTGTTCAGAAGAGCTACGGCCAGGCCGCGGGCGCACTGATCGCGCTGATCGTCTGGGTGTACTACTCGTGCATCATTATGTTCGTCGGGGCGGAGATCACCGCGCAGTATGACCAGCAGCGGGCTGCGAGGCGGCGGGCCAGAGAGGCGCAGGCGATCGCCGCGACGGCCTCGCGGGTTGCCAGCCAAGCGGCGGAAGAGGCCGTGAAGGCGGACGAGCGAGCGAAGAAGCCCAAGACGAGCGATGCAGCCGTGTCCGCTGGTTTCGCGCATCGCGCGGAGCCGCCCGCCGAATCACCAGAGGGTCAGGGCGTCGCGGCAGACAGCCCGCGCAGCGCGTGAGTGGTTCGCGGTTTGGCAGGCGGACGCGGGGGAGTTGCTAGCGGCCTGTTTTCTGCACGTCGATGATTTCTGCGGGATCGAGGATCACTCGATACTCCGGGAATGGGCCGGACACCACTCGATCGACGATGCTGATCCGGCCTCGGACGGTCGCGACATCGCCTCGCCTGAGTTCCACGTTCGGATCGGGGAGGGTGGCCCTGACCCAGTAGCCGTTGCCGATGATCGCGGTGTGCGTCTGGTACATGTCGACGAGCAGCTCTCCCTGGTAACGATTGGTCGCCATGACCTCCATCGACCACCCCGGGCCACCAATCCAGGTATCTGAGTAGAGGTCCGGGGCGGCATCGCGTCCTGTAGATTCCGCGATTACGCGATGGGCAGCGAGATCGGTGCGGATGTGAGCATGCTCGGGTGGTGACGCATCTCGCGGTATCAGCACGGTGGTGCCACCACTCTTCTTCGAATCCACGATACCGTAGCCGATCATTCCGAGCAGACCGAAACCGAGCACGATGAGCACTTGCTTTGTTGGCGCAGCCATATCAGTACCTCCATGCGTCCGAGCAAAGGACGCGTACAGAGGAGCATATAAAGAGTCGTGTGCGCGCACAAGTTGTCGAGCGTGCCCGGACGCGTCAAGAACCCTCGAGGTCGTCCAGTGTCATTGGCCAGTCGCTGCGGAGCAAGCGGGAGAGCGAGCGGTCCGCGAGGATGCGGCGCTCTGTCTGACATGACGGGCAGTAGTTGCACTCGCGTTCGGCGTAGACGATGCGCTGGATCGGGGCGCTGCAGGACGGGCAGGGCTTTCCGAACTTTCCATGGACAGCGAAATCCGGCCGGAACGCCGTGATTTCGCCGGGTCCGGGGAATCGACCGGGGTGGCGAGTTCCGGCCGCGTCGAGCAGACCGAAGTCCTGCCGGAGGCGATCGGTCCAGCCACGGAGCACTTCAAGACCTGCGCTGCGCAGTCCGTCGATCGCGGCGTGGTCCAGTGATCGGGTTTGCTTGAAAGGGGAGAGGCGTGCGGCGTGCAGGATCTCGTCCGAGTAAGCGTTGCCGATGCCGTCGAAGATGCGGGGGTCGGTCAGTGCTCGCTTGAGGGTGCGGTTCTCCTGCGTCAACGAAGCCGCGAACTCGACGGGCGTACAGGTGAGGACGTCGACGCCTCCTGCGTGCAGCGAGCGGAGCGACTCTCGGGTTCGCACGAGGTGGAGCGATGCACGTTTCTTGGTTCCCACCTCGGTCAGCGTCAGTACGCTGCGATCGAAGACCAGTCTTGCCTGTTCGATCCTGGTTCCTGCGGTGCGATGGATCGCCGGCCGCGAATTGGCCGAGCCGGGTTCGGTGTCTGACCAGCGGAGTCGTCCGGCGATCATGAGATGGATGACAAGGAACAGGTCCTGCTCCATCACGAGCACGATCCGCTTTCCCAGGCGTTCAACGCCGAGGCACTGGCGCCCCTCCACGGCGTCGAGGGGCGGATCGACCGTGCGGACGAGGAACGGGCTTCGGACGAGCAAAGCCCGGATCGTGTGGCCCACGACGCGGTGGGCGAGCGACTCGGCGTACACGGTCACGTCGGGCAGTTCTGGCACGCGCCCAGCGTACCTTGAGGAGTCGCCACTTGGGCACCTCGAGTCGGTACACTCGTCTTCCCTGCGGCGCCCGTGGCCGCCCATTCCGGAGGCCACCCATGCTTTCTCGTCGCATCGTCGTTTCCCTGAGTATGAGCTTGTCTTTGGTCGCGGGCACCACGTTTGGACAGGGGCCGCGGGAGGGGCAGCCGGACCGGCCGAGTGTGGCGCGGCAGGGGGGAGGGCAGCCGGGTGAGGGGCGGGAGCGGATGCGTGATCGGCCGCTCCCGATGGATCCTTCGCTGGTGACGGGCGAACTCGAGAACGGCCTTCGGTACATCATCAAGCAGCATGCCGTGCCGCCGGGTCGTGCGGTGGTGTGGATCCACATGCACACCGGCTCACTGAACGAGACGGATCAGCAGCGCGGTATCGCTCACTATCTGGAGCACATGGCGTTCAACGGCTCGGCGAACTTTGCGCCGGGCTCCTTGGTGCCGTTCTTCCAGTCGCTGGGCATGACGTTCGGGCGCGATCAGAACGCGTTCACGAGCTTCGACCAGACGACGTACCAGCTCTCGCTTCCGGATGCGAAGCCGGAGACGCTGACGGAGGGGATGCGATTCTTCAGCGATGTGGTTGGGCGGCTGTCGCTGCTCCCGACGGAGATCGAGGAGGAGCGTCAGATCATCCAGGAGGAGCGTCGGCGCGGGCTCTCGGGACGCCAGCGGACTCAGTTCGAGATGCTCGAGAAGATGGCGCCGGGTTCGCTCTTTGGAATGAGACTGCCGATCGGCACGGAGGAGACGATTGGTGCGGTCGCGGAGAAGGACTTCCACGACTACTACGGCAAGTGGTACGGCGCGTCGAACGCGACGGTGATGGTGGTCGCGGACACGGACCCGGAGATCGTGAAGAAGGTCATCGAACAGAACTTCGGCGCGCTGCCGCGCACGGAGCCCGCGGAACGACAGGATGTCGGCGTCCGCGCTTATGACAAGAGCTTTGCGATTGTTGTCCATGATCCGGAGGTCCGCACCGAGACGGTGCAGATCATGCGGATTGAAGCGGCCCGGCCTCCGGCGACGACGATCCGGGGCTATCGCGACGATCTGGTCGACTCGCTCGGTCAATTCGCGATGAACCGGCGCCTCGCTGACAAGGTCGCCAAGGGCGGCACAAGCTACTTGAACGCCTCGGTGAGCGCGGGCACGGACTCGAATGCGATCTATTCCGCCGAGATCAGCGGGCGGGCTCAGCCGGGGAAATGGAAGGAAGCGATGGATGAGATCGCGCTCGAGCTCCAGCGTGCGCGCACCTTTGGGTTCTCGGCGCGCGAGATCGAGGATGCCCGCAAGGAGATCATGTCCGGCGCGGAGCGAGCTGTCGAGACGGAAGCGACGCGACCGGCTCAGTTCGTGATCTCTCGGCTGAACTCGACTATCGCCTCCGGCGAGACGCCGATGTCGGCGAAGCAGAACCTCGACATTCTCAGCATGTTGTTGCCGACTGTGACCGACGCCGAGGTCTCCTCGCGATTCAACAAGGAGTTTGACACAACGGCCGTCTCGTTCGGCGCGATTCTTCCGTCGGGCCCCGACGTTCCGACCGAGGCGCAGCTCCTGGAGATCGGGCTGAGGGCGCTCGCGGCGGTGCCGACGCCGGAGGTTGAGAGCGAGGCAGCGGTCGCGCTGATGACCGAGCTCCCCGCGCCGGGCGGCGTCGCCGAGGGAGCGATGCACGATGCGAGCCAGGTCTGGTCGGGGTGGCTGACCAATGGCACGCGGGTGCACTTCCGTCGGATGACCGAGCGTGAGAATCAGGTCTCGATCAGCATCGACCTCATCGGCGGCGAGTTGCTGGAGACCGCGCAGAATCGGGGCATCACATCGGCGGCGACGCTCGCTTGGTCGCGACCCGCGACCGCGAATCTGACGTCCAGCGACATCCGGTCGCTGATGACCGGCAAGAAGGTCAATGTTCGAGGTGGCGGTTTCGGCGGCGGGCGCGGCGGTCGTGGTGGGGGAGGCGGCAGCACCGATTCCGTCTCGCTCAGCATCTCCGGCAGCCCGGAGGAACTCGAACCGGGGTTCCAGCTTGCCTATCTCTTGCTTACGGAGCCGCGGATCGAGCAGGCCACGTTTGATCAGTTCAAGACGTCGTACCGCGAGGGGATTCTGGAGTCCATGACGAATCCGCTGTCGTACGGCTCGCGTGTCGCGTCGGCGGCGATCTATCCGGCGGATATCGCCCGGGTCCAGCCGCTGACCGTTGAGCAGATCGATCGGCTCACGCGCGACGAGGCGCAGGTGTGGCTGGACGCGCTGGTCAAGGGGTCGCCGATCGAGGTTTCGATTGTGGGTGATATCGATCGGGAGAAGGCGATGGATCTGGTGGCGCGGTACATCGGGGCGCTGCCGAGCCGCGAGCGAGTGAGCCCGAGGGTCTTTGCGTCGGAGCGGAAGCTCTCTCGGCCGGTCGGGCCGCGCATCATCACGGAGGTCATCAAGACGCCGACTGAGCAGGCGTTCGTGATGTCGGGGTTCTATGGGGCGGACCAGCTCGATCGGGACGACGCTCGCGCGATGGCGCTGGCGTCGCGGATTCTCTCGACGCGCATGGTGACGGAAGTCCGGGAGAAGGAGCAGCTCGTCTATAGCATCGGGGCGGCGTCGCGGGCTGGGACGACCTATCCCGGTTTCGGCACGTTCTCGGCGGCGGCTCCGACGGAACCAGCGAAGGCGGATGCGCTGGTTGCCAAGCTCGGGTCGATGTACGAGGCGTTTGCGAAGGATGGGCCGAGCGAGGAAGAGCTCGATGTGGCACACAAGCAGATGGCCAACACGTTCGAGCAGGACCTCCAGGAGCCGGCGTACTGGTCGCGGCGCATCGGGCAGATGACCTTCCGGGGTGAGACACTCGACGAGATTGTCTCAGACCCCGATGCGTACCAGCACGTGGATGCCCAGACGATCCGCACGACGTTCGCGAAGTACTACAAGCCGGAGAACATCGTGACCGTTGTGGTGAAGCCGGAGTCCGCGGCGGGTGGCGGCGGTGCGAACTGAAATCCGACGTCTTGCATCTCCAATCAGTTCGCACAGGAGGTCTCTCGCACATGAATCGAAAGTCAATTGCCTTCGCGTCGATCATCGGTGCTGCGGGGCTCATCGCGGTTTCGAGTGTCATCGCGCAACCGGCGGGCCAGCCGGAACCCGCGACTGCGGCGCAGCCCGCGCGAGCGCCCGGCGCCGGTGCCGGAGGATTCGCGACGCTGCTCACGCAGGGGCTTATGTCCGTTGATGGGTGCCTGGGTGTTGAAGCGGCGCAGACGCAGAGCGGGAAGAACGTGATCATCGCGTGGTTCCGCGACGCGAAAGCAGCGCGCGAGTGGTACAACCACCCCGTGCATCGGCGCATGGTGGGCATGGTCGGCGCGGATCCCGGCGCAAGCAAGCCACTCGAGCATGTCGCCGATGACACGCCGGTGATGGTGATGGCGACGATCACGCCCTCGGACAAGCCCGGCGTGGAGGGGTTCCCGATGCCGATCTCTCAGATCTCGATCGAGCTGTATACATCACTGCCGGGAGGCGCCGCCATCAACGGGCGGCTCGCGCCGGAGGCGTTCCCGGTTGAGCACATGGACACATACTGATGATGGCTGAGAGTCCTCGCACGCCAACCACAGCGACCGCGAGCCATTGGCCTGTCCAGTGGCTCGGTCGCTTTCGCGGTTCATCGAGGCTCCACATGGAGCCGCCGCCCGCCCCCAGCTTTCTCTCGGACTCCACGCTGCGGGCCGTCCCCGTGGCGGGGGGCAGGTTCTTGCAGTTGGCATACACATGGAGCCACGAGGGACGGGACCATGAGGGGGTCATGCTCCTGGTGCCGGAGCTCAAGAAGGGCGTCGCGAGCGGCGCGTGGAGCGGGGCGTGGGTTGATTCGTGGCATCAATCGAATGAGCCGCTGGCACTCAGGGGGACGCTTGATGCGAGCGGCCTGCTCTCGGTCGGAGGGACCTTTCCCGCGCCGCCTGACCCAGACTGGGGCTGGCGGATCACGGTTGAGTCCCCGGGTCCGGACATCTTGCACCTGACTATGTATGTGGCGACCCCGGCGGGTGAGGAATCGCTCGCTGTCAAGGGCGAGTACACGCGCGAGTAGGTGACGCAGGACGTGCTCCGATCACTTCGGGCGTTTGCGCGGCGGGGCCGCTTCGAATTGGCAGGTGAAGACCTCTTCGAGCGGCTTGCCGAAGACGCGGGCGATTCTGAAGGCGACCTCGAGTGAGGGCGAGTACTTCTCGCCCTCGATCGCGTTCAGGGTCTGGCGGCTCACGCCGATCCGGTTGGCGAGATCCTGCTGGGTCATCTCGCTTGCGGCGAAGCGGAGCGAGCGGATGTGATTGCGCACGGTTGCGCGGAGGGGGTCGCTTCCCTTCGTCATGGTCAAACCCCCCGCCGGTAGTAGACGATCTGGAGCACGAGCTTGAGGGCTTCGCTCGCGAAGAGCGAAGCGAGGAGCACGTGCGAGATCCAGACGGGCTCGAACTCGAAGAGCAGGCCCGTGATGGCGGCGAAGACGCCCGTGGCAAGCAGCCAGGACGAGTTGCTCTCGGCTCGCCAACCGATCAGTCGATCCCGTTCGTCGCGAGGCTCGGGCTTGCCGATGACAGCAGCGGCGATGTGGCCGACGATCTGAACGACCACGAGAAGCACGATTGCGACCGCGAAGAGGGACACATAGGGCGCCATCTCCGTGACGCCGTTGGCGAGCATCACACCCGAGATGCCGAAGTAGCCCGCGAAGACGACGACGAGCCCGATCAGCTGCACCCAGACACTCTTCTCTTCGAATGATGGCAACACGCGGTATCTCCTGAATTCCGACGGCGATCGAACGAGTCAAGCGAAGCAGACATGGTGTCAAGTATACACGACATCGACGCCGTGTCAAGAAAAGTTGACATCTGCGAGAAAAAAAGGGACGGGCCTCATGGCCCGCCCTTCGATCGGCGTTCTTCGGATGTCGCAGGGCTCTCGCTCAGGTCGCTGGGGGCGCGGATTCCGGCGCGGGAGGTGGAGGCGGGGGTGCCGCATCCAGCTTGGCGGAGCGGCTGGTACGGACCTTGCCGAACATGCGCTTGGCGGGGAGCTGTGTGGGCACGATGCCGCCGGGGAACTTCTCGGCCATGCGTTGCTGATCGACGGCCTGGACCTGTGTCTTGGCGGCGGCGGCCGGGGGTGGCGCGGGCGTCGCGTATCGATTGAACTTCTGCGAGCGCATCTGCTTGAGCTGTGCGTCCTGCTCGCGTTGCTGGCGGAAGCCGTCCGGAACGGGTCCCGGCTCGAAGTCGGGATAGTCGAGCTTGGGGATCTCGGTGTTGATCAGATGTTCGATCTGGGTGAGCAACTCGCCCTGCTCGGGCGTCACGAGGGACCACGCGACGCCGCGGTTCCCTGCGCGGGCTGTGCGGCCGATGCGGTGGACGTAGATATCGGGGTCTTCGGGCAGGTCGTAGTTGATGACGTGCGAGATGCCCTCGACGTCGATGCCACGTGAGGCGAGGTCGGAGGCGATGAGCACCTCGAGCTTGCCGCTCTTGAGCTGCTCCATGACGGCGTTGCGTTTGCTTTGCGGCAGGTCGCCGTGGATGGCGTGGGCCTCGATGTTCTTTCGAGCGAGGTAGACCACCAGTTCGTCGCAGGACCGCTTGAGGCGGCAGAAGACGACGGTGAGCGCTGGTTCCTCGTGCGTGAGCAGGTGGGCGAGGAGTCGCTTCTTGTCCCAGGGCTGGACGCTGAGGTAGTGCTGGTCAACGAGGGAGACGGTGAGCGACCCGGAGGACGTGACGATCTTCTCGGGATCGCGCATGTGCCGGCGGGCCAGATCCTCGATCTCCTTCGAGATTGTCGCCGACACGAACATGGTCTGCCTCTCGGCGGGGCACATCTTCAGGATCTTGCGGATGTCGTCGCGGAAGCCGATGTCGAACATCCGGTCGACCTCGTCGAGCACGGCGAATCGGATGTTGTCAAGGCGCAGGTGGCCCCGCTCGATCATGTCGAGGACGCGGCCTGGCGTCCCGACGATGATCTCGGGGTTCTTCGCGAGGCGTGCGGCCTGCTGGCGGATGGGCTTGCCGCCGTAGACCGTGACGGCGTTCAGACCGGTGTAACGACCGAAGTTGGCGAGGTCGTTGTGGATCTGGACCGCAAGTTCGCGAGTCGGGCCGAGGATCAGCGCCTGGAAGGCCTCGCCGGGCCTGCACATGTTGAGGAGTGGGAGACCGAACGCGGCGGTCTTGCCCGTGCCGGTCTTGGCCTGTCCCAGGACATCCTTGCCCGCGAGCGCGACTGGGACGAGCTGGGCCTGGATGCGCGTCGGATGGCGGAATCCCATGGCGCGGATAGCGCGCTTGATGGGTTCGGTGAGACCGAGCTGCTCGAAGGTCATGTCGGTGTCGAAGATTTCCGGCGAGAGCGGCTTGTGCTCCGGCGCGATCGGATCGGGCGCATCGAGATCGGGGTCGTGGTCGAGTCTGGCGGCTTCGGGCACCATGCCGCCGAGAGAGATGTCCTCGTTCGAGGCGGTGATGGGGCGATCGTCGTCGTAGGAATCGCCGCCATAGCCGCCGCCACCTCTGCGGCCACCTCGGCCTCTGCCTCCGCCACCGCCACCACGGCTGCCACGACCACCTCCGCCGTGTCCGCTGTCGCGGCTTGGGCCTCGGTTATCGCTGCGCCCTTCGGAGGGTCTGGGGCTCGAAGAAGCGTTTGGCGCCGGCGCGGAAACTGCGGGCGCGCCTGATTCGGTTGGGGAGCCGCCCTGAGATTCGCCGGAAGAGGAAGCGGAACTGCCGCCACGGCGGCCTCGCCGCCTACGGCGTTTCTTGGGTGGGCCGCCATCGGGCCCGCTGCTTCCTGCGGCGTCGGAGCCGTCCCCGGGATTCCCGCCCCCCGAGCCGCTGCTGCCGCCTCCTTCTCCCTCGGATGGCGAGAAGTACGGGTTGAATGTGGAGTCAGAGGACGATCCGGAGGACATATCAGCGTCAGGCATGTGCGTGGAGTGCTCGCTAGAGGTTCGCCGGGCGCGCCCGAGCGGGCGTGCCTCATTCGGCGTCAACCACGGGCAACTCTCAGCCGCCCGCATCCCCCAATCGTATGCCGAATCGCGGGATGGTGCCCGGTGGCGGTGTTCGCGTCGGCGTGGGTGCGAGCACTAGGAAGTTTGCTCGGGTTGGCCGCTCGGGTCCTGATTCTGCTTCTCCAAGAGGATGACGTGCTTCATCAGGGTGCCTGCGGCGGCGGAGCCTGCGGCGGCGAGGCCCCGCCATCCGTCGCGCCACGCCGAGCGGAGGACGATCTGCTTGAAGAGGGCGCCGGTGGTGGAGATGACGAGTCGCAAGCCGCTGGTGCGTCGGCCCTCGCGGAGGAGACTCTCAGCGGAGACACGCGCGTGCCCAACCTGTTTGGAGAGGTGCTCGGCGATGGTGGACCAGGAGTCGTGGCGGAGGTCGCCGGAGAGGCGGGCGACGCGGGCACCGGTGATGAGCGAGAGTTTGTCGTGGGGGTCGAGCCCGCCCCACGCCGCGGCGCCCTTGCGGACGAGGCGGAGTCGCCACTCGGGCTGGTAGGTGTGGCTGAGGAAGCGGCCCGCGTAGAAGATCTTGCGATTGACCTCGTAGCCGCCGACGGATGTCTCGCCGGTTGCGCAGCCTCCGGCTGCGAGGACGCGCTCGATCTCCCGCGCCAGGTCCGGCTCCACACTCTCATCCGAATCCAGGCACAGCACCCACGCCTGTGTGCACTGCTCGAGCGCCATCTGCTTTGTCTTCACATGTCCGAGCCACGTCGACCGGATCACCCGCGCCCCCGCCCGCTCCAGCATCGCGATCGTGTCATCGGTCGAGCCCGAATCGACGGCCACGATCTCCGCCGCGAGCCCCTTGATGGAGTCCAGCGTCCGACCGATGGTCAGGGCGTTGTTCTTGCAGACGATGGCCACGGAGAGCGGGAGGGGCATCGCCCAAAGTAAAGCACCTCGATCTCTAGACCACCACACTCCCCTCAGATTCGCTCCGGCCCAAGGACCGCACCCGCGAGCAACACCACGCGCGGGTCCAGCGAGCCGATCTCCGCGACAGACGCATCCGTCGGCTGGAGCGCGAGTGAGATATACCCGACAAAGTCCCCATCCGGCCCGGTGACGTCCAGATCGAGTGATGTCATCCGATGCACCGGCTCCATTCGCCGCGTCAGCCACCCGAGAGATCGCCCATATCGTCCCGCCATCTCGAGCCATCCCACCGCCGTCTGGGCGCCGACTCGTTGCAACGCCCGTGATCGACGCTCCGTGATCTCTCCCAATGGATCGCCGTGCCGATCTTCAATCGATGCCCGCTTCGTCAATCCCATGGGGGATCGAACGACCACGCCGGCGACCAGATCACCCTCCGGCCCCATGACCGCGAATTTGCGAGTTGCGCCCATGAGCGATCGTCGCTCACGGATGAACATGCTCGTCTCGGGGGTATTTGTCAGCAATGAGAACGCGGTCGCGGGCCAGAGCCCGACGGTGGCAAACCCGCCACCGGCAAGTCCAACTCCCAACGTTGCCAAGGGCAGCCAGAGCGCGATGCCCCTTGCCCTTGCGAACGCCTGCACGCCGAAGTGCAGTGCCACAAGGGGTAGTGCCGCCAGCGCAAGCCCTATCCCAACGGCAAGCACGGCACGGACAACAAACGGCGCTCGAACCAGCACCCATTCCGCGCCCGAATCGTCCAGCACAACTGTCGATCCGTGTCGGATCTTGTGCGGCTGAATCGTGAATCGTCGTTTCGGGTGCTCGACCATGGTCTCACCTCTTGAGAATAAGATACACCGTGCCCCCCCCGCCCCTCCACATTGGTCCTCTGAGGCTGTCGACCAACCTGCTGCTCGCGCCGATCGCGGGGTATTGCGACCTGGCGTTTCGGACGGTCTGCCGCGAGTTTGGGGGGTTGGGCCTGGCGTGCACGGATCTGCTATCGCCTCAGGGGCTCTTGCGTGGAACGGCGACGTCGCTGGATCTGGCGAAGACGAACGACTTTGACAAGCCGGTGGGCATGCAGCTTTACGGCAGCGATCCGGAGATCATGGCCCAGGGGGCGCGGTGGGCCGTTGAGCATGGCGCGACCGTGGTCGACATCAACATGGGCTGCCCGGTGGACAAGGTGACGAAGAAGGATGGCGGGTCGAAGCTGCTGACGGATCTCTCGAGGGCGGTGGGGGTGGCGGAGCGGGTCGCGAGGGAACTGGAGAAGATGCCGCTGAGCGCGGAGGAGTGGGCGAAGCGGCTGGGTGATGCGAGATTTGGAACGGGCGCGGCGGTTCGCGGCGGCGCAAACGTGCCGCTGACGTGCAAGATCCGGCTCTGCTGGCACACATCGGACTTTGAGTCGGGCGCGGCGTGCTCGCCTCATCTGGCGCGGATGCTGGCGGATGTGGGCGTGTGCGCGGTGACGGTGCACGGTCGCACGACAGAGGACAAGTTTGCGGGGAATGTGCGGCTGGAGGGGATCGCGCGCGTGGTGGAGGCGGTGGATGGGAGGATTCCCATCATCGGCAACGGCGATGTCCGCGAGCCCGAGGATGCACGCCGCATGGTCGCGTTCACCGGCTGCGCCGGCGTCATGATCGGACGGGGCGCACTCTCAACACCGTGGGTCTTCCGCGACACTTGGTCGCTGCTCGTCGATGGCGTGACGCCGCCTGCGCCGAGTGAAGCCGAGATCATCGCGATGATCCGTCGGTTCTTCGTGCTGATGCAAGGACAGCGCGATGACCGGTACGCACTCTTTCAGATCTCGAGGCGGGTGTCATGGTTCGCCAAGCGGCTTGGGATCCAGCCTGATGGGAAGCGAGTGGGGGTGAAGCCCTTCAAGGAAGCGGTTCGGCTCGCGAGGCACCCCGAGGAGATTCACGCCGCGTTGGACCGATATCTCGACGGGGGCCTGCGTACGTGGGATTCCGAGCCTGAGGCGGCGGGCGCATTATGAGGGAACGGGCCTGTCGGTGAATTGAGTGTCATATTGAGTCGGCCTCATGTATAGTCTGGGTCTCGGCAATGAGGAGTGAGACATGATTCGCACCCGGTCGGCTTTGGCGTCCGCCTTTCTGGCAGCAGCACCGGCGTTCACGGTGTGCGCTTCAGACCCATATCTGCTGACTATCCAGCCGGGCGCGTCGATGTCGACATCGAACTCGATCTTCGCACCATCGAGCGGCACGCTCATCGGCAACTACGACGCGACATCGAACCCTGCCGGCACACGCACCCTGCCCGGCCTCTTCGGCGGAAGCGGCAACAACGCGATCCCGCTGTCTCTCGATGTAGAGGTCGGCGGCGACAACGAGACCTCTCCGGCCGGATCGATGACGATCGTCACGAATGTCGGAGCTGGCACGTTCGCGATTGCATCTCTCGGACTCGATCTTCTCAACGAGACGGTAATCGAGTTGCCAATCACTGCCACGATCCAGTACAGCACCTTCCGGACGGTGAGTCCGTCGTTCCTGTATCTCGGGGGTGTTCCTCTCGCGATTCCTTTTGGCAGCGCGCGGGTCACGGTGCTCGATGCGACGCTGGGAGCGGGCGTCTCAGGGGGGACGATGACACCGAACGGCGACGGCTCCTACACGCTGAACGGTGTGGCCGCGCTCGATGTCGCGTTCCAGGCGGTTCTGCTCGATCAGCCGGTGGATGGGGGCACCGTCCCGGTGATCGCGCCGATTGGCGGCACGTTTACGCCGTCGATCGATGGCTCGACGGCCACGCTCTCGATTTCGATCGGGATCTCGAACGCCAGCGAGGTTCCCGGGCCGTTCCCGGCGGTGGAGAATGTGCCGTTCGATCTGCCGACGCTCGACTCGAATGCGCCGGCTCACGTGTTGCTCACGCTCAACTTCGAGCGGATCGATCTCACGCTCGAGGGCGCTGTGGCGGGGATTGCTGCGGGCTCACGCCTCTGCCGCGCGGATTTCAATCTGGATGGCGTGGCGGACATCCTTGACTTTCTCGACTTTCTGGCCGGCTTTGGAGACTGCCAGGGGCTTCCCTCGCCCTGCCCGGATCAGATTCTGGATGCTGATGTGAATTCTGATGGGCTCGTTGATATTCTGGACTTCCTGGACTTCTTGCAGGCGTTCTCGGACGGATGCGAGTAAGACAGGACCGGAGCTCTGCAACCGAACCGGGTCGAAGTGGGTACGGATTCGATTCGGGGAGCGTGTGCGCTGGTGCGTATGATCACGGGCAACGGCGATCGCTCTTGATCCGGAGTGTTCGCACGGAGATGCGGCGACGACCTGATTGCTCGCAAGGAGATTGGAATGAAGGCCATTCCCACCACAGTCACCCTGACGCTTCT
The DNA here is from genome assembly GCA_963204725.1 of Planctomycetota bacterium. Taxonomy (GTDB): domain Bacteria; phylum Planctomycetota; class Phycisphaerae; order Phycisphaerales; family UBA1924; genus JAHBWV01. Next base: position 116,813 of record CAUJHH010000072.1, read on the forward strand.
GGCCGGGTTCGCGCCGCTTGCTGCGGCACAGCTTCTCGCGCCTCCGGCCGCTTCGACCGACGTTGCCGCACCTCTGCTGGGCCACGCCGCGATTTCGTTCGATCGTATGGCCCACGACTTTGGCGAGATTCTCGACGATGAGAACGTTGAGACGACGTTCACATTCACGAACACGGGCGACACGACGCTTGAGATTCTGGATCACCGCGCCACGTGCGGCTGCACCGTCCCAGAGATCTCCAAGCGATCGCTGCTGCCGGGCGAGTCGGCCGGTCTGAAGGTTGTCTTCCATCCGGCCCACAAGCGGGGGCAGCAGCACCAGACGGTGACGCTGATGACCAATGCGACGGACCAGCCGCAGGTGGTGCTCACGATCAACGCGAACGTGCGCCAGACGACATGGTCTGATCCGGCGGTGGCGCACTTCTCACGCATCGACAAGGGCGACGATCGTGCGATCGAAGTGGATGTCTATTCGCGTGTGCCGGGCTTCAAGGTGGAGAGCGCAACGTTTGTTGAGAGCGCGGCGATCGGCAACGCCATCCCGTTCAAGGCTGTCGTTGGTGAGCCGACTGAGGTTCCCGGTGACGCGGAGGGAGAGATTCTTCGGAAGTACACGATCACCATCACGCTTGCGCCGACAGTTGCGATCGGCAACCACACCGAGACGATCTCGATCAAGACGAACGATCCGAGGAAGCCGGTGATCCAGCAGCAGGTCATCGCGGAGGTGGTGGGCGATCTGATTCCCAATCCGAATCGGGTCTCGCTCGGGGTCGTTCGTCCGGGTGACGCGCTGCGTGCCGAGTTCAAGATCACGAGCCGCAGCGTGAAGCCGTTCAAGATCCTGAAGGCCGAGGTGTCGCCGGTGGGCGGAGCGGACCTCAAGGTTCTGATCGAGTCGGTTGCCGAGGGCGGCGCTCCGGAGATCAAGATCACGCTCTTGGGGACCGCTCCCACGACCGTGCAGCCGATCCGGGGCAAGATAGAGTTGACGACGAACAGCAAGGATCAGCCGAAGATCGAGGTGCCGTTCTATGCCACCGTCCGCGGAAGCAGCCGCTGAGTCGATCGACGGGTGCGCCGCGCGGGGCTTTCGGTGCCCGCTCGGCAGCCTGTTCGGGCGCGCGCTGATCGTGGTGGCGATTGCGGGCCTGATCGGCGTCGCAGACTCTGCCCGGCGTCCGATCCAGTTGACGCTCAATCCCAACGTGTCCGTGCCGGTCGGTGCCGGACAGGCGTCGCCTCGGGCCGCCGCGGCACCAGCTGCAGATCCGCACGGCGACGATTCCCCACCCGGCGTGCTCGGCCCTTACGTTGATCTCTTGCAGGCCAAGGCGGTCTATGACTCGTTGGAGGCAGACTTCATCGACGCTCGCGAGCCCGCACAGTTCGGACCCGGTCACATCCCCGGCGCGTACAACCTGACGCAGGCCGACTTCACAGGGCGCACGACGCCGGAGGCGCTTGAGTTCCTCGATCGCTCGCGTCCGGTCGTAATCTATTGCGACGGGGGCGACTGCCACGCGTCGGAGAATGTCGCCATCCTGCTTCAGCAGGCGGGATTCTCATCGATCCACATCATGACCGTCGGATTCCCGGCCTGGGTGGAGGCGGGTTACGAAGTCGAGAGTCGTCCGGAAGACGACGCCACAGGGGGTGGTCGTTGACGACCCGCACGTGCTGCGCAGTCGGTGGACGGGCCGGCCCGGCGACGGGATTCGGAGCCGTCGCGCTGCTCGCGTTGAGGGTCTTTCTCGGCGGCGTGTTGCTGTTTGCGGCGGCGGTAAAGCTCCGTGATCCGCAGCAGTTCGCGTTTGCGATCAACGCCTATCAGTTGATTCCTCCCGAAGCAAAGCACCTGGTCTCGATCGGCGCGTTCGTTGTGCCGTGGCTGGAACTCCTTGTGGGGTTGATGCTCGTCCTGGGCCTCTGGTGCCGCTCGGCTGCGCTGGCCGCCTCCTGCCTCATGGGACTGTTCGTCTACGCCGTGTGGAGCGTCATCGCCAGAGATCTGAATGTGACGTGCGGCTGTTTCGGCAAACTCAAGGGGCCGTTCGGCTGTGAGGGCCCGATCGGAGCCTGCAAGCTCGCAGAGAACGCCACGCTCCTTGCGGCGTCACTGACCTTGGTGTGCTTCGGCTCGGGGCGGATCGCGGTCGATGCGCTGTTGCGTCGGAACGCCTGACACCAACCGACCACGCTAGAACCGCGCAATGATCCGGCCTATGGTCTCTGCCCGGCGTGTGTCGTCACGCGCCGTTCGATGACCGTCGCCCACGGATTCCCGCGGGCCCAAGCCCAAGACGGAGCCACAGATGAGCCGTTTCAACAGATTCACGCAGACCCCGAAGATCAAGGTGACTCGCAAGACCGCCAGCGGCACGCAGTATGTTGACTGGAAGGATGTCGAGAACCTTCGACGCATGATGAGCCCCAACGGCAAGATCTACGGCCGCAAGCGCCTGAGCACGAGCGCCCGCGAGCAGAAGATGATCGCACAGGCCGTCAAGCGGGCTCGTTTCATGGGTCTGCTGCCCTACACCTCCGCCACGCTCTGATCCGATTGGTGTGCCCATACGGACGTGCGATGCCGCACGCCCGTGGGCCATCAGCGCAGGAACACGGTCGCGATGTCCGCAACCGCTCCGCTTCGGCCGTACCACGATGTTCGCGTCACAGCGCGTGCGTATGTTTTTGATCGGCGGGAACGCGAGCGTGTGATGCGTGACGTGATCGATGCGCTCTGGGAGGCCACGAGCCCGGTTGGCGTCTCCTGGATCGGGTTCTATCTCAGGGCTCAGGGGCGGGATGAGATGGTCCTGGGGCCGTCGCGGAACAAGCCGGCGTGCTCGCCGATCGGCCTGCAGGGCATGTGTGGGCGCTGCCTGATCGAACGCAAGTCCATTCTCGTTGCCGATGTTCGCACGCTTGGAGCGAACTACATCGCCTGCGATCCGAAGGACATGTCGGAAGCGGTGGTTCCGCTGCTCGACTCCGATGGCGGATGTGACGCCGTGCTTGATGCCGATTCCTACGACGTCGACGCGTTCACCCAGCACGACATCGACCACATGGGAGCGATTCTGCTTCGTGCGGGTCTGGCCGCCCGGATGGCTCCGTCAACGCTCTCGCTCTGAACGAGATCACTCCGGCCGGTGCGGTCGATACAGATCGGCTACCCTCGCGCCATGCCCGAGCATGCGATCTACTCCGCAACGCGCGGCGGATTCCTGATCTCGACCGATCCGGCGTTGCTTGATGTCGCCGAAGTGCACTCGTTCCTGACGACGTGCTACTGGTCGCCCGGCATCCCGCGCCACATCGTCGAGCGGGCGATCTCACACTCGCTCTGCTTCGGCCTCTATGGTGCGGCGGGCGATGGCCCGACCCGTCCGCAGATCGGCTTCGCAAGGGTGGTCACCGATCGAGCCAGCTTCGCGTACCTCTGCGATGTCTTTGTGCTTGAGCCGTTTCGAGGGCAGGGTCTCGGCCACTGGCTGATGGAATCGGTCTTCGCTCATCCGGATCTTCAGGGCCTGCGACGGTTCATGCTGATGACGTGGGACGCCCATGGCCTGTATGAGCGGTTCGGTTTCTCGGGACTGGCGGATCCGACCCGCTGTATGGCGCGATGGAATCCGAGCGTGTACACGACGCCTCGGTGAATCGGCGCCGGCGGGCTCCGCACGAGTCGAGACTGGGCCCATACGCTTCGGAGAGTCTGGAGTCTCTCATGCACCAGTTGCACATCGCGCTCACGTACGACCTCAAGGCGACCTATCTCGAACTCGGATACTCCGAGGACGAGTGCGCCGAGCTCGACAGCCCGGTGACGGTTGATGCGCTCGCGGGCGTTGCCGAGTCGATGGGGCACCGCACGACGCGGGTGGGGCATATCAAGGATCTTTCGGCCCGGCTTGTGGCTGGTGAGCGGTGGGATCTGGTCATCAACATCGCCGAGGGCATGCACGGCATTGGGCGCGAGTCGCAGGTGCCCGCGCTGCTCGACGCGTACCAGATTCCATACACATTCAGCGATCCACTGGTCTGCGCGCTCACGCTCCACAAGGCGATGTGCAAGCGCGTGGTCCGCGACATGGGGATCAACACCGCGGGCTTCGCGCTCGTGGAGCGCGAGTCAGAGATCGGCGCCGTGCGCCTCGCATACCCGCTCTTTGCCAAGCCGGTGGCGGAAGGATCGAGCAAGGGCGTGACTGGGCGATCGCGCATCGAGTCCGCATCGGACCTCCGCGCGACATGTCAGGACCTCCTTGAGCGGTACAAGCAGCCGGTGCTTGTCGAGGAGTACCTGCCCGGACGCGAGTTCACGGTCGGCATCGTTGGCACGGGAGAGCGAGCCCGCACGATCGGCTGTATGGAGGTCCATCTGTCGGAGCGGGCCGAGCCGGGCGTCTATTCGTCGGCGAACAAGAGCGACTGGATCGGCAAGGTCTCTTACTCCATCGCGACGGATGTCGAGGCCATTGCGTCCTCGGAGCTCGCGCTGAGCGCCTATCGCGGGCTGGGCTGTCGCGACGTCTCGCGTGTGGATGTTCGCACCGATCGGAACGGGAACCCGGCGTTCATTGAGATCAATCCGCTGCCGGGATTGAATCCCGAGTGGTCCGATCTGCCCTTTCTCTGTCGCTACGCGGGCATCGCGTATGACGATCTCATTCGTTGGATTCTCGAGTCGGCAATGGAGCGTGTGCCGGCGGCGCAGGCGCTGTGGCCCCCGCATTCGTCCTCGGGAGTTCGATGAAGATCCTCATCCTTCACGATGATGTAGCGCCCGACGCTCCTCCCGATGTGCAGGACGGCCTTGCGCAGGTCAACGCCGTTGCCGCCGCGCTCCGCGGGTTGGGCCACGAGGCCCACCCTTGTGCATGCACGCTCGACCTGTCCGCGCTCGAGCAGACCCTGGCCGCCGATCGACCGGATCTGGTGTTCAACCTGGTAGAGTCGCTTGCGGGGCGCGGGCGGATGGTCGTGGCGGTGCCGCTGCTGCTCGAGTCGCTCTCGATTCCCTTCACCGGCAACGGATCGGCACCGACGTTTCTGACGGCGAACAAGCTGACTGCCAAGCGGCTGATGGGCGGGGCGAGTCTGCCAACGGCGGATTGGATCGAGCTGGATCCGGCACGTCGGCACGTTCCGACGCACGCTGCCGATGGCGGCGTGTTCCCCCGCGACGCGACATGGATCGTCAAGAGCGTCTGGGAGCATGCCTCGATCGGACTTGATGAGGATTCGGTGGTGACGGTCGCGACGCGCGAGCAGCTGGAGTCGGAGGTCGAACAGCGTCTGCCCTCTCTCGGAGGCGAGGGCTTCGCCGAACGGTTCATCGACGGGCGTGAGTTCAATATTGCGTTGCTGGAGGATGGGCAGAATCCCGGGGTGCCAGAGATCCTCCCCCTCGCGGAGATGCGATTCGAGGGATACGGCGACTCGAAGCCCAAGGTCATCGGGTATCGGGCCAAGTGGGACGAATCGAGCGAGGAATACCGGCGCACGGTCCGCCGCTTCGAGTTTCCGCCGGACGATGCCGCTCTGCTCGAGCGGCTGCGACTCGTCTCGTGTCGCGCGTGGGCGGCCTTTGGTCTCTCTGGCTATGCAAGAGTGGACATCCGCATCGATATGAATGGCGAGCCCTGGATCCTTGAAGTGAACACCAATCCGTGCATCGCGCCCGACGCTGGGTACGCGGCGGCGGTGGCGCGAGCGGGCATGGACTACGCGGCAGCAATCGATCGCATCGTCGACGCCGCGCTGCGGCGCGCTCTGGGCAACCAGACAGGATGACACATGTTCCGGATTCGTCAGATTGTCGATGGCTCACTCCCCCGCGACAAGCGCGATCTTGAGGAGATCGTCGGCATGCTGCGCGAGCGGCTCCCCGGCGTGCCGGAGCGGGATCTCCAGAAGCTTCCAGGCACACTGAGCGATCCGCTGAGCGCGCAGTTTCGATCTCTGCTCTTTGTCGCCGATGATCTCAGGGGAGACTTGAAGGGCTTCGCGCTGATCCTGCACGCGCCAGACCTCGGCTTCTGCCTGCTCGACTACATCGTCACGGGTCAGAAGCTCGCGGGACGCGGCGTCGGTGGTGCGCTCTACGAGCGTGCGCGTGACGCTGCGCGTGCCACCGGCTCGATGGGCCTCTTTTTCGAGTGCCTGCCGGACGATCCCGCGGCGTGCTCCAAGCCGGATTACGCGGTGGCCAACGCCGCGAGGCTTCGCTTCTATGCCCGCTACGGCGCACGGCCAATCGTCAACACCGGTTACGAGACACCCATCAAGCCGGGCGACCTCGATCTGCCGCACCTGATGTTCGACGATCTGGACACCGGAAAGGACTTGTCTCGGGATGTCTGTCGCGCCGTGGTTCGGGCGATCCTGGAACGCAAATACGCGCACCTCTGCCCTCCGGAGTACGTCGAGCGCGTGATAGGGTCGATCTCGGACGACCCGGTGAAACTCCGCGCCGGCCGCAACGGACGGGGGGCGCCCAAGGCGGTCGCGCCGAAAGAGCCGGTTCGCACCGGCGAGTCGCTCATCGCGCTGATCGTCAACGACAAGCACGATATCCACCACGTGCGAGAGCGCGGCTACGTCGAAGCACCCGTTCGTGTTCGGTCGATCCTCCAGGGGATCGAGCCTACCGGTCTGTTCTGGAAGGTCGACGCGACACAGCATCCGGAGTCCTGTATCCGTGCCGTGCACGACGATGATTTCGTTGACTACCTCAAACGCGTCTGCGGCTCGCTCTCGGAGACCAAGAGCGTCTATCCATATGTCTTCCCGATCCGCAACCGCGCCCGCCCGCCCAAGGACGCGGCCTATGCGGCGGGGTACTACTGCATCGACACCTTCACACCCCTGAACAAGAACGCATTCCTCGCGGCACGGCGTGCGGTCGACTGCGCGATGACCGGCGCGGATGTCCTGCTCAACGGCCACGGCCTCGCGTACGCGCTCGTGAGGCCACCCGGCCACCACGCGGAGCGTCGCGCGTTCGGCGGGTTCTGTTACTTCTGCACCGCGGCGGTCGCGACCCAGTACCTTTCGGGGATTGGCCGAGTCGCGATGCTCGACATCGATTATCACCACGGGAACGGGCAACAGGACATTTTCTACAACCGCGCCGATGTGCTGACGGTTTCCATCCACGGGCACCCGAGCGTCGCGTATCCCTTCTTCACGGGCTTTGAGGAGGAGACGGGCGAGGGCGCGGGCGAGGGATTCAACGTCAACCTGACACTGCCCGAGAAGATCGATGCCGCGCTGTACCATCGCACGCTGGCGGCCGCGCTCGACCGCATCAAGGCATTTGCGCCGAAGTTTCTGGTGCTCTCGCTCGGGTTCGACACGGGCCGGGGAGATCCGACCGGGACCTGGCCACTGAAGCCGGAAGACTTCACCAAGGTGGGTCGCGTGATCGGAGAACTCGGCCGGCCAACCCTCGTCGTGCAGGAGGGTGGATATCGCACCACGTCTCTCGGGGCGAACGCTGCCGCATTCTTCACCGGACTATCGGCCGGGGCGAAGCCGAGCATCATCATGCCGATCACGCCCATTCAAAAGTTGGAGGGTTGAATCGTGTCCGAATCAGATTCCAGCTCGATCAATCATGATGCGCTGCCGGGCCTGATGCTGCGGGATGAACCGACAAGGGCGGATGTCGAGTGTGTCCGCGCGATTGTGTCCAGCAGCTCGTTCTTCAACGCTGCAGAGATCGATATCGCGTGCGAGCTGGTTGAAGAGACACTGGCGAAGGGGCAGACCGACGGCTACCGCTTTCTCTTTGCAGATATCCCGGATCCGCGTCCGCACGGCAGGTTGCGCACGATCGGCTATACCTGCTACGGTCAGACGCCTTGCACCATCGGTACCTTTGACCTCTACTGGATCGCGGTGCACAACGATCTGCGTTCAAAGGGACTGGGAGCGCTCCTCCAGAAAGAGACCGAGGCTCGCATCCGCCTGCTCGGGGGGCGGCGCGTCTTTGCCGAGACTTCGGGTCGGGAGCAGTACGAGCCGACCCGCCGCTTCTACGTCAAGCTCGGGTATAAGGCGGAGGCCCGGCTCGCGGATTTCTACGCGCCTGGGGACGACAAGGTGATCTACGGGATGACGCTCTGAATCACCCGCCCGAGGGCCGTGTCGCGCGGCTCCAAATGCCACGAGCCCTTCGATCCAAATCGGACTACTACGATCCAGCCCACAGGAGTGCCCTCATGCCTGATCTCGTCCGTGGCAACGCCGTCATTGGTCAGTCCGGCGGCCCAACCGCCGTTATCAACCAGTCGCTCGTCGGAGTGATCGAGGGGCTCCGCTGGGGCCTTCACGCGTCGGGGCACGTCGGCAAAATCCTTGGAATGAAGCACGCGGTGCGCGGGCTGACGGCTGGGCAGTTCCACGACTTCACAGACACCCACCAGGATGTGCTCGATCGGCTCGCGATGACGCCCTCGGCTGGGCTCGGCTCGACCCGCGACAAGCCGGATCGGGCGTACTGCGAGCGGATTCTGGAGGCGTGCAAGAAGAACGACGCGCGATACTTCTACTACATCGGCGGCAACGACTCGAGCGATACATGCCGCATCGTGCGCGAGATGGCGGTTGCGTCCGGCTACGACATGCGCTGCTTCCACGTGCCGAAGACCGTCGACAACGATCTGATGGAGAACGACCACACGCCCGGATTCCCCTCTGCCGCGAGGTTCGTCGCGATGGCGTGCATGGCCGATTTCATGGACAACATCTCGCTTCCCGGCATCAAGATCAACGTGGTGATGGGGCGACACGCGGGGTTCCTCACGGCGGCGAGCGCTCTGGCACGCCGCCACGACCGGCACCTCAACCCGCACATCATGGGGGAGTCGACAGACGGGCCCCAGTTGATCTACGTGCCCGAGGTGCCGTTCGAGACCGACCGATTCCTTGCCGATGTCGAGGCCGTCTATGCGAAGAAGGGACGCTGCCACATCGTCGTTTCGGAGGGCATCTCGGATGCGAGCGGCACGCCGATCGGAGCGACACTGATCAAGGGCGGGCAGGTTGATGCCCACGGAAACGTCCAGCTCTCCGGCTCGGGCGCGCTCGGCGATCAGCTCTCGGACCTCATCAAGCAGAGGCTGACACCCGCTGGAGGAAAGCCGCCGAGAGTGCGTGCGGACACCTTTGGGTACATCCAGCGCTGCTGGCCGGACACGTCGCCGGTCGATCGCCTCGAGGCGCGTCGGAGCGGGCAGTTTGCCGCGAAGCTCGCGATGCAGGGGCACCTGGACGGCAGCGTGGCGATCAAGCGGCCGGGATCGGGCTCTGCGCTGTGGCTCGGAATGGACAACGGGGCGTCGTACGTGAGCGAGTACGTTCGAGTTGAGCTCGCGGCAGTCGCGGCCAAGACGCGTCACATGCCCAAGGAATTCCTGCAAGGGCACAACAACGTGTCGCGGGCGTTCGTTGAGTACGCGTTGCCGCTGGTCGGACCACTGCCGACCTTTGAACGGCTGTGAGCCAGTCTGGTGGGACTCACAGGATCAATCAGCCGATGGCCTTCTTCAACGCATCGGCCTTGTCGGTACGCTCCCAACTGAAGAGCGAGCCCTGGGGCTGGCGTCCGAAGTGACCGTGGCGGGCCGTAGGTCGATAGATCGGGGCCCGCAGCCCGAGCGTCTCGATGATGCTGCGGGGAGTGAGCGGGAAGACCTCACGAACGGCCTTGCCGATCGTGTCTTCATCCGCCTTCGCGGTGCCCTGGCAGTCGATGAAAACGCTGGTCGGTTCGGCGACGCCGATCGCGTACGAGACCTGGACCTCGCAGACGTCAGCGAGGCCGGCCGCAACAACGTTCTTGGCGATGTAGCGGCACATGTACGCCGCAGAGCGATCAACCTTCGTCGGGTCCTTGCCGCTGAACGCGCCGCCACCGTGGCGACCGCGTCCTCCGTAGGTATCGACGATGATCTTGCGTCCGGTGAGTCCGCAGTCGCCGTGCGGGCCGCCGATCTCGAAGCGACCCGTGGGATTGACGTGGCATGTGACACCCGGGTTCCACCACTCGCCGAGAACGGGCTTGAAGACGTGCTCAACGACGAGCTTCTTGAGGTCGTTCTGGCGATCGTTCCACGTCTTGTCGTGCTGGGTGGAAAGGACGAGCGTGTCAACGCGCACGGGCTTCTGGCCGTTGTACTCGATCGTGACCTGGCTCTTGGCATCGGGGCGCAGGCCGGGGATGATCCGCTCGCGACGCACGTGGGCCTGCTGTTCGACCAGCCGGTGGGCGAGTTGGATCGGCAGGGGCATGAGTTCGGGCGTTTCGCGGCAGGCAAAGCCGAACATCATGCCCTGATCGCCCGCGCCGTCGCGATCGACGCCCATGGCGATGTCCGGGGACTGACGCTTGATGGAAGAAAGAACGGCACAGGACTCATAGTCGAAAGCCATGTCGCCGGAGGTGTAGCCGATCTCGCGGATGGTCTCGCGGACGACATCGGGGATCTCGACGTACGCGCGCGTCGTGACCTCGCCGGCGACTACAACCATCCCAGTGGAGACCATGGTCTCGCACGCGACACGCGAGTACGGATCTTCGGTCAGCATCGCATCGAGAATCGCATCGGAGATCTGGTCGGCGACCTTGTCCGGGTGGCCCATCGAGACAGACTCGGACGTGAAGAGGTGAGACCTGCCCATAGATGCTCCTCGCGAGGTTCAACGGGAAAGTCGGCACCCGCCGCCCGTGCGCCGATCCTAGAGAGCTGCGGCGGGGGGGGCAAACTCTGGGGTCGCCTCTTAGGGGGAACTGGAACTCGCAATCCCCAAGGCCGCGAGTCGATTGTCGAGAAGGCGGGAGGCGTGGGCGACGAGATCGGTATCAAAGCGATTGAGCCGCAGAATAGCGCCCTCGTCCGAATCCTCGTCGATACCAACTGGCGTGTTGATCCCTCCTTGCCTCCGCCCGGCGGGCAACTCGGTCGCCTCGCTCGTTCGGTTCAGGTGTGGGGGACGAAGGTTCGGCCACGACAGATGCTTGCACAGAAGCGAATAGAAATCGTCTAGCCGCTCCGTGAGGCCAACGAGTTGGATCGAATCGAGACGGGCCTTCGCGAGTGCGAGCATCTCCGGAGTGACGGCTCCGAACGGCACGTTTGCAAATTCCAGCGAAGTCAGCGAGCGTGTCATGTAGTTGTCGAGCTCTGTCGTCAGGGCGCGTGCAACGCAGTCGGAGAGTGACAGCCCTTCCCCGTTGATCACGGGGTGGAACGGATGCCAGCGTTCGCGGCTGACGTATCGGTGGAAGGAGCGGAGCCGTGCGAGCGGATCGCGGAGGAGCGTGATGTAGGTCGCGGGGCGGGGCAGCACCTCGTGCACGCCGTAGTACATATGGCCCTCGACCAGAGCCAGGGCCCGCCGATCGGCGATGGGCATCGCAGCGAGCATCGCGTGGTCGTTGATCGGGTGAAGGATTCGAAAGGTGGGATGCGGTGCTACGGCCGTCAGGAGCGTCGATCGGAGGCTGATGCCGCCCGTTTTCGGGATGTGGAGGAAGATCAGCGTCGGCGTCGGAAGGGCGCGAGGCGAGCTCGCTCCAGGCTGCGGAATCCGGTCTGTACCGGGCCGGGCGGAGCGGTGCCCCAGAATCGCGAGCCTGCGCAGCATATGTCGAGCATACCAAGTGAACGGCGCCCGAACGGTGATACCCTTGGCCCATGGCGCGCAGAGCAACGGCATCGTCCGGTCCGTCGGGGGCAACCAGCGGCAAGCGTACTTCCTCCAGGAGCGGGGGGGAGGCAGCGGATGATGGCGTTGCTGCCAGCGGTCAGAAGGGTCTGACCTACGCCGATTCGGGCGTGGATCTGGATACCTACGACCAGTTCATTGACACCGTGGATTCCGTGCTCAAACGGACGCACGGGCCGCGTGTCATCCAGAATCCGGGCGGCTTCGCCGGGCTCTTTCGGCTGGATTACAACGAGAAGCTCTTCAAACGGAACTACAAGGACCCCGTGCTCGTCGCCTGCACCGATGGCGTCGGGACCAAGGTCTCGCTCGCAGCCAAGGCCCGGATCTTTGACGGGCTGGGGATTGATCTCGTCGCAATGAGCGTGAACGACCTGATCGTGCAGGGCGCTGAGCCGCTGATCTTTCTGGATTACATTGCCGTTGAGAAGGTGGACAAGCGCGTGCTCGGCACGCTGCTCAAGAGTGTCGCCGAGGGGTGCAAGCTCGCCGGGTGCGCGCTGATCGGTGGTGAGACCGCAGAGATGCCCGGCGTCTACCGCTCGGGCGAGCTGGACATGGCGGGTTTCGCCGTGGGTGTTGTTGAGCTCAGGCGGGCGATGAATCCGCTGCGTGTTCTACCGGGTGATGTCGTCCTCGGCCTGGCTTCCAGCGGCGTCCACTCGAACGGCTATTCGCTGGTTCGCAAGGTTGTCGAGCACGCCGGCCTCGAGCTCGATCGTGTCTACCCCGAACTGGCCGGGCCAAAGGGCGAAGACAAGGGCAAGACACTCGCACAGGTGCTGCTGACTCCGACTCGGATCTACGCCGATTCGATCGTCCGCACGATGCGCCAGTACAAGGTGAAGCAGGTCATCTCGGGCATGGCCCACATCACTGGCGGCGGGCTTGCAGACAACCTTGTGCGGGCCCTGAGCGACAAGGTTGATGCAAAGCTCGATGCCGGCGCGTGGCCGATGCTTCCGGTCTTCAAGTTCCTGCAGAAGCACGGCAATATCGCCGAAGCAGAGATGCGTCGCGTCTTCAACATGGGCATCGGCTACTGCGTGATCGTCAAGCCGACATTCGCAGACGCCGTCGCCGAGCGCCTGACCAAGTGCGGCGAGAAGGTCTACACCATCGGCAAGATCGTGAAGGGGACGGGGAAGGTCACGGTCGGCTGAGTTTGCGAGCGATTCCTGGCGACTACTCCGCAATCAGCTTGTAGGTCTCCGGCATCCGCGGCACGATCACGATGACGATCCGCTTCCCGATCTTGCCATCAGGGTCGGAGAGCGCGGACGTCAGCATCGCTTCGCCTACAGACGGAAGTGATGCGGCGAAAGGACCGACGCGCGTCGCCTCGGCGATGTTCTGCTCTCGCTCACGGGCCGCGGCGGAACGCTCGGCGCGTTCGGAGACCTTTGCCCAATCGGTTGCCGGTGACTCGGGCACGATGAGATACGCCACATCGCCCTTGGCCGACCATCCGGCCCGCAGACGCGTGAAGACGAGTCCCTCGTCCTCGATCGACCATGCGCTCGATTCGAGGGCGGCGAGTTCCTTGCGCCGGCCCGCATCGGGCTCAACGTGCTGTGGGACGAGTTCGATGCGGATTGTCGGTGTGCCATCACCGGAGGGCGCGGTCCAGCAGCGCGTCAGCAAGCGCAGATTACCCCCGTCGAGCACGACTCGTCCACCCTCGCCCGAGTCCATATTGATCGCGCGTCGGCCGTGGAAATCTGGCCCGGCGAGCACCTGTGTCCAGGTGGGAAGGAGCCCGAGCCACTGGGTGTGCCCGACGGCGCCGACGTCGAGCCGCGACTTGACGCGTCCGAGGTCGTCGACGGGAACAGTGAGCACGCGAAGGCCATTGGACCACCAGAGGTCGCGGGTTGAGCTATCAAGATCGGAGGTTCCGGCGCTCGACGAGCTCCCGGCAGATTCGGGCGCACGCGCGTCGGCGTACTTCGCCAGTGCGGCTCCGACGAACGATTCCGGATCATCCACGACCCACCACTGGATCTCGACCCCGGACTGATTGCCAACCATGCCCGGAGAGAGCACGGGCGATGTGGCGGGCACAGGACTGGCCGCGATCGTCGTCGCGTCTGCGGTCGAAGGGGGCTTTCCGGTCATGCCGCTGTTTGTCGTGGACGACGAGGAACAGGATGCGAGCAGCGTGGCGCACGCCATCAGCGCACAGGGGCCGACGCCGCGAACCCGGCGTGCCATCGTGTCGGCGTGGAGATCGATGCCCGGGAACGGCTCGAGTCTCGATGTGGCGGCTGATTGTCCGGGTGTGTGACGCATGAGGACGTGGAATGGTATTCGTGCGGGGTGTTGCGTGGATGCTTCGGCTCCGGGGCATTGGGGCTGTTCTGGGCACCGTTGCTTCAATTTGGGGCCGAATCCTCAGTTCTCTCCCTCCATGGCACCCACGCGTGAGAGTTCCTTGATTCGTTCGCCCGACCGTCGAACGCGGTCCTGATCGGCGTAAGCCCGCAGGCGGATCCGCTCCATCTCGCGGGCACGCTCGGTCGACGAGCCCTCGATCAGCCGTTTGAGCAGCCCTCTGGTGCTTGTGAACTGCTCGATCGAGACATCGGGCTCCGCCAGCGTTCCCCGGACACTGATGCTGAGCAGTTCGTTTCGGATCGCCTCATAGACCGTGGAGACAATCGGGAGCTGTCGCGCCCCGCGCGACACGACCCGAAGATTCAGATCGGACTGGGGCCACGTCATCGTTCCATAGCCGAACAACTCAACGGACCGCGAGAAGACAGACATCTCCTCGAATGTGACCCGTCCCTCTGAAAGATGGAACGACGAGAGCGCCAGATCGAGACGCTCGCGCGTGGGGACCTGGAGATTCGCGACCTGGAGAATCGGCAGCAGCAAGGGAAAGGAGAGCACCTCCCCACCTGAGATCGCCATCTCGCCCCGGCCGACCTGCGAGTCCGCCTCACCTACGACGCCCTCGAGCGTGAGTTCCGCATCGAGCAGGCCCCGCGACCCGTCTGGAGTCGATGTCCCGTCCTCGGCTGCGCTTCGCGTCAGATCCGCCATCACGCTCGCGAAGCGAGCGCCGGCGACGTGCAGCGAGGTAAAGTACCGCCGCTTGGTCGGATCGGTCGGGTCCGGCCCGATCCGGGCGCGGCTGGAGAATCGGCCGCCGTGCGCCGATCCGGAGATCAGCGGAACGATGATCTCAGGGTTGTCTGGCTCACTCGCGACCCGCAGGCGCGCGTCAGTCACGAGGAGGTTTGATACGCGAAGCGAATCCGCGATCATCCCCACGTCAAAGCTTGTCGATCCCGGCTCTGTCTGCGCTGTGAACTGGATGACACCGGAGAGATCGGTGATCGGCGTCCCGACTTGCATCGATAGGCGGTCGACCGCGACCGCACCCGACGCGCGGATCACCGCATCGTGCTCTCGCGGATCTCCGGTGATGGAGAGTCTCAGGCGATCAAGTCGCAGGCCGCCGTCGATGGTGAGATCCGAATCGGCCGCCAGCTTGTGAAGCGGATCTGGAAGCATCGCGCGAAGGGTCGGGCCGTCGGCCTTGGTCCACCCGCTGATGTTGAGATCGACGGCGGGCGCCACTCCCTTTGGCAGTGTCCACGACCCATTCACGCGAAGGGAGGTTCCTTCGGCGTCGAGGGTCAGGTCTCGGATCTCGCCGCCGCGCGGCGAAAAGCTGATCACGCCGCCAGCACTGGGGAATCTGATCCGCTGGTCGAACCGGGTGATCTCAAGGAATCTAGGTCTGATCTCGCCCCATGTCGCGAGCTCGTCGGTCGATGCAGGGTCCGCCTTGAACTGCAGCCGCAGGTCAAAGCGTCCACTCGGTGCGTGCAGCGAGAACTGGTCGGCGACCGTGTCTCCGAGGCGCTGGCGCACGAGGTCACCGATGGCGCGATTGGAGATCGGCGCATCCGACCAACCGATTGCCAGGTCGGTTCCCGCTGGATCCATGCCCACCTCATCCGCGCCGATGGCAAGGATCCCGCTCGCATCGACTCGCCCCATCGGCTCGCCGTCGAAGTCCACGGCGGCGGCAAAGTCGTCGAACCGGATGTGCGTCGGAGATTGACCGGGTGTTGTCGCGCGAGCGGTTCCGAGGATCACAGCGACCCGACCCTCGGGCACGGAGAGAGACATGCGCCCGGACAGCGCGTCGAACGCGAGGCCGCGAGCCTCGCTGATGGCCACTTCCCCGGCGACCGTCTCGCCACGAACAACCAGGTCGACGGATGCGTCAAGGAGCCCCGATGGCTGGTGCTTTGACCGGAGGCTCCGGAGCCGCTCGGCGGCGGCGGTCGAGAATGGTCTGATCGCGTCTTCGATCGTCGCGGACGCGTCGAACCGCTCGATGGTCGCTTCAACAATCGAGGGAGCGTCATTCGTTGCGAAATCCGCGCGGAGCGAGAGCTTCGCGTCACCCACGTGCTCGGCGCTTGCTGGGTTGGAGATCAATGCAGCGCGGAGAGCGGCGTGCATCTGCGCATCGAGCGTCCGCTCGGAGACCGTGAGTGTGCCCCGCAGATCGACGAGCTCCAGCGAGCGCGTCGCATCGGGCCCGGGGGCGGGGCGTGCTGCAAGGTCGACGGCCTCGGCGTGAACGTCGTAGCCGAGCTGGATCTGTCCTTCAGCATCGCGCTCACCGCGCGGCGCGATGCGTGCGAGAACATCAATGGCGCCGTCGATGCGGAGCCCTCTCAAGGCCTCCCGTACGGAGACCCGAGACTCGTTCTCTCCCACGGCTTCTCTATTCGGAATCGCGTGGAGCAGCAGGTCGTCAACGGGGATTCGCGAGGCGTTGATGTCGATGACTGGGATGAAATCCTGTGAGCCGTCCGGTGCGAAAAGCTCGACATCGCACGCGACCACGGCGAGCCCCCCGCGGAGCGTGTGGTACATGCCATCCTCGAGCACCGCATGATCGTCCGTGATGTGCAGGCGCACGTCGTCGCCGATGATCGGGAGTGGGAATGCCTCGGGCAGGATTCCAAGCGTGTCGAATCGCACGATCACGTCTGTCGTCCAGTCCGTGAGGTATCCCTCGGGTCGGGTCACATGGACATCGACATTCGCGCTCCCGCCGAGCTCGAGCACGGGCCTGGCAGCCAGAGCGGCACGGATCGAATCAAGTCGGCGCTGCGCATCGTCCGAACGAACGGGCAACGATGCGAGTTCGGCCTCGGCAGCCCGCAATGCCGATGCCTCCGCAGGATCCATCACCAAGCCGCGACTGACCAGCGTTTCCATGCGAGTGCGGCTGAAAAGCGCGCTGATGACCTCTCGGCGCTCCGGCCCGAGCGCCGCCTCGAGCGCCCCGTCCACCGGCACGCCCTCGACATGGACACGCACATCAACAGCGGCCAGCTCGTTGATCGGCGAGATAAGCCCGGTCGCTTCGAGCCGAGCGCCGCTTGGCGCGGTGCCCGTGATGCTGAGCAGCTCGATCTTGTCGTCGTCGAACCGGACGGAGCCTGCCAGTTTGTCGAAGCGATAAGGGAAGTCGCTGTATGCCGCCGACCCGTCTTTGAAATCGAGCGTTCCGGCGACTCGGATGGTTGCGGGTCCGCTCGCTGTCGGCGCATCGCGGGAGATCCGGACGCGCGAGTTCACCGTTGCGGTGGGCTGTGAGAATCCATCAAGACGCTCTTTCACGATGGCAGGAGCGAACGGGAGCAGATCCGGACGCTCCGACACATGGAATCCATCGGTCGCCAGATCGCATGTGAACGCGGCATCCGTGCTCGGCCCCGCGTAGTCCAGACGCACCGTCCAGGGGAGATCTGCGAGCGTGCCGCGAAGAGTTGCCCGGATCCGATCGGCCCGAAGGACGACAATCCCGTTGACATCTCCCATGCGGAGCGGACCACCTCCCGGCTCACCGCTCGCGGGTGTGATCGGTAAATTCATCGCGACACCGTTGAGTCGAACCTCCGCCTCGACCTTTCCCGCTGCGAAGCTGTAGGTGAACGATCGAACCCGGAGGTTCCCCGAGAGGTCCAGGAGTTCCAGTTCCTTCCGAATCGTGGTGGGGACAGTCGAGGGGCGAATCGACGCCAGCGAAACATCCGCCGGCGTCAGCTTGATTCCATCGTTATCGATGCGGCCGATGATGTCCTGCCCGGGAATGCCGAGAATGGGTCCCTCAAGCGCCAGCGGCTTGATCCGGATTGTCGAGGCGTCTTTCGGGGCGGCCGGATCGGGGATCACGGATGCATCGAAGTAGTGGATGCTCAGCGGGATGTAGTCCGAGCCGGAGTGCTCACCGATCTCGAGCGCGGCGTCGTCGATGATGATTGTCGGCACTGCGCCGCCGCTCCCCCCTGTGGGACGCAGCAGCGTGAGAGCCGAAACGTTGAGGGTCTGTGATTCGGTCGACTGGGAGAGGCGGAGCTTGGGTTCCAGGAGCGTGACCGTTCGCACCCCCTGTCCCGCCATCAGATCGCGCCACCTGAAGGCGACTTCGAGCTTGTCGACTTCCAAGAAGGTCGCAGCCGGCCCGGCGACCCCGGGGGCTTCCGAGCGCACGCCTCGAAGCGTGATCGCGCCCCGCAGGTGAATCGTTGCCGACTCGACAGAGACGGTTGCGCCGGTGAGGCTCTGAAGCACGGGCGTGACGATCCACACGGTCACCGCCGACCGCGTGAGCAGCAGGAACAGCAGCACCGGCACTCCGAGAAGGCCCAAGGCGACGAGCCATCGACGCCTCGGGCTGCGGGTGCGTTTGGCTGGGCTGGTCTGCTCCGGTCCGGGCTTCGTCATCGGGTGGATGGTAGTGGTGGGCGTGGGGCGGTGTGAGTTCGGCACTGCTAACCTGAGGCCATGGCCAAGGTCCGTGAGGTATTCGTGTGCTCGGCTTGCGGGGGCACGCATTCCCGGTGGATGGGCAAGTGCCCGGACTGTGGGGCGTGGGACTCGCTGGAGAGCCAGACGCTCGACAAGGCCTCGGGTCTCGATCCCCAGCGTGGAATCGTCGAGGTTTGGCGATCGATGGGCGATCGAAAGGGAGACGCCGAGTCAGCACGCGATGGCGCGCCGAGCGCGACCCCAATCGCCGAGGCCGGAGGCGGTGTCGAATCTCAGCGCATTCCGAGCACAATCGGCGAGCTGGACCGCGTGCTCGGAGGCGGCTTGGTTGAGGGGAGCGTGGTGCTGCTCGGCGGGGAGCCGGGCATCGGCAAGTCGACGCTCCTGCTCCAGTCTGCGGCGTCCTGGGCACATCGTGGCGGACGGGTGCTCTACGTCTCGAGCGAAGAATCCGCCGAGCAGGTGCGGGGCCGGGCCGAGCGACTCGGCGCGTCAAACGAGAAAGAGCTCTTTGTCCTGGCCGACACCAACCTGGCTCGGATTGTTGAGCAGGTGCGACGGATCGTGCCGCGCGTGCTGGTGATCGATTCGGTACAGATGGTGTACAAGTCGGACATCCCGGCAGGACCGGGGAGCGTGACGCAGCTACGCAGGTGCGTGGCCGACCTGGTGTATCTGGCGAAGGCCTCGGGGATCGCGGTGGTGCTCGTCGGACACGTCACAAAGGAAGGTGTGCTCGCGGGACCACGTGTCGTGGAGCACTTGGTCGATGTGGTGCTCACCTTCGAGGGCGATCGATACCACGCACACCGTATCGTGCGTGCCGTGAAGAACCGCTACGGCACGACGATGGAACTCGGCATCTTTGAGATGACCGGCGCTGGACTCCGCGAAGCGCCAGAAGGCGCTGGTGTCGCAGCCGTGCAGGGCCGCGATGGCGCGCCGCCCAGACCGGGGAGCGTCGTCTGTCCGGTCGTGCAGGGCTCCCGGTGTGTGCTGGTCGAGATCCAGGCCCTGACCGCGTCGGGATTCCTTGGCGCCGCGAAGCGAAAGTCGAGCGGACTGGATTCCAACCGGCTGGCCATGCTCATCGCGGTGCTCGAGCAGCACGCGGGGCTGCGCCTCGCCGACATGGATGTCTTCGCGAGCAGCGTCGGTGGGTTGCGTGTCGTTGAGCCCGCGAGTGATCTCGCGCTGCTCATGTCGATCGCGGGCGCACATCGACGCAAAGCGATCGAACCCGCAACGGCGGTGGTGGGGGAGGTCGGGCTCGGTGGAGAGGTCAGGCCGGTGACGCAGATCGAACAGCGCGCGAGAGAGGCGATGCGGCTCGGCTACACAAGTCTCCTGGTGCCCCACCCGAACGCGAAGCAGGCGAGTGTGAAGGGCGTCCGAGTCGTCGGTGTGCGCACCATCGAACATGCGATCGAGACGCTCGGATAACGAAAGAGGCCCCGGAGAACTGAGTTCCCCGGGGCCGAATTGGCGGTCTCTTGCTTCGCGAAAGCCGTGGCTCAGTAGCGGGGCTTCGCGCCGCTTTCGGCCTCGTCGGCCTCGCCACCCATGTCGCCCTGCATCTGCTTCTGGATGTCGGAGATCGTGGTGATCACGTCCATCGGAACGAAGAAACGTGTGCTCGCCGCGCCGCCAGTGGTCGAGATCGACATCCCGACGGGCGCCAGGTTGTCAGGAACCGAGAGCTCCATCGACATGCCCATCATCGCCGCGAAGCCCGCGGCGGTCTTGATGATCTCACCAACGCCGACGTATACCTCCGCGGAGCGGTCCTTGGGAAGCTGGCCCGCGGTGCCGGCCAGGATCTTGTCCGAGCCGAGCCCGTTGCCTTCGCCCGCGACCTGCAGCGCCTTCTCCATCAGCATCGAGTTCTTGGAGAGCGTCTGTACGACGCCGCTCGCTGTCGGAGCGTAGTACCCGGAAGGGCCGCCCGTGGCGCCCCAGATCATCATCATCGCCTGCATGCCCTGCTGGGCCATCATGGCGTTGGGATCGTTGGGATCAACCGACATGCGGACGGACCACGAATCGACCTGCGTGCCGCCAATGGTCGAGTCCGCGTCCTTGTACGACGTGGAGATCTTGAATCCGTTGGCGGACGAGTTGTTCATCTTGGACATCATGTCCTTGGTCGCGTTCAGGAGCCCCTTGGCATCCTTCGTCTGCTGGAAGACGACCGAATTCGCGAAGAGGCCGCCGCCCATGAGCGCGGGAGACGTGCCCAGCACGAAAGATATGCCATCGAGCTTGTTCATCATCTCCGCTGGGGGCATGAACGAAGCGTTCTGTCCCTGGAGCGAGGCCATGGTGTTGAGGAAGCTCTTGATCGTCGCGTTGGACGTGTCTGCGGACATCGCAAAGAGGTAGGGCACATTCGGGATCCGAGTCAGCGCCCGCATCGAGTCGCCCTTGACCTGCATCGACTTGAACGACTCGGTCCCTTCTTTGAACTGTGCGCCGGCGTCGAAAGAGATGCCCGCGCCGGTGATCGTCGTTCCCATGATCGCGAGGTCACCTTCAGCCGTGAGCAGGTTTGCGACCGACTCGATCATCGAGCCCATCTGCGTCATCTGCTCGCCCTGGGGCCCGGCCATCATGGCGACCATCTCCATCTGCTGCTTCATCTGGGCCACGCCCTGATCGATCATGGGCTTGAGCTTGGCCAGATCGGCGAAGACGAGAACATCGGCGGTGTCGGCAAGCGACGATCCGCTGGAGCCCAGGCGCTTGGCGTGGGTCGCGCCCTTGCCGGGCTTGCCATCGAATCCCGCGAGCAGCTCGGCCGTCGGCGCCATGGCGACGAAGCCGCCCCCGATGTCCTTCATGTGGGCAGGATTGCCGTCAAAGTCTGCGGTGTAGGTGTCGCCCGTCGCGGTGGCGCCGACGCCCTCGAAGAACTTCTTCGCGTCCGTGACCGGAATCACCGCGACCATTGCCGGGTGATCGCCATTCATGTCGAAGGTCTTTCCGACAAACGCCGCCGCGACAGATCCCTCGGGATTCATTCCCGGCATGGCCAGGATCATCCCCATCGGTCCCTCGCTGAGGGCCTGCTTGAGCTGCGGGAGCTTGTCGCCCATCTTGTCCAGATCCGCCTTGAGCTCGCTCACGCTGCGGATTGAGATCACGGCGAGCGCGTCGTTCGGCAGCCGATCAATCGCGCCGGGTAGCCCGGCAAGCGCGGGCAGCGCGATCGTCAGCGGAAGTGAGAGGGCGGCGATGGTGCGGACGAAACGGGGCATGTGACAAGCCATGAACGGTGCCTCTTGGGTTAGGGGACGGCGACCTCCGATGGAGCCGTCCCGGTCAATCCGATCGATCCGCGTGCCCAATCCCGAATCGGCCACGCGAATAGCGCACCCTCGGCGCGAGGGTGGGCGGAGACTATATGGGATTGTTGCACCTGCGATTTCGGCGAAGGCGCGATTGGTCGGATGGCGAAGAAACACCCCTCGCGGGAACGTCGGGAGGGGTGTTGGTAAGTTACTGCAAATACTGCGATTGAGTGCCCGTGATCAGGAGCAGCTCCCGAATCCATCGAGGAAATCGAGGAAGTCCAGAATGTCCACGAACCCGTCGTCGTTGTAGTCGCCGGAGACGCCACCAGAAGACGAGCACGGTGCGGGCTGGCCTTCGCAGTTGCCAAACGCGTCAAGGAAATCGAGGAAGTCCAGGATGTCCACGATCAGGTCGGCGTTGGTGTCCGGCGAGAAGGGGCCGCCGGGGAACGCGTTTGGGTTCGCCTCGTCGGTGCAGACATCGATCTCGTTGCGGTCCAGCCAGCCGTCAAGGTCACGATCAACTCCCATGCGGAACTGCGTCCCCACGGGCACGACCGTCCATGTCAGCTCCGAGCCCGGAGCGGCCAGCGACCGAAGCTGCGCGTCGGTGTAGGTCTCTCCGACGCGATCCGAGAGGTAGCGTGCCGTTGCGGTGTCGTAGACAAATCCGCGGGGGATCCCCCCGAAGTTGCCCTTGACGATGAGCCCGACTCGCGAGCCGATCGCCTGCGCCAGGAATGTGTTGAGTTTCGTGATGTCGGACGCGGGGTTGGTGCCGATCGCGATGAGCGTGACCTGCTTGCCGACCGCGGCGTGCGCGTCGAGCGAGGCCCCGCCGGGTGGGATGAGCACGTTGTTGGTGGTGCCGGCGGGCAGGTCGCCTCCAGAGAGCGAGAGCAGGAACGCCACGAGGTTCGCAACCTCTGTGTCGTTCACGACGTTGAACGCGGGCTCCGAGACAAAGCGTGCGATCGAGTCGACGCTGCCGTCGTGCAGCACACCGAACCCGGCCAACGACCTCGGCTGCGACATCTCGAAGCCGACTTTGTCATACAGGGCACGCAGTTGCGGCGTCTTGATCGCCCGGTTCGTCGAGCCGTCGACGGAGACCAACTGCCGATGATGCTCACCCATCGCTCCGACCGGGAAGGGCACCCACGTGCCGCCCGAGAATGTGGCATCGGCGCCGGCTCCCGTCGGGAGCGTGTGGCACGTGACGCACGCAAAGGCGCCCCCGTCGAGCCGGCGCGCCGTCGATCGGTAGAGCGTCATTCCGGCCTGGGCGTTTCCATTCGGCAGCGGGGTTCCGGGTGGAGAGAATCGACCGCCAGAGACATGTCCCGCAAGCGAAAGGCTTGTCGAGAGCGAGTTATCAAGAT
Organism: Planctomycetota bacterium; assembly: GCA_963204725.1. Lineage (GTDB taxonomy): Bacteria > Planctomycetota > Phycisphaerae > Phycisphaerales > UBA1924 > JAHBWV01. Next base: position 140,043 of record CAUJHH010000072.1, read on the forward strand.
TGCGGTTCGGATTGGGCGGGAAGTGGATCGAGGCGAGGAAGTCCTCGAAGGCCTGCATCTCGCTCGGCGAGAGCTGGGTATCGTCGCCGAGGAGGCCCACGAACGCCCCGTTGAAGCTCTCGATGCCGCGCCGGTCGCCGCGCCAGTGCAGCGGCTCCTGCCCGATGATGTCCTGGAGTGTCTGCGTGGTCATCGGCCCCTTCATGGGGTGGAAGGACTGATACGGCACGGGTGTCGTTCCGGGCGTGAGGCCGGGGATGCCGGCGCCGAGGTTGTTCCCCGTCAGCGGATCGACGGTGCCAGCCGGATTGCCCAGGTCCCAGGCGAGTCGATCGGTCCGCGCGTCCACGTGGCACGCGCCGCACGAGGTCTGTCCAAGCCCGCTCGTCAGGTGCGTGTCGTACAAGAACGGACGCCCGGCACGGATCGCCTCCGGCGTCGGGTCGTAGTAAGAGGCGGTCGCCACAACCGCATTCGATGTGAGATCGACGACCGACACGGTGGCATCGAATCGGTTGAGCACGTAGAGCGCGTTGCTCGAGCCGGAGATCACCATGCCGGAGGGGCCCGCGCCGACCTCGATCGTGTCGGGCGTGCCGGTGCGATCGCCGGACGCGTTGACAACGGTCAGGTTGTTCGAGCCCATGCCCGCAATGAACGCGCGGTCGCCCGCCGGCGTGAACACGATCGCACGCGGGTCGCCGATGGAACGATCCCGCTGCACCTGCGACACGGTGGGAACGGCGTAACTCAGGTGCGGGTTCAGGTCCTTGACCGATCCGGTCGCGATCCCGGTCGGATCAAACGTGGCGATCTCGACTCGTGTGAAGATCCCGTTGACATTCGGCTCGAAGCGGATCTCATTCACACCGTCGGTGCCGATGACGGAAACGAGCCCGGTCGACGGATTGACCGCGAGCGCCATGTTGATGTTCATGAGGTTCGTGACGTACGACACGCTCAGTGTCAGCGCATCGATCACCGCGACATCGTGGTCGTAGAGATCCCAGCCAACCACTCTTCCAGACTTGGCGGCGTCCGGGCCCGAGATCAGATCCGTCCAGTCGCCTCCGTTATCATCCATCCAACGGTCCGCGCTGCTCTTGCGAACGATGAGGCCAACAGGGGGCGGCGTCGGCAATCCCCCGGCAAGCGCGGGCGTGAACAACGCACCGTCGTTCGGGGGCGGATTCAATCCTCCCCACGGACCGGTCGAATCGGTGACCACGTTGGGAGGAAACGCGAGTGTGCCGCTGACGGCGGGGTCGATGCCTCCGCCGAGTATGGTCGTTCGGTTGCCCGATTCGAACGCAGCGACGAAGACCTTTGTGCCGTCGGCGCTCACCGCCATCGCGCGGGGGTCCTCGGCGAGCAGCGGGATCCGAGCCGGCGCGGCCGCAAGATTCGCCGGATCGAAGACGAGAACCGAGTTGGCCTGCGAGCAGGAGACGAACGCACGCTGCGGCGAGCCCGCGAAGACCACATCGCACGGCTCATCGTCTGTCAAGAGGGTCGCGACCACGCGCATGGTTGCGAGATCGATGACGCTGACGGTGTCCGAGATGTGATTCACAACCCACACCTCGCTGTTCGTGCGCGCCCGAACGGAGACCGGGTCGTAACCAACCGACACGGACCCCCGTGGCACCGGCAGCCCGGCTTGCAACTCGAAGACCTCCAGGCGTGCATCGGGGAGATTCACGACGAGCAGCTTCGTCTCGTCGGGCGTGAGCGACAACGGATGCACCGGAGGCGTCTCAAAGTTCACGAACGGCTGCTGCGCGTGCGCGCCGAGCGTGCCCGCGAGAATGACGACAGAAGAAGAGATGGCGCGTCTGGACAATGTCTGCATTCGAGACCTCCGGTACGACTCAACGGGCAACCCGAGTGGCTATTTCACCATACTCTCGTCCCGTGGCGAGCGACCATCGATTTGGAATTCGTCATTCTTTCTTTCTGACGCATCGAGACTCAGTCTCATTTGGTGTTTTTGGTGGCCTTTGGTCCCATAGCGCGCGCCCCAAATGTGGTACATTCTCTCTGACAGACTGGCGTCACCGAACTCAGAGCGGTGCCGCCTCGAGCGAAACTGGTGTCCGGCGGCAGCACGGCGACCGGAAAAGACGCCCCCGAGGCTTGGGTTCTGTGCCCGGCCTCGTTCGCTCACCGGAATTGGCAGGAAGAAGGAGGTCATCGATGAGAAGGGTAATTGGTTGGACAGCCGCCGCGCTCGCATGCGCATGTGGCAGTGTCGTGTCAGCCGGCGATCGAACGGCGGACATCAACGAAGCAAAGGCCGCGCGCGAGCGAGCCCTGTTCCAGGCGGCGCAGCCGGATCGAACGGTCGTCGCCCAGTCGGCAACGGTCGGCCCTGCGATCGTCTCCACATGGGAGGACGCGCGTGCGCACCAGGCGGCCCGCGAGGCTGCCGGGATTCCCCGGTTTATTGCGCCGATCGAGAAGGCCAAGTTCCCGCACCTCGCCGACGGCGTGATGTACGAGAACCCCGAAGAAATCAGCGCAAAGCGAGCCCGTGCCAAGAACTGGGCCATGGAAATGGCAGCCCGTGCCGCTCGTGGCGAACCCGTGATCTCGCACGATCCCGGCAACGACTCCATCCGACAGGTCGATCCTTCGACCTACGGAGCGGGCGACGCGACGCTTGGCGCCGGCACTGCGACAGCCGAGGAGCCGTGGATCAGGCCTTCCGAGCCGGGCGCTCTCCCGGATCCGATGGAGTTCGGCCCGCGTCCCGACGCGCCATCGCAGTTCGACGGCGAGCGTACGGCGTTCGATGGCGAGGGTGATCCCTCCGGAGCGCCGACACCCCGGGCTCCGGCCAGCTATGGCAGTTGGCCCGCCATGGCGGATTCGAGCCGTCCGAGCGACTCTGATTGCGCCGTGGGCCCTGCCCACGTCGGCGTGGTCGTCAACAGCGAGTTGGCTTTCTTCACGAAAGACGGCACCGCCGTTGTCGGGCCCACCGCGATGGAGGACTTCTGGTCCGGCGCTCCGGCCGGCGCTGACCTCTTCGATCCCAAGATCGCGTACGACCAGTTCAACGATCGCTGGATCGTGATGGCGCTCAACGGCCGCCGACTCAACGAGACCTATTACGCCGTCTCGATCTCGCAGACCGGCAACCCCGAGGGCTCGTGGTGGACCTATTACCTGCGCTCCGACCGGGACAACGGCGGAACACAGACGTGGGCAGACTACCCCGGTCTCGGCTTCGATGCGGGCGACCGCACCGAGAACACCAACACCATGGGTTGGGTCTACCTGACGACAAACCAGTACTCCCTCGCCGACTCGTTTCAGTACGCCAACATCGAGGCCCTTCCGAAGGGCTTCATGTACGACGGCCAGGGCTTCTCGTATTGGTTCTACACCAATATGAACGACGCTGCGGGCGACAAGGCCTTCACCGTCAAGCCCGCGGAGTTCGAGGGATCGGGGCTCCAGCCTCCGACGATGTACTTCGTCGATACCGAGTCGGGTGGCGCGAGCGTGGTCAACATCCGCTCCATGTCGACGCCGGGCATCGCGGGCGGCGCACCGACGCTCAACGGTCCGACAAGCGTCGCTGTCAACGCCTACACCGCTCCTCCGGACGGCGAGCAGCCGGGCGCGGGCCAGATCGACACCGGTGACTGCCGCACCCAGGATGTCATCTACGACTTCGGATCCATGTACACAGCGTGGACCGAGGCCGAAGACTGGGGCAACGCCTCGGTCGAGTCCGCGATCCGTGCGATGAAGTTCACGTCGGGTGGCTCGGTGACGTGGCAGGCGACGTTCGGCGCAGACGTTCTCTTCTACTCCTACCCCAACATCCACAACGACATCAGCGACGATGTCGTTCTGGCGTTCTCTCGGTACGGGGAGTCGGAATACCCGACCATCCGCTGGACCGGTCGAACCTCAGCCGCGACCGCGTTTGAGGGCAGTGCCCTGCTCGTCGGGGGCTCGGTCAACTACAACCCCTCTACAGGCACGGTCGAGCGCTGGGGGGACTACTCCGGTATCGACAATGATCGCGCCGGCGACCAGAAGGGCTTCTTCTTCCACAATCAGATCGCGGACTCCAGCACGACATGGCTCACCTACGTCGGAGCCACCTCGTACGGGCTCCCCAACGTCTACCACTTCAATGACGGAGGTTCGACGTTCTACGGCTCGGACACCGAGCGATACTTCACCTTCAAGATCGACAGCTTCGACTGGGCCGGCGTCGCGATCTACAACCAGATCGGTGGAGACAACGACATCTCCGTGGATGATTCCACGCCGTTCGGCTCGCCCTACGAGACCGTGACCGGCGGCACCGATGTCCGCGACTTCATCGTGACCGATGGACGCGACTGGGGAACGGCCTACCACCACGCCCGCGTCTTCAAGTTCGGCGGCTCCACCGGCTTCCGGTTCGAAGCCAGGCGCGTCTCTCTCGACTTTGGCGCCTCGGGTGGCTCCTATCCGGAGAACTTCGCGAGCTCGGAGATCCTGGATCTCTACGAGGTTCTCGCAACCAGCGGCAAGCGGTACGCCATGACCCTCGATATCCCCGGTAGTTCGCTCGATGCGAGCCTCTGGGCCTACAACGGCACCCGCGTCAGCGGCGATCGCTACAGCTACGACGCCACGTCGCAGAACGCGGGCGGCGGTGTGGAAGAAGCCGTCACTTTCATCGGCAACGACACCACATGGTGCTTCGCGGTGGTCAACGAGAACTTCGGATCCGGCGACTACACCGCCAAGCTCTGGCTGGCCCCGCTCGTGACCGCGATCTCCTCTTACTCAGCGTGCGAGGGTTCCGCTTTCACGAGCCCCGCACCCACGCTCGTTGAGGGTTCGACGCCCGTGACCTGGTCGCTCGTCTCCGGTCCCGCCGGTGCGTCGATCAACTCATCCACCGGCATCGTCTCTTGGCCCGCACCCTTGCCTGGCTCATTCGGCGTCACGATTCGCGCGACCAACCCCGCCGGATTCGATGATGAGGCCTACACCGTCAACGTCGGAGCGCTGCCCGGAACCCCCGGGGCCGTTGTCGCGACCGACGGTGCCTTCTGCGGACGCATCAACGTCTCATGGGGGGCCGCAACCGGCGCGACGAGCTACGAAGTCTGGCGGAATACTTCCAGCAACTTCGCGACGGCAACGCTGCGGACCACGCTTGCCGGGACGAGCTTCAACGACAAGTTCCCGGACACCCAGCACGGACAGACTTACTTCTACTGGGTCAGGGCCTTGAACGCGTGCGGCAAGGGGTCGTTCACATCCTTCAACCGTGGATTCTGGGGCGAGCCCGCCGATCTGAATCAGGATGGCGAAGTCGATATTCTCGACTTCTTGGACTTCTTCCAGTCCTTCAGCGAGTGTGAGAACATGCCCGGCCCCTGCGGCTCGGCGGGTGATGCCGACTTCAACGGCGACAACTTCGTTGACATCCTCGATTTCCTTGACTTCCTCGACGCCTTCGGCGACGGCTGCACGCCCTGATCGGTCAGGGTCCAACGGCCAATGTTGAGTTCGACTGAGCGCGGGCGGCTCCCAAACGGGCGCCGCCCGTCATGGATTACCAAACACCGGAGAGGCCCCGAAACACACCCGAT
>CAUJHH010000073.1 GCA_963204725.1 Planctomycetota bacterium
GACCGGCGAATCGGGGGGTCGTGCGTGCGTCGGGGAGGCGGGTTCTCATGGCTCACAGTCTATCGGCCGGATGCGGGCGTCTGGGCAGAAGGCGGAAGCATGACGGCAGGCTCCGTAGGATCGTGCCCATGACACAGAATGGCATTGGCCTCGCCAACACCACGGATCTGGACATTCGCTACCGATGGAAGCTGCTCCGGGCTGGTGGGTTCAAGCTCGATGCGGGGAGCATGTTCGGATTGATTCCGCGTGTGGTCTGGTCCAAAGCGGTGGCGACCGATGATCAGGGGCGAATGGATGTCCATCACAACTGCTTGCTTCTGGAGCGGGCGACGGACGTGCCGGATGGGGTGTTGTCTCCCAAGCTCATACTGGTCGAGTGCGGCACTGGCAACAAACTGGACGCGAAAATGGCTGGTGTATTCGCGCTCGAGCCGCGCTGGGTGTACGACGCGCTCCACGAGGTGGGCTGCGATCCGAAAGACATCGAACGCGTGGTCGTGACACATCTCCACTTTGACCACGCGGGCGGATTGACCAGGAAGCCGATGCCGGGTGAGGGCGGGGGTGCCCACAACGCGATACCGAGCTTCCCGAACGCCGTCATTCACGCCCAGGCGCGCGAGTGGTCGGATGCACTGGCAAATCGGAGCGTGATGACCCGAACCTACTACAGAGATCATCTGGACCCGGTCGCGGAGCGTATGGTCACGGTCGATTCACCTCGCCCATTCGTGTCGGGCACAATCCTCGATCGCGATGCAGAGCCGCTTGTTCCGATGGAACTGCGGACGACCGAGATTGTGCCCGGGTTGCGGGTCTTCCTCGTTCCGGGACACACGTGGGGCCAGCAGGCGATCAGTTTCCGTGACACGTCGGGTCGAAATGTCGTGTTCACGCCCGACGTGATGCCGACCGCAGCTCACCTTGGGGCGGCATACTCGCTTGCTTACGACGTTGAGCCCTATACGTCGATGATCTCGAAGAGGTGGTTTCTGGGTGAGGCGGCAGCCCGGGGATGGACGCTTGTACTCGACCATGAGCCAGGGAATCCAGTCCGCGGCGTTGTTCCGGATGGCAAGGGGTGGTATCAACTGCCGGAGAGTTCGGCGTGAACGCGGGGTCCACGCTCCATTCCTACACTTGCCGATCGGAGCCGATCCCGCGTGCAGCAGACCACACCTACAAATCCGACGCTGAATCCACCTTCCGAGGGCGTGCCGCGGACGAACGGCGCGACCGAGGCGCCTGCTGCCGCGCACGATCCACGGAACCAGCAGTCCGCAACCGACGCAGCCGAACGGCCCAATCCACGTACGGTCTCCGGCAAGCAAAAGAAGCGAACGCTGTTCGACCGGATCGAGGCGTATGTGAGCCGGCTATCGAGCCGGAACAACTTCTGGCATCGCCTGACTTCGCTCATCTGGTTGCCCTACGCGTTTCGCTCCGGCATCAAGATGAAGCGGTTGGATGGAAAGACGTTCGAGGCTGTGCTTCCGTTTCGTCGGTTCAATCGCAACTGGTACAACGCGATGGCCGGAGCCGCGCTGCTCGGAAACGCCGAGATCGCGGGAGGCATGTACGTCTTCGGGATCTGCGGCGGCGACTACACCGTTGTCTGCAAGCATCTTGAGTACAAGTTTCTGCGTCCGTGCTTCGGACCGGCGCGATACAGGATCACGCCCCACGAGGATGTGCACGAACTCGTGAAGCAGGGCGGCGAGTTCAACATCGCGATCACGCTGGATGTGCAGCAGCAACTGAACAAGCCGGGCGAGAAGCCCAAGAGGGTGGGGCGTGCGACCGCGACCTTCCACGTGACGCCCAAGTCTCACCACAAGAACAAGAGGTCCGCCCGGGCGGGCGCCTGATGGGATCGCGCGCGTCCAGCGCGGGCTTCTCGAAGGACCCTGCGGTCAAGACGATCGTGTCGGCCCATCGCACGCTGACGGCCCAGTGCGCGGGAGTCCGATGTGATTCGGAGCGAGGGACGCTTGTTGCTTGTTCCGGTGGGGCGGACTCGACGGCGCTTGCGATCTCGCTCGCGAGCAGCGCAATTCCCGTGATTCTTGCCCATGTGGTGCATGACGTTCGCCCGGTGAACGAGGCAATGGCGGACCGAGACTTTGTGCAATCGATTGCTTCGGCGTTCGGCGTGCCGTTTGTTGAGGCCTCGATCCGGATCCGGGAGCTTCCGGGCAATCTCGAGGCGAATGCCAGGCGAGCAAGGTATCGCGTACTCGCGCGGCTGGCCGGCGAATCGGGGATCGGAATCGTTGCGACGGGGCACCAGGCGGACGATGTACTTGAGACGATCTTGATGCGGCTGATGCGAGGAACCGGCCCGCGTGGGCTGATGGGACCCGCTTCGATCCGCCAACTCTCCCCTTCTCCCTGTCATGCGCCGGGTGAGTGCTGGCTGGTGCGACCGATGCTCACGGTCTCCAGAGCAGACGCGGAGCGGATCTGCGGTATGGACGTCAGCGGCCCGGGCTCGCGTTGGAGACGAGACGTCACGAATGATGATCGGTCGCTCCTGCGCAACGCCGTCCGGGCAAGGATCGTGCCGATCATGCGCGAGCTTGCGCCGGGTGTCGAGTTGCGAGCGGCGCATGCCGGCGGAATCATGCGAGATGTTGTTCGATTGCTGGACGATCGAGTAGCCCTGTTTCTGAAGGATGCCGATCGACAGAGCGGCCGGCTCAAACTCTCGCGTCGTCGATTGGCCGATCAGCCACGATTGCTGATCGGGGAGATTCTTCGGTGCGCGATCGCCGAAGTGAGCGGGGGGGTTGGACTGGATCGAATCCCCGCATCGGAGCTCCGCCGTGCCGTGGGCGCGGTTCGCGACGATCGCGGCGACACCCGCACCTTCGGTTGGGGCAGCGGAGGCAGGATCCTAGTGGTCATCGAACGCGAACTGGTCTTTGTAGAATCTGCAGGAGGCGAACGTGACAGCGAAGCGGATTGTGCTGGTGGGGCACTGCGGACCTGATGGGTTCGCACTGCGGAACGCGATGCAGAGCTTCGCGCCGGGCGCTGTCGTGGAGTCGGTATCAGACGACGACGCGACGTCTAAGGCAGCGATGGTGAGCGATCTCTTGGTCGTGAATCGGCTGCTGGATGGCGACTTCGACGCGTCGAGCGGCGTCGCACTGATTCGTGAATTGGCGCTGCGTGGCGTCGCGGCACGCATGCTGCTTGTCAGCAACTTCCGTGAGGCCCAGGAAGAAGCAGAGATCGCGGGCGCGGTGCCTGGATTCGGGAAGCGGGATCTCTACGCAGAGAGCTCACGTCGAAAGGTGCGCGACGCATTGGGTCTGGATTGAGGAGTGTGATCCCGAGTTGCCTAACGGCGAGACATCACCGAGGTGCACTCAATCGCGCGACGCTTGAGCGATTCCAGAGCCTCGTTGTCGTTGAATTGGTAGAGCGCCAGCAACTGCCGATCGGGGCCGACCAGGAACAGCCGAGACGGATGCATGATGTTGTTCATCGTCGAGCCGTCGGATCGAGTGATCACGCGAGAAGGATCGTCTCGGAGCTCGAACTTCAGGCTCTCAGAGACGATGCGCCTGATCTCCGACTCATCGCCGGTCATCCACGTCCAGCGGGTGTGATCCACGCCGATTCTGTCAGCGTGTGCCTTGATGACTTCGGGCGTGTCGTTCGAGGGATCGACGCTGATCGATGCAAACCTGACACCCGTGCCGGCAAGCTGCGATTGCAGGGAGATCATCGCAGCGGTCATTCCGGGGCAAACGAACGGACAATTCGTGAACGAGAAGTCCAGGATCGTGAGATGCCCCTCGAAGACCGCCTCGGTCACCGGACCGCCGTTCTGGTCGACCAGCTTGAATGTCGGAATCGCAAGATCTTCCAGGCCCTCGTCCGGACTCAACGACGATGCGGGCGCAATCCGTCCGTTCGGAACCAATGGCTTCGGCCGCAGCGCGATCATGACGCCGGAGCCGATGACGACGGTTGCCGTCGCGACAAGAGCCAAGAGCAGCCAGCGTGGAAATGGTGGGGGCGACCGATCGGAAGGGGATGTGTCGACTGTATCGTTCATCGAGTTTGATTCGCCGGTTGGCGCGTGATCAGGCGAAGGCGTGAAGGAATGCATCGAGCACCATGGCTATCAGCAGAAGCGGCAGGTGAATGATCGAAGCAAAGAAGAGACGACGCGCAGCGGGGCGGGTTCGCTTCGCGGCCATCACACACGCGAGGAGCAAGAATCCGATGCCGGTCAGGCCAGCGACTGAAACGTAGAGCGGTCCGAGGAGGCCCGGAATCGCGAACGCGGGCCAGATTGTCGCTGGAAGAAGCAAGACCGAGGTCATGACGATTGCGGTAGAGGTCTTGACGCCGCTCGGATCGGTCAATGGAAGCATTCGGAAGCCTCCGTGGGCATAGTCCTCACGGTAAAGCCATGCGATCGCCCAGAAGTGCGGGAGCTGCCAAATGGTCATCAGCACAAACAGCGAAACTCCTCCGGGTGCAAGGATCCCGCCGGCGACACTGCCGACGCTCGTCCACCCAATGAGGGGTGGCAACGATCCTGGAATCGTGCCGACGAGCGTCGCCAGCGCGGTGCGTGTCTTGAGCGGCGTGTAGGCGAGCACGTAGACGAGCATGCACGCAAGGGAGACGACCATGGGCGTCATGCCCACGGTAATCCCGAGCACGAGCAGCCCGGCGGCGCACAGGGCGATTCCCGCTGCCAGCACGGTCGGCGCGCTGAGGTGGCCCGCCGGAATCGGGCGCATCGCCGTGCGCGTCATCTGTGCATCGCGATCGCGCTCGAACCACTGATTCAGGGCGTTGGCGCCGGCTGCTGAGAGAAACGTGCCGATCGAGCAGCCAAGCAGAGAGAGCATCAACTCGGCCGGCGTCCACGTTTTGCCGAGCGCGGCCATCGCGAATCCGACCAGCGCGGTGATCGTGACGAGGCGTGTGATGCCGGGCTTTGTGGTCGCGATGACCGCCTGCACGAATGTCGGAGGTGCTCCTGCGATATCGGTTGCGCGATCGAGCGGATCGGTGATTGTCGATGTGTGCTGCGCCAACGTGGGTCCGCTCTTGGAAAGCCTGCCGACATCTCCTGTTCAACAGCATCTCTTGCTGTAGAACCGCAATCGGTCGCCTGCAGTATATCCGGCGGGCACCAGACTGGTCCCGGGGACGCAATGGATCTGTGAATCGCCAGTGTTCACCGGGCTGGCACCCTGAGATCCATCCACACGGGAAAGTGATCGGATGGAAATGGCATATCGGTGGGCTCTGGATTCGACCGCCAGATGCGGGCTCGCACCACTTCGAGCGTGCGGCTTGGGAGCACGTAGTCGGCCCGGAGCTTGAACATGGCAGTGTCCGTTGGTTCGAGGCCTGAAATGCCGAGCTCGGAGGCAGGTGTGATGGTGCCATTGATCCGCGGGTTGGAGAGCAGATTCCGCTGGACGGGATTCTTGAAGGCGGAACCCTTCTGGGGATCCGCGTTCAGGTCGCCGAGAATCACGAAATGGGCGTCGGCATCGAGCCCGCCAGCTTGGTTCTTGTCGTCGACGATGTACGCCGCGTTGTCGATATAGTCGGCCCAGAATCGGATTTCATCGTGGTTGCGCTTCTGATTGCGCATCTCCGGACCGTCGAATGCGGGCGGTGTGGGATGGGAGCACAAGAGGTGGAGGACTTCGCCGTTGGGCAGTCGGACTGGAATGTCCCAATGCGACTTGGAGCTGAGTCGGAAGATTGCCCACTCTTCTGCGTCGTACCACGGTTCGTTCGTTTCGGCGTTTCGAGGCCTGAACGCGCCCGGCACGTAGTCCCAGGGCAGCAGCCGAAAGGTTCTGATCTGGTCTCGCACAATCTCAAGACGATCGTCGATGAGCAGCGCCATGCCGTACTGGCCTGGAAACGCGCCAAAGCCCCAGCAATCGCCCCCGTACGCACGATCTTCCGATGTTTGGCGGGGCGGGCTGCCGTCTGAGCGCGACGGCGCCGGAATCGGCACGGTCGAAACGATCGAGCCATCGTTGTCGAGATCGAACCCGCTGTGCAGCCCCGTGTTCACGGGAGCCATGAACGATTGATAGCGAATGGTGCCGCGAGCCGAGGCGTCATCGGGCGCGGTGTTGACGAACGTATCCGCGAAGCGTTGCGCGTTCAGGCCGGGCTCGTCTTCCTCGCGAAAGCCGGGTGAACCCGGTCCATCGAACGCAATCTCATTCACGAAGATGATGTTGGGCTTTAGGTCTCGAATGATCGCGCCGATGCGGCGCAGCCGCGGCTGGCTTGGGTCGGCGATGTCGGACGCCCGCACATCCTCCACGTTGAACGTCGCGACGCGCAGTTCGACCGGAGGAGACTCGGCGCGCCGCGAAACCTTCACGCGAGAAGCGGCGTCCGTGTGCATCGGGAAGAACGCGCCGATGGACAACACTGCGGCGGCAGTTGTGCACTTGTGCATAGTGGCGGGATTGTTGCCGCCCGAGAGTCCGAGGCCGCCATTCGACTGGCCGAATACACTGGGTGCGCGTGCCCTCGTAGCTCAGTTGGATAGAGCAACGGATTTCTAATCCGTCGGTCGGAGGTTCGAGTCCTCCCGGGGGCGTTCAATATGATTGGTATATGTTCGGTACGAGGGGCAGCAGGGGGCAGTTTTTCCACCACAACTAAGGCGAATGCCCCACAAGCGGGAACCGCCGGTTTGGCAGGTCCGAACAGCCGAATATCTAGGGCGGTGGGTCCCGCTGTCAATTCCTTGACAGCGTCACCGGTCTATCCCGGTTTGTTGCGGTAGTGCCTCCGGGACACGAGAGAGATTCCTGTCACACCCAGAACTGGAGCACATGATGAGAGTACGTGGAGCAACCGGAATCGCGGCGGCGATGCTTGTCCTTGCGGCGGGCACGGCCTCGGCAGCGAACGAGTCCAACGGTCTTACGGGTCAGGCGGGCGCGGTGTTCGCTCAGCTCGAGCAATCCTTTCCGGGTGCTCAGTTCATCTCTGAGGGTGCCAACCTGAAGATGGTGTACGGCGTTCCGATGTCGGGCGGGGCGACGCCTGATGCCGCCGCTGAGGCGTGGCTAGCGCAGTATGCCTCGGTTTGGGGCATCAGCGCATCGGACTTGGAACTCGATCGCGCTCACGAGATCGCAGAAGGTCGTTTCACGGTCTTCGCATACACGCAGACGATGAATGGATTGCCCGTCGAGAACGGCATCGCACGCATTCTGGTCAACAACGAAATGGGCAAGGTGGTGCTCGCATCATCGAAGCTCGCGCAGGCTCCCGCCGAGGCCTTCGCCGCGCCCGCCATGGACGCGGATCAGGCGGTGCTGCTCGCACAGGCCCATCCGATGTTCCGCGACTACGGCAGCTGGACGATCCCCGAGATGGTGATCTGGGCCGATGCCGACGGTCGTCGCTCGTCCCAGGCTTGGAAGTTTGAGGGCGGTCGTGACCTTCCCGGAGATTTCCAGTGGCGGACGTTCTTCGTTGATGCTGCGTCGGGCGTGCTGCTCGAGGCCCGCAACGAGGTCTACACCGCCGATGTCTCCGGCAATGTCCAGGGCTTCGGAACGCCCGGCGTTCGTGCTCACAGCGGGAGCAACCCGCCTGCCAATCTCGCGATGCCCAAGCTTCGCATGACCATCACCGGCGGCAGCAATGCCTTCACCAGCACGCTCGGTGACTACACGATCTCCAACGGCGGCACGAGCGCCGTGACCGTGACCTCGAACCTCTCCGCGGGGCAGTGGGTCAATGTCAACCCCATTGGCGTGACGGAGCTCTCCGTCAGCGGCAGCGTGACGCCTCCAGGTCCGGGAAACTTCGTGTTCAACGCGGGATCCTCGGTTGAGGGAAATGTTGCCCAGGTCAATGCGTTCATTCACACAACTCTGACGCACGACTTCATCAAGGATCGCGCACCGGCGTTCAATGGGCTGGACATCGTGATCCCGGCGAATACGGGAGTCTCTGGAACGTGCAACGCGTTCTTCACGACTTCCGGCGGCGCTTCGATCAACTTCTACAATTCGGGTGGCGGCTGCAACAACACCTCGTTTAGCACGGTTATCGCACACGAGTACGGCCACTTCATCGTCAATCGCCTTGGGCTTTCGCAGGGCGGCTTCGGCGAGGGCTTCGGCGACACCATGGGTGTGCTCATGTACGACGTCGGCATCGTCGGACAGGACTTCACCACCGGCGGTGGCGCAGTCCGCAACGTCATGGACGGAACGCCCGACTGGACCAGCTCCGCTTGCAGTTCCGGCGTCCACACCTGCGGCGAGGTGCTCGGTGGTTCGTGGTACTTCATCAAGGAGAACTTCAAGTCGTTCTACGGCACCACAGATGGCCTGAATCGGGTCCGTCAGATGGGCGTTGACTGGTCCATGATGACCGCCGGCGGCCCGAACGGATGGGGAGCTGGTCCCAGCACCGCGATCGAAGTGCTGACGGTCAACGACAACAACGGCAATCTCAATGACGGCACACCCGACTACACCCGCATTTGCTCCGGCTTCGCCCAGCACAACATCGAGTGCCCGGCGTTGCAGCTCGCGACCTTCAGCTACCCCGATGGACGTCCCGACTTCGTGACTCCGGGACAGACGGTGTCGTTCCCGGTCGTCGTTGCGGGTGCGGGCGGTACGCCGCTGGCTGGCACCGGGCGTCTGATCTACACCATCAACGGCGGTGCCGTGAACGTGGTGACGATGGATGAGCCCACGACAAACACCTACACGGCCGAGCTTCCCGCCGTCAACTGTGGCGACGACATCGACTACTACGTGCGAGTCAATACCAGTGCAGGACTGGCGTACGACCCGGCCACCGCGGTCAGCGACGGCGCGAGATTCGTCGCCGTGGGTGCCTACGGCGTTGAGACGGTCTTCGCCGACGCGATGGAGACGAACCTCGGATGGACAGTCGGTGCGACCGGTGATTCGGCGACGACGGGTATTTGGACCCGCGTCAATCCCGTGGGAACCGCGGCACAGCCCGAGGATGACCACACGCCCGCACCTGGCGTGACCGCTTGGGTGACCGGACAGGGCTCGGTCGGCGGTGCGATCGGCGATAACGATGTCGATGGCGGCGTGACCACGCTGACAAGCCCGGCGATCAATCTTGCTGGCTTTGCCGATGCGACGATCTCCTACTGGCGCTGGTACTCCAACGACGAGGGTTCGGCGCCCGGCGCAGATACGTTTGTCGTTCAGGTCTCCAACAACGGCACTACTTGGACCACGGTTGAGACCGTTGGGCCATCGGGTATCGAGGCATCCGGCGGTTGGTTCTTCCACTCGTTCGATGTGGCAGACTTCGTGGTGCCAACATCCAACGTTCGCGTCCGCTTCCAGGCATCTGACCTTGGCTCGGGCTCGATCGTCGAGGCGGCTGTCGATGACTTTGATGTCACGGTGATCGACTGCACCTCGCCCTGCCCGGCCGATGTGAACGGCGGCGGTCTTGATGTGACCGACTTCCTCGACTTCCTCGATGCGTACGGAGCGTGCGACGGCCAGCCCGCGCCGTGCTCTTCGGGCGGCGTTTCAGCCGATTTCAATGGCGACACCGTCATCGATGTGCTCGACTTCCTCGACTTCCTCGACGCGTTCGGCATCGGTTGCTGATCGGCTCGATCGGACTGTTCGATAGGGTTTAACGAATGCGGGCCTCCCGAAAGGGAGGCCCGCTTTGCGTTGATCTGGTTGAAGTCATCGGGCCCTATCGGCGCTACGTCTCGCGCCGCTTGGGCGGCGCCGCCCAGTGCAGCCGCTCGATGAGCGTGCCCCAGTAGTCGGCACGCGGATTCCGTACAAAGCGGATCTGGCGTGCGTGCCGCTTGAGCACAATTCGGTCGGCGTCTCGGAGCGGCTCGGAGACCTGGCCGTCCAACACGAGCGCACACGTCTGATCGCCGCCGACGGCCGACGCCCGGAGCATGGAGAGCTCGATCACGCTGGAGCCGGAGACCACCACGGGGCGAAAGCTCAGCGAGTGCGGAGCCAGCGGTGTGATCGCGAATGCGTCGGCATCTGGCGCGACAATCGGGCCACCCGCGGAGAGGTTGTACGCGGTGGAACCGATTGGTGTCGAAACGATGAGTCCATCGCCACTAACAGATGGCCCCATGCGACCGTCGATGGCGATTGAAAGTTCCATCATGTGGCGAGGAAGCCCGTTCGCCACGACGGCCTCGTTGAGGGCGATACCCTGGAGGCGAGGCTCCCCCTTGCCGGACGAGAAGACCCCCGCATGGAGCATCGAGAGTGATCGCGTCGGGAGCTCGCCATCGCCGAACATGGTGGCGGCCTGGTCGCGGAGCGACTCGAGCGCGAACTCTGCGATGTAGCCGAGTCTGCCGAGGTTCACTCCAAGCAGCGGTATGTCCATGTCGACGAATCTTCTTGCCTGCGCCAGCAGGGTGCCGTCTCCACCGAGCACGACAACCACATCCGCATCCGACGCCTCGGCGGGCAGGGGCTCGGGGAGCGCGTCCTGGCTGGAAAGCAGCGTCGCATGAGACTTGATGAGCGCCGCGACATCCTTGGATGCGGCGATCGCTTCCTGGCTACGCGGGTTGGTGAGAAGCAGCACACGCTTTGGCATCGAAGAAGTGTACCGATTCACCGGATATCAGACTGAGGTGCCTGCGCCTCGTTGTTTCCGATGGATGTTCTCGCTTCGTGGGGCATCGGTGCTGGAACTCGGAGACTCGGCGAGCACCATCCGGATCATGCGAGCGATCCCGGCGGCATCGAGTCCAACCTCGGCGAGCTGGTCGTTGCGTGAGTCCTGCATGATCCAACCGTCGGGCATTCCGTGCACCCGGATCCGGGACGTGTCCAGCCCCATGTCGGACGCGGCCTCGAGGACCGCCCCGCCAAATCCGCCGATGACCGAGTG
Source organism: Planctomycetota bacterium (assembly GCA_963204725.1). GTDB lineage: Bacteria > Planctomycetota > Phycisphaerae > Phycisphaerales > UBA1924 > JAHBWV01. The sequence goes on from CAUJHH010000073.1 coordinate 10,924, forward strand.
GTCCTCCACGGTCAGGATCGGGATGCCACGTTCGACAAGATCGTGCAGCAACTCGCGATCCACGGGCTTCGCGAAGCGAGCGTCATACACCGAGACCGAGTAGTCCGTCGAGAGTGATTGGGCCGCCTCGACCGCTGCAATCGCCGGTGTTCCAAACGCCAGCACCGCGAGATCGGGCTGGGCCGTTCCCTCGGTCAGGATTCTTGCGCAGCCGAGAACAAACTGGGGGCACGCTTGGCTTGAGAAGCATGGCGATACATTGTCACGCGGGTATCGAATCGCTGAAAGGCCGTCTTCGTACTCGCGCATGAACTCGAGTGCCGCGAGCAGGGAGGACTCGTCGATCGCCGCCATCACGCACGCGCCGGGGAGCGTGCGAAGGAGCGAGATGTCACAGAAACCGTGGTGGACCGCGCCGTCGCCGCCGACGAGGCCGGCTCGATCGAGACACAGTCTGACCGGGAGGCCTTGGAGTGCGGCCTCTTGGAACGCCTGATCGAAGGCTCGCTGAAGGAACGTGCTGTACACCGCAAAGAATGGCTTGAATCCGGTCTTGGCGAGCCCTGCCATCATGTCGAGCGCGTGGCTCTCGCAGATGCCGACGTCCCAGGATCGCTCGGGGAATCTCTCGAGCACGCGATTCATGCCGGTGCCGTCCGGCATCGCGGCCGTGCATGCAACGACGCGCGGATCTCGCTCCATCAGGGCAACCATCGCTTCTCCGAAGGCGGTGGTGAACGATCGCCCGTCCTTCTTGAGCTCGATCCTGCACCCCTCGTTCACCAGCTCGCCATCAACGCTGAACGCGGGCGGCGAGTGAAACGTGCTCGAATCAGACTCGCTGAATGCGTACCCCTTGCCCTTGGTCGTCTTGACGTGTAGCACCATGGGACGATCGAAGTCGCGGGCCTCGCTCAGGAACTCGATGAGCGTGCGGAGGTCGTGGCCATCGATGGGGCCGACAGTCACAAGCCCGAACCGCTCAAACCATGAGTCCTCGGCAACCCATGCCTTCGTGGCCTCACCCATCCGGTGGTAGGCCTCCTCGAGCACGGAGCCGCCCGGAACGTGCTTGAGGAATCTGTGAGCCGATTTCTTGAAGTCTCCGTAGAGCGTGGACAGGCGAACGCGATCGAAGTACTGCGACACCGCCCCTTGTGGCTTGCTGATTGACATGCCGTTGTCGTTGAGGACGACGAGGAACTGTCGTTTCAGCGTGCCCGCGTTGTTCAATCCCTCCATCGCGACGCCGTTCACAATCGAGGCGTCGCCGATGAGCGTGACAACACGGCGGCCGTCCGGACGGCCCTTCGGATCATGAGATTCGTTGTTCAGAGCGTCGCCGCGGGCCATGCCGACTGCCGTGGAGATCCCTGTGCCGGCGTGGCCGACACGAAATAGGTCGTACGGAGACTCCAGCGGTTCGGGAAACCCGGCCATTCCCTTGCGGGTGCGCAGCTCGCCGAGCAGAGGAAGTCTTCCCGTGAGCAACTTGTGCGGATAGCACTGGTGTCCGACATCGAAGAGCAGGCGATCGTGCCCGAAGTCGAACACGTAGTGCAGCGCGATCGTCAATTCGACCACGCCAAGATTCGGCGCGAGGTGGCCGCCGGTGCGAGCAACTTGCGACACGATCGCTTCACGGATCTCGGAGGCCAGACGCTCCAGTTGTTCGATGGAGAGCTTGCGAAGATCCTTGGGCGACGTGAGCGAGGGGAGGATTCGGTCGGGGCGGTCGTTCACGAGGTGCGCTTTCAATAGATTCTGAAATGATTATACCTGAGACCCGATTCGTTTGCCACGACCGATCTTCCGGGACAAGACGCAGCTCACGCTTAGCGTTCTCGCGCGGCCAAGGTTCGCGCCCATCGATCCAAGCCCGCCGAGAGCGAGCCCAAGGGCGTTATGGCGTCCAAGGCGAGTTCGAGCAACTCTTCCACTCGACGCCTTGAGCCATCGATTCCCAAGATGCCGGGATACGTGAGCTTCCCGGCGTTGGCATCCTTGCCGGTTCGCTTCCCGGCGCGATCCGACGTTTGCGTGACGTCCAACAGGTCGTCGACGATCTGGAACATGAGGCCGACCGCCTCTCCGTATTTGGTGACCGCAGCGAGCAGCGCTGGTTCGCAAGATGCAGATGCGGTGCCGCGAGCCGCCATCGCTCCCATGACGCACGAGGCTCGAATCAGTGCCCCGGTCTTGTTGCTGTGGATCAGCACCACACGAGCCTCCGGCTCGAGCCCTTCCGGGAGCCCGCCGAGTGAGTCATAGACCTGGCCTGCGATCATGCCGCTCGTGGCGCGTGTGAGTTCGTCGATGATGCGGAGCATCTGCTCGGGTTCGACGCAGGTCCGGCGGAGGGCATCGAACGAGAGGGTCAAGAGAGCGTCACCTGCCAGAACCGCCATCGCCTCGCCGGCGTGTCGATGCAGCGTCGGCCGGCCGCGACGCATGTCGTCGTTGTCGAGCGCGGGCAGGTCGTCGTGGACGAGACTGAACGCATGCACCATCTCGACCGCGGCTCCTGCGGCGAGTGAATCGGTCCCCGCTCCGCCGACGGCGACGCACGCGTGCCAGGAGAGAAGGGGGCGGATCCGCTTTCCGGGACCCAGCACGGCGTATCTGAGCGCTTCCACGAGCGATGGCGGGAGCGAGGCGTCCGCAACGACGTCTGCAATCTGGGCGTCAACCTGCTTCAGAATCTCTTGATCTTCGCTCACGCTCGTAGCGCCTCGTGGTGGAAACTGGGTGCAATCGTATGGCCAGTGACGTCGAACGCTGGCGGCTACCATGATTCCCTAATGGCGAGTGCGGCAACGGTACTCCTGCGGTTCTTTGACGACGGCGGCGTCGTGATGTGGCCGTTGCTCGGAATGAGCGTGTTCTCGGTCGCGCTCTCACTCGAGCGGACGTGGTTCTGGACCAGAACGCACTCAAAGAAGCGATCGAGTGTGCTTCGCTCGGTCTTGAGACGTGTGCGCGAGGGCGATCTGGCAGGTGCGATGGACATCGCGGAGAGTGATGCGTCGATCTACGGTGGGTTCGCGTCAACCATGATCGCCGACGCACGCAAACGAGCGGACCCAGCGTCGATCGAAGCGCACGGAATGGAGCTCGTTGAGCGCATACGCCCCCGGATCGAGCGATTCTCGTCGGTACTGTCCACCATCGTGACCGCGGCGCCGATGCTCGGCATTCTCGGCACCGTGACAGGGATCATTCAGTCGTTTCAGTTGCTCGGGAACGAGCGTGGTGTCACCGATCCGACACTCGTCGCCGGTGGCATTGCAGAGGCCCTATACACCACCGTGTTCGGTCTCGTCGTCGCTCTGGTGACGTTGTTCCCTTATGTCGCCTTTAAGGGGCAGTCAGACCGCGCCTTCGGTCGGCTTGAATCGATGATCGGTGTCTTCGCTCAGATCGGGTCGAACTCGTCTGGTCGGTCGATGGATCCCAAGAGGTCGTCGGGTTCCGATTCCTGACTTGGTTGCGGCACCAAAGAATCGGGCCTCCAGTTCCCGAGGGAATGATGGAGGCCCGGATCGGCGCTGTTCATTGATCGGACACGAAACGGCGTCGTGTCTCGTCCCATTCAGATGCAGGAGTCTTGGCCGAACGCATCGAGGAAATCAAGGAAATCGAGCACGTCGATCACGGTATCGCCGTTAAAGTCGGCGTCGCCGATTGATCCGCAGGGAGCGGGCTGGCCGTCGCAGGTTCCGTAATCGTCGATGAAGTCGAGGAAGTCCAGAACGTCGACCAAGCCGTCAGCGTTGTAGTCGCCCGCGATGGGGCCGCTGCGAATCATTCTGAAGACCTCGCCACTCTGGTCGACGATGTAGAGGTTCCCCGCGTTGTCTTCCCCGAACGAAGTGATGGAGTTGATCGCGAGCGAGCCGGGGGGGTCCAGCTCGGTCGTGCGATCGGTAAACTCGGTGACGGATGCGCCGTCGTATCGGAAGGACTTGATGCGATTAGAGCAATAGTCGGCGAAGAAATAGGTGCCGCGCAGATCACAGATCGGCCCGCGATAGACGTACCCGCCCGTCACCGAGCACGAGAAGCCGTCGGTGGAATGGTTGAAGACGTGGATCGGGAAGGTCATTGTGGACGCCGAGGCGCAACCAGCAGTGTTGAAAGCGTTGTTGCCCTCGTAGCAGCGCCACCCGTAGTTTGTGCCACCCGAGCTTCCAGCGGGCTGGATGTTGATCTCTTCCCAGTTGTTCTGTCCGACGTCGGCAATCCAGAGATCTCCGGTCGCTCGGTCGAACGAACTCCGCCAGGCATTGCGCAGCCCGAACGCCCAGATCTCATCATCGTTACCGTCGGCGACGAATGGATTGTCAGAGGGAATTGAGTACAGACGGTTCGGGTCGGCGGGGAAGCCATCATCGTCGGCGTTTCCGGGAACGTCGTCGGCCCCATCGACATCAATGCGCAGCATCTTTCCGAGGAGCTGAGACGTCGTGTCTTGGGCACGATTGCCGGGATCGCCCCCCGAGCCGCCATCTCCCGTCGAGATGTAGAGATAACCGTCGGGCCCAAACCCGATCCAGCCACCGTTGTGATTCGAGAACGGCTGTGCGAGCGTGAGCACGGTCTGAGCCGAGGCCACGTTCGCGAAACTGGCGGTTGCAGGATCGCCGACGGCCTGGTATCTCGCGATGACCGTGGTGCCAGCAGCGTTGGTGTAGTTCACCCAAAAGTAGCCGTTCGTGAGATAGTCCGGATGGAACGCCAGGCCGAGCAGTCCCTGTTCGTTGCCTGTGGAAAGGCTCGAAATCGAAAGGAATGCCGATGTCGCGAGCGTGTTCGTATTCAGGTCAAAGATCCTGATGCGTCCAGTGGAACCCGAACGCTGCTCGACGATGTAGATCCGATTCGAATCGCCCGGCGCATGCGTGACGTAGAGCGGATTCGAGAGACCGGAGGCGATCCGCTCGGTCGTCAGCGGCGTCTGCGCGAGCGCAGAGAGTGACACTGCGGCCGTGAGTCCGGCCGCAAAGATTGAAATGTGCATCAGAAAGGACCTCCATCTCCAAGGGTTACGGCGGGTCCCCGTCGAGACTCACAGCGTAGCGGCCCGAGCAAACCAGAGGTAGCCGATAATCCACCGTACGGCCAAGAAGTCTCGCATCGATTCGTTCTCGGACCCCGAGAATGCGCCGCTTCGGCGTGTGATCGATGCCTATCGCTCTTGCGACTTAATGAGCTCGAGGATCTCATCCGGCCCCGACGCGGCGTAGATCCGCTGGCGGAAGTCTTCCATCGTCATCAAACGGCTCACACGAGCGAGCGCTTGAATGTGGTCGCTGGTTCGCTCCGGCGGGCTGGCGAGCAGCACGATCAAACGCACCGGCTGGCCATCGATCGCTTCGAAGTCCATCGGCTCTGCTGGCTTGCCGATGGCCATCGCGAGCGCGGACATGCCGACCGCCTTGCCGTGTGGGATCGCAAGTCCGTGTCCGATGCCTGTCGTCCGCGTCTGTTCGCGAGTCCAGACCGCCTGCTTCAATGCGGAAGCATCGCTGACCTTCCCCGCGCTCGCCAGCACCTCGACGAGTTCGTCAATGACGCCACGCTTGTCGCTGGAGACGAGTGGTGCACGGATGCAATTCGGAGAAAGTATGTCGAGCAGGTTCATTCGTCGCGCATCCCGGAGGCCAACGCCTCAAACGGACAGGCCCAGGCAGTGGGGCAGAGTGTAGTCCCCACCCAACACGCGGCCAAACGCACGCAACCCCGCATCGGCAGACATTCGAGCAGATGCGCCTAGGGTCGGCCCAGGAGTGCCCAGAACGAGCCGTCTCGGTAGTCGGACGCGGCATCGCCGGGCTGACCCTCGGGCAGGGTTCGGCTTGTGCCCTCGATCCTCAACCCGAATCGGGCCACAGCTCGCTCGACCATCTGCTCGTCTTCCTCGGGTTCCAGGCTGCAGGTGGAGTACAGGATCCAGCCGCCTGGTCGTACGAGCTCGATCGCGAGCTCGATGATTGAACGCTGGATGCCGAGCAGGCGATCGGTCTGCTCCGGCCCAAACCGATGACGCGCCTCGGGCCGTCTGGCCAGCACACCAGTGTTCGAGCAGGGAACATCCAGCAACGCCATATCGGCTCGTCCGGCGCATGCCTCAGCGAGCGAGCGGGCCTCCACGACGGAGGCACGCTCGATTCCGCTCAGGCCTCGGCGCAATTCCGTGAGACGAGCCGGATCCGTGTCCGAGGCGATGATGCTCGCGGATGGGAACGTCTTGAGCATCTGACGGGTCTTGGTTCCACGTCCGGCGCACACGTCCACGATCCGGCTGAGAGGAAGTTTGGAGACGGCCATCAGCGCCTCGGCCGAGGCCGAGTCCTGGACCCACAGGTCGGAGCGAGCCTCTAGCAGCCTCGCGAGGTGGGCACGGTCGCCAGAGTAGACGCGAAAGCCGGATTGTTTGTGCGAACCGTAAACCTTGCTGTCCAGCGGGCCCTCGGCATGGCAGACGTTTAGCACCGTGGGCGCGGGAGCGAGTCCATGCATCGCGAGATCGCGGGCCACAGATTCGCCCCATTGCTCGGCCCATCTGGAGACGAGCGTGCGAGGCATCCCGGAGGCGACAGACCATCGATCGACCGATTCAGACGGCAGGGCATCGCCCAAGAGTGCTAGCGACGCGCCGGACGCAAGCGGGAGTTCATCGCGTCGGTCACTCCAGCGTTCGCGGAGAACACGTGTGCGATCGCCATCACTCGCGCGAACGCCTGCGATGCGCCTGAGCACGGCGTTCGTGATCCCGGCAGCTCCGGGCCGCACCTGCGTCTTGGCCCACTCGACGGTTCGGTCGATCGCTGCGTGGTCGGGGATCCGATCCAGGAACAGGAGCTGAACCGCTCCGGAGAGGAGCGCTGCCCGTATGCGTGGCTCAAGCTCAGCGGGCTCGCGCATCGCGGACACGCGCACAAGGTGCTCGATCGTTGTCCATCGCCGGATCGCGTGGTCGACAATCATGTGCGCGAGCGCAGACTCACGGGAATCGAGCCCTTCCGTACGCACCGGTTCCGGGGTGAGATCTGGGTACCTGGCGGCGAGGCGAGCCAAGTGACGGATCGCCGCGTCCCTTCCGTCCTCGGGCAGCGTCCGGATGCCGGGTGGAGGGGTGGTGCAGTCGGCGGACTTTGGATCAGCCCCGCTTGCTCCGGGCCGACGAGTCGACGACGATGTTGGCCGGTCCTGTTCCACAGTCGACTGTAGCCGACCGCTTTCGCGCGCCGGAGCCGCATGAAGCCGAACGAGATCATCTCCCAGCCTCCGCACCGAAGCGACCCAGAACGGTCGCCCAGACGGGGTCTGCTCACCGGGATGCGAATCCGGAAGAAGCTCATCTTCCTGCACACGGCGTTCTCGGTCGCACTCGCGACTGTGCTCATCGTCGCATTGCGCCCCGCGATCGCAGAGATCGTGAATCGCGCGGAGCTCGCCGAGGCGAGAGCGCTCGCCCAGATGATCGTCGCCTCGGGAGGAGCTCCGGTCGAGGTGCCCCCTGGCGTGTTCATCGCCCAGGGTTCGGCCGCGATGCTGGCCGTGTCCGACGCCGACGCCGACGCGGCGTTCCGAGAGCCCGGAAGGCCAGTGGATTCCGCCGGCGATGGAGGCGAGCCCCGCGTGGCCGTTGCTGTCGGTGGTCCCGACGGTGGTGACCTGCTCACGATTGGTGTACGGATCGATGAGGCCAGGAGCGCGGTCACGCGCCTCTACATCCTGACGGTTGTCGCGCTGGTCGCCGTGTACGTGCTCGTGGCCATCTCATTAGAAGTGTTCGTCCTGCCCCAGCAGGTGTACGGCCCGATCCGGAGGATGCAGCGTGCGGATTTGGCCGTGCGCGAGGGGCGCACCGACGAGGAACTTGTGCCCGAGCAGGTGATCCCTGCGGATGAACTCGGCCAGATCATGCGCTCACGCAACGAATCCATCCGCACGATCCGCGAGAAGGAGCACGAGCTCTCGAGAGCATTGATCGAGTTGGAGCGTGTTGCCGGGGATCTCAAGAGGAAGAACCACCTTCTCGAGGCGGCACGCAGGAACCTCGCGGACGCGGATCGCCTGGCGAGTCTCGGCATGATGTCGGCGGGGATCGCCCATGAGCTGAATACGCCGCTCGCGGTGCTCAAGGGACTGGTGGAGCGGCTCAACGCCGAGCCGAGTGCTGGCACAAGTGTGTCTGAGGCGGCCTTGATGCTGAGAGTGGTGGGGCGGTTGGAGAGATTGAGCGAGTCTCTGCTCGACTTCGCACGCGTGCGCCCGCCGTCTTCGCGGCCGATCACGTTTCGCGCCGTTGTGGAAGAGGCGGCAACCCTCGTGCGTCTCGATCGCGACGCTCGCGACGTAACGATTGACAATCGAGTCGGCGCCGACCTGGTTGTCGAGTGCGATCCGGATCGCATGGTTCAGGTCTTCGTGAACCTGCTCCGAAACTCGACGGACGCCGTGCGTACGCGCCTCGCTTCGGCGCCCGAGCCCCCGGGCACCATCGTCGTTGATGCCCAGTCTCGCGACAGGGACGGTGAGGCGTGGGCGACCATCACCATCAGGGACAATGGGCCGGGCATCGATCCGGCGGTGCTCTCGACACTGTTTGAGCCGTTCGTGAGCACTCGCCTCGATGCACGCGGCACCGGGCTAGGCCTGGCCGTCTCTGAGGGGATTGTTCGGAAGCACGGTGGCCTTCTAGTCGCGAGCAATCTGCCGGATCGCCAGGGTGCGCAGATGGAAGTCCTCTTGCCTGTCCGCGCCTCGACGGAGAATCGGGAGATTCCGGGCTCAGACATGCTCACCGGCGAGACGTGAGTTCGGTACCATATGAGCAATGGACTCGGCTGCTGTGAATTCGACCACATCGCCCGCGCTTGCGATCGTCGCGCTGGACGATGACGCAGACTTTCGCCAGTACATCGCCGCTGTGCTGGATGCGGAGGGCCACGAGGTGCGCGTTGCGGCGAACCCGGACGAACTCTTCGCTCTGTGCGAAGAGCGAATGCCAGATGTGCTGTTGCTCGACATCAAGATGGGGCGATTCAGCGGCGAGGTTGTCCTCAATGAGATTCGAAGGCGTTGGACCAAGCTCTGCGTCATCGTTGTGACTGGTTACCCCTCGCTCGACAGCATGCGACAGACGTTCAAGCAGGATGTGTTCGACTATCTGGCAAAGCCATTTTCCATCGAGGAGCTGCGCCGCTGTCTTACCCAGGCGGCAGAGACGTTTGAGCTGGGCGGTCGTCCACAGGACCGGTTGCGTCAAGGACTTGGCCGGCACATTCGAATGGCGAGAACAGAGCGTTCATGGACACTCAAGGAGCTCTCCGAGTCCTCCGGAGTGAGCGTAAGCCAACTCTCTTCGATCGAGCGCGGAGCGCATCTGCCCTCCCTCGAGTCTCTGTTGGCGATCGCGAGCGCGTTGGATAGTCGTCCCTCGAATTGGCTCTCGGACTCAGGGTTCTGATCGGGTATGTGGAACCGGCAGTTGACCCGGGAGCGGAAGCGGGATTGACTGCAGGCCTTGTCCAGAACCCCTGAACAGCGAGTCCGTCCCCCTTCGATCCTCTTCACGGCCTTCGAGCCGTCGGGCGATGACCACGCCTCGGCCGTGATCGACGAGCTTCGAAGGACGCGCCCCGACATCGAGATCTATGCATGGGGCGGTCCGAAGATGGGCGCAGCGGGCGCCACAATCGTCGAGTCAACCGGTGACGATGCGGTGATGGGCATGCCGGGCATCGAGAAGATCCGAGAGCACCGGAGGATCAACGAACGGATCGCCGCATGGCTCGACGCGAATCCCGTAGCCATCCATGTGCCAGTGGATTCACCCGCAGCCAACTTCCCCATCTGCAAGATCGCAAAGGCTCGAGGGGTTCGAGTGGTTCACCTTGTGGCTCCGCAGGTCTGGGCGTGGGGGAGCTGGCGCATCCACAAGCTCCGCAAACTCACCGACCATGTAATCTGCCTCCTCCCGTTCGAGGAGGCTTGGTTCGCCGAGCGCAACGTGAAGGCCACGTTTGTGGGCCATCCGCTCTTCGATCACGTGCTCGATTCGATCAAGCTCGATTCTGAGGCCTCGACACTCGATTCCACGCACCCCCGTATCGCGCTGATGCCAGGTTCACGCCCCGGGGAGATCCAACGGAACTTTCCGCTGCTGCTGGAGGCATTCCGACGGCTGAAATCGGATCATCCCGCATTGGTGGGGTGCGTCGCGGCGACCACGCCTCGCGTCGAGCAGACCCTCCGCTCGATGGCCTCAGACGATGGCGGATGGCCAGCAGGGCTCTCGATGCTCTCGGGTCGGACCGACGCCATCGTTCGATGGTGCGATCTGGCCTTGGTCGTGAGCGGCACCGTCACGCTTCAGATCGCCAAGCAGTGCAAGCCGATGGTCATCGTGTACAAGTCCGGGCTCATGGATCGGATCATCTACACACTTGCCCGTGACGTGCTCTTCACGACCGATCACTTCACGCTGCCCAATCTGATCGCGGGACGAGAGATCGTTCCAGAGCTGGTTCCGCACTTTGGTGACGCGGAACCAATCGTTCGCCACGCTTCGGATCTCTTGGAATCTCCGGATCTCGCTGCACGCCAGCGTGCCGAGCTCGAGCGGGTCGTCTCCCAGTTTGCGAACAAGAATGCGTCTGTGCTGGCTGCGATGCTGATCGCCAAGACGGTCGACGAGACGTGTGCTCGCGAGACAAACGCCGCAGAGTTCACCCGGTAGCTTGCTGATGGCGGAGGCCCATCCCCGCGATGGCACAGACTGAGTTTCCGATCCGATCCGCGATCGGCAGCAGGGAGAACTCCGTCGAAACAACGGGAACACCGGCGTTCAGGATGCGGTGTACGGCTTCGAAGAAACCATGCCGGGCAGTCTGGCCATCAGTCGCAAAGAAGATCACAATGGCCAGCCCCCTCTCTATGCGTGCGTCTGCCGCGAGTTTGCGGATATCAATCGCGGGACCACGCACGAGTTCGCTGGAGAAGGCGCGGTTCGGGCCGCCAACTCCGTCACGGCATGTGAATTGACCGGTGGTCTTGAGCTCGATCCAGGTCGCATCGCGCGGATCGACAACCGAACGTCCCGCGCAGGGCGATGGGGCGAGATCCGCGAACAGCGTTGCACGCATCTCGTCCATAATCCTCGCGGCTTCTACGGCATCGAGAACGCGTTGCGCCGGTTCGGGTGTGAGCACGAAATCGCAACGATGGCGCTCCGATCGGATCGCATTTCGACGCGGAGGGGTCGGGTACGGCACCTCGCGTAGCACGCCCCATCCGGCCTCACCGAGGGCGGATGCGACGATACGCTGCAATCGCAACTCGTCGAGCATGTCGAGGCCGACGACCGCCTGCTCCAGTCGGAGCGAATGCTCGGTCCGCGCGAGACCTTTCGCAATCTGCTCCACGATGCGGGCACACAGCGACACGCGAGAACCGTAGATCGCGGGTCAGGCCGGACTCTCGAGCTCCGACCGGATTTTCTGGACGATTGCCGAGCAGTCCTCTACAGCGATCGCCTCGGACTTCCTGGCAGTCGAACGCCAGAACCAAGGAATCGGCAGGATCGCCAGCGGCAGATACCAGTACTCCGTCTTGATCCAATTCCACTCGCCGGGAATCAACTGGTCCATGAAGTAGACACCCGGCCAGATGGTCAGCACGAGTACGACCGCGAAGATCAGCGGCACCCGCTTGAGACGCTTGAGCGAGAATCGGATGCGTATCCCGCCTTCCGCCGGCGAGCCGGTGGCGACGAGGTGATGCTCGAAGGGCGTGCCACACCCATCGACGTAAAACAGCGTTGGATGCGAGCCGACATGGAGCCCCGGAACACGACCGCGCCGGGCCGCAAGGTCGAGTCGGCGCTGAATCTCATTTACATCCAGATCGACCACAAGGTCCGAGAACCCGGGTGATTCCATGGAACTGGCATCTCGAACCGAGTCATGATCGCTCATTCTTCCTCCGGCAGGGATTCTATCGGCATGACGAGGCCTTGCGCTCGTTCGGTGGGGCGAGAGATTGGCACCGATTGTGCACTACGCTCATGTCGTATGGCTGGCGCTCGCTCGCATGGCACTGTGTTGCGTCTGAGCCACCCTCAGGGTGGGGCGGACGCAACGACGATGCGCCGGAGCGACGACGTTCGGCCCACACTGTTGGGTGGCGCAACAGCGAGGTCGCGAATCGGGGCTGTTCTCTCAGAGCGGTCGCTCGCTGTTCCCGCGCGACGCATAGAACAAGAGAATCGCAGTGCCGCGAGCCTCTCGCCAGATGATGCGAGGTGGGTTCTTGCGAGACGCGTAGCAGAGGCGATCGAAGGAGAGCGGGCTGCGATCATTCGCCCCGAGGTTCGCATACGCCTCGTCGCGATCGGCCAGCGTCTCGGGCTTCGACCTTTCGACGCCAATCTGATCATCGCGATTGTTCAGGATGATGTTCGAACCGCCACACATGGAATCGCCGGGAATGACCGGAGTCTGTCCGGGGACGTGGCATCACGACTCGGAATCGTCCGGAGACCCGACGTTTCGCCATCACGCCGGCTGGTATGGATAATGGCCGGGTTCGCTCTCGCGACTGGAGTCGCTGTTGCGCTGCTTGCGATCAACTGGATCAGATCCGGTTGAATCCTCGCACACGCATACTTCGGTCAGTTTGATTTCTTGAGCCATGTCGACTCGAGTTCTTCAAGCTCGGCCTTGACCAGATTTCGTTCGTCCGTGAGCGACTTGCTTCGCGCGATTTCGGTCCACACCGAAGGATCCGCCAGCATCATCTCCAGATCTTGGAGCTTGGCCTGGATCTCTGCCATGCGTTCCTCGATCTGGCTCATGGACATCCACGAGAAGCGGCTCTTGCCGTGGGGCACTCCTGATGGCGGCGGCTTCTTTCGAGGAGCGCTCGCAGCTGTCGCTGCCTTGCGCTCCGCTTCTTTCGCTTCGGCCTCTTTCCGTCTGCGCTCTTGCTCTTCTTTCTTTCGTTCGGTCTCGGCGGCTTCCCGGGTCGCGGCTCGCTGACGCTCGGCCTTGCGCTCGTGCCATTCCTTGAAGGATCCGACAAAGACCTCGGCGTTGCCCGCTCCATCGAGAATGAGCAGGTGATCGCAGGTCGCATCGATGAGCGCGCGATCGTGGGAGATGAGGATCAGGGTCCCGTCGAATCCGACGTCGGAGCCCTCTTCCTCTGGCTTCGAAAGCGCCTCTTCCAGCCGCTCGGCGGCGAGAATATCGAGATGGTTTGTGGGTTCATCCAGAACGAGGACGTTCTTGGCACTCGCGAGCAGCGCGGCCAAGGCGGCTCTCGAACGCTCGCCACCCGAAAGCACCCGCAGCTCCTTTTCCTGTTCGCGTCCAGAGAACAGGAATGCGCCGGCGAGATCTCTCGCCTGCTGCTCCGACCACGGCTTGCCCTGTGTCTCCTTCAGGATCGTGTTCTGCAGGTACCGCCAGACCGGCTGATCGAGATCCATGTTCTCGTGCGTCTGCCGGTAGTAGCCTGGCTTCACGTTCGCGCCGACTCGGCAGGTCCCGGCATCCGAGTCGAGTTCGCCGAGCAGGCATCGGACGAGCGTTGTCTTGCCGGCCCCGTTGGGCCCGATGATCGCCCAGCGCTCACCACGGGCAACCGCGATATCAAGCTCATTGAACAGAACCTTTGTCTTCCCCTCTTCGTTGGTGTAGGACTTGGACAGGCCGCGTCCGGAGAGTGCGATCTCGCCGATCCGATCCGCTTTCGGAAGCGACAGGCGAAACGAGTCCATCTCCATCGGACGGTCGAGCGTCCGATCCTCTTTTTCGCGATCGAGACGCGACTCGCGACCCTTGGCCTGGCGGGCTCGTTGCCCGGCCTTGAAGCGCCGGATGTACTCTTCCTCCTTGCGGAATCGGTCTTGCTGCTTCTCGTACGCCCGGAGTTGCGTGAGCCGCCGCTGAGCGCGAATCTCCCGGAACGCCGCGTAGTTGCCCGGATAATCGATCAACCGACCATCCTCGACCTCAATGATGCGTTTGACGACCGCGTCAAGGAGGTATCGATCATGCGAGATCATGACTACGGCGCCCCGATACTCGTCTCGCAGGAATCCCTCGAGCCACATGCGCCCTTCGATGTCGAGGTGGTTCGTCGGTTCGTCGAGCAGGAGCAGGTCGGGCCCCTCGAGCAAAAGGCGTGCGAGCGCAAGCCGCCCGCGCTGGCCGCCGGAGAGCCCGCCGACCTTGATTCCGAACTGGGAGTCGGTGAAACCCAATCCGTGGAGCGTGGCGTCGATCTTGTGGCCGATCGAGTATCCGCCGAGCGACTCCATCTGATGCTCAAGGTTGATCTGCTTCTTCATCAAACGATCAAGTTCCGCGCCCTCGGCGGTGCCCATCTCCTCGTAGACATGATCGAGTGCCTTATGGACATCGTGGAGGGCCTTGAAGGCTCCCTCCGCGGACTCGCGAAGAGTCTCGTCCAGATCGAGTCTCGGATCCTGCTGCAGGTATCCGGCCTTTGAGCCGCGTTGGAGCGCGATGATCCCCGAGTCCGGGCGGATCTCGCCGGTAATGCACTTGAGCAGGGTGCTCTTGCCCGCACCGTTTCGACCGACGATGCCGATGCGATCGCCGGCCTCGATGCTCAAGGAGACGCCACGCAGGATCGTGTGATCCCCGTAATTGTGTACGAGATTGGTGACGGCGAGCAGGGACATAGGAGGCGATTCTAAACCCACTGCCGCCAGAGTCATGCTCCGAAGCGGGATCTCGGATTCAATCGTCCCGATCTCCCCCGATCGAATACCATATCCGCCGTGAGCGCGAGCCCCCCGATGCCAAGCCCGTCCGAGGATCCCAGCACCCCGCACGGCCAGAAGCCGGCTGCCCGCAGGACAGGGCGGCCCTCGATGACGATTCGAACGATCCGCCGCATGGCGCAGAGCGGCGAGAAGTTCTCTTGCCTCACCTGCTACGACGCGACAACCGCGCGTTGGTTGGAGCGGGCCGGGGTCCACATCCTGCTCGTGGGAGACACGGCCTCCGAGGTCATCCTGGGATTCGATCGGACGATCGACATGCCCTTGGAGGTGCTGCTCGCGCTGACTGCGGCGGTCAAGCGTGGAGCGCCAAACACGCTCGTGATGGGGGATATGCCCTTCATGACCTATCAGGCGGACGAGGCGACCGCGCTCCGAAATGCCGCCAGGTTTTTGACCGAGGGCCGCGCCGACTTCGTCAAGGTCGAGATCGATGCTTCTTACGCGCCGCTTGTTTCCAAGATGGCCCGGGCAGGCATCCCGGTCGTTGCCCATGTCGGCTCCAAGCCCCAGCAGGCGATGCTCTCTGGCGGGTACGCCTCAAAGGGGCGCACCGCGGACGAAGCGGCCCAGGTTGTCCGCGATGCCATCGTCCTCGAACGAGCCGGGGCGGTGATGCTCCTCGTCGAAGCCGTTCCGGACGAAGTTGCGGCAGAGATCGTCAACCGCACCTCAGTTCCGCTGATCGGAATCGGGGCCGGAATTGCTTGCCACGGCCAGGTACTGGTGCTCCACGACCTGATCGGTCTGACGGACGCTCCGCCCCGCTTTGCGACGCCGGTTGCCGCGCTCGGTCCGGCGATCGAAACGGCCGGAAACCAATGGGTTGAGCGAGTCGCTGCATCCAATATCGGCGGCATGCGATACACAATGAAGCAGGGCGAGATCCAGCGCTTCAGAGAGATCCTCCAGTCCGGTGCGATCTCAGCCGATCCGGATTCTCGTGGGTCCTGACCCGAGTTCAGCGGAGAGCAGCCCATGCGTCGGTTTGTCGTGCTTGGTCCTGCAGTCGTCGTCATGCTGGCCGCAGTCGCGCTGATGTTCGTGGGGCCAACGGTTGTGCGCCGCCTCGCGCAGTCGGCAGCGATCGGTCGTGCCGAAGGCGCCCGCACCGCGCTCGACGCAGACCGGACCCTTGACCAGCTCGACCGCGCGGTTGAGCAAGTCTCCATCGCGGTGATGCCCTCGCTTGTGCACATCGATGTCGAGATCCCATCGAACGAGCCGCGCCGGGGCCGGGCCTCATCCGGCGCCGGGTGGGTGTGGGACGAGTATGGCCACGTCGTGACCAATGCCCATGTTGTGAGGGGCGCAACCTCGATTCGGGTACAGACGAGCGATGGGCGTGTCACTCCCGCTGAAGTAGTGAAAGCCGACACCTATACAGACATCGCGGTGCTGCGCCCCTCAGCGTCTGAGGGGATGCTCCCCATCGCTCGCGCGACGGGCGATGAACCCCGCATCGGCCAGCGCGTGTTCGCATTCGGCTCGCCCTTCGGGTTCAAGTTCTCGGTTTCTGAGGGGATCGTGTCGGGGATCGGACGCGACCCGCTCAACGACGAACCGACCGGAATGACGAACTACATCCAGACCGACGCCGCTGTGAATCCGGGCAACTCCGGCGGTCCACTCGTCGATTCACGCGCAAGGTTGATCGGGATGAACGTCGCGATCGCGACCGGTTCCGGCACCGAGAACCTGTTGCAAGGCCAGTCGGCCGGGATCTCGTTCGCCATTCCGCTCTCGACGATCGAGCCCATCGTCGCGCAGATGGTTCGCGGCGAGGATGTCGCCCGCGGCTATCTCGGTATCACCATTCCGAACAGCGAAGAGCCGATCATCACCGACGCGGGGTTTGTGGGGACCGGCGTGCGCATCCCTCGCGTCGAGGCCGGCGGACCCGCAGCGCGAGCTGGGATTCGAGCCGGCGACATCGTCACCCACTTCAACGACTCGCCGATTCGCAACCCTGCGACACTGCGATCCAGCATTGGGGCGCTCTCTCCCGGCCAGCAGGCCAGAGTGCGAGTGTGGCGAGACCAGGCACAGGTCGAGATTGTCGTGACGCTGGGCGAGTTTCCCCAGTCGGTGCTCGCCGGGCAGTCGGTCTTCCCTGCGATGATTCGATATGGCATGCGCCTCGGACAGGATCGAGAGGGCGTGTTCGTAAACGCGGTGCTCCCCGGTTCAACGGCGGACTCGAACGGCTTTCGAGAGGACGCTCGTCTCATGGAGGTTGCCGGTCGCTCGGTGCGTTCGATCGATGACGCGAATGTCGCGCTCATGCGTGCGGACTTTCTGCTCGGCAAACCGGTTGTGGTGAGGGTGAAGGGACCGGAGCCGGAAGAGTCCAGAGATCTTGTCATGCAACTCGGACGCTGAAGCTCGACAAGTCTCACTCGACGGGCGACACGTCCGCCGGGCCATGCTCCGTCATGTCGGGCAGATCCTGCAAGGCTCGGATTCGTACCACAACACGTGTCCCCTGCCTTGGCACACGATCAGGGTCAGCGATCCACTCAGGGTCTTCCGCGTCGGCGCTCGGGCTCAGCACGCTGTTCCACGCGATCGTCTCGCTCCCGAACGTGTGCAGGCCGACGATTGTGCCCTCCGCTTCCGCGGCGTACCACTCGCGTCCATTCCTCGCGATCATGCGCGACCCAGCGAAGACCCAGCGCGGTTCGCCGCTCGGAATCGTCTCGGAGAAGCGAGCTCCATTCACGCCGCTCACGATCCAATCGCTAGCCAGGTTCTCGTGCGTCGCGCCTGCCTCGTCGATCCACACGAAGCTCACCTCGACAGGCGAGCCCTCCGGAGTAATCCGGTCGGCGTGCCCATCGCTCCAGTTCCAGGATCCCACATGCCCAGGGGTCAGCCCGACGAGCAGGAGTGCGGCATGCACGCTCGCCGGACTCGCCAGAGACGCGACGAGCGCCTCGTGCGCACGGACATCCGGCGTGCACACCATGACTTCCAGATAGAGATTCGGCGCCGATGCGATGTGCGCATCAATGGGTACATATCCGTCAAACTCAACGACTCGCTCTTCGCGATCCACACGCACGTGAGGCAACTCTGCCAGAAGTGCATCTACGCGACCCGCATCCGACGGCTGCCGCGAATCCTGAGCGCACGCGGCACCGTGGGCAATCGGGGCCACGACCATGATCCACCACGCCCTCATGGCTGAACTCCCGCGCCGGCCCCGTCCGAGCGGGCGAGATCCGTGAAACGGGCGCCTCGCTTCTCGTAATTCTCGAATTGATCCCATGACGCGCAACCCGGACTGAGCAGCACTACATCTCCGGAGGAAACTCGATTGGCGAGTTCGGACATTGCCCGTTCCAGCGTGCCGCAGGGAATCACGCGAGAGTTCGCCCCGCCACCGGCAGCCCGAGCGAGCCAGTCACCCGTTGTGCCAATCGTGTACAGCCCCTTGAGCTCCGGAGTTGCCAGCACAAGTGGCGAGAGGTCTTGTCCCTTGTCGTATCCGCCCGCGATCAGGTGGATTCGGCCGGTCTCGCGTTCAACGGGGAATGCGCCGAGGGCGAGCATCGTTGCCTGTGGCGTCGTCGATTTGGAGTCGTTGAAGTATCTCACGCCGCCGACCAGCCCGACGTGCTGCAGGCGGTGGGGGAGCCCCGGAAAGGCTCTGGCGGCATTGATCGAGCGATCGAGGTCCAACTCGAAGCCGCCGATTCTGCGGATCGCCCGGCAGACTTCGATCGCCATCGCCGCATTGGATTCGTTGTGCGAGCCTGGAATCAAGAGTCCAACCAAGCCCGTGTCCTGAGGAATCTCCACCCTTGAGACGCCCGGCATGGTCGGCCAATCGCGGACACCCGCGCCGAGCACCGCGATGTCTCCCGCTCGCTGTCCCTCGAAGATCTTCTGCTTGCACGAGCGATAGTGATCGAGTGTGAGATGCCAATCGAGGTGATTCGGCTCTAGATTCGTGATCGCAGCGACATGCGCTCTGAACCCTTCGAGCCAGTGGAGTTGAAAGCTCGACAGCTCGAGCACCACCACGTCCGAGTCTCGGACGACGTCGGCTCGCTCCAGCAGGGACCCTCCGATGTTTCCCCCAAAGTGCACCCGCTCGCCAATCGCGCCGAGCACGTGGTGTACGAGTGCGCTTGTTGTGCTCTTGCCAGCCGAGCCGGAGATGGCGCAGATACGCACACCCGGCGGCAAAGCCTCGACCGAGAGCTGAATCTCCGTCGTGATCGGAACTCCAGCGGCCTGTGCCCCGCGCAGGAACCGATTGTCCCATGGGCGGGGAACTGCCGGGTTCGCGACAACGAGATCGCACGTTGTGAAATCGCTGACATTGTGCTCGCCCAGCCGAAGCGTGACTCGCCCGGACTCGACGAGATCTCGGATTCGCTCGGTTGACTCAGCCAGTCTCTCTGCGGGTTCGAGGTCCGTCACAAGGACGTCCGCGCCCGCAGCCGCCAGATGCCGTGTCGCACCAACACCGCCGCCGAACCGCCCCAGCCCCATGACCGTGACTCGCGCGCCCGCCAGATCCCCCGACCGTCCCATTGTGTCTCGCTCCATGCCCGACAACTCGCCGGCTCACAATGAAATCTTCAACGCGAGACCGCCGCAGCCGGTGTCTCGAGTTCCGCACCAACGATCTCCACCAACTGGTGTGCCAACCGCCTTGCAACCGGCCCGATCTCACCCCTGCCGACCGGCCTGCCATCGAGACGAAGCACAGAGGCGATCATCGTGTTCGTGCCGCAGAGCAGGATCTCCGTCGCATTCGGAAGCTCCTCGGCGTGGACCGGCCGTTCGACGATCTCGCCGCAGTGCTCGAGCAGCAGGCCGCGTGTCACCCCTGCAAGGATCGAGACTCGATCGAGTGACGGCGTGATGATCTGGCTCTCTCCTCTGTCCCCGGGCAGGACTACAAACACGTTGGTTGCGGTTGCCTCGCCCACCAGCCCGTCGCGAACGAAGATCGCATCCTCAGCGCCTTGCTCGCGCGCCTCCATCGCCGCCATCACATTCCCGAGCAGGGAGATCGCCTTGACCCTGCCGCGATGCCAGCGGAAATCCTCGACGAGTGCCGCGGTCGTCGTGCCCGGCTCGGAGCACTTCTCGAGCGACGGGCGCTCCAGCGCATACCCAAAGATGGTTGGCACCATCGGTCCTTCCGGCACCCGTCCGCGCACCGGTTGCCCCACGCCCGGCGTGCCTCGAGTGAACTGCCAGTACAGGAACGCGTTGTCCAGCTTGTTCGCTCGCAGAAGATCTTCGCACAGCCGCCCGAGCAGGCTCGGATCGAAGTCGATACGGGCCGATTGCAAACTCTCGCGAAGGCGATTGACGTGCCGATCGATCGCGCGAACCTGCCCGCGAAAGGCGCGCAGCCCCTCGTAGACACCATCGCCAAACACGAAGCCCCGATCGAAGGGGTCAATCCGCGCTTCTGCACGAGTGACGAGCACGCCGTTGAGGTGAACGAGCATCGGGCAATCCTATCGGCCAATCGGTCACATCAGAGCGACGGGATCGACATCAATCGCCGTATGAGAATCGCTCAGCAGTTTCCCCTGCCGTCGCGCCGCGCCAAGAACCCGTTGGACCGCGCCCGCCGCTCCCGTCGTTCCGGGCCGCCCGGGCGCCCGAACAATCAAATCCCACCGATGCCACCCTTCGATTCTCGCGATCACGCTCGGTACCGGGCCTTCGACCTCGACGCCTCCGACGACGGCCGCCTCGTTTCGAAGCGTGATTGCGAGTTCCTCTGCTCGGTTCTTCCCCGCTGTGTGGTCCTCATCCCGCACCACCACCCGAGCCATGCGGCCGGCCGGGGGGAGCCCCGCCGCTGCTCTGGTTCGCAATTCCAACTCAGCAAACGCTCGAAAGTCGTGCGACGCGGCAAGTCGAATCGCGGGTGCATGGGGGTTGAAGGTCTGAACAATCACCACGCCCGGATGGTGCCCTCTCCCGGCCCTTCCCGCAACCTGCGACACGAGCTGATAGGTCCGTTCGGCAGCCCGGAAGTCGGGCAGGTTGAGGGCAGTGTCGGCGCTGATGACGCCAACCAGCCGTACGTTCGGAAAGTCGAGGCCCTTGGCGATCATCTGCGTGCCGAGCATGACTCGGGCCCGCCCTTGACCGAATCTGTCCAGGGCCTCGTGCAACTCTCGAACGCCACGGATGGTGTCGGCATCCAGACGCACCAGAGCCGACTTCGCTAGCTGTCCATCGAACAGTTCTTGGAGGATGGCCAGAAGCTCCTCCTCGACCCGTTGTGTCCCGACACCGAGACCCACGACCTTTCCGCCACACAACTCGCAAGCCCGGGGGACGAGCCGCTCCGCTCGGCAATGGTGGCATCGGACGACCTCGCCCTTGGGCAACTCCCTTCCCCGATGCAGGACCATGGCGGCATCGCACTCGGTACACGAGAGGGTCCATTTGCACGCGGGACAGTGCATGAACGTAGCGAATCCGCGTCGGTTCAGCAGCATGATCGCCTGGCCGCCATCGTTCAGCGTGCGAACCAACGCTCCCCGCAGGGTCGCTCCGATCATGAGCGGTCCCTTGCCACTGCCTCCCGCGCTCGGCCCGCCGCGCCCCCAGGGCTGCTCCGATGCGAGATCGATCACCCTTACATCCGGAAGCCGGCCCGCACCGGCTCGCTCCCGAAGCGTCCAGAGTCGAAACTTTCCCGAACCCGCGTTCGCCCAGCTCTCGAGCGACGGCGTCGCCGATCCGACCAGCACAGGGCAGTCTGCCATCTGGGCACGCTTGATCGCAACGTCGCGTCCGTGATACCGAGGCAGCGTGTCCTGCTTGTACGACCCATCGTGCTCTTCATCGACGACGATGAGACCCAGGTCAGCAATCGGCGCGAAGACCGCAGAGCGGGCGCCGACCACGACTCTCGCCTCACCGCTGGAAGCCATGCGCCACTGGCGGTTCCGTTGGGATGCGCTCAGTCCCGAGTGAAGCACCGCGACCTGACCCGCAAACCTGCTCTCGAAGCGGCCCGCAGTCTGGGGTGTCAGCGCGATCTCCGGCACCAGCACAAGCGCACGCTTCCCCGAGTCGATCACTCTTGCGATCAGACGCAGATAGACCTCCGTCTTGCCCGAACCTGTGACCCCGAAGAGCAAGTGAACGCCAAAGGCTCCGAGCGTCGCCGCGATGCCCTCGACCGCAACGTGTTGCTCCGAGTTCAACTCTGGAACTGCCTGGCCGCGCGGCCCATCGTCGTGTGCCTCGACCGGGGGCTCGTATCCCCGCGCTCGAACTTCCTCTCGCTGCGACCGAACGAGCAATCCAAGACCAACCAGCCTGTTGATGGGAGCAAGCGTGACCCCAAGGGCAGATGCGAGAGCCCTGGGCTCGAGCGGCCAGACCTCGCCCTCCATCAGCGAGATCCCGTTCCACGCCTCTTGAACACGCGGAGTCAGCCGAGCCGCTGCAAGGATCCCCTCCACCTTCACCTGCTCGCCCCTTGAAACCACCTCGACGACCCGGGCCCCGGTGCCGGCCTTCACCGCTCCGGGCACCATCGAAGCCAGTGTCATTCCCAGCGGAGCGACGTAGTACGCCGCGATCCAGCGCCCGAGCTCGACCAACTCGATCGGCAACTCCGCGCCGAGACGCTTCAGCACGTGTCGGACCTTCGTCCGGTCAAGGCCGTCCAAGAGCTCCGCAGACCCTTTGGCGATCACGACGCCTCTGGACTTGCCCCGCCCCAGCGGCACTTCGACCTGCTCTCCGACCCGGATCTCGGGCCAGGGACTCGCATACGTCAATCCCTCGCCTTCAATGCCGCGTTCGACCGCAACGCGCACCAACGCCAGTCCCCGCTCCCGCGCGGCGTCCTCTTCCATCCCCGAGAATGGCAGCCGGGACATTTCCACGCGTACAATCTAGCCCGATGACCGCACCCACCACGCCCCGTCGTTCGTCACCATCCAAATCCACAGGCCGCGATCCCGGTTCCGAAGCGCTGTTTGCCAACCGCCCGCCAGCCCGGCTGGCCCTCGCGGACGGCTCGGTGTTTACCGGATTTGCATTCGGTGCCGTTGCCAGGGGTCTGGCGACAGTTGCGGAAGTCGTTTTCAGCACGGCGATGCTCGGATACCAGGAGTCTCTGACCGATCCTTCCTACACCGGCCAGATCCTGGTGGACACCTTTCCGCTCGTCGGAAACACCGGAACGAACGATCAGGACATGGAGTCGGCGAAGGTTCAGGTCTCAGGATTCGTCATCCGTGAACTCGCGCGCCACCCGTCAAGTTTCCGATCCACCCGCACGCTCGAGGCCTTTCTCGCTGCTTCGGGCGTCCTTGGAATTGAGGGCTTGGACACGCGCGCGATCACGAGGCGACTGCGCACATCCGGCTCGATGTCGGGCGTAATCACCGATCGCACCGACCTGACCGACTCGCAATTGGTCGACATGGCCAGGAAGGCCCCCTCGATGGCGGGTCAGAACCTCGTGCCGGCAGTCGGATGCACCTCGGGCCGAACATGGGCCGAGACGCTCGGGGAATGGTCTCCTTCGGCGCCCACCCAACGGGACGCGCGGCCTCTCTGTGTCCTCGCGCTCGACTGCGGCGCCAAGGCAAATATCTTTCGCAATCTGGCCGATCGGGGCTGCGAAGTCCGAGTCGTCCCGCACAACACGCCCGCCCACGACATTCTCGCCATGCACGAGCAAGGCGAAATCGACGGGCTCTTCATTTCCAACGGTCCGGGTGACCCGGCAGCGGTCGAGCAGACGATCGCGATGCTGCGGACGATCATCAGGTCCCGGCCGGAACGAGAGCTCCCGATCTTCGGGATCTGCCTCGGGCACCAACTCCTCTCACTCGCGATCGGCGCGAAGACCTACAAGCTCAAGTTCGGTCATCGGGGCGCGAACCAGCCGGTCCACAATCGCGTCACCGGGCATGTAGAGATCACCAGCCAGAACCATGGTTTCGCGGTCGATCCGGATTCGCTCGAGGCCGCCGGCGGCGAGGTCACGCACCTGCACCTCAATGACCACACGGTCGCGGGCTTTCGCATCAAGGGTCGTCCGATCTTTTCAGTGCAGCACCACCCCGAGGCCTCGCCCGGACCCCATGATGCAGCGTACCTCTTTGACCAGTTCGTAGACGCGATGCACTCGGCTCGGCGACACCACGCTCCCGCTGTGGTCGGCTGACGTTGTGGTCCGATTTGTGCTCTCCAGCGTGCGAACTTGGTCCAAACGTTTGGCGGACAGGCGGATATGTGAATTTGGGTATTCTGAACGGTTTGGATCGGTGCGTCCCAAAATGGGCTCGTTTGATGGAATTTTGCGCAGAAGCGCGCGTTACCCTTGCATCCACAAAACGCTCCGGTATATTCGATAGTGTGCTGCTCTGAGGGTTGACCGCCCGCGGGCGCATGTGCCGGTCAGCGGCAGAAGAGAGATGCCGGTTCGCTCATGCGGGCCGGAGGTTTGCTGGAGGATCGGTGTGAGGTGTTCGGCAGCACCCCACGCCCGAGTCTTGGAGATGCCGGAGGTTTGCAAGAACTTCGATACGTGAGGACATCAGGCGTAGTGCTGCGTCTGTCAACACGTGCCAATCGCGTCAAACGAGAGAGCACTTTCCTGACCCGCTCTTTTCGTGTTTCACCTGTGGCCCAATCCGGCCGTTCCGAGTCGTGGTTTATTTCAAGAGGAGTGTTCAATGAAGGCGAAGAGCTGCATGATGATTGCCGTGGCAGCGGGCGCTGCCTGCTCGGCGTTTGCTTCAGAGCCCCAGCTCGCGGTTGCGAGCCAGGCTCGTCACGCGGGCCATGTGTACGTCAACGTGCGCACCGGCGAGCGCGTGTTCACCCCGGCCAGCACCGGTATCAGCCGCGCTGGCGATGGCATCTTCGTCAACGAAGACAATGCCGCCAACGGTAACTTCTTCTGGGGCATCGATAACCCCACCCGCACGGGCACGATCCAGGCGTTCGGCTCCGAGGGTTCTGACTCTGGCGACATCCCCTTCAACACGGTCGTCGACGGCCTGGTTGTCGGCTACGCCACGAACGCCGGCCTCGAGATCGCTCCGGTCTCGACGCTCCCCGGCTTCACGATGATCAACTGGTTCTACGACAACGACGGCGGCATCGGCGACCTCGCCGGCGTCCCCGCGTTCGGCCTGCTCCTCAGCAGCGCGCCCGCCGCCTACTTCTCCGCCGGCTTCACCGGTTGGACCTTCACGTTCGACTTCGCTCCCGATAGCATCGGCGAGCTCGGCGACAACGACGGCTCCGCCACCGGCCCCTTCCAGATCAACGGCCCCAACCAGGGCGTTGACAAGGACGACACCGACGGCAACCCCAAGGCCGACTTCGGCTGGGCCTACACGTTCATCCAGGGCCAGACCGAGTCCAAGGGCACGACGGGTCCGTACCTCGTCCTCCCCTACTCGGCTGACGTCCTCGAGGACGATGAGCTCCTGACGGGCGCCACCGGCAACGCCGACGGCGTTCACGATCGCTTCAGCTACTGGGCGACCCCGACCAACCCCGGCACCGGCGCGGCCCACACCGCCCTGTACGGTGGCAACTACTGGTTCGGTGGCTGGCCCGCCGCTCCGTACGCCTCCTTCATGGTCGGCATCTACGGCACGGCTGGCGGCGGCGGTCCCGACTGTGGTCCCGCTGACTACAACGGCGACACCCTCGTCGACGTCCTCGACTTCCTGGACTTCCTGGATGACTACGGCGCGTGCGACGGCCTCCCGACGCCCTGCGGTAGCTTCGGCAACCCCGATGTCTACAACCCGGACGACTTCATCGACATCCTCGACTTCCTCGGCTTCTTCGACATCTTCGGTCAGTGCTCCTAATGCCTGACTGACCCGTCCGACGGGTCAATCCGATGTCCAACGCAGCCCCCACGCTCCGGTGTGGGGGCTGTCTTTTTTGTTCACGCTTTCGTTGATGTTGGCGTTCGCGCCGGCACCCACGCACAACGCCGACCCAAATGGAGCCGCGGAACGGCGGAACACATGCGCGGGCAGCCACGGCGCGCGCACCGGCCGTGCTTCGGGTCCGCTCATTCAGAATCAGTTTCGATGTCCGCCGTCAGCCGATGACGCGGCAGCCGCTCGCGTCCTTCACGTACCTGGGCACGTTCGGGTCCATCGCGCGAGACCACCAGTCGATCCCGCCGGCAATCGACATGGCATTCTCGATCCCGAGTTGCCGCAGCAGCAGGGCGGCCTTCATCGACCGACGCCCATGGTGGCACAGCACCGCGACCTCGGGCTTGCCGGCTGCTTCCACCTCTTCGATCCGAGATTGGATCTCGCCGAGCGGGATCAGCACCATGCCCTCGACACGGGCGGTTTCCCATTCGGACGGCTCGCGGCAGTCGATGACCAGGATCTCTCCCGGTCGTTCGCGCATCGCCTTCGCCGCCTCCCGGGGGGTGATCTCAAGGTCGCGTTGGAAGGGGTATCCGTCCGGAAGATCCGTGCCCATCGACATCAGTGCTCCTCCGATGCGGCACCTTCGCATCCCGTGCAGCCCGGATCTTCGCACGCCTGGCAATCCGCCAGAGGAACGATGGAGCCGTGTGGTGTTCGCTCGAATTCTCGGTAGGGACTGGTGAGTTCCGCGGTTTGGGGCTCGACAAAGAGCAGCACCGGTATCGACAACGCGTCGAACATCACGTTCGCGGGTGCGAGAAAGGCCTCGCCGATCTGATCGGGACTGCTCGAGAGCCCGAGCTCGAACGCGGTCGTGGCCGTCGGATACTCGCCCCGCGAGCGAGCGAGCGTGTGATCGGTCAACCCGTGGGTGCGGTAGGTTGGGCGATGTCCGACGCCGTCAACAGGCACGTGGATCGTCTTTGGCTCCCACTCCGAGCGTGTGACGCTCAGCAGCGATGGGGCGTCGTCCGAACGTGCCTCGATAACCTCGTGCTCAAACGCCGGCAGGAGCAGATCGTCGCCGATGGTGAGCCGATGATTCGACCCCACGCAGCCGGATGCGGCCGCAACGATGCAGGCAAGTGCAGCAGCGCTGGCCATATTGGTCGTTCGCTTCATGCCCAAAGCGTAGCCGCGAATGGATGGCGCGTGCCAATCCGAACCCGCAGGGGCTTCCAGTGCCCAAAGGTTCCCCTACGGCTCGATGTCGCCGAGCATGGCGGACCACTTCTTGATCGCCCGCTCATCGCCCGCCGCCCGCGCACAGGCGAGAGCATCCCGAACATGCATGTTCCTCCATGGATAGCCCTTGGCGTCCTCGAACCCGGCGTTCCAACCCGCCTCAATGAGCGGGCCGGCCTCGGCGAATCGGCCGAGCACACACAGCACATGGGCTCGCGCGAGCTGGGCCCCCATCAACTGGTCGCGAGGCGTGGAACGCGAGCTCATCGCCGCTCGCAGTGCTCGCTCGGACCGTCTGTCTGCCTCGGCCAGAACATCCTCAAAGCCCGGGATCGAGGGTGTGCCCGTCCGACTCAGCTCGGCAAGAGAGATGGAGATGTAGGCGTCGATCGTCGCAACCACATGGTGGTCCTCGCCGAGCGCGCGCTCAAAGAGGCTGCGTGCAATCAGTCCCTCCTCCACGGCCTCGGCGTGCGACCCCTGCAGCCCGAGAAACCACGCCACGTATCGGTGGCTGTTGCCGATGAGCAGCGGATCCCGCGCCGCCACGGGAACATCGGAACGAATCTTCACCACCCGACGCGCCAATTCGATCGCCTTCGCCGTCTGACCCTCAACCGCCAGATCGAGGGCGGCCGACTCAAGGCAGGCCAGCAGGGAAGGGTCGTCGGGGCCGAAGAGCGCCGAGAGCACATCCGCCGCGAGGAGCGCGGCATCGATCTTGAGGCCCGTGAGCCCCTCGCTCTCCGCAGCTCGCATCTGGAGCAGATACACCTGTGCCACCGATTGGTCCCGCTCGCCCAGAAGAATGCGATGCAAAGCCGCAAGCTTGCCGAGCGCAACCGAGCGACCGGTCGGGACCGGTGCCGCCGCAGTCCCGACATTGCTGAGCGCCATCAGAGCCAAGTCCGCGCGGACCAGCGCTGCTGCCCGAGCCGTCGGGATGTCCCACGCGCGAGCGACGTCGCGAGCCAGCGCACAATCCGGTGAGAGCTCGATGAGTTCAGCTGCATCCGCCAGCGACGCGAGCACATCGGGCGACGCGGGAGCAAGAGATCGCATGCGCCCGCACAGCGCGTCTCTGAGCATCGGTTCCGCCGCGGCGATGTCGTGCGCGTGAAGCCGAACCCTCGCAATGAGCGCGGACATTGATGCCGCTGCGCCCCTCGAATCGCCCGCGTCGCTCGACCGCAGCGATGCGAGGGCTTCGTGGGCCTCTCGCTCCGCGTCGACTTCCCGATCCATCGCCATGAGCACCTGTGCGAGGAGCGCGCGAGATGCCGCCGATTCGGCGCTGGCTCCGCCGAGGAGCTTTACTCGCATCGCCAGCGCCTGCCTCACCATGCGCTCGGCTTCGGCGTATCGCTTTCGGACCAGCAGGATCGCGCCGAGTTCATGCATCGACGCCGCGATCTCCGGGTGCTCTGAGCCGTGCTCGGCTCGCAGCCGCTCGAGCCCGGTGCGGAGCGAGACCTCCGCGTACTGGACCTGCGCCAGCGCTCTCCCCGATGAGATATCGGTGTACACACGCCCCCAGAGGCGGCGCAGCGCCTGATCCACGTCGGGCTCCTCGGCGAACGCACCGGTCTCAAGCCGGAAGTACACGCGATCCAGACCGGCGCCGAGTTCTCTGGCCAGTTCGGGTCGTGACGGATCGTCAACCGGCAGGACCTCTCGGAGCAGCTCCGTCACCGCTCTCGCCCGAACCTGCTCCTTGTGGGCCATGTCACGGTCGAGCCGGGCCCGACGCGATGCCGCAGCCGCGCCAGCCATGCTGAACCCGACAGTGACGCAGGCGATCACGATGAACGATGCCGCGATGGCGGCAGTGAACAGGCGAGCGCGATTGACCGCGATCGCCTTGCGCAGCAGGTACCACCCCGATCCGCTCCGAGCATCCACCGGAATCCCCGACAGGTAGCGATCGATGTCGCGGGCCAGGCTCGCCGCGGACTGGTATCGCTCGGACTTGTTCTTCCGCAGAGCCTTCAGGATCACCGCTTCGAGATCGGCGTTGATCGAGGGGAGCACCTTGCTCGGAGGTTCGGGCGGGGTGTGCTGGATCGTCCGGATGATCTCGAAGATCGTGCCGCCCACGTCATAGGGCATGGCGTTGCAGACCAGTTGATACAGGATCACGCCCAGGGAGTAGACATCCGTGAGGGCGTCCACTTCGTCCGTGTTCCCCGAGGTCTGTTCGGGCGATGCGTACGCGGGCGTGCCGGCGAACTCGCCGGTGACTGTGACGCGGATCGCGCCGGCGCGTGCGATCCCGAAGTCGATGACAACGGGCCGTCCCTCCGGCGTCACCAGGATGTTGTCCGGCTTGAGATCCCGGTGGATCACACCGTTCAGGTGCGCATGATGGATGCCACTGCACACCGCAACGAACACGCCCAGAAGCGATCGGACCCTCGCCTGCTGCGTCACGCCGGAGGGCTGCCACGCATCGAGCGGGAGCCCCTCAATGAACTCCATCACGACCGCGATCGACCCGTCAAGGAGCGTACGAGACTCATACACCGTCACCAGATTCGGATGCCGGAGGAGCGCAGTGATCTCCGCCTCCCGCTCCGCGCGCAGACGCTGCCGGGCGGAGACATCACGCGACGTCGAGAGCGTCTTGATCGCCACGGTTCGTGACGTCGCCTCCTGCACAGCTCTGTACACGACTCCCTGTGCTCCCGCATTGATGATCGACACGAACCGGTAGCCCGGCACGCGAGGCGTGTCCTGTGGCAGCTTTCCAGACGTGAACAGCGATCGCATCCGGGAAACGAACGAGGCGTCCTCCCGTGCCTCTCGAATCCGCTCGCGGCAGCGAGCGCACGATCGAACGTGCTCGGCGACCGTCGGATCGTGCGCGTCGGCCTCATCCACCGCGAGACGCTCAATGATCTCGGTGCTGGGACAGGAAGCGGTTTCGTCGGGGATCACGTCAGGTGTCCTCTTCAAACGCGCTGGTGAGTTGCTCCACCACGACCCGCAGCCGCTTCGTCACACGGGTGCGCGCGACATACACCTGATCCACCGTCATCGAACACTGGGCCGCCGCCTCTCGCGCCGGCACGGCCCGGATCGCCGCCAACTCAAACGCCAGGAGCGTTCTGTCGTCGAATGACGACTCGTCGCGGAGCATGTCCATCGCACGCGACAGGATCGCCCGGTCCCGCTCGTCGGCCCAGATCGAGCGCAGTGTCGGCTCGTCCGGAGTCTCTTCCATCAGCGAGGGGTCGGTCGGGCCCGCTCTGCGAGACTCCCGATGCACCTTCAACGCGGTCCGATGCGCGATGCCGAGTATCCACGAGCTCAACCGCCCCTTCGAGCGATCGTACTTGTTCTCGCGATACGCGCGAACGAACTCGGCGAGCGTGCGCTGAGAGACCTCGTCCGCGTCCGCGTCAGAAAGCCCGAGGCGGCGGGCCAGCCCGGCGATCACCGGCCGATAGCGTGAGTCGATCTGAGCCCACGCCGGCTCGTTACCCCGATCGTGGAGCGCGTCGAGCAGACGCGTCGTTGTTCGTGTTGCATAAGTAGAAGCGATCGGCTGCACCGGGTGTTTCCCTAGCCCAGCAGTATACCGTGCCGTGCGTCGATCCCGATGTACACGTGCCGACATCCGATCGTTCAGGGCTCGCGTCTGCCCTCTCGCGTTCGCCAGGACCACTGAAGCGAGGGGTCGATCACGGTGATCCCCGCCGTGTCGACGATCGCTCGTGCCTTCCGATCCATCAGCAGGCGCTCCTGCCGCCGACGCAGATCGTCGCGAAGCGATGCCCGCACAGACTCGATGCCGACGTTCTGGTCCGGAATCAATTCCTCCGCCAGCACGATCGCGTAATTGGGGCTGATGGCGATGACCGGGCTCAATTCTCCCGGTTGGAGTGACGCAATGGTCGTACGCACCGCAAGCGGGTAAGCCGGATCGGCCGGAGAGATCGGTTCCAGAAGTCCTCCCGCAGAACCCGAAGAGTCGCTCGATCGATCCATCGCCAACTGGATGAAGCGAGCACGCCTCGAACCGGGGTCCATCGCCCGAAGCTCGGAAACCATCGCCGCAGCGTCGCGTTCGGTCGCAGCGAGAATCATCCGAACGCGAACGCGTGGCCCATAGCGCACGCGATACGCGAGCGCGATATCTGTTTCTTCAACGGTAACCTCCGACGATACCAACTTCCGAAGCGCTGCCGTCCTGCGCACCAGGAGCCCGAATCGCTCAGGCCCCAGGCCCCGAGAGCGGCGGACGGCGTCGATCAACTGCTCCGTGTCCGTGCCCGGACTGGATGCGCCAAGCGCCCTGGCAAACTCGGCTCGCTCCTGCTCAAGGTCGCTCTGCGTCAGGGCGCGGCCCGATCGCGCCAACTCGGACTCCGCGACCCTCGTGATGAGCAGATCCTCAAGCACAAGTGCGCCAGATGCTTCCGCGAGATACGGCGCAATCTGGTCCATCGTGAGCGTCTCGCCGCCGACAACCGCTGCCGGGATCCCCGCCATGCTGGACTGCGAGGAGCGGCTCGAGCCGGGTTGTGTAACGCGGACCGTGCGTTCCGACGCCCTGAGTCCGGCGGTATCACGCTCGCTGGACAGGCCCCCTGTTCCCGACGGCGCGCTCTCGCACCCCCCAAGCCCAGCCACGATCAGCGGGATGAGCCAACCCGTCCTCGACATCCGTCCCGATAGTGCAGTTCTCGCCATGGGGGATGAGCGTAGGGTCGCACCGCACGCAGGTCGGGCGATCGGTGTAGCATGCCGCCATGGCGAGCGGTTCCGAACGGTTTCGTGGCATCGATGGCGGGCATGAGATGGACGAGCGGCGTGCCATGCTCTGTCCCTACTGCGGGACCTCCTCGCTCCGACACGACCGGTGCGAAACCTGTACAGGATTCTTCGACCCTCTCTCGCGTCAGGCGACGCAGAATCACATGGGGCCGTGGTACATACGTGACATCGAGCACCCATTCCGGCCGGGTTGCTCATACGCCGTGATGCGTGCAATGGCTCTCCGCGGGAAACTCGGGCTATCCACCGTCGTTCGCGGCCCTACAACGCGCCAGTTCTGGGAACTGGCACGCCGCGCGCCAGGGATCGCCCACGTGCTCGGCGTGTGCCATGCCTGCGGGGCAACAGCGAGCGCGGATCAGCCCGTGTGCGTATCGTGCGGCGCTGGATTTGAGGTCGAGGCCGATCGGCAGTACCTCGGTCTCGGAGAAGTCCGCGAATTGCCGTCGCTGCCACGGACAGAGCAATCTCGGAAAGAGTCCAAATAATCGGCTTGCACGGCTAGGGATTTTGCCCTAGAATCACGATCAGGACCATGTTGTGATCGTACGTATTTTGTATGGCACAACGACGACATGAATTCCTTGTTGCACGAAGTGTGAGGATTCTGCTAGACTAGGGTTTGAACCCCTCTGGAAGACATTGGAGTGGTGACCGTCATCGCGTACCAAACGCGGAGGACCGAAAATGAAGGCAATGAAGTCGGACAAGCGTGCATTCACGCTGATCGAGCTCTTGGTGGTGATTGCGATCATCGCATTGCTCATCGGCATCCTGCTTCCTGCGCTCGGCGAGGCCCGAAAGGCCGCACGCCTCGCGCTCGATCTGAACAACCAGCGCCAGCTCGGTGTCGCGTCGAACTCGTACGCCACCGATTTCCAGGACAGGAACCCCACGTTCTCCTGGCGCGTTGATCAGCCCGAGAATCCGTTTGGCTCGCCCGGCTCGCTCTTGCAGGCCGCGGCCGATCAGGCCGTGTCGATCATCAACGAGCGTGGTGGTCGCGACCTGACCCGGATCTCTGGCTGGATTCCCCACGTGCTCTACTCCCACCTGGTGCTGCAGGACTACCTCGCCTCTCGTCTCCCAGAGAAGCTCGTCGTGAGCCCCTCGGACACGCACCGGCTCGCGTGGCAGAATTGGCGCGAGTTCGGCTACTACACGCCGAGCCCCGTCGCCGCGGCTGGCGGTGGCACCGTTGCCAACGACGAGATGCGCTGGCCATACTCCTGCTCCTATGACACGGTTGTTGCGCTCTACGACCGTGGCCAGAGCACCAACATTCGTGCGACGTCCGGCAGCGCCGTCACTCGCCGGTTGAAGTGGGGCGGCCACAACTCGTACTTCGTCCCAGGTGATGCGGACCTCGACGCTACCCGTGCGTCGGACGTCACGTTCCCCTCGCAGAAGGCCTTCATGCACGAGTCCGTGGACCGCTACAAGAAAATCCAGCGCTACTACGCCTATGACGACGCGCGTCTCCCCATCCTCATGTTCGACGCCTCGTCGAGTGTCCGGATCAGCGCGGACTCCAACGACGGCTGGGACCCCAACGCCCCGACGCTCAAGAGCTCGGGAATCAACTGGTTCGATTACGCTCGCGCCCTCTACGCCAGGAACCAGTGGGAGCCCCCGACCCGCAACGGCGCGCTCATCGACCCGAACGTCAAGGGCTACTACAAGTGGACCCGCGGCGGCCTCAAGGGCGTCGATTTCGGCGGTCGCGAGATCTACACCGGTCAGGATTTCGACTGATCAGAATCGCACGCACGACGTGATCAAGAGTCTCAAGGACCCCCGGCATCCGCCGGGGGTCTTTCGTTTCCCGAATCGAGAAGATCGCAGGGGAATCGCAATAGACTGATGCTCACCCGCACTGCCTCACGAATCGGAGCCACACCATGAACGTGCTCGTTGCCGACAAGTTCGAGAAGATCGGTCTTGAGGGGCTCGCCACCATCGGATGCACCGTGAAGAGCGCGCCCGATGTGCCTTCCGATGGGCTCGCCGCTGGCGTGAACGACGCCCGGGCCGAGGTGCTCGTGGTTCGATCCAAGAAGGTGCCGGCGAGCGCGATCGACCAGATGAGAGGCCTTCGCCTGATCATCCGAGCAGGTGCCGGCTACGACAATATCGATCTCGCCGCCGCGGCCAAGTCGGGGATCGCCGTCGCGAACTGTCCCGGCATGAACGCGATCGCCGTGGCCGAACTCGCGATGGCGCACCTCTTGAACCTTGATCGACGCATCCCCGAGCAGACCATCGCTGCTCGCGAGGGGCGCTGGGACAAGAAAGAGTTTGGAAAGACCGGAGTCGGCGGCGCACGCGGCCTCAAAGGCTCGACGCTCGGCGTGGTCGGTTGCGGCGCGATTGGTCGCGCCGTGATCAAGCGTGCCCTCGCATTCGACATGCGAGTAATCGCATGGAGCCGCTCGATCACGAAGGACCACGCCAAGGACCTCGGAGCGGAGTGGGGTGGCAACGACACGCCGTCGCTCCACGCGATGGCTTCACGCTGCGACGCGATCTCGATTCACCTCCCCGGCGCGTCAGACACGAAGCACCTCATCGGGCAGGCGTTCTTCGAGAAGATGAAGCCCGGTGCCTATCTGATCAACACCTCGCGCGGCAGCGTGGTCGACGAGAGTTCGCTGCGAGAGGCGATGAAGTCCAAGGGCCTGCGGGCCGGTCTGGACGTGTACGAGAACCAGCCCGCCGAGCCGCAGGCACCTTGGGAATCGGCGACGGCCAGGATGCCCGGTGTCTCCATCTCCCACCACAGCGGAGCGGGAACCGAGCAGGCGCAGAACGCCGTCGCCGAGGAGGTGGTTCGGATTGTGCAGGTCTTCCGGGACTCCGGCCAGGTGGAGAATCGGGTCGGGTGAATCGGTGGCGCAGCCGGGGCGTACAATCCCCCAGTCGAGTTCCAGGAGTGATGCCATGACAACGATTAGCCCCGCCGGAAGCAAGCCAGCAGTCACCAAGAACGCCGCTGGCGAGCGAATCTACAACTTCTCCGCTGGCCCGGGCTGCCTGCCCGAGGCGGTGCTGCGCCAGATCCAGGAGGACGTGTTCAACATCAGGGGGAGCGGCATCGGAATCCTTGAACACTCCCACCGCGCGAAGGTCTATGACCGCGTGCTCGCCGAGGCATTCGAGGACTTCCGCAAGATCAGCAACCTTCCGAGCAACTACCACGTGCTCTTCATGACCGGCGGCGCGACGAGCCAGAACTTCCTGGTGCCCGCCAATCTCAAGCCACAGGATCAGACCGCGGACTACCTGACCACCGGCTATTGGGCCGAGAAGAGCATCGAGCAGGCCAAGATCTACGGTCCCGTTCACGAGGCCTACTCGAGCAAGGACAAGATGCACTCGTGCATCCCGACCGACGCTCAGATCAAGTACTCCGCGAATCCCGCGTACGTGCACATGTGCTCGAACAACACGATCTTCGGAACCGAATGGCACCAGCTCGAAGGCAGCAAGAACACGTGGCGTGACCGGGTGCCGATGACGCCGGCCGGCGTACCGATCGTGTGCGACATGTCCAGCGACATCTACAGCCGCCCAGTCGACTTCACCAGGTACGGCATGGTCTACGCGGGTGCGCAAAAGAACCTCGGGGCCGCTGGCACCACGGTGGTCGTGATCCGCGACGATCTCGCAGCCAAGAAGGTTCGCGAGCTCCCCGGCATGCTGCGGTACGAGACCTTTGCCAAGGACGAGAGCCGGCCGAACACGCCGCCCGTCTTTGCGATCTATGTCTGCGGTCTTGTCTTCAAATGGATCCTCTCGCAGGCCGAGGGAAGCCGGCATTGCCTGGATGTGATCCACGAGCGCAACATCCGCAAGGCCGGTCTCGTCTACGACCTGATCGACAAGAGCACGTTCTGGAAGGGCTGCGCCGAGCCCAACGCACGCAGTCTGATGAATCTCACCTTCAAAACGCCCTCGCCCGAATTGGACGAGAAGTTCTGCAAAGAGTCCGCCGCCGCAGGCCTTGACGGGATGAAGGGTCATCGCTCGGCTGGCGGCATGCGCGCCAGCATGTACAACGCCATGCCAGAGGCCGGCTGCAAGGCCCTCGCCGAGTTCATGCGGGAGTTCGAGAGCAAGAACGGCTGATCACGCACGCACCGGTCGGCGAGCCAATCATCGCAAAGTGACCGCGGCGTTGACCCTTGAGGCCACCTCGTCGACGGAGATCCGCTCCATCATGGCCAGGCCCGCGCGCTCATTCTTGTGGTTCGACAGGTCGCCGACTCCGACGTGCTGAATCACATCACGCTCGCGCCGATAGGGCCCGACCCTTGCGATGCTCGTGGGCCCGTAGAGCGCGACCATCGGTCGATCGAAACCGACCGCCATGTGGATCGCGGCCGAGTCGTTCGCGACAACGATGCTCGAACGCTCGACGATCGCCATGAGACTCCCGACGGTGGTCGCGCCGACCAGATCGATGATCCTCCGATCTTGTGCCGCAAGCTCGAGTAGCGGAGCGCACTGAGATCGTTCCGAGCGCGCCCCCACAATGGCCACGCGGTCGATACCCGACCCGGATTCCAGCATGCGACGTGCAAGCTCCGCGAAGCGAGCGGCGGGCCAGCGTTTGCCCGGCCACCGACTGGTCGGAGCGAGGGTCGCGAGTCGTCCATCCCCCACGCGATCGGTGGCCCATGTTCGCCACTCTGGTTGCGTCCACAGACGCATGTCCACTGCTGTGCGGATTCCGGCGGCCTCAAGCAGCAGGAGCATCCGATCGACGGCGTGCATGTCGCGGGGCACATGGTGCGCCTCGGTGTAGCCGAGCCAGCCGAGTTCCTGCGCGTTCGCGTATCCGATCCGGCGGCGAGCGCGGGTCGCGAACGCGAGCCCACCGCTCCGGAAGAGTCCCTGCGCATCAATCACCAGGTCGTAACGTGCTTCGCGGATCCGCCTGAGGAAAGCAAGTGTCGAGTCGGGTTCAAACTCGGCGAGGTCCCTTCCGAATCGAGCGCGATCGAAGGGCACCACCGCTGTCAGCGCAGGATGGGCCTCGATCGCGTGCGCAAAGGTGTCCTGCACGAGCCAGTCAATCCGAGCCGTGGGATACGCGGCCCGGAGCGAGGTCAGCACCGGCACCGACCGACAGACATCCCCGAGAGCGCTGGGACGAATGATGAGAATGGAAGTTGGGGTCCGGTCAGGCATGGAAGGGCATCGTGTCCTGGCGTCATCTGTCGGGCGAGTCAGTGGGAACTGAGAGATCGGCCCTCGGGGGAGAAGGGCGTGAAAGCCGCACCGCACAATGCCCAATGGTCAGGAGGCAGGCTCGTGGCGTCCAGCTCGTTCTCGACGAATGATCCGATGCTGGAGTCGAGCCTCGCGAGTGAAATCGGGGAGGTAATCCCGGCTCGGCGAGAGGCTCGGCACGCCACCAGAGCATGACTCAAAGGAGATCCAATGCGTCGGCAACTTTGCATCGCACGAAACGCGATACGGAACCTGGCGATCGCGTCAACCGTCGCCGCGGCCGGCCTCGCGGCGCCCTCGTCGATCGCGATGGCCCAGGACGGCGTTCAGCCGTTCATCATCTACGAGCACGGGCCGCTGACGGCGTGGCTGGTGGACGAAAAGGACGCGGAACTCCGCCGAGCGCTCTCCATGATCCCCGCACGCCTCGCGGAACTGCCCGGTGAGTTCCCGGACATGTCAACGGAGGTCGAGCCGCTGATCCAGCTCGCACTCCGGACTCTTGCGCAGCCGGCCCGCTTCGCCGTGACCTACAACCCCGATAATGCGGCAGGGGGATTCTTCGGATACGGCATGACCCTGAGCGTGCAGGCTCGTGACAGAGCGCACGCCTCCGAGCTTCACGGCATGCTCAATGCGGCGATCATGCAGAAGGCCGACGAGGATGGGATGCCCGTGCCGGCAGACAGCGCCCGCTTCAGTGGCATGAAGGAATTCACGCTTCCCTTCGGGCTCGTCTCATACGGCCCGCGTGAGGCAAAGGATGGTTGGCGATACGAACTGGTTGTTGGTGCGGTCGACAGTCCCGATGCGGGATTCGACAAGCTGCCGAGCGTGCCCGCCGGGCTGGAGCCGGTGATGCGTGCTTCGCTCAACATGCCGGCGCTCACGCCAGGAATCAACATGGCACGCACGCTCGCGGGCAAGAAGCTGCCCCCGGAAGCAGCGGAAGGGATCGCCGCGTTGGAGCAGGGCGGCCTGATCGGTGCGGAGGCGATCTCCGTCGATTACGTGGCAGGATTCACCGGGACCGAGAGCGTCGGCGTGGCGCGAGTGCGCGGAGCCGGAAAGTACCGCGACGCATGGCACATGTCGCGAGACACGGTGAACGCGCGAGATCTCGCCATGGTTCCGGCCGACGCGACGATGTTCTCGATCGCCAAGGGCGACCTCTCGATGCTCGTCGAGTTGATCGACACCCTCGCCGAGAGAGGCGTTCCTGTGCACGATTTCCTCGCTGAGTTCAAGTCGCACCCGGGGGTCGATCTCAAGGCCGACATC
Source organism: Planctomycetota bacterium (assembly GCA_963204725.1). GTDB lineage: Bacteria > Planctomycetota > Phycisphaerae > Phycisphaerales > UBA1924 > JAHBWV01. The sequence continues at coordinate 49,159 of CAUJHH010000073.1, forward strand.
CTTAATGCCGTCGGTGGTACGTGGGGTGCGTACCTCTCCGACGCGACCGGAGGCGGCTCGCTCGGCTCGGCCGTCGTGTTCGCCTCGCTCAAGGATCGAAATGCATTTGCCGGCGCCCATCGCAAGCTTGTCGCAGCGGCCAGGTCGCAACTCGCGCAGCAGGAACGTGGCATGTACGTTCGGCCCCGTATCTGGAACGACGGCGAGATCGAGGTGACCTCGCTCCAGTTTCCGGGTGTCCCGGTCCCGCTCGAGGTGACATACGCCGTTGCCGGCGACTGGCTCGTGGTGGGCCTGACGCCACAGGCCGTGATCGCCGCGTCACGCCAGGCGATCGGCAAGGGCGACAAGGGCGTCTCAGCAAACAGTGTCTTCGCTACGGCGGCCCCAGAGGGCCGCGATCTCAACAGCCTCACATTCGTCGATACAGCCCGCGGCGTGCGTGCCGGATACCCAATCATCAGCATGGCCGGCTCGGCTTTCGCGAATCTCGCGAGGTCGCCAAGCGGCGATCGCGACATCGGTGTTGTCGTCCCGCTCTACCACGATCTGGCCAAGGGCGTCAAGCCGATGGTGCAGTACTCCTATTGGGATGGCGAAGATCTCGTCACAGAAACGCACGCGGACCGCTCGGCACTGGTGAATGCCGCCGGCGCTGTGGGAACGGGTGCGACGTTCTGGCCCCTACTGATCGCGGTCCCCGCGATCGCAGAGAGCGCAAAGGAAGGCCGCTTCAGCTCGCTGGAGATGCCGTGGGAACGAATCCGCAACGTGGAGGGGCGTGAGACTGCGATCGCGATGCTCGCGAGCCCGGCGGTCTTCGTCGATCCCGTCCGCCGTCAGGCCGCAATGGCAACGATCGGATTCATCTGGCAGCTCGACTGAGCCTCATTTGGCGAGCGATCGAACGAGATCCGCGGGCCCGGCGACGGCCGGGGCCCGCTCTTCATGTCGGTCGGAGTGGAAGGGGTCAGCCATCCGCGCCGAGCTGCGTCATCGGCAGCAAGAGACCCATCGCGACCACGACCACCACGCCTGCGATCGCCATGAGCATGAGCGGCTCAATCAACCGGACCACGATGCCGAGCAGACGATCGATTCGCTTCTCAATGGTCTCCGCGACGGTCAGCAGCACCTTCTCAAGGTTGTTTGCCGACTCGCCCACCGTGATCATCTCAACGATGTCGTCGCCGAAGAGGCCGCTGGACGCGAGTGGGGGGGCAAGGGCTTCGCCCGATCGAACCGCCTCGATGGCACTGTCGATCGCTTCTTCCATGAGCACGTTCCCAGCGGCCTCCTTGCTGATCGTCATCGCATGCAGCATCGGCACGCCGTTCTCCAGCATCGTGCCCAGCAGGCGGCAGAATCGCGCCGCCGCCAACGCACGCACGAGGGGCCCGCAGATCGGCGCGAAGGTCATGAACTCGGTTGCTCTTCGTCGGACGTCCGCCCGCTTCGACAGACGCCAGCCCGTCATCGCGAGAGCGGTCGCGAGCACAAGCAGATAGATCCCGTATCCGGAGACGAGATCACTCGCGCCCAGGACAAGGCGTGTCGCGAATGGGAGCTGCGCCATCCGCTCAAAGACCGGCTTGAACATCGGGACAAAGACCCCGAACACCACCCCCAGGATGATCACCCCGAAAAGCACGAGTAGTGCTGGATAGATCAACGACCCGACAATCCGGCCGCGCAGCTCCGCCTGCGCGAGCACGAACGCCCCGAGGCGGCTGAAAACACCCTCGAGGAATCCGCCCTTCTCTCCGGCACGAACCATGGCGATGTGGATTCGTGGAAACGCTTCGGGACGACGGGACATCGCCTCCGCGAGCTCGCCGCCGTCCGAGACGGCCTCTGCGAGCTCGCGATACACCGATGCGATCTGCGGCTGGCTCTTCCGACCGGCGAGGAGCTTGAGCGATCGCATGAGCGGCACGCCCGCGTGCAGCAGGTCGCCGATCTGCACGTACGACTCCCCCAGCTTCCTCGCAGAGACGCGCCGGCCCCGGGCGACACGCTCTTTCGCGGGAAGAATCGAGACCGGCGTGAGCCGACGTGTCTCGAGTTCCGAGAGCACCGCCTGCTCGGAGGCCGCCGATAGCAAACCGGAAACGCGGTCGCCAGAGGCCGATAGCGCGGTGTATGAGTACGTGGGCATGGAAGACACAGCGTAGCAAAGCCCTCGGTTCGGAACCGGCGGCCCCGCTCGAGCGCTACTTCTCGGCGATGAGTTGGTCGATCATCGCGACGACTTCCCGGGCATCGGGCTTGGTCTTCGGCTCGAATCGGGCCACGACATTGCCCTTCCGATCAACCAGAAACTTTGTGAAGTTCCAGCCCGGCTCGCCACCGAGGGGCTTGGGCAGTGACGCCAGTTGCGCGTAGAGATCGCAGGTATCGTCCCCTTTGACCGAAACCTTCTCGAACATCGGGAACGACACATCGAACGTCGCGCGGCAGAACTCCGCAATCTCCTCGTTCGTTCCCGGTTCCTGGCTCATGAAGTTGTTCGCAGGGAATCCGAGCACCACGAAGCCGGATTCCTTCTTCGCGTCGTAGAGCTTCTCGAGCGCATCGTACTGGGGCGTCAGGCCACACTTGCTCGCGACATTCACGATCATGATGACCTTGCCCTTGTACGTCTCGAGCGACTCGCTCGTGCCGTCGATCCGATTCATGGTGTAGCTCAGGATGTACGGGGAGGCGGACTCGCCCGGCTCGGATCCGCGTCGATTCGAAGTCAGTCCAAACGCCACCGGGAGAGCGATCAGTGAAGCGAGCATCGCGGCGATTCGAGCGGGTGGGCGCATTGCGGGATCTCCTGTAAACCTCGTTTCGGCGGGCATGAACGATTCGGGCGGTGTGGATCGTCGGATTCAGTGGCGGCGAGCACGGGGAAAGGTGGACTTGGGAGCGGGGGCCTCCGCTCCCTATCGTACGTCGTGGTGACTCTTCGGCGCACAGTCAGGTTCGCGATCAATCCGGTCGAGTCCGATCACCGGAACGATTGCAACGGACACGCGGGAAGACCCTCGCTCGAGGGTTGGGGATCGCACTACGAGTTCTCCGTCGGTTGCCGCGGCGAGCCCGATCCATCCACCGGATACCTGATCAACATCAAGGCGATCGACGATGCGGTCAGGCAATCGGTGATTCCCTTGGTCAGGACGGCCATGCATCGGGGTGTCGAGCCCTCGCTGGTCATGCCGGAGCTGTTCGCCGCTGCGTGCGGTTCGATCCCGGTTGATGTTGAGTCCGTCACGCTCGGGCTGACGCCGACCTATACGCTCGAAATGGAGGCCGGAATGGGCGCAACGATCGTGCTCTCGCAGAAGTTCGAGTTCGCGGCGGCCCATCGTCTCCATGCGCCAACGATGAGTGCCGACGAGAACCGCCGTTACTTCGGCAAGTGCAACAACCCAGCAGGCCACGGGCACAACTACGTGATCGCGCCACGCGTCGAGATGCGTCCGGCCGAACCCGGCGGCTCGCTCTCCCTTGCTGAGTACGAACAGGCGGTGCAACGCGTGCTGATCGAGCCGTTCGACCACAAGCACCTGAACCTCGACACGCGTGAGTTCGCAGACGGAGCCGGCGTGAACCCGACGGTCGAGAATATCGCCGCTGTGTTCTTTCGCCTTCTCGCGCCGGCGATCGACGCGCTCGGCAAGGGAGCCCGGCTCCGGGATATCACCGTCTGGGAGACCGACCGGACCAGCGCGACCTACGGAGAATCTCCGGACCGGTCGGATCGCCTGTGACGCGCACCGCACTTTCGGCGGTAGGATGGACCAATGGGCGTAGCGACGATTCTCCTTGAACGCGGCCTCCTGACCCGAGAGCAGTTTGATCAGGCCGCCGCCGAGCATCGGAGCTCTGGCGAGCGTCTCGATCGAGCCATCGTTCGCCTCGGGCTGGTTGGGCGACGCGAGGTACTCGAGATCATCGGCGAGCAGCTCGCGATGCCGGTCGTCGACCTCTCCAGCGCAGATGTCGGGCCCGAGGTCATCGCCACGCTCCCGGCCCGAGTGGTCTTCAAGCAGCAGGTCGTTCCAATCGAACTCAGGGATGGCACGCTGGTTGTCGCAACGAGCGACCCCTTCGAGCTCTCCTCCCTCGACGAACTACGACTCGTCGCCGGATGCCCTATCGAGCTAGCGCTGGCGGACGAGGACGAACTCAGGCAGTTCATCCGTACCCACTACGGCGTCGGTGGCGACACATTGCACGAGATGGCCGGTCAGGCGGACGACATCGCCGCGATCGATGGTGAGCATGACGAGATCGAACAGGCCCAGGAAGCCTCGGTCATCAAGCTCGTCAACGACCTGCTCGCCGAGGCCGTCAGCGAGCGGGCGACCGACGTCCACATCGAGCCCTACGAGGGACAGCTCGTCGTTCGATATCGGATCGACGGCGTGCTCCAGCGAGCGAATGTCCCCCCGACGATCAATCGATTCGGCGCGGCCATCGTCTCACGCCTCAAGATCATGGCCTCCCTGAACATCGCCGAGAAGCGGCGGCCGCAGGATGGCCGTATCACCTTCCGAAACAAGCCCCAGGGACAGATGCCGCAGGAATTCGATCTGCGAATGAGCGTGATCCCGATGCTTTCCGGCGAGGGCGTGGTGCTTCGCGTGCTCTCGAAGACCGCAGTGCTGATGGGGCTCGGGCAGCTCGGCATGCCGGAGAACATCCTCTCAAGCTGGGACACGCTCATCAATCGTCCCCACGGCATTCTCCTTGTGACGGGGCCTACGGGAAGCGGCAAGAGCACAACGCTGTACGCATCGCTCAACCGCATCGTCTCCGACGAGGTCAAGGTCATCACCGTTGAGGATCCGGTCGAGTACCACGTGCCCGGCGTCAATCAGATCCAGGTCAATCACAAGGTCGGGCTCGATTTCACGTCCGGACTCCGTTCGATCCTTCGTCACGATCCCGATGTCGTGATGATCGGCGAAATCCGCGATCGAGAAACGGCTGAGACAGCCGTGCAGGCCTCGCTCACGGGGCACCTGGTCTTCAGCACATTGCACACAAATGACGCGGCGGGGGCCGCCACGCGTCTGCTCGATATGGGAGTTGAGCCCTTCCTGATCGCGTCGAGTGTCGAAGGCGTGATGGCTCAGCGCCTGGTTCGACGTGTCTGCGAGCAATGCTCACAGCCCCATCAGCCAGCCCCGGGGGAACTCCCACCGGACTTCGGGCCGGGAGCCGAGCAGCTCCGGAAAGGATCGGGCTGCCGGAATTGCCGGGGAACGGGGTACCGGGGCCGCGTCGGACTCTACGAGTTGCTCCATCTCTCGCCCGAGACCCGTGAACTCATCATGAACCGGGCGGATGCCTCCAAGCTCACCGCCGCAGCGATCCAGAACGGTGCCCTTTCGCTCCTCAAGCGAGATGGCTACGCAAAGGTCAAACTCGGTCTGACCACCATGGAAGAGGTTGGTGGGGCGTTGGTTGTGTGAGTTTCCGAACAGGAATCGAAACGCGTATCGCCCGCAGCACTCTTGACTTGTATAAGATTTCTTGCAGCCGGAGCCTGGTCATGCTAGTATCGACTAGCTCCTGACTGTCGGTCGGAGGCGCGTGCCCAGATTGGGCAGAGAGATTGAGCTTGGATCATTCGGGTTCAGGCGGTAGATATGCCGACCCAATTGTCGGGTGGCAGGGATTGCTCAGAAAGGATGTTTGAGCCATGACCCAACGGATGGAGTCTGGATTTCGGGTGTCGCGCCGGCATGCACGCAGGGCGTTCACGATCATCGAAGTCATGATCGTGATCGCGATCATTCTGGCGCTCTCCGGCCTCGTCGGGTTCGCCCTGCTCGGACAGAGCGCAAAGGCAAAGAAGGGAATTGCCGAGACCCAGATCCGCCTCATCAAGGGCGGCATCAAAGCCTTTTACATCGATTTCTCCCGATTCCCCACCGAAGACGAAGGGCTGGCGGTCCTCTGGAACAAAACCCTGATCGAATCTGAAGAGGATCAGGCCCTCTGGACCAAGTATCTCGAGTCTCCTGTACCCGTCGATCCATGGGGTTCGGCCTGGGGTTATCGGGCCGAGAGCGAGAATCGCGAGGGAGAGTACGACTTATGGTCCTATGGGCCGGACAAGCAAGACGGGACGGACGATGACATCAACGCATTTGCCGCAGAAGATGCGGATGCCGAGGGTGGCTTGAGCGGCGGATTGCCCCCGCCCCCACCGAGCGGCGGCTGATTGGTCGAGCGAGCGCGAAACAACGGCTCGAACTCGATCCGGAATGCCTCGAAGGGGCGTGCGCCCCGCGGCTTGCAGGAGCGGCCGAGGACTGTCAACGCGGAGCGAACTCGTGGAGCGGACATCGTGTCCGCGTATCTCGGGGTGAGTTCAATGGTCCCACGCCAAACCCAAGGCTCCCGCGCGTTCACGGTGCTCGAGGTGCTGATCGCGCTCGCGATCATCGGCATGCTGGCCGCGATCGTCATGATTCCAATGACTGGCCACATGCGTGGCGCAGAACTGGATGGTGCCACTGCTCGCGTCCAGAACGCGCTCAGCGATGCACAGGCCGAAGCACGCGAATCCGGCGTTCCCGTCACGGTCGTCGCCGTCATCCGAGAAGATGGACGCACGGGCCTCAACAGCCGTGCGGTTCCGGCGCCATCCTCCGAGAGCGCCGCACCCGTTCCCGGTATGGAGCATGCCTTCGCACGCGCGACGCGGACCGTGGACCTGCCCCAAGGCGTCACGATTGGCGGCATCGAACGAGCCAGCCAGCCCAGCAGGAGCATCGGCGGCATGGCAATGCCCGCCTCAGAATCGTCGATCGGCCAGGCCTCGTCGGGTGAACGCACGCTTGCCGTTTTCCTTCCCGACGGGAGTGCTGTAGTTGCCGGACCGATCCGTGTGCAGGGAAAGGACGGGCGTGCAAGCGATGTTCTCGTCAACCCATGGACCGGTATCGCCGCTCTCGCGAGCGTGAAGCGCGGCGAAGATCACGATCACGAGAGTTCGGCGCGAGATCGTGGCGCGGGCGGGCTCGTTGACGAAGCGGATCCCTTTGCGAAGTGGAGATGACCAGACGCGGCGCGATCCTCTTGGAACTCCTGCTGGCCGTTGCGCTCTTTGCGATGGCCGGGCTGGCAATCCACGGGGCTTTGGATCGCGCGCTCGATCGGTCGAGCTCGACGGCCGAACGGCTTCGCGGCGCGGATCTCGCATGGTCCGCGATCGCGTTGATCGAGTCCGGCGCTGCCCAGCCCGAATCTCTCGATGGACCTATCGACGAATCGTCACCGCTCTGGCTCGGGCCCGATCCGGGCGCGAGTGCAGATGCCCCGCGCGAAGGCCCGTGGAGCGGCTGGGAACTGCGCATCGACACGGAGCCGGCTCGCTTCCGTGGACACGTGCTCGTCTCCGTCGGTGTGGTTCGGCGGACCGGAAACGATGAGCGGCTCTGGTACACCGCGCGCCAGGTCGTCCGTCTGGGGGCCGGCTTCGCGAGCGCGTCCCACCCAAACGGGCGCGGAGGCGGCGCGTGATCCGACACGCACCAAGGACGAGGGCTCGCGTCGGCTTCACGGTCATCGAAGTCATGGTTGCCGTCGCACTGCTCCTGCTGCTTCTCGGTGCGGTGATGTCGCTGATGTGGAGCGCCCAGGACCAACGTTCCCGAGTGAGCGCTCTCGCCGGCTCCACCCGCGATGTGCTTGCCCTGTTCGACCAGATCGAAGCCGACCTGACCACCGCAATCGCCGCGGATCCGCGTGAGGGGTCCGGCATCCGGGGCGACGATCGATCGATCCGCATCCTGTTCCGCTCGGTGTGGCTTCGCGGAAGCCTTGGCGATCTCACGCCCCGAGACCTGCAGGGTGCCTCGTACGTGTTCGTTTCAGGCAGCCATCGTGTGGAGGGCGAGCGATGGGCGGTCTCGGGCGAGCACAGCAAGGCGACGCTCTGCGACCGGCTCACCGATGTTCGTTTCAGGTACTCCGATGGCCTGAATTGGTCCGACGAGTTCGATGCCATGGATCGCTCGCGGATGCCGATGGCGGTCGAGATCCGCGTGACAACGCTCGGCGGGCAGACGTGGCAACGGATCGTGCGGATCCCCGACAGCGCAGAGGGGGACGCATGAGGCGTGCGATTGCGCTGCTCACCGTCCTGCTCGTCATCGTGCTCGGCGCGCTCATCGCGATGATCGCGCTCGATCAGGCCGACGCGGGAGCCACCGGCGCTCGGGACTCCCTCTCGAGGCGAGAATCGAGAGCGGTCGCATGGTCCGGCGTACTCGGCGCACTCGCCGAGATCGAGACCCAGCGTGATGACATCCTGCAGGGTGCCGCGCCCGAACTGACCGAGGAATGGACGGTCTTCGAAGATGGCGCGATCACCGCTCGGGTCCGCATCGAACCCATCGATGCGGAGAGTGCATCCCCGGTCCAGAGCGAGTCCGCCAAGCTCAACCTCAACATCGCGACCGTGCCGATGCTCGCCCGCCTTGCCGGGCTTGGCGACGAGCGCGCGAGTTCGGTGCGTGGACTGGCGAGCAAAGGCGGCATCACAAGTGTCGAAGACATTCGGCTTGTGGGGCTCGATCCCCATGACGAAGCCAATGCGCTCGGAGGCGTCTCCCTCGATGTGCTGGCCACCGCCTACTCGCTCGACCCGGATCTCGGCATCGGGATCGCCGATCGCTCGTCGGCGGGTCGGCCGCGGGTGAAGTGGAGCGAGAGCGAAAAGTCGTTCGACCGCCGACTCGGAGCGGATCGCACCACCACAGAAGCGATCGAGCAACTCGTTGGAGCGGGCATCGACCTCTCCTCCGCGACGGAGGTCGCGAGTGCGCTGCAGCGGCTTGGGGTCACGCAGTCGTCGTGGGCAGGGGTCTGGGACGAGATCGCGTTCGGCGGAGAGCAGGGTGGACGCGAGGGCCTTGTCGATATGTCCCGTGCGTCCGAAGCCGTGCTCTCCTGTGTACCCGGGTTCGAGGGAAAGGCAGTCGAGATCCACGAGGCCGCAACGAGACTCGGTGCGGATCGCCTTCGCAGTCCGACATGGCCACTCGACGCCGGTATCGTCGACGGCGCTCAGATGGCCCGGGCGCTCCCGTGGACAACCGTCCGATCCTGCCACTGGAGAGTGCGAATCGTGGGCGAGATCGTTCGGACCATCAGCTCGAGCGATGAGCCGAAGTTGCTCTCCCGGTCGGTGCTTGAGGCCGTGATCGATTGCACGGGCGAGCGCGCTAGAGTCGCGTATCTGAGGGACGTGACCTACGTTGGAGCGGTCGACGGTATCGACTCGATCCTCGCACAGACGATCGACATGACGCGCGCCGCGCACGAGAATCCGAACGCCCTGCCGGACGAGGCCGAACGAGCCAGCGTCCGTCCGGCGATCGACAACGCGGCATCGGTGGAGCGCCCGACAGGCGGAATCAAGACGCCGGATGCAGGATCGAATCCTCCGGCACGCACCCCGCCCACCGATTCGGGTGCTCGAAGAGGGCGATGGGCCGCGACGAGGTGACCAAGGATGGCAAGAAGCGCGGAAATACTGGCTGTTGGACTGAGCGGTGAAACACTGCTGCTCTGTCGAATCGCCGCGAGCGCCGCGAAGATCGAAGTGAGTCGGATGATCGAGGCCGCCGCTCCCGAAGGCCTCGATCGCAGCGACGCCGCGGCAGTTGGCGCGTGGCTCGGTCGAGTCGCGATGGAGCACAAACTCTCGCTCCGCCGCGTGACCTTCGTGGCGGGACGAGAAGAGGTTGTGCTGAAGCGCATGGCTGTAGCCGGGGGTGACGCGCTCAGCCCGACGGAACTCACCGGACTGGTTCGCCTCTCCCTCTCTCGCCAGATGACGATGGCGATCGATGGCGCGGGCATCGACTTTGTGCGCCTCGGAGCGGATCCTGCCAATCCCGGTGCCGCCACGGTGCTGGCGGCCGCGCTCCCGGCTGATCGCCTGTCGTGGTACCGCGCGGTAGCGGGAGCTTCTGGCGCGAAGATTGTCGGCATCGAGCTGTCGGTTTCGGGTGTGTGCGCAATCGCACGCGACGCGTCTTCCCGTCTCGACGGTCCTTGCATGGCAATCGCGATTGGTCGAGGCGCGATCGAGTTTGTCGTCATGGAGAATGGCCGCGTCTCAACCGCCAGAGCGGTCGAGCTTCGCTCGCCGTCGACCGACGAGGAGCTCGAGCAGTTCGCGGCCCGCGTGGTGGTCGAGGCTCGGCGCACGTGGATGGGCTGGGCGGGTGGCCGCGATGCCGTCTCGCTCGAATCGATCCTGCTCATGGGCGCATCGACGACGTGCGATCGTGTGCGGGTGCGCTGCACAGAAGCATCGCTCGCGAGCGCCGTCCGAACACTCGGTCTCCCCGCGGGAGTTTCGATCCCGAATCAGGATGGACCCGATCCCAGCGCGTTTATTCCCATGATAGGGATCGCGATCGGGCAGGCCGAGGGCCTGGATCGATTCGACTTCGTTCGAATCAAACGCGGCCCCGATCCCAGGGCTCGCCGCCGGCAGATAGCCCTCGCGAGCGTGTTCGCGACCATCATCGCCGTCGGAGGCGCATGGGTCGTCGCCCAGCGACAACTCGGGGGATTGCGGGACGCGCGTGACTCCGCTCGACAAGCAATGAACAAGGCGGGGGTCCAGTATGCCGACATGCTCGTCCAGCAGACCCGCGCCGAGAGCGTGGAGCGTTGGGCCAGCGCGGGCATGGACTGGCTCGCACATCTGCGCTGGCTCAGCGAGCAGATGCCGGACCCGAAGGATGGATTGCTCGACGATGTCTCCGCGAGCATGAGCGCCGATGTCCAGTTCACGCCCCGGGACCAGTCGGTCGCGGGAGCGCAATGGACAACTCGACAGGAAGCCGTTTTCTCGCTCTCAGGAAAGGTCGTTCGCCGGGAGATCGCGCTCGATCTTCGAGGTCGACTCGTGCGTGGCGACCTCTATCGAGTCGTCAATCAGTCGGCGGACACCGAGGACCGCTTCAGTTTCGACCTCGTGACCGACAAGCGATCGCCCACCGATCCCGCAACACCCCCCCCCGCCACCAAGCCCAAGCCCGCCGGTGGCAGCGCGGCCGCCACTCCGGCAAACGGAGGGCAAGGCACATGAAACGCCTGCTGAAGCCGCTCGCCGTCCTCGTCGCTCTCTCGCTCGTCATCGCAGCCGGCTGGTACGGGTATCGAGCCATCTATGCCAACGAGCGGGATGCGCTGCTGGCCGAGACCACGAAGATCCGCGAGTATGCCGCGAGCTACGAGAAGGAACTCGAACGCCAGAAGCTCGTGCGTGATCGATTGAGCGCGGTCGCTTCAACGACGCTCGGGAAACAGTTCGATCGCGTGGACCATCGCCTCCGCACAGGGCTCAGCCGCGTGGGTCAAAGCGCGGGCTTGAGCGACGTCGTCGTCAGCAGCTACGCACCCAAGGACGAGCGGAACCCTGCCGCCACCGCACGAGGCATGGATCGCGCGATGCAGGACCGTATCAAGAAGTCGCCGAATTTCTCTGTCGTCAAAGCGCAGGTCAAGGGCACGGGCACGCTCTCTCAGGTGCTCAACGCGCTCGCGACGTACGACTCCCAGCCGTGGATCCACCGCGTCGACTCGCTCTCCATCAGGCCTGTCGGGAGCGACCGCGAGAAGTTCGAACTGAAGCTCGACATCGCGACAATCTGGATGCCGGACCTCGCGGTTGACGACCCGAACGATCCGGCGATCGTCGCGCCGGGTGAATCCGGTGTCGACGCCATCGCTGCGATCACCGCAAAGAACGTCTTCCGTGTCCCGCCCGCGCCGACCCCCACAAAGCCGCGCGCCGTCGCGAATCGGCCCGCTCCACCTCCGACTCCCGCGCCGGCGTGGGGAGAATGGAAGCTGACGGGCGTGGTGACCGGACGGCGGGGGCTGGAGGCCATGATGGTCAATACCCGTGATGGCGAGCGCAAGGTCCTCTCGCCGGGCGTCGCAGTGCTGGGGGCAACACTGGTATCGGGGGCGGGAGAAGAAGCGGTCTTCGAACTCGAGGGGGCAATGTGGACAGTCCGAACCGGGGCCACGCTGGCCGACCGGATTCGGAAGGATTAGGTAGACTCAACGGGTGGTCGGACGACCGACCGCTCGCACGGAAGGAGCGGGTTATGGCGTGGAGACGCAGCAAGAGCGCGGTGATTGCCTCCCTGGCGGTGTGCGCAGGGCTTCCAATCTCGATCTGGGATGCCAACGCACACGGACTCACACAGGACGCGGCCCAGCCCCCCGTCGCCACCCCGGAGCCCGTGCCGCCCCCGGCGCCCGTCGCCGATCCGGCTGTGGACACGCAGATCCGGTTCAATTTCAAGGACTCCCCCTTCGATCAGGTGGTGGACTTCTTCTCGCGCGAGTCCGGCCTTCCGGTCATCCGTGAGACCGACGTCCCGACCGCCTCGCTCACCTTCATCAGCGAAGAGTCCTACACGCTCGACGAGGCCCTGAGCGTTCTCAACCTCAACATGGCTCGCTTCGGCGCGCATCTCCGCCGCGAAGGAAAGTATCTCTATCTCTCCTCCTTGCAGGAGGCCTCTCGGAAGCCCATGCGCGTCAGCGGCGATGAAGTCCCCGACGAAGCCATGCCCGACGAGATGCTCACGATCACCATCCCGCTCAACAATGCGCGAGCCGAACTCGTCGCGACCCAGATCAAGCCCCTGATCGGCGCCTACGGAGGAGTGACGCCCATCGCGGCGCAGAACATGGTCGTCATCGTCGAGACCGCCGCACAGTGCCGACGCATCCGGGAAATCGTGCGATCGATCGATGAGGTCCGCCCGGTCGACTCCGCCTTCAAGCTCTTCCCGCTCGAGCACGCCAAGGCCGACGCCGTTGTCGCCGCTCTGCGAGGACTCGTCGGCGAGCGCCAGAAAACCGTCATCGTCGACAAGGACGGCCAGCAGCGCGTCGTCGAAGAGGTCAACGTCGCCGGGATCAACATCCAGCCCGACGCACGCACCAACGCCGTGATAGCCGTCGGCTCAGAGAATCGCCTCAAGGTCGTGGAAGAGCTGATCGAGCTCCTCGACGTGCCCCCCGGCGGCGAAGCGGGCGAGCAGCAGTTGATGTCATTCGCGCTTCAGGGTCTCACGGTCGATCTCGCCCAGCAGGCGCTCAACGCCGTCTACGCCCAGATTCCCGCCGATCGCAAGCCGGTTGTGGTCGCGACGCCCGACCAGCAGCGCATCACCGTTGTCGGCTCGCCGATCTATCTGCGAACGGCCGCCGCGCTCATCGGGGCGCTCGATCCCTCGGGATCCGCTGATGGCGCTCCTGCCGAGCGAGTCGCTCGCACCATCCGACTCATGCACGTCACGTCGGCGCAGGTTGAGCCGATGCTCACCCGTCTGCTCACCCCGCGCCAGCAATCAGTCTTGAAGTATGTCGGCACGATCGATCGTGCCGGCATGATCGTCTCCGGCCCCGGCAGCGACGTTGAGGTCTTCGCCGCTCTCATCGCCGGACTCGATGTCCCGAGCGAGGCAGATCGCGATGTCCGCCTCTTTTCGATCTCTGGTGGGGACCCCGCGAGCGTCCTCGCCCGCGCGCAGGACCTCTACAAGGCCGCCGGGCTTGACCAATCCCGCCCGATCCACGCCAGTCTGGATGCCGAATCGCGCACGGTCACTCTCGTCGGCGCCCGCGAGAGTCTCGCAAAGTTCGAAGACCTGCTGCGATCTGCCGAAGCAAGCGTGCGGATCGAGCAGGAAACCCGATCGTTCGAGATCGCGAGCAAGCCCAGCGAGATCGTCCCGCTGCTCGCCCGCGTCGTGCGCCCGATGCTCGAGCCAGCCGACGGCTCGCGCTACGTCGCGCCGACCATCGAGGCGATCGACGACCTCCGCAGCGTTGTCGTTCGCGCCAAGCCCGAGCAGCTCGCTGTCATCGAGGGAATGCTGAAGCGCCTCGACGACTCTCGCAAGCAGGCGGACGCCGAGCTCCGCACGTACCGCATCCAGCGCGTCGACCCCGACGTAATGGCATCGGCTATCCGACGAATGGCCGACGCGGGGACGATCTACGGCGCAGCCGGACAGCCCGCCGGCTCGCGCGCTGTTTCTGTCGACGTGGAACGTGCCACGCGCACGTTGATCGTGAGCGGCCCCTCCAACATCTATCCGCAAGTCGAGAAGCTGCTCGCCGAGCTCGATGTCGCAAAGGTCAGCCCCGCCGCGCTCAAGATGTACGTGCTCGGCCACGCCCGCGCCGAGCGACTCGCGCCGCTGATGGAGCGTCTACTGGTCGTGCGCATCCGCGAGGCCCAGACAGGCGGCGAACTCCCGCTGACGATGGACGCCCGCTCCATGCTGGAGATCGTCGCCGACGCGCCCTCAAACACGCTCATCATCTCGGCGCCCGAATCCGTCCACGCCGTGGCCGCCGAGTTGCTCAAGTCGCTCGACAGCGAGAACGCCGCGACCGGCAACAGCGTCGTCAAGATCATCCCGCTCGCCTTCGCAGAAGTGAACGCCACGGCAGCGGCGCTGGCACAAGCCGCCGCGTCCATGCAGTTCCCCAGCGGCGGGCGCGTCTCGGTCACCCCCGCGCCCGGCGCGAACTCAATC
>CAUJHH010000074.1 GCA_963204725.1 Planctomycetota bacterium
GGCCCAGCCGCCGAAGCGCCGCCTGCAACGCACGAAAGAGCTCGCGTTCCATGATGTACTCCTGTGTCTTGGCGGACACAAGAGCATGGACGCGAGCCGCGCAAAGCGCAAGTTGGTATGCGCTAATCGCGCATAATCCTCTTGCGCACGGGGCTCCCTTTTGCGTTGCCTTCGGCGACTGGGAGGCGTTTAAAGGATGCGCTGCGCGGGGGCTTGGACCCAGGGCGACGTTCGTGCCTGCGGCACTCACTTGCCCTGGGCTTCGGCTCTTGCGGCCCGTTGGGCCTCAAAGGCGCAAGGCCATGTCGCCTTCGGCGACTCAGAGCGCTTTAAGGATGCGATGCGCAAGTGTCTTTCGAGGCGAGCGCGGGGAATGGGTACGCGCACGAGGGGCAGAGGTTGTTGCGTTCGCGTTTGGCGGCTCGGCGGCGGATGTGGCGGCGGTGGAGAAGGAAGGGGATGAGGCCGGGGGCGAGGATGAGGGTGAGGGCGGCGATGAGGCCGGGCAGGTCGATGGTAATGCGGGTCGAGGGATCACCGGGCGTGCCGCTGGAGCGGAGCCAAGCGATTGTCGGCCAGCCGAGCTTCATTTCGCGCGTGGGCGGCATGGTCACGGGTTCTTGCTTGCCGAAGTCGGGGCAGCGCTCGTGGTCGGTCGCGATGTACGAATAGAAGAAGATTCGCCCGGGGCCGTCGACCATGAGCGTGTTCACGTTCCAGTTCTCGATGCAGGCGGCAGCGAAGAGGGGTTCGTCGGGCGACGCGTCGGAAGCGTCGTTGCAGAGGCGGAGGATGTCGGCGGCGAGGGCGGCATTGGCCTCCGCGACCGGCATCGCACGCAGACTTTCGAGCGTCAGCGTTGAAAGGGATGCGCCGCGATCGAGCGAGGTGTCCTTCCCGAAGACGGGAGACAGAAGTCCGCGAGTTGTCGTCTGTATATAGAAGGCCCACTTGTAGGCACCTCTGTCATCGGGGAAGAAGAGGATGATGAGCACAGCGCACGCACTCGCGATCAGGCCGACGCGGCGTGAACGCTTCGGGTGGCGTTTCATGAGTCGCCGGCACGCGCTTGATGCGACGAGAGCTGCGATGGTCGCGAGGGCAAGGGCCGCGAGTGCGAAGGTGTACTTCGAAGTGATGGTGACGACGGTGGCTCGGGTGAGCTCTGGCTTCAGCGTCCATGCAACGAGATTCGGTCCGAACTTCGGACCCGGGTCAATCTCGCGCGTTCCCCTGGGCGGAGGCGTGTATGGCCCGGGCGCGCGGGGGCGTCTGGAGATGACGGTCATGGGTTCCGCGAGGTTCACGAGATCGCGGACGTGGCGCTGGGTTTGGATGTCGAACCACTTGATCGGAAATCCGAACGCAATCGTTCTCGAAGCGGAGCCGGAGTTCGGCTTGGCGAGCGCAACCTGATAGCGCACTTCTCCAAAGCCGAGGCGCGATGGCGGATGCTTCTTGATCAGGGTGCCGAGGAGATCGAGGGGCTCGCCGTCTCGTATGGCTGTGTCGCCCGATGCGATCGCGCGGAGGTCGGCGCGTGTGATGATCGGATCGACAAGCTTCATGCCGTTGTAGATGGGGCCGGTGGTGAAGCGACTGGTCGCGCGCATGGCATCAACGACCAGCGCGGCTGTGGCGATGAGGGGAAGGAGCCACAAGATCAGCTTCGGCCAGAGAGGAGTGTGGGGTTTGTGGCTCGGTGTGCCCCAGCCGCATTCGGAGCAGTGGGGGGACGGCGCCGCGTCCGAAGAGGTTGCGGCGTTCGAGGGTGCGCTTGGTGCAGTATCAGCATGATCGGACATGGCCGCTGAGTGTACCAGAGGGTCAGTCACCGCCGACAAGTGTTTCAATCGCGTGACGGATCACATCCTGATCTTCCCAGGGCGAGAAGTGGCCCTTCTTGTCGAGCGAGATGATGTGGATGGATGCGGCGTTGGTGAGCGTGCGCTGCATGTACGCGACGTTGGCGTAGGGGACGAGTTTGTCCTTCGTGCCGTGGATGATGATGACCGGGCAGCGGATCGCGGCGAGTGTCGGCGCGAGTTCTTCGGTCTGGATCCGTGCCGCCTTGAGTTCCTGGAGCGAGTTGTCGAGCGCGAGCGGCATGAAGAAGCGCACGAGAGAGGTCTGCGCGGTGCGCTGGAGGAGACTCGCGTTCTCCAAGGCGGGGTCGAGCGATCCGCCGACGATGATGAGGGCGCGGACCTTGTCTGGGTGCTCCGCGGCGAGGCGTGCGATGATCGGGCCGCCGAGAGAGTGGCCGACGAGGATGGGCCATTGGCCTTCGCGCTCGACAAGCAACGGCACGATGGCGTCGGCCTGATCCTTGAATGAGACGACGGCCTTCCGTCCCGAGTGACCGAAGCCGGGGCGGTCGATCGCGATGGACTCAAATGGACCCGCGGCATCGGCGACGGGTTCGACGAGGAAGTCAGCCCAGGCGTAAGCGTTGCCGGGAGTGCCGTGGATGTAGATGATGCGGGGACGCGCGGGATCGCCAGCGCGGAGGTAGGAGAGGTCGCCGCTTGGCGTGGTGATCGAGGCGCGCTCGATGGCGCGGATCTCTGAGCGCGACGCGGCGGGGATCGGCAGCGCACATCCGGGGATAATGAGCGCCGCGCAGAGTGCGCCGATCAGGAGGGCGAAGCTCATGGCCGACGACATGCGGTGGCTCCTGTAGGACACGGACCGCGATGTCGGGCCCGCCGAGTGAGGAGCGTAGACGGAGCGAGAACCGCGCTCATTCTGCGGCGGGGTAGTCGGTGTATCCCTTTGAGCCGTCTTTGCCGCAGGTGATGCCGTAGAAGGTTGACTGGTCCCAGGGTGTGAGCTTGGGTTGCGAGGGCGCGGCTTGTGCGATGCGGTGTGCGAGGTCGGGGTTTGAGATGAGTGGACGGCCGAAGGCGATGGCGTCGGCCCAGCCCTGTGAGAGGGCGTGTTCGGCTTGCTCTGGGGAGTAGTCGCCGTTGGCGACGTAGATGCCGCGGGGAGAGGCGTTCTTGAAGGCCTCGGCGATCTGTGGGATGGTTGAGTGGATGCGTGGGTCGAGTTCGGTGCGGTTCCAGGTTTCGACGGCGTGGAGGTAGGCGAGGCCGAGTGCGCCGAGTTGCTTTGCGAGTTCGGAGAAGGTTTCAGCGGGGTTGCTGTCGCGTGCGTCGTGGTGTTCGCTGAGGGGGCTGATGCGATAGCCGACGCGGTCGGGGCCGAAGGCGTCGCTGACGGCGGCGGCGACGGCGAGGGGGAAGCGGAGTCGGTTGGCGAGTGAGCCGCCGTAGATGTCGGTGCGGAGGTTCATGCCGTCGCGTGTGAACTGGTCGAGGAGGTAGGTGTTTGCGCCGTGGATCTCGACGCCGTCGAAGCCGGCGGCCTTGGCGCGGAGCGCGGCGGCGCGGAACTCTTCGACGATCTCTGGGATCTCTTCGGTGCGGAGGGCGCGTGGCGTGCTGTTATCGACGCGCACCATGGAGGGATCGATGTAGGTCTTGGAGCGGCTCGGGACGTTGGTGGGTCCGAGGGGCGGCGCGTTGCCGGGTTGGAGCGCGGTGTTGCTGACGCGTCCGACGTGCCAGAGTTGCAGGACGATGAGGTTGTTCGGATCGCGGGCGTGGAGGGTGTCGGTGATGTGCTTCCAGCCAGCGACCTGGGCGTCGGTGTGGATGCCGGGGGTTGCGTAGTAGCCGTGGGCGCGGGGAGAGATTGGTGTGGCTTCGCTGATGATGAGGCCTGCGCCGCCTTCGGAGGCGGCGCGCTGGAGGTAGTAGAGGGCGTTGAGGTCGTGGGGGATGTTGCCGGGCATTCGTGCGCGGGAGCGCGTGAGCGGGGCCATCCAGATGCGATTGGTTGCGTGGAGGGCGCCGGCGCGAACGGGGGTGAGCAGGCGTGGCTGTGTGGGCATGGAGGCTTGGATGCGCGAAGGGGGCGCGGGGATTCGCGCGGGGGCGGCGAGGGCGGGGGTGATTCAGGCGTGCGCGGTGGACTCGTTGAGGACGGCGAGGAACTCGGTCCAGTCTGCTGCGGCGAGGAGGCGTGCGACGGCGGCCTCGTTCTGGCAGACCTGGGCGACGCTGGCGAGGAGTCGGAGCTGGAGCTCGGGGTTTTCGAGCGGGGTGATGAGGAGAACAACGAGGCGCGCGGGTTGTCCGTCGCGGGCGTCGAAGTCGATGCCTCGCGCGGAGCGGCCGATGGCGACGACGGGTTGCGGGATGCCGGGCATGCGGGCGTGGGGGAGCGCGACGCCGTGTCCGACGCCGCTCGGGAGGATGCGTTCTCTTGCGAGAGCGGCGGCGGTGACCGCTTCGGCGTCGAGGCCCTCGATCTTGCCGGAGGCGGCGGCGATGTTGGCGAGCTCGGCGAGGACGGTGTCGCGATCTGAGGCGTGGAGCGTGGGGGCGAAGGTGCGGGAGCCGGCGAAGTCCCAGAAGCGGACGGGCTTGGTGCGGCCGAGGACGCGCTGGAGGAGCGGGCCGCTGGTCATGGAGGTGACGAGGGCCATGATGACGAGGGCGACGAACATGCGGTCGCCGATGAGGCCGACCTCGAGCGCGAGCAGGCCGAGGATGATCTCCATTGCACCGCGGGCGTTCATGCCGAAGGCGACGGCCCAGCCGTCGCGTCCGCCGAAGCCGGTCCAGCGCGCGGCGAGGACGCAGCCGCCGACCTTGCCGACGGTGGAGATGATGAGGACGAGCAGGACGAGTCCGAGATCGAAGCTTCCGACGAAGTCGACGCGGAGGCCGATGGTGGCGAAGAAGATGGGGGCGAAGATGAAGGAGACGAACTGATCGATGGTCTGGCGCGTTCCGGGTCGGAGGTGGCGCGAGTCTCCGAGCGCGATGCCGAAGATGAAAGCGCCGAAGATGGCGTGGACGCCGAGCCACTCGGTGAATGCGGCGCAGATGAATGTGCCGGTGGCGGCGAATCCGAGGACGCTGCCGGGGACGGAGGCGTGGGCGTTGAGCCATCCGAGGGCGCGATCGACGCCGACGCGTCCGACGGTGAGGGCGACGGTCATGAAGACGGCGGTGAGGGCGAGACTCTGCCAGAGGGGGAGCCCGCCTCCGTGGAGTGGGCCCATGAGGGCGAGGACGAGGGCGAAGAGGATTCGTCCGACGATGTCGTTGAAGACGGCGGCGGCGACGATGGTCATGCCGATGTCGGTTTTGAAGAGCTGGAGATCGATGAGGATCTTGGCGACGACGGGGAGCGCGCTGATGGCGACGGCGGTCGCGATGAAGAGGACGAAGGTGAGGTCGGTGGCCTCGGGTCCGGCGTCCATCCAGGTCTTGAAGAAGAAGGCGGGGGGTGTGATGAGGATGATGGGGAGGAGCATGCCTCCGAGCCCGACGGTGACGGCGACGATGCGTCTGCGCCAGATCGTGGAGAGGTCGACCTCCATGCCGGCGACGAGGAGGAAGAGTGTGATGGCGACGGTGGTGAGGCCGTGGAGCGCGACGGGGACGGGGCCATCGTGGGGGAAGAGGGCCTCGCTGGCCTGTGGCCAGGCGGCGCCGAGGATCGTGGGGCCGAGGAGGATTCCGGCGAAGAGCTCGCCGATGACGGCGGGTTGGCCGAAGCGGCGTGCGAGCTCGCCGAGGAGGCGCGCGGTGCCGATCAGGACTCCGAGCGCCGCGAGGAGTGTGACGATCTCGCCGTGGGACATGGAGCTCATGGAGCGGCCCCCGGGGGGGCGTCGGGACCCTCTCCCTTGCGGAGACGCCGGAAGAGGAGGACCGAGCAGGGGAACTGTTCGAGCAGTGTTTCGGTGGGATGGCCGAAGAAGCGGTCGAAGAAGCCGAGGCGGCGCTCGGGGGCGGGCATGACGAGGAGGTCTGCGCCGACGGACTCTGCGTAGCGGGTGACCTCTTCGCCGCCTCGGCCGGGCATGCACTCGGTGCGGAGGGTGACGCCCGCGTTCGCGAGTACGGCGGCGGGGTCGGCGAGGGAGAGGCGGCGCGCGGTCTCTTCGATGAAGTTGGCGAGTTCGAAGCGGGTGGCGGTCTCGAGGACGGGGAGCCAGCGCGCGGGGTCGGCGCCGGCGGAGCCGGTGGTCTCGGAGACGCGGGCGGAGTATGGGTCGTACTCGCGGACGACGTGGAGTTCTTTGGCGCGGGTGCCGATGGCGAGGCGCGCGGCGGACTGGAGCATGGCGCGGGAGCGATCGTCGAAGGCGACGGAGGCGACGATGGAGCGGGCGACCGCGCCCGGGGGGAATCGGTGTATAGATAGGAAGAGGGAGCGGTCGGCGTTGCGGGCGAGGCGGCGTGCGACGGATCCGACGATGCCGGTGAGGAGGGGGTCGCTGCGGAGCGCGCCGGCGAAGACGAGGTCGGCGTTGATGCGGCGGGCGACGTCGAGGATGACCTCGTCGGGCTTGCCGGACTGGCCGATGACCTCGGCGTTGGCGAGGGAGGGCTCGTCGGTGCCGGCCTCGCGGACGATGGCCTCGACCTGTTCGCGCTGATCGCCGACGTGGAGGAGAGTGAGCGAGGCGTTGCAGGCGGTGGCGAGGCGAGCGGCTTCACGGGCGACGAGCCCCGCGCTCGGCGAGAGGCCGATGCACGCCATGACGTGTCGGAACGCCTGTGGGGGTGCGGCTGGCTCGGGCGGGTGGCCGGGGTCGATCATCACGCGCTCCCATGGCGAGGCATCGAGAACGCCTCGCTCGTCGGGGCGACTTTAGACGCGATCGGGCGTGGTCAGCGGCCGGCGGCGCGGCCCTTCTCGAGCTCTCGGATGAAGCGTTTGGCCTCGCCGGCGAGGTGGAACGAGCCGGTGACGACGATGAGGTCGTCGCGTCCGACGGCGCGGGCGGCGAGCCTCAGGGCTTCGGGGACGGAGTCGGCGATGTCGGCCATCTTGCCGCTGGACTCGACGAAGCGCTTGTGGAGCTCTTTTGGATGCATGGAGCGCGGATTGGCGGCGGCACGGGTGAAGATGATCTTGTCGGCGCCGAGGGCGACGCGATCGAGCATGCCGTCGATGTCTTTGTCCGAGGCGCATCCGAAGACCATGACCATGGAGTCGTAGCGGACGTGGCCGCCGACGGCGCGGACGAGTGCCTGGAGACTCTCGGGGTTGTGTGCGCCGTCGATCATGATGCGCGGGGAGGTGCAGATCATCTCCATGCGGCCGTCGGAGCGGGTCTGCTTGAGGCCGTTGGCGACTTTCATTTCGGTGGCGTCGAAGCCGCGCGAGCGGAGGCGATCGAGCACGGCGAGAACGAGGCCGCAGTTAAAGGCCTGGTGCTCGCCCCTGAGGGGGACGGGGAGGTGCTCGTAGGCGGACTGCGGGGTGGTGAGCGAGACGCGCACGTGGGGCCCGAGTCCGGGGCTGGCCTCGACGCGGTAGCTGAAGTCGATGTCTTCTTTCAGGACGCTGAGGGGCGTCGCGGCGGCGGCGGCGAGTTCGCGGAAGACCTCGAGGACGCCGGGCTGCTGCGGGATGGTGATTGCGGGGACGCCGGGTTTGAAGATGCCGGCCTTCTCCGCGGCGATCTTTGCGAGCGTGTCGCCGAGGAGTTGCGTGTGTTCCAACTGGATGGCGGCGATGGCGCAGACTTCGGGGGTGATGACGTTGGTGGAGTCGAGGCGGCCACCGAGGCCGACCTCGACGACGGCGATATCGACGGCCATATCGCGGAAGTGCTGGAAGGCGAGGGCGGTGGTCAGTTCGAAGTAGGTTGCGTCGCCGTGGGCCGGGCGGATGGCGAGTGCGGCGGTTGCGACGCGGGCGAGGCCACGGGTGAACTCGTGCTCGGAGATGATGTCGGCGTTGATGCGGATGCGTTCGCGGACGTCGAGCAGGTGCGGGCTGGTGTAGAGGCCGGTGGTGTAGCCGCTGGCGGCGAGGCATGCGGTGAGCATCTCGCAGACGCTTCCCTTGCCCTTGCTTCCTGCGATGTGGACGAAGCGGACTTCTTGCTCGGGGTTGCCGAGGGCGTCCATGAGGGCGCGCATGCGATCGAGCGAGAAGGCGTCCTTTGAGAGATCCTTCGGTCGCGTTCGTTCGACGCTTGGCGCGCGATCGAGGAGATCGAGCGCGGCCTGGAATGAAGAGAGAACGACGGGCTTGACGGTCGGCCCCTCGCGCTGGTCTTCAGCAGTTGCCGCGCGTCGCGTCTTGCGCCCGAGTCCCGATGCAGCTGTCCCCATGGCGAAGCGATTGTACGATTCGCACGATCAAAGCCAAGAACAAATCGCGTGCGTGCGCGGGAATTCGCGTCTGTCGCGAGAATGACACGCGTGTGACAGCCCAGGGTTCCACGGGTTTTCCACATGTTGGCGGGTGTGCGGCGTTGGGTGTTTACGCGACGGGCTTGCGTGCGCTGGCGATGAAGTCGGTGGAGACGGGCTCGCCGCCTGCGGCCTTGACGAGGAGCGCGATCTGGCCGCGGTGGTAGGAGCCGTGGAGGAGGACGTGTGTGAGCGAGTCTTCGATGTGGGTGGACCAGCGGGCCCCGTCGCTGCTGTTGTACTCATAGATCTGGCGGAGCTTGGCCTCGGAGAGGTTGGCGAGCCAGTCCTGCCACCAGGAGCGGACCTCGGCGAGGAGGCGCTCCAAGTCGTTGAAGTCATAGCCTTTGGGGAAGAACTCGGTGGTCTGCGCGGCATCACCGACAGCGGCCGGGCCGCCGATTCGGCGGAGCCATTCGCGCCGAGCGATGAGGACGTGGGCCATGAGGCCGATGGCGCGATCCTGTTCGGGGGAGGGCTTGGCGGAGCGGATGGCGGAGATCGCCTTTGCGTTCGACTCATCGTCGTACTCGAAGAGGCGGCGGAATCGAAGGTACATGCGGGGCTCCCTTGGGTCTGAGGGGCAGAGTATGCCGCGGGAGGGGTGAGGGGCGGGGTGTTCGGCGGTGGGTGGGGTCGGGATCTACTGTGGGTGCATGCGGATTCTCTTGACGAACGATGACGGGATTCGGGCTCCGGGGATTGTGGCGATGCACGACGCGCTGATTGATGCGCGTTCGGAGCATGGTGGGCCGTTGTTGCTGCCCTCGGCGTTTCGGCGTGGGGCGACGCATGAGTTTGGTGAGGTGACGCCGATTGCGCCGCTGACGGTGCAATCGGCGACGGGGCATGGGGTGACGTTTCACAAGCCTCTGATGGTGGAGGAGGTTCGGGTCAACGATCGGATGGGGGGGATCGCGGTGGATGGGCGTCCGGCGGACTGCGTGAAGCTGGCGATCTCTTCGCTGTGGCCGGAGCGGCACGGGCAGGGCGCGCGTCCGGATCTGTTGATCAGCGGGATGAACGCGGGGGCGAACTGCGGGATCAATGTGATCTATTCGGGGACGGTGGCGGCGGCGATTGAGGGGGCGTTCCTGGGCGTGCCGTCGATCGCGGTGTCGATGATGCTGCGGCCGGGGCCGCTGCTGTTCGAGGTGGGGGCGCGGTGGGCGCGTGAGGTGATCGAGCGGTTGTTGTCGCAGGGGTTGCCGGATGCACACGAGATCATCAGCATCAACATCCCGACGCCGGAGCGTGACGGGCCGTGCCCACCGGTGCGGGTCTGCCCGATGAACACGCACGGGCTGGTGGACGCGTATGAGCGGCGGACGTCGCCGGGCGGGGACGTGTACTACTGGGCGGCGGGGCACGGGCTGGACTTCCACGCGACAGATGCGGGGACGGATGTTGCGGAGTTGATGGGTGGGTGCGTGACGGTGACGCCCTTGCGGTATGACCTGACGCGTCACGAGACGGCGACGAAGTGGAGCAAGCGGCTGGGGTTGTGAGCGAGAGGATCCGGCAGCGACAAAGGGCCTTTCGAGACGAGATGCTCCTGGCGTTTGAATCGGTTGAGCGGTGCGATCTCATGAATCGGCCCGCTCTGGGAGTGAGCACGCGGCGATTTGCAGAACGCTTGTTTGAGAGGCCGTGCCGACCGTGCGCCTGGTACTCCGGGTGCTTCGCCTCGATGCGACAACCGAGAATCTGCGGGGCGTGGCGGGACGAGAAATCGCTATGTGGTCGCGTCGGGAGGGGTTAGACTGGGATCTACGGGACTTGAGAGGAGCGATCGTGGGCGTGTGCGCGGCGAGCATTGTCTCTTTCGGGTTGCTCTTGCTGGCTGCGGCTCCGGCGCACGCGCAGCGGACGATGCTGGCGCGCGAGGCGATCAAGGCGGATACCGATGGCGACGGGCTTCCTGATGACACGGACGCGTGTCCTGGGGTGGTCTACGTGCCGGGATTCGAGTGGAGCGTGTGCGGGCCGATGGACCTCAATCCGGCCAACGATGCGGCAGCCGAGTGCAAGGCGCGGGAGCGGGTCGCGAACGTGATTTTCACGGGCGGGGTCTTTGTCACGCATGTTTCGTTCGCCGTCGTGAAGAACGGGCGTGTGCACTTTGCGGATTCGTTCGAGTATCTCGGAGGGGGGCAGTTCGCCCACGACCCCGCGGGCATCCATCGCCTCTTTCGCATCGGCTCGACGAGCAAGTCGGTGACGGCCGTGGCGGCGAAGGTGATGGAGGAGCGGGGGGAACTCTCGCTGGACGACTTTGTGAGCGATGACGACGGAACGCGGGTTCTCGTCGGCGGCGAGCGGACGCTGCGGAATCTGCTGAGCCATCGCGGGGCGTTCCGCACAGATAGCGGCGTGTATCTGTTCAGCTATCCCGGCGATCTGGCGGCGTTCTGGGCGGAGCCGGATGATCTGGTCTCACCGCACTATGACAGCGCGCCCTACGGGAATCTCGGCGGCGGTTACAGCTACTCGGCGTTCAATTACTCGCTTGCGGGCGCATATCTGGCGCATCGCGCGGGGGTCTCTTTCGATACAACGTTGCAGCAGCGGGTGTTCGATGATTCGAGCATGTGCACCGCGACGCTGGACGGAGATCGAGCGGTGGGAACCGCGATCGGGAGTGGATGGGGCTTGTCGCAGGGTGCGGTCATGCACGTCGGGCCGTACATCAATCTCTATAGCCAGAGTGATCCGCGGTGCGAGGACAATTTCTATAGCAGCGAGGACCTTCCGGGCGACGCGTATAGCTGGCAGTACTACCACGTCGACGAGGCGGATGCGGAGGCGCGGGATCCGGCGGGGGGTGTGATCGCCTCGGTGATCGACATGGCGCACTTTGCAGAGACGCTGCTGGACAGCTATCACGGGCGAGGCGGTTTGCTGTCGCCACAGGGCGTGCGGGAGTTGTGGACCGCGACCTCGGATCTCGGATGCGGCACAGGATGTCCGTATGAGCGGTACTACGGGTTGGGGTTCTTTACGAACTCAACGAGCGGCGTTGGAGTGACGCAGGTGGGGCATGGGGGCAGCCGCGCGGGATTTGCGAGCGCGTTCGTGATCCGGCCCGAGGCGGACATGGCGGTGTGCATTCTCGTCAACGCGGACGTCAGCACCGTGACGCTGTCGAACCTGGCGAAGGCCATTCTGGACGATTTCGGGCATTGAGCGTGCGGTGACGTGCGCGTTCAGGGTTGTTCCGTGCGGGGAGTGGGTTCACGCCAGGGGATGCTGGGTGTGCGTTCTTCCTTGCCACCCTCCCATTCGATGGCGGAGATCTGGAATTGGCGTGCGCCGTGCTGGTAGCCGATGGCGCCGGGGGCGGTCCACGGGGTCGGGATGCCGAGTGCGGGGTGGTCGATGACGAACCGTCCGTAGGAACCGTCGTCGGTCTGCACGGTGATCTGAACTGATTGGCGGACGGGTGCGCTGATGAGGATGGAGCCGTCTTCGCCGGTGACGGTGCGATTGCGGTCGAAGCGGCTGATGCTTGTGCCGCGCGTGTCGCGGATGGTGACATCGGCTCCTGCGACCGCGTCGAGCGTTGTCGCGTCGCGGACCATGAGGAGCATGGTGCGGTCGCCGGCGCATGCGCCGAGCGTGAGGGCGAGCGAGACGAGGAAGGTGGAGCGGATCGAGCGGATCAACAGCGGTGTGGACATGACGCCTCCTTGCGGGCTTGTGGGCCCACGAGGCATTGTTGGCACGGGTTGGGGTGATGGACGCGGAGGGGTTCAGATCGTGTGGGGGCGGCGGCGCGTGCTCAGGCGTGTGCGAGTTCTGGTGTGGGAAGCGGTGTGGGCGAGGGGGCGGGAACTGGTGCGCTGGCGCTCGCGTGCCGGTGGATGATGGCGTCGACGTGATCGAGGGTGAGGTGGCCGAGGTCGGCGGCGGCCTTGATCTCGTTGGTGAGGGCGCGGGCCTGGTCATCGGTGAGGGAGAGGCCGAGCTGCTCGGCGCGGGCGCGGACCGCGTTCCAGCCGGTGAGCCGGTGGGCCACGTGGATGTAGCGGTTGAGGCCGAAGTCTTCGGGGCGGAGCGCCTCGTAGGCGGAGGGGTCGTTCAAGACGGCCTTGGCGTGGATGCCGGCCTTGTGGGTGAAGGCGGCGAAGCCGGTGATGCAGGTGTTGAAGGGCACGTCGATGGAGCAGAGGCGGGCGACGGCGTGGTCGATGTCGTGGAGGAGCGGGAGGCGGTAGCGCTGTCGGATGAGTTCGGGGCTGTCGGCGTAGAGGCGTGCGATGAGGCCGCCGAGCGAGGTGATGCCGTTGCGTTCGCCGATGCCGAGGACGGTGGTGTCGATGTGTGTCGCGCCGGCGTGGAGGGCGGCCCAGGCGTTGGCGACGGCGCATCCGGTGTCGTTGTGACCGTGGAACTCGATGTCGAGCTTCGGGCCGATGGCGGCGCGGACGGCGCGGACGGTGTCGGCGACGCGGAAGGGATCGGCGATGCCGACGGTGTCGGCGATGCCGACGCGATGGATGCCGAGGGGCGCGACGGCCTCGTAGACGCGCAGGATGTCGGAGAGGTCGGAGCGGAAGGAATCTTCGGTGCTGAAGCGGACCTCGACACCGGCCTCGACGGCGATGGGGATGACATCGCGCGCCAGGGCGATGATCTCGTCGATCGACTTGCCGTGGCCGAAGCGGCGGAGTTGGGACGAGGTGCCGATGACGATGTCGACGCCGTGGACGCCGGTGGAGAGGGCGAGCTTCACGTCGTCGGGGTGGCAGCGGGTGTGGGTGAGGATGCGGGCGCGGAGGCCGAGCGAGGCGATGGTGGCGCAGTCGTCGCGTGAGGCGGGGGAGGCGGCGGGGCTCGTGAGCTCGAGGTAGTCAACGCCGAAGGCATCGAGCATGGTGGCGATGCGGATCTTCTGCTGGGTGGTGAAGAAGGCGTTGGCGAACTGCTCGCCCTCGCGGAGGGTGGACTCGATGATGCGGACACGGGAGGCGGGGGAGGACATGGGTGGATCCGTGATAATGAGTTGATCTGGAAGAGAGGAGTTTGAACGCGAGGGTCGCGAAGAACACGAAGGAAGTCGAGATGTGGTTGAGAGCCGAGAGGAGAGAGGATCGGTCTGAACGGGAGCGGCTTCTTCGTGGCTTCATGACCCGGTGGCTGTGTCACTGAGTCGCTGTGTCACTGCCCACCCGTTTGTCGTCGTTTGACCAGAGGTTGCGTCGGATCGTGTCGGTGAGGGACTGTGTGGAGCCCGTGCCCTTGAGATCGGGTGTGAGGGTGGAAGGGGGTGCATCGGCGAGCGTGCGCGCGACGGCGCGTTCAATGCGCTCGGCGACATCGGGCTGGTTGATGTGGCGGGCGAGCATCGCGCCGGAGAGGATCGCGGCGATGGGGTTTGCGATGTTCCGGCCCGCGATGTCGGGCGCGGAGCCGTGGACGGGCTCGAAGAGGGCGTGGGTGTCGCCGATGCTGGCGGAGGGCGCGAGGCCGGGGCCTCCGGAGAGACCGGCGGCGAGATCGGAGAAGATGTCGCCGAAGAGGTTCTCGGCGACGACAACGGCGTAGCGAGTCGGGTCCATCGCGGCGTGCATGCACGCGGCATCGATGTTCTCGATCTCGAGCGCGACATCGGGGAAGTCGGCGGCGACGGCGCGGGCGGCGTCGAGCATGACTGAGCCGGTGGCGCGGAGGATGTTGGGCTTCTCGAGGAGTGTGACGCGGGCGGGGGCGTTGCGGGCGAGCGCGCGAAGGCGGGCCTGCTCGAACGCCGCGCGGACGATGCGGCGCGAGGCGTGGTCGGTGGTGATGCGAGCGGAGAGGGCGATGCGGCCCGTGGTGCGCTCGCAGAGCGTGGCGAGGTCGTAGTGGATCATCGCGGCGCGTTCGGTGTCGAGATTGTCGAGCTCGATGCCGCAGTAGAGGCCCTCGGTGGACTCGCGGACTGTGAGGATGTTTGTGTCGGGGTGGATGCAGGGGACGCCCGGCCAGGCGCGAGCGGGGCGGAGGCAGGCGTAGAGATCGAGTTCGCGACGAAGACGGACGATGGGGGAGCGGTAGCGAACGCCGCGATCGCGAAGGTGGGGGGCGAGCTCGCGCGCGGCATCGGCCTCGGGCTTGCTGGTGATCGCGCCCATGAGCGTCGCGGCGGAGGTGCGCACGGCGTCGAGCGTGTCGGAGGGGAGCGGTTCGCCATGCGCGCACCACTCGGCCCATCCGATGGCGTGGGTGGAGAAGGTCGCGCTGAGACCGGCATCGACGAGGATGGAGTGGGTGGCGGCGGTGACCTCGGGGCCGATGCCGTCGCCGGGGAGGAGCGTGATGTGTGGGATGGGATTCATAAGAGACCACAGAGAACACGGAGAGCGCGGAGTGACGCAGAGGGGAAACAGGGGGTTGAACGCGAAGATCGCGAAGGACACGAAGCGAGGCGAGGAAGAGACAGATCAGGGCGAAAGGTGAACAGCGAAGATGCCGGGCAGTGAGAGGGGCTTGGATGGAGCGTGATTGGAGAGGGGAACTGGGCTGCTGTGAGCGTTGATGGAGTGGCGCGTGTGG
The DNA here is from genome assembly GCA_963204725.1 of Planctomycetota bacterium. Lineage (GTDB taxonomy): Bacteria > Planctomycetota > Phycisphaerae > Phycisphaerales > UBA1924 > JAHBWV01. The sequence goes on from CAUJHH010000074.1 coordinate 14,772, forward strand.
TGGAGCGTGGCGCGGGCCCAGGGTTCCACGCCGCCGGAGTCGAGGAGGGAGCGCATGAAGGGCGCGAGCGGGCGAAGAGGGAGAGCGATGGGCGCGGCGGCGGAGTTCATGGTGGGCAGATGGAGCGTGAGAGTTGAGGATTCCAGATCGAGTGTGATGGATGGGCCGAGGCGCGGGTGGGTGATCTCTCGTGAGCCCCCGTGTTCCCGGGCGAGCTGCGCGAAGAGGGATTCGAGCTCGGGGCACTCGAGCGCGAGAAGGCCGTTGTTGATGGCATTGCGGAGGTAGGTGGCGTTGATGGAGACGGCGATGACGGCGGCGATGCCGCGGTGCTTGAGCGCGGTGGCGGCTTGTTCGCGAGAACTGCCTCGCCCGAAGTTGCGGCCGGCGAGGATGATGTCGCCGGCGCGGATGTGTGGCGCGATGGAGGGCGAATCGGCGGGATCGAGATTCTCGAACATGACCGAGCCCATGTCGGCGGGGGACATGTCGTTGCGATAGGTGTGACGCCCGGCGTAGATGGCGTCGGTCGAGATATCGGATTCGGGGAGGAGGATGGCGCGGGGCGGAGAGGCAATAGGCAGTGGGGATGAGGCACTGGGCACTGGGCACTGGGCAATGGGGGGAGAAGACACGGAAGCAGCGTGTTCACCACGGGGGGCCACGGAGGGCCACGGAGGTGTGAGCGGCGAGTGTTCTTGAGGAGATTGCGGGGTCGCTTGAAGTGCGCCATTCACTTCGCATTGCGTATTGCTTCCTGTCCCTTGTCTCGCCTTTGTGCTCTCTGTGTCTCTGTGGTGAGTGTCTTCTTCGGATAGCAGATCTGGCGTGGTGATGTATCCGGCGATAGCGGAAGCGGCGACGATGGCGGGGCTGGCGAGGTAGACCTGTGCGGAGCGGTCGCCCATGCGTCCGGGGAAGTTGCGGTTGGTGGCGGAGATGGCGGTCTGGTTGGGGCTGAGCGTGCCGCTGCCGAGGCCGATGCACGGGCCGCAGCCGCTGGGGAGCGGGGTTGCGCCGCAGGCGAGGAGTGTCTGCCAGATGCCCTGGGCCTCGGCCTCGCGCTGGATGTCGGCGGAAGCGGCGGCGATGTAGAGGGTCACGAGCGGATGGATGTGGCGACTGCGGACGACATCTGCGGCTTGCGCGAGATCGGGGAGGCGAGCGTTCACGCAGGAGAGGAGGTAGGCGACGTCGATGGGGATGCGCCGTGCGGCGAGTTCGGAGGCGGGCGTCGCCACGTCGGTGCGGTTGGGGCCGGCGATGGAGGGCTCGACGGTGGAGAGATCGAGCGTGAGTGTGCGGGCGTAGCGGGCGTCGGGATCGGGCGCGAGATGCGTTTCGCGTGCGAGCGCGCTCTCGGGCGACATCAGGGCGCGTGCGGCGAGATAGTCGACGACGGCGCCGTCGGATTGCATCACACAGGCGATCGCGCCCCACTCGGTGGTCATGTTGGCGATGGCGATGCGGTCGCTGATGGAGAGCGTGGAGAGGCCGGGCCCGGTGAACTCCGCGACGGCGTTCTGGAGATCGGTGGGGAAGCGTGCGCAGAGCGCGATGATCACGTCCTTGCCCGTGACGCCCGGCGCGAGCGTGTTGATGAGGCGGATGTTGACGACGGGCGGGATGTGCCACCAGGTAGAGCCGGTGGCCCATATGACGGCGGCATCGGTGCGGACGACGGGGAGGCCGAGTGCGCCGAGCGCGCCGTAGGCGTTGGCGTGGGAGTCGGAGGCGACGACGAGTGTGCCGGGGAGGACGTGGCCCCGGTCGAGCATGAGCTGGTGGCCGATGCCGCTGCCGGCGCGGTGGAAAGGGAGCGCGTGGGTGCGTGCGAAGCGCTCGATGGTGGCGTAGCGGGCGAGGTTGTCGGAGGTGTGGTTCTGGATGTCGTGGTCGAGTGCGAGGACGGGCTGAGAGGAGTCGAAGATGGCGGGGGTGAGTTCTGGCTGGCTATCGCCGGACGCGAAGAGGCCGTTGAACTTGGGGATGACGGCGGCGGAGTTGTCGTGCGTCAGGATGCGGCGCGGGCGGATCTGGACAAAGTCGCCCTGGCGCGGGGGCGTGCTCTTGTCGGCCGATGCACCGGCGAGGTGGAGGCCGACGATCTTCTCGGTGAGCGTGAGCCCGTTCATGCGCGGGCTCCGGGCGTTGTGTGCGAGAGCGGGCGCCGCTCGATGGTGGACGCCGGGTGCGCAGCGCGCGATGTGTGCAGTTCGAGCGCGAGCGATTCGATGGCGCGCGTGAGGACACGGATGGAACGGAGGTACTCGGCGAGAGAGAGATGTTCGATCGGCGTGTGGTCGAGCGAGGAATCGCCCGGCCCGTAGGCGGCGATCGGGCAGTTCCAGATCGGCGCGACGACGTTCAGGTCCGCGGTTCCCGTCTTGAGCTTGGGGCGCGGGGATGCGCCTTCGGCACGGATCGCGGCGGAGAGAGCGCGGGCAACGGGATCGTTGCGATCGACGGCGTGTGCGGACTCGTGGCCCTCGAAGGCGAGCGTGAGGGTGGGATCGAAGGCGAGCGCACGGATGTGGGCTTCGAGATCGTGGGGCGAGATCCAGCGGGGGATGCGGAAGCCACCGACGACGGAGCAGCGGTCGGTGAGACCATCGGAGGATGAGGCGAGTGAGCGGAGCGAGGATTGGATGATGTCGAAGGCGCGGGGGGATGCGCTTCCGGCGTCGGGGTTGTTCGCGGCGTTGAGAGTTGCGACCTGTGTGAGGATGCGCGACCAGAGTGCGTGCGCCGCATCGGGCGCGGAGGCACCGGGGCCTGCGCTGTGGTGGCAGGGCTGCGCGATGTCGAGGTGAAGGACGAGTCGGCCCTTGTAGCCGAGTGTCACGCCGTCCCAGCCGCTCGGCTCGCCGATGATGCAGGCGTGGGGACGGAGCGATCGGGCGATGTGGCGAGCGCCGCGTGAGTGGGGTGTCTCTTCGCCGACGGAGGCGCAGACTCGAAGCGTCGTGTTGGGAGGGAGCGTCGCGCGGGAGGCGGCAACGAGCATGGCGCAGAGCGGGCCCTTGGCGTCCACCGAGCCGCGCCCGTGTAGGATGAGTTGGCCGGCAGCAGGGCCGTCTTCGATGGACTCGATGCGGACGGGGATGTCGCCGGGGACGGTGTCGATGTGGCCGAGGAGGACGATCTCGATGTGGTTGTGCGCTGGCGAGCCATCGGCGGCGGCGCGTGTCGCGATGCCGGAGCCAGCCTCGTCGATCTCGGCGTGGAGGCCCAGGGCACGGGCGTGCTGCGTGAAGCGTGTGACGGCCGCGGCTTCGCGGTCGCTGGGGCTGGGTGTCGCGACGAGATCGCAGAGCACATCGATCGCGTGCGCGTCGGAGGCGAGCGGCTGTGCGGAGCTCGGGTTCAATGCGCTGCTCCGGCGTGGGCGGAGGATGTGAACACGGTGCCGGAACCGGCGCGGGCGCGAGCGATGGGGTTGTCGCCGTTGGCCGCGCCGATGACGACGCGGGAGACGGGTGTGCCGCCGACGCCGGTCATGGCTTCTTCGGCGGCGAGAACCTTGTTCTTCATGCGGCCGCCCGCTGCTGCGCGGACATCATCGATGTTCGCTGCGCTCGCGTGCGTGATGAGCGACGATGGGTCGTCCGGATTGCGGAGCACGCCGCGCACGTTGCTGAGGAGGAGGAGCTCGTCGGCACCGAGCGCGGCGGCGGTGCGGGCGGCGGCGCGATCGGCATCAACGTTGATCGCGATGCCGTCCTCGGTGATGGCGGGAGGTGTGAGAACCGGAACGCGCCCCGTATCCATGAGGAGATTGAGGAAGTCGGCATCGACGGCGTCGACGGTGCCGCTGAGATCATCGCGGATGATGACGGTGCGTCCCTCTTCGATGGCGCGGATGGCGGACTTGCGCGTTCCTCGCCAGATCGCGCTGTCGATGCCGGAGAGGCCGACGGCGTTGACGCCCTCGCGCTGGAGGTGCTCGACGATGCTCTTGTTGATGCGCCCGCAGTAGACCATGGTGAAGATGTCGAGCGTGTCGCGATCGGTGCGCCGGCTGGTGTGGCCGCTGGGGCTGGTGATGGTGCGGGGCGGGCGGCCGAGCTTCTCGGAGAGGACGTTGGTCTCGTGCGAGCCGCCGTGGACGAGCACGACGCGGAGGGCGGGGTCGGCGCGGATGAGGGAGGCGAGTTCGGTGAGGATGGGGGAGAGGGAGATGCCCTCGCCGCCGCCGATCTTGATGAAGAGGGTCATGGGAACTCCGCGGGTGATGACTCAGCGTGTGGATTGGGCCGAGCGGCAGGCAAGGCAATGGGGAATGGGCAAGAGGCAATGGGAAAGGAATGGATCGTTTGGATGGCACTTTTCGACTCTGGCACCGCCATTGCCCATTACCTATTCCCTATTGCCCTTCTTGTCAGCATGGATGCAGTCCGGAGAACGACAGTCCGCAGCGTTCGTCGAGTCCGAGGGCGATGTTCATGCACTGCACGGCCGAGCCGGCCGCGCCCTTCATGAGGTTGTCGATGGCGCAGAACGCGACGATGCGTCCGGTGCGCGGGTCGATGTCGAAGCCGACATCGGCGTAGTTGGAGCCCGCGAGGATTTTGGGATCCGGCAGGCGGTGCAGACCGGACTTCTCGGCGACGAGGCGGACGAATGGCTCCGAGCCGTATGCGCCGCGGTAGAGCTTCCAGAGTTCCTTGGTCTCGACAGGTCGCGTCGGGATGATGTGCGCCGTGCAGAGCACGCCACGGACCATCTCGATCGAGGTGATGCAGACGTCGAGGGGGAAGGGGTTCGAGGGAGAGCCGAGTTCCTGGGCGACTTCTGCCGCGTGCCGGTGGCCGACGGGCGCGTAGGAGCGGACCGCGCCGGAGCGTTCGGGGTGGTGCGAGCCGAGCGAGGGCTCCGCGCCCGCTTCCGATGAGCCGACCTTGATGTCGCAGATGGCGCGCTGGATGAGCCCGGCGCGGGCGAGGGGGAGGAGCGCGAGGTTCATGGCAGTGGCGTTGCAGCCGACGCCACTGATGAGGCGGGCGGGCGTCGCGCCGGATCGCATCTCGCGCCGGTGGAGCTCGGGGAGGCCGTAGATGGCGGAAGCGAGACGCGCGGGCGCGGGATGGTCTTCCTCATACCAGGCGCGATAGGTGGCGGCATCGCGGAGGCGGAAGTCGGCGGAGAGGTCGATCACGGTCTGGGCCTTGTCGAGCCAGCGGTCGATCTCACGCGAGGCGTGGCCGTGCGGCATGCAGAGGAAGATCACATCCGACGTAGGGATCTCTTCGGGGACGGTGAAGAGGAGTTCGGAGCGTCCACGCAGATTCGGATGCACGCGGTGGAGGGGTTGCCCCGCGAGCGAGCGTGAGGAGGCGGCGGTGAGTTCGACGGCGGGGTGATCGAGGAGGAGGCGAAGCAACTCGCCGCCTGTGTAGCCGCTGGCGCCGACGATGGAGACGCGTGAGCGCGTGGCGGTCATTGGGCGGCTCCGACGAGCGTGGGGGAGTGGGTGGGCGTGCGACGGTCGGCGTTCGCGCGTGCGATGGAGATCGCGTGGTCGGCGACGAGTCCGGGGATATCGACGCCGCTGGTGTCGATGCTGTTTCGGAACTCCATGGAGTGGTTGAGCTCGCTGACGAGGTAGCCGCGCCGGGGGCACTCGAGGAGGTCGATGGCGACGACATCGGCGTTGACGCAGCGTGCGGCGCGCCGGCAGAGGTCGGCCAGATCGCGATCGATGGAGAGTCCCGCGGCCTTGGCGCCGCGGGCGGTGTTGGTGACCCAGTGTGCGCTGGTGCGGACGATGGCGGCGATCGGCTCGCCCCCGACAACGAAGACGCGGATGTCGCGACCGGGCTTGTCGACGTGCTCCTGCACGTAGTAGACGTGGTGGTTGACGGAGCCGAGCGTCGCGCGGTGCTCGATGATCGCCTCGGCGGCGTCGCGGTCGTTGACTCGCGCGAGCAGGCGTCCCCAGGAGCCGACGGTGGGCTTGAGCACGGCGGGGTAGCCGATCGCCTCAACAGCGGTGAGCGCGGCGTCGGCATCGGTCGCGACGGTGACGCGCGGAGTGGCGATGCCGGCGGCGACGAGGGCCATGGAGGCGCGGAGCTTGTCGGAGCAGATCTCGATCGCCTCGGCGGGGTTGATGCAGCGGACACCGAAGTGCTCCAGCACGCGCGTGGTGGTGAGCGAGGCGGTGAGGCTGACGGAGCGGTCGAGGACGAGGTCGTACTCGGGCCAGTGTTCGGGGCGTTCGATGTCGAACACGACCTGGCGGAGGTCGATGAGGTCGGGGGTGCAGCCGCGGGCGGTGAGGGCGTCGGCGAGGAGACGCTCCTCGGTGCGGAGGCGGGTGTGGAGGATGGCGAGTCGCATGGGGGCTCCGAGGGCAAGAAGCCAGAGAGATCACAGAGAACGCGGAGTGACACAGAGGGGAGAGTGATGGAACACGAAGGTCGCAATGAGCACGAAGGAACGCGGGGAGAGGGCAGGCACCGACGACCTCCAAGCTCGCCGGTTCACCCGGCGAGCGCTCTCCTGCCCGCAGCGGCCCTCGCGGCGGTTGCGGACTTACTCGCCCCAGTCTTCTTCGACGTCCGGGGCGAGGGCGAGTGTGAGGGGGGAGGTGCTGGTGACCTCGAGTTCCACGCCGCAGTCGGAGCAGCGGGCGACCTGTCCGGCGAGTGGAGCGCGATCGAACCGGACGGGGCCGTCGCACTCCGGGCAGGCGGAGGTGAGGGTCTGGGTGGGCGGCGGCGTGAGCGAGGAAGTTGGTGGGGGGGTGGACATCTTGGGTTCCTTTCGAGAGGGGTGGGGATGGGCGAAAAACGACAGCGGCTTCCGGGAGCATCCGGAAGCCGCGTGGTTTGCGTGGTCTGAATCGGTTTCTGGGTGTTACCCGAGTCCGCTCCCACGCAAGGCGACCGCCCGGACGCTCGTGGCGTCTTTGGCTTTGGTCGCTTTGGTGGTGAGGGTTCGGATCACTGCGTGCCTCTGTCGTTGCGCCACGGGTGTGGCGCGACGTGTGCGTAAGGTCGGATGATTTGGCCCGGGGGCTTGAAGAAAGTCAAGTGGATGCGAAGCGAGGGGTGGTGCGTCGGCTCGCACGCATGGAGAGAGTCTTGAATGGCTCGGATCTCTCTGGTAGCGTGGTGTGTGCGCGGGAAGGATCGGGAACAACAGTCCGAGGGAGAGAGCGATGCAAGAGCAGCATGGTGGGCGGCGATTCGTTGCGTGTGTGGCGGCGTGTGGCATTGGTCTCGGCGCTTCGGCGCAGTGCATGCCCTCATGGGACACGACGCTCGGCACGCCGGGAATCAGCGGCGGGTACATCGAGCCGATGGCGCTCTGGGACGACGGAACGGGGATGAAGTTCTATGTGGGCGGCAGCGCGACGGGGATCGGCGGGAGCTCGGCGAACAACTATCTCGCGCGGTACGACCCGTCGACCGGCGCGTGGTCGCGGCTCGGCACCGGGATCCAGCAGGGGACGACCAACGCGTACATCACTCGGATCCGGCCGTGGGACGATGGGACCGGGGAGAAGCTGTATGTGGCGGGGCAGTTCTCGAGTGCGGGCAACGTCTCTGGATCGAACAGCTTCGCGGCGTGGAACGGCGCCACGTGGGAGAGTCTGGGCGCGGGGTTCACACAGGCCGTCGTGAGGACGACGTACGACATGATGGCGCTGGACCTCGGGGAGGGTGAGAAGCTGTATCTGGCGGGGAACTGGGGGACGATCGGGGGCGTGGTCGCCAACGGGCTGGCGACGTTCGATGGGGAGAGCTACGGGACGTGGGGGAATGGGATCGGGCTGCCGCAGGGCGCGAACGCCTTTGTTGCTGAGTTGGCCGACTGGGACGACGGATCGGGGCGGGCGATCTATGCGTGTGGCCGGTTTACGAGCGTGGACGGTGTGGCTGCGACGAACGTTGCAAGATACGACGTGGCAGCGGGCGCGTGGGAGGCGTTCGGACAGCGGCTGGTGCCGGATGGCTCGCTCAACAACATGACGAGCTGGGCGGTCTTCGACGATGGATCCGGGCCTGCGCTCTACGTTGGTGGGCAGCAGTTCCGGGTTGGCGGTGTCGGGCAGAAGTACAACGTGGCGAAGTGGGACGGGACGAACTGGACGGGTGTCGGCGCCGGTCAGACGATCAGCGGGCGTGTGACGGACCTGGCGGTGTGGGACGACGGGAGCGGTCCGGCCCTCTATATGGTGGGGACGGCGACGTACGAGGTGAACTACTTCGCCAAGCTGGTGGCGGGGCAGTGGGTGCCGGTACTCGGGTCGGGGGTGAACAACCCGCCGGTGGATGGGTCGTTCGCTTCGGCGTTCGGTCTCTTTGTCTGGGATGACCGGCTGGTCGTGGGCGGGAACTTCACACAGGTCGGTGGATTCGACCCGGTGACGGGTGCCGGCGTGGGAACGCCGATTCCGGCCCGGGGGCTCGCGGCGGTGCTCGGGTGTCCGCCTGAGGCGTGTCTTGCGGACTACAACGGCACGCCGGATGCGGGCGACATCCTGGACTTCCTGGACTTCATGCAGGACTTCTCTGACTGCACCAACATGGCCGCGCCGTGCGGGCAGTTTGGAGACCCCGACGTGAACGGGGACACCGTGATCGACATCCTCGATTTCCTCGATTTCCTGCAGGCGTTCAGCGACGGGTGCTGAGCCATTCGGCGATCGGGTGAGACAAGGACCGCCTCGGCTTGGGTTGGCCACAAGAGTTATAAGTCCGGCTGTTTCGTCTTCGGTACGGTACCGCCGGACGGGTGGTCACTGCGCCGCACGACAATGGATTGAATGTGTTGTCTTGGGGGGCCTGTCGGCACTCGGTAAAGGTAAGGTTCCGCGTCAGAAGCGGGACCACATGGGCCCTCTGGTTCTGGGATGTAGACGCCTCGCAGAAACAGGTTCCGTTCGCTACAGAGCCCCCAACTTAACTAGGTTTGGGAGGACTGTGAGGCGCGTGCGTAGTTGTTCTTATATTTTTGATTGCCACAACCAATGCGGGGTGGTAGTCTTCGTGGTCTTGGGAAGCTTCTACCTGCGTGTGCGGGATCCCAAGTCGGAGTTGAAGGCATAGGTTTTTCATAGGAGATTGGGTATGTCTATTCGCATGATTTCTGCTGTCGTCGTTCTCGCTGCGTCCGCTGGCGTTGCTTCGGCTGATGCGATCCAGATCGGTCCCGGCCCGTCGGGGAACTCCGGCGTCAATCCCTGGTCGAGCCGCACGTCGATCGTGTGGGACAACGGCGGCACCGACGGCTCGAACGGGTACAGCGAGGCCGAGGCCTCGGTCTTCGGCGCGTACCGCTCGACGGTCGATGACTTCACGCTGGGCGCGGCCACGAGCATCACCGGCTTCTACGGCCAGTACATCACGTTCTCCGGCGCTCTGCCCGCCGGCAGCGCGATGAATCTGAACTTCTTCGCCGACGCGGGCGGCGCCCCCGGCGCGTACATCGCGACGGCGAGCCAGACCGGCTACAGCGAGGTGCTCTCGGGCAACAACTGGTTCGGTCGCGACGAGGTCGTGAACCACAGCACGTTCAGCCCGATCGTCCTCGGCGCCGGCACCTACTGGGTCGAGATGCAGATCGTTGGCGTTGAGAACGTCTTCCACATGGTGCACGCTGGCGTGACCGGCAGCGAGTGCTGGGTCAATTACGCCGACATCGGCACGGGCCCCGGCTCGGCGTTCTTCGGCGCCGCGGCGGACATGGCGTTCGCCCTCGAGGGTGATGTCGTTCCGGCTCCTTCGGCTCTGGCCCTCCTCGGCCTCGCCGGCTTGGCTGGTCGTCGTCGTCGGTGATCTGTCTCTGAGTCGGGGCGAGCAATCGCCATCGTCTTCATGAATCCTGGAGAGCCCCTGCGTCCCCTGTCGGCGATCGAGCCGGCGGAGACGTGGGGGCCTCTCTTTTTGGGGCTGGCTCAAGCGGAAGGTGTGGCGGGCAAGTCGGACTTCGGGATGAAGCACGTTGCGGGCTGTTTCACTTGTTCTGAGCGTCGGCGGGCGAAGCCACAGCGAACAACGTCCGAATAACAAGCTAGTGATTACACCTAATGTGGTTCCGCCAAGCCCCCCATTTACCCAAACGGGGGGCCTTTTAATGCGTTTGTGTGTTTTTTCGCAGTTTGGGGTGGTTACGCCTTGCCTGATTGACTAGTTTGCATTCGTTCGGATGGCTTCGGTCGCGTGTGTGGCTCGGAGTCGAAGTCTGTTCCTGTGCTTTCCAAAGGAGATTGAGATATGACGACCATCCGCAATGCTTCGTCCGTGTTGGCTCTTGTTGCTGTTGCCGGTCTTGCGTCGGCTGACAATCTGACCCAGATCGGCCCCGGCACGCCGGTCGACACCGACAGCCCGTGGTCCAGCCGCACGTCGATCGTGTGGGACAACGGCGGCACCGACGGCTCGAACGGCTACAGCGAGGCCGAGGCCTCGGTCTTCGGCGCTTACCGCTCGACGCTTGATGACTTCACGCTGACCGCGGCGACGAGCATCACCGGCTTCTTCGGCCAGTACATCAGTTTCTCCGGCGCTCTTCCGGCCGGTACGGGCATGAACATCTCGTTCTACGCCGACGCGGCCGGCACTCCCGGCGCGTTCATCGCGACGACGAGCTCGACGGGCTACAGCGAGGCGCTCTCGGGCAACAACTGGTTCGGTCGCGACGAGGTCGTGAACCACGCCACGTTCAGCCCGGTCGTCCTCGGAGCCGGCACCTACTGGGTCGAGATGCAGATCGTGAACGTTGAGAACGATTTCCACATGGTTCACGCGGGCACGACGGGCAGCGAGGCGTGGGTGAACTACGCCGACATCGGCACGGGCCCCGGCTCGGTGTTCTTTGGCACCGCGGCCGACATGGCGTTCGCCCTCGAGGGTGACGTTATCCCGGCTCCTTCGGCTGTGGCCCTGCTCGGCCTGGCCGGCCTGGCTGGTCGTCGTCGTCGGTGATCTGTTTTCTGATTGATGGCGAGCAATCGCCACCGTCTTCATGAATCCTGGAGTGCCCCCGCGTCCCCTGTCGGCGATCGAGCCGGCGGAGACGTGGGGGCCTCTCTTTTGGCTGGCTCAAGCGGGAGGTGTGGCGGGCAGGTCGGGTCTGGTCATGACCACGATCTCGCCGAGGGCGGCATTCAAGACGCGGGGGGCGTCCTCGCCCGCGATCGCGAGCAGGCGATTGACGGGCTCGTCGAGGGGCTCATCGGAGAGTTCGAAGGTGGAGTGGTGGATAGGGAGGAGATAGCGGGCCCCGAGGGCGAGGTACATCCGCCAGACCTGCTCGGGGGTGGCGTGCATGTGTTCCCAGGGGTCGTACGCGCCGATGCCGAAGCAGGCGACATCGACGGGGCCGGTGCGAGTCTGTGCATCGGCAAAGGCGTTGGTGAACGCGGTGTCGCCGGCGAGGAGGATGGAGCCCTCGGTGTGGCGCAGGGCGTAAGCGAGCGAGGGGCGATGGCGATCGACGACCATGCGCGCGCCCCAGTGGCGGGGCTGGATGGCGTCGATGGTGAGCCCCTCGTGGACATAGGTCGCGTCGCTGGCGAGCTCGATCACGGTGCGAAAGCCCCGGGGGATAAGGCGTGAGCACCGGGCAGGGACGATCACCGTGGTGCGATCGGAGGCGATGGATTCGAGGGTGGGGCGGTCGAGGTGGTCGAAGTGGGCGTGGGTGAGGAGCAGGAGATCGATCCCGACAAGTGAGGCGGGTGTGATCGGTGCCGGGGTGCGCCGGGAGAGACCCCACGTGCGGCCGAAGACGCGCGGCCCGATCCGATGGGAGAGGACGGGGTCAACGGCGACGGTGAGTTTGCCGAGGGTGGCGACAACCGAGGCGTGCCCGAGCCAGATGATGGCCATGCCGTGGGGGGCGAGCTCGGTGAGGAGGTCGCGGACCTCGGTGCCGGCATGGGTTGAGCCGGCACTTGTGAGGAGGCCACGACGGAGAAAGGACGCCAGCAACTCGGGGGGGTAGCGCCGGAGCCCGGAGCGAATCGCCCGGGTGGATCTGCGGAGGGGGCCGAGCGCGGGCGTGTCGCTGGTATCGGGGTTTCGATCGGGTTGTGGTACGAATCGAGCCATAGGGGTAATGTGGGGCGATTGTCGGAGAGATCCGGGAAACGGCTGGTCTTTTGCCGAGGGGACGGTAGTTTCCACATTGTTGGGGCGTGGGTGAGGTGTGAGATGAAGAAGTTTGGATTGGGACGATCGCTCATTGGTGCGGGCGTGGCTGCGGGCTTCCTGGCGAGCGGGAGCGCGGCTGGGGACGCGCTGCTGATCGGGCCTCGGCCGTATCGGCAGGCGTCGGACTCGCCGTTCTGGGAGTTGAAAGGCCTGATGCTCGACACGCTCGAGGATGGTCAGTTGAATCTGGCGGGGGTTGTGCCGCACGGCGGGGCCGTGCTCGGGCCGTCATCGAACACGGATTCGGTGGATGCGGATGATGGCCTGGTGGATGGGGACGGGCGGGGTGGTCACTCGTGGTGGATCTCTGCGCAGTTTCTCGAGATTCGTTTTGATGAGGCGACGCTCGGGCAGTTCCCGACGCGTGTGGGCCTCTGCTGGACGGATGGGCGCGACGTGGTGACGTTCGAGGCGTACGGGCCGGACGGGGAGCTTCTGGGCACGGTCACGGGCGATCATCCGGATGGAGTTTCGGGTGGCGGAACGGATGAGGATCGGTTCTACGGGGTGCGATACGCCGGGGGCGTTTCGCGGATCGTGGTGAGGAACTCCGGACCGTGGGCGGGGATCGAGGTCGATCACATCCAGTACGTCCTGCCAGCACCGGGCAGCGGGCTCGTGCTCGCGGGGGTCGGGGCGATTGGTCGTCGTCGGCGCCGGAGGGGTCTGGCGGGCGCTGGGTCCGGGGCACGATAGACTCGGTGCGGTGATTTCCGACACGCTGACGCTGATCTCGCTGCTGCTGCCGCTCGCGCACTGGACGCTGGTGATCGGGCTGTCGCTGCGGGTGCTGTCGAAGCGTCGGCCGCCGGGCGTATCGATCGGGTGGCTCCTGGTGCTGGTGGGGATTCCGTTTGTGGGGTGCGGGTTGTATCTGTTCTTCGGCGAGCCGTGGCTCGGCGCGGGACGGATGAAGCGAGCGCGTTCGGCCGAGCGTCCGATCGAGCGTCTGATGAAGCGTGTGGAGCGGAGCGCGGGGGCGGACCTGCACGAGGTGCCGGAGGCGGTGGAGCAGGTGGCGCGGGTCGGGCTTGCGACGGACGCGATGCCGCTGGTGGGTGGGAACGACGTTGGGATCCTGGACGGCGCGGACGAGGTCTTCCCGGCGATGCTGAGGGACATCGAGGGCGCGACGCGGATGCTGGACTTGCTGTACTTCATCTGGCAGCCGCGCGGGCGGGTACTGGAGTTGGAGGCGGCATTGGTGCGTGCGGCGGGGCGGGGGGTGAGGTGCCGCGTGCTGGTTGATGCGACGGGCGGGCGTGCGTTCTTCGCGTCAAGTTCACCCCGGACCATGCGAGAGGCGGGGATCGAGGTGGCGATGGCGTTGCCGGTGAAGTGGCTGCGGGCGCACTTTTCGCGGATCGATCTTCGGAACCACCGGAAGCTGTTGATCGTGGACGAGGAGATCGCGTACACCGGCAGTCTGAACATGGCCGATCCGAAGCTCTTCAAGGTCGGCGCGGGCGTTGGTGAGTGGGTGGATGTGATGGCGCGGGTGCGCGGGCCGGGCGTTGCGGCGTTGTCGGCGGTCTTTGAGTGCGACTGGATGGTGGAGACCGGGCGGACGAACGCGGAGGACATCGCGATCGAGCCGATCTCCGGTCACGAGGGGGATGTGGAGTTGCAGGTGGTGCCGTCGGGGCCCCACGCCCACCAGCAGACGATCCATCGGATGTTGATCCAGGGTGTGCACGAGGCGCGGAAGGAACTGGTGCTCACGACGCCTTACTTCACGCCCGACGAGGCGATGATGGCGGCGCTGGTGACGGCGGCGCAGCGCGGCGTCGATGTCACGCTGATCGTGCCGGAGCGGGTGGACAGCAAGCTGGTCGCGTTGGCGTCGAGCGCGTACTACCAGGATCTCCTGGACGTGGGCGTGCGGATCAGGTTGTATCGCGGCGGGCTGCTGCACGCCAAGACGGTGACGATCGACGGTACGATCGCGATGCTGGGAACGGTGAACATGGATCGGCGGAGCTTCGGGATCAACTTCGAGCTCTCGCTTTTCGTGTACGACCGCGCCGTGTGCAAGCGGCTGCGCGAGGTGCAGGCGCGATACATGGCGGACAGCAAGTCGCTGACCGAATCGGGATGGGAGCGGAGGCCGCGGGGCATGCGGCTGCTCGAGCACGCGGTTCAGCTGCTCTCGCCTCTGCTCTGATGGAGGTGGTGGCTTACCAGTCCATGTCGCGTTCGTAGCCGAAGTCGATGAGGAACTGGCCGGCGATGTCCTTGAACGCGCCGCGGACGTCGGGTGTGAAGTGATTGACCCAATCGCCGGCGACGCCCTTGCGCACGAACTGGCCCTCGTTCTGCTGGCCCCGGTCGCGTCCGCCGGACATTTTCTTGAAGCTGAAGCGATCGACGAGCTCCGCGATGGAGTTGCCCTCGCGCGGGAGGTCGAAGAGCGTGGCAACGTCGGCCATGCAGCCGACGCCGTCGGCGAGCATCTGCTCGTAGCGGATGACGAGGGATCGCTCGGGGTCGCGGTTGTCGTGCCAGGAGCGGACCCAGTCGGCGTACGCGCCGAGCGTCCGCAGGGCGAAGGTGAGGAGACCCGCCGGGACGTCCTTGCCGGCGTAGTGCGGGTACTCCGGGTGCCAGGGTGTGTTGCGGACATAGAAGAAGTTGGAGACCGCGACGTCGCGCAGATCGCGGAAGAGCACGACGTGGCGGACATCGGCCTTGCGGAGGACCTCGACGTTGTGCTTCGAGCCGTGGACGTGCATCTTGCTGAGCACGAGCATCTCGTCGAAGCGTGAGAACATGTCGGCGGGGAGGTCGAAGTCGTGCGAGCCGCCGGTGGCGAGCTCGTGAGCGGCGACCTCTGGGATCAGGACCTCGTGGAAGCCGGGGAACGAGGCGATCATTTTCTCAAGCCAGGTTGTGCCGCTCTTGGGGAGCCCGGCGACGAAGAGGATGCGCTGGGAGTAGTCGGCTCCGTGCTCGCGGTAACCGCGGCGGCAGGCGTTGAGCTGCGAGCGATAGCGGTGTCCGACGGCGGCGCGCTTGGCGAGGCGAGCGAGGGAGGGGGGGAGGAACTGGCGGGTGAGATTCTCGAGTGTCGCGGTGGGGTTGGTGCGAAGACCCTTTGGAGCGGCCAGGAGCGTGTCGACCCTTGAGGGCTTGGTGGGAGTTGCGGGGCTTGTGTTGGTCGGGGGCATGTCGCCAGATCCTATTGAACCCGCGACTGGTCGGGCGCATCCCGCCGGGTCCGCACGAGATTATCGAGCCGATGCCATCGGTCGGTTTCCATCGGCTGGGAGCGTGTGCGGCATGTGGCCGGGCGCGTGGGGCGGGGGCCTGGTGGTCGGATGGAGCGGTTGATGCGGGTTGCGCGGGGCAGGGTTCCGAGCGGAGGGCGTGGCCGCTCGCGTTCGGCGAAGAACGCGAAGGATTCCTGCCGGAGACCAA
Source organism: Planctomycetota bacterium (assembly GCA_963204725.1). Lineage (GTDB taxonomy): Bacteria > Planctomycetota > Phycisphaerae > Phycisphaerales > UBA1924 > JAHBWV01. Next base: position 30,356 of record CAUJHH010000074.1, read on the forward strand.
GGGGTCCGGACGGGGGCTGCGTGAGTGGGTGTGGAGGCACGCTCACGCGAGCGGCCGGGTCATCAGAACACAACTCGCCACACACCCCACGGGAGGTCCTCATCATGGATCGCAAGATGTCTGTTCGCGCATTGGTTGTTCTCGCCTCGCTCACAGCGACGGCGCAGGTCGCTTTGGCCGGTCCGATGACGCCGCCCCCGGGCGTGCCGGCATCGACGATGAAGTCGCTGGCGGAGGTCGAGCCGCGGATCGCGATCAACGCCGAGAACACGCCGGGGGACGCGGACAGCGTCTTCAGGATCTCTCAGCCGGGCAGCTACTACCTGACGGGAGAGGTTCTGGACACTGCGGGCAAGGCGGGGATTGAGATCGCGGCGACCAATGTGACGCTGGATCTTTCGGGGCTGATCGTGAAGGGCGTTGCCGGCTCGCTCTCGGGCGTGCGCATCCTCGGCTCGAACGTGGAGGTCCGCAACGGCACCGTCTCGAATTGGACTGGCGATGGGATCGCCATGGAGAGCGGGAACTACTCGATCGTCCGGAACGTCCGGGCGAACGCGAACGGCGGGGTCGGCGTGCTGCTCGGCGCGTATTGCTCCGTGTTCGATTCGGAGTGCAACAGCAACGGATCGCACGGGATTCGCCTGTACTCGCTCGGCGTCGCGAGCGGCTGCCACGCGGTCTACAACGGCGGCCACGGCATCTTTGTGGCGAACTCGGCGAACAAGGTCGCCGACTGCGTGACGACATACAACGATCTCGACGGGATCCGAGCCGACTATCAGACGACGATCACGGGGTGCATGTCGGGGTACAACAAGCAGAACGGGTACTCGCTCGGCTACTCGATGATCTCGGATTCGATGGCGACGAGCAACACCCTGGACGGCTTCAAGCTGGATAACGGCACGATGGCGACGTCGTGCAACGCGGTCGCGAACGGCCAGAGCGGTTTCTGGCTGCTCAAGTGGAGCTCGGTGATCGAGTCCTCGGCCGCCGCGAACGGAGGCGCAACCGACGCCGGGTTCTATGTGGGAGGAGCGGGCGCGAGGGTCGTCTCCTGCCACGCGGCGGGGAATGCGCGCGGGTTCTATGTGGCTTCGAACATCAACGCGTTCCTCGCGATGAACACGGCATCGGGCAACACGTCCGCTCAGTTTGTGATCAACGCCGGCAACGATACCGGCGCGGTCATCGCGAACCCGGGAACGGGCTTCACCTCGACCAATCCGTTCGCGAACATCGCGCCGTGAGCGCCGTGATCGAGATCCTGTGATATGAACTCCCAACGCCCTCCGACCTTCGGAGGGCGTTGTTGCGTCTCGGTGGCGCGGGGATGGGCTCGACGGATCCCTCCGCGAACATCGTCTATTGAGCAGCAACGCTCCTTCGAGGTCCACGCATCACGCACGGCTCCTGTGACCAAGTCTCGGAAGTCGTGCGTTCCAGGGCTCTGCCTACACCAGCCCCGGGCGGGATGGCCGGGCTTGGGACGGGGTTCCGCCACGAGCATGCCTCCCTACGACAACGCCCGGACCTTGCGGCCCGGGCGTTTCTTTGTCGAGTGGAGGCGAAGAGACTCGAACTCTCGACCTCTTCCATGCCATGGAAGCGCTCTACCAACTGAGCTACGCCCCCGACAACGGGCAGAACCCGATCGCAGACTCGGATCGGCAAGTGCCAGCCCGAGCGTGAGGGGAATGGTACGGACGGGGCGGGACGGGTCAAGGTTGGGGGGAGAGATGGGGGGCGGTTCACGCACTTTGGGCCCGGTCGGTATCCGGGACCGAGAATCCGTCGGGGGTCAAACCAGTACAATCTGGGTCCCGATTTGGTCTGTGTGAGGCCGCGGCCCCTGGCCGGGCGACGCCCGGAACAGATCGGCATGGAGATCTTGATCATGAATCACGCGCGTCTGACGGTCGGTGTGCTGGCTCTTTTCTCGGTGGCCGGGTTTGTGTCGGGCGCATCGGCGCAGGGGGCGGGCGCACCTGGCGTGGGGCAGGTGAGTGGTCAGGCGGCTCAGACGAAGGGGCCGCGGTCGGGGCCGACGCCGCCTGCGGAGCGGACGAGCACGAAGAACGTCCACCACGGGGTGGAGGTCATGGATGAGTATCAATGGCTTGAGGATTGGGAGAGCCCGAAGGTCAAGGCGTGGTCGGATGCGCAGAACGGGTACGCGCGGGCGTTCCTCGACACCTTGCCGGGTGTGGAGCGGATCCGCGATCGGATCACGGAGATCGAGAAGTCGGTGAGCGTGGCGTACACGGGGTGGTCGGTTGCCGGCAGCGAGAGCGCGGGGCTGAAGGTCTATGCGATGAAGCGGGACCCGGCGTTCCAGCAGCCGATGCTCGTGGTGATGGACTCGGTGGATCATCCGGATACGGAGCGCGTCGTTGTCGATCCGAACACGATCGATGAGCATGGGCACGCCGCGATCGACTGGTTCATCCCGTCGCACGACGGGTCGATGGTCGCGGTATCGATCTCCTCGGGGGGATCGGAGTCCGGCGATCTGCACGTCTTCGACGCGAAGGGGAAGCGGATCGAGGCGCCGATCGCGCGGGTGAACGGGGGCACGGCGGGCGGGAGCATGGCGTGGTTCGCCGACGGCTCCGGATTCTACTACACGCGGTATCCGCGCGAGGGCGAGCGGCCGGCGGAAGACATGGACTTCTACATGCAGGTCTACAGCCATCGCATCGGCACGCCCGAGAGCGAGGACACCTATGAGATGGGCAAGGACCTGGCCCGGATCAGCGAGATCCAGCTGCAGTTGGACCCGCAGTCGGGGCGCGTGCTGGCGAGCGTGCAGTACGGCGACGGCGGGCAGTTTTCCTATTACATGCGGGGAACGGACGGAGCGTGGACGAAGTTCCTCGATCATCCCGACGAGATCGTGCAGGCGATCTTCGGCAAGGGCGACTCGGCCGGCGATCTCTTCATGATCAGCACGAAGGGCTCTCCGAAGGGTCGGGTGCTCCGGATGAGCTGCGCGGACCTGGACCTCAAGAAGGCGAAGACGATCGTCGCCGAGGGTGCGGACGTGATCGTGCCGGACTTCTGGCCTCCATCCCCGGTCGTAGTGACGGATCATCGGCTGTACCTGACGTACCAGCTCGGCGGGCCCTCGGAGATCCGGGCGTTTGATCATCAGGGCAATGCGCAGCAGAATCCCGAGGTGCTGCCGGTGTCGGCGGTCACGAGTCTTGACGGGATTCCCGGGACGGACGATCTGCTCTTTGACAATCGCTCGTTCATCAACGCGCCCGCGTGCTACCACTATTCCGCTACGAGCGGGAAGACGCGTCAGACCGCGCTCGCCGTCGTCTCTCCGGTCGACTTCTCAGACACCGAGGTCGTGCGCGAGTTTGCCATCAGCAAGGACGGCACGAAGGTTCCTGTGAACATCATCAAGAAGAAGAGCGTGAAGCTCGATGGCACGAACCCGACGATCCTGTGGGGGTATGGCGGGTACGGCGTCAACATCCAGCCCGCGTTCAACGCGGTGCGCAGACTCTGGATCGAGAGCGGGGGCGTCTTCGCCGTCGCGAACATCCGGGGTGGCGGCGAGTACGGCGAGGAGTGGCATCGCCAGGGGATGCTGACGAAGAAGCAGAACTGCTTCGATGACTTCGCGGCGTCGGCACGCCACATGGTGAGCCGCGGGTATACGTCGGTCGACCGGCTCGCGATCATGGGCGGCTCGAACGGCGGGCTGCTGATGGGTGCGACGTTCACGCAGAACCCGGACATCTGCCGCGCCGTGGTTTCGAGCGTGGGGATCTACGACATGCTGCGTGTGGAGCTGTCGTCGAACGGCGCGTTCAACATCCCGGAGTTCGGCACGGTGAAGAACGCGGAGCAGTTCCGAGCGCTGTACGCGTACTCGCCGCTGCAGCATGTGAAGGAAGGGGTCAGGTATCCGTCGGTGATCTTCCTGACGGGGGCGAACGACCCGCGCGTGGATCCGATGCAGTCGCGGAAGATGACGGCGAGCATGCAGCACGCGATCGCGGGCGTGCCGAACGCGAACCCGGTGCTGCTGCGGACGAGCGCGGACACGGGGCACGGGCTGGGCACGCCGCTCAACGCGCGGATCGCGGAGCAGACGGACATCTACTCGTTCCTGTTCAATGAACTAGGGATGTGGTCGGAGGGCGAGGGGGTCGCGAAGCCAAAGGGGACTGAGGCGAAGAATTGAGACTCATGGGAGTGCGCGTGCGGCTCGCTTCGCGCGCTCGCCCCGGATCGCCTGTGTGCTGGCGAAGGTCGTGACGGCGTAAGGGACGCAGTACGTGAGCAGGATCTGGAAGACGCGGAAGCCGGTCACGTCGCCCTTGATGAGTGCGGGCACGTGGTTGATGGAGACGAGGATCGTGCCGACGATGAGCATGTAGGTCGTGGCGCGCCGGACGACATCCCGGCGCGTCGCGATGGCGAGCCATGAGGGCGGGAGCGAGCCGGGCGCGATGGTCGCTTCATGCTCGATCATGTGAGCTTCAGGCGACGGGCTCGATCATCGCGCTCATCGCGCCCTGGCAAGAGGCGATGAGACTGTCCTTGCCATAGGCGTGGATCTGCTCCTGCTTCAGCTCGGCCAGTTCCTTGTGGACGGTGGTGCAGATCACACGCCCGGACGCGTCGACTTCTTTGGCCATCTGGTATGCGCGCTCCAGCGGCTTGCCGAAGAGCTCCATCATCATCCGGATGACGTACTCGTAGGAGTGGTGGTCGTCGTCCATGAGGATGACGTTCCAGAGCTTGGGCTGCTCGCGTTTGGGCTGGGAAGAGGCCGGCAGGGGGAGCGTGGCGATGGCGCCGTGCGAGTGGGAGGCGTTTTCTTGGCGGTTGTCCATGGAGAACAGATCTTATTCGTCTCATGCGGAGATGCGGGACGGTTCGGGCGCCAAAGGCTGAAAGAGTTCGCGGGGCACCCCGGCAAACAAGCGGGTGCGCGATCGTGGCGGCCGAGCCCCATATTCGCGCGAAAGTCGTGGCTTGGACTGGCACCGCTCGGAATTGGAGCCACGTTGTTGCGTGGTCGGGTAGAGAGACCAGACCGAATCAGCTCGTGTTGAGATTGAGTCTCAGTCGCAACGAACTGGCAATGGCTGGATGGCGATGTACGCCGAGCCAGCATGAAGGAGCACGAAGAGATGTTCAAGTTCGGTTTCGCGGCATTGATCGCCGCTGGCGTTGTGTCGGGAGCGTCGGCGCAGATCGTTGGGTTCGTTGAGGACTTCAACACCAACGCGGCGGCGTGGCGGAACTTCAACAGCGCAAACATCCTGGAGTGGGTGCCGAGCGGCGGGCCGGACGGGACGGCGTTTGCGCGGAGCAGCTACAACCTGACGGCGGCGGGGAGCGGCTTCCCACCGACCGTGATTCGCGCGCACTCGACGTTCGCGCCGCCTTCCTCGGGGGGGACGTACGCGGGCGATTGGATCGCGGCGGGCGTCACGGGTGTCTCATTTTCATTCCGGCATGATCTGTCGGTGGCGATCTCGCTGACGGGTCGGTTTGCGACTCCCTTGAACAACCCGGGCGCGTCGGTCGAGACGGCATTCACGGTTGAGCCCAACGTGTGGACGACGATTTCGTACGACCTGACGGAGGGGAGCCCGGACATCATCTCGCTCGGGAGCGGGACGTACGCGGGGATCTTCGGGAACATCGGGAACATCCAGCTGGGGTTCAATGTGCCGCCGGGCATGGGCGGGCAGAACATCGAAGTCCGGTTCGACGTCGACAACTTCACGATCGTGCCGGCGCCGGGCGCGCTCGCCCTCATCGGCGTGGCGGGGCTTGTGTCGTGCCGCCGCCGCTGAGTTGGATCTGATCGGTTGAACAACAGGCGCTGAAGAAACGAAGCACCCCGCGCCATGTGACGCGGGGTGCTCTTGTTCACTGAGTTGCTGCACGCGCGGGGCGTGCGAGCCGATCGGGCTCAGGCCGAGCGGCGGGGGGCGCTGGGCTTGCCGCCCCGGTTGGTGGAGGGGCGGTTGTTGCGGGCCGGGCCGCGAGAGGGGCCTCCGGAATGGCCACCGCCGTGGCTGTTGGCGTTGGCCGGGCGGCTGGTGCTGGGCGATGCGCCGGAGCTCTTGCGAGAGGCGTGGCCCGTTGCGTTCGAGTGCGGGGCGCGCTTGGGGGGCGTGCCGGCGTACTCGGAAGAGGCGACCGGGTCGCCGTACGAGACGGTGTGGGTCACGTTGGCGGTGTTGTAGGCGTGTGTCGTCGGCTTGCCACCGGAACGCGGCCTGTCGGCGTGCGTGCCGTTGCTCGTGTTGGCGTGCGAGTCCTGGCCATTGGCTCGGGCGATCTTCTTGCGATCGCGCGGGTCGATGGATCCGTATTCATTGGAGCGTCGCGAGGGCGCCCCGCTGCCGTGCTTGGGGGCGCGGCGCTGGGGGGCGCGGTCCTGACGGAACTCGTCGCGCCGGGGCTTGCCCTCGAACGAGCGAGCCTCGGTGTTGAAGCCGTCGGCCTCGCGCGCCGCGTACTCGCGTGCGTCCGAGACGCGGAGTTCCTGCTTGATGGTGTCCATGGTGGGGAGCGGCTTGGTGGGGATCTTGTTCTTGATCTGGCGCTCGACCTGCTTGAGCAGGCCTCGCTCCTCACCGTCGCAGAAGGAGATAGCGATGCCGGTCGCGCCAGCGCGGCCGGTGCGGCCGATGCGGTGGACGTAGGCCTCGGGCTCCATCGGGAGATCGAAGTTGATGACGTGGGTGATGCCATCGACATCGAGCCCGCGTGCGGCGACATCGGTCGCGACGAGGACGCGGGCCTTGCCGGCGCGGAACATGTCGAGCGCCTTCTTGCGGGCGTTCTGCGCCTTGTTGCCGTGGATGGTTTCGGCGTTCACGCCGGCGTGGTAGAGCTTGCGGCCGACCTTCTCCGCGCCGTGCTTGGTCTTGGTGAAGACGACGACGCGCTCCATCGACCGCTCGGAGAGCAGGAGCGTGAGCAGCGCCTGCTTGTCCATGCGATTGACGTGGTAGAGCCACTGCTCGATCTTGGGTGCCTCGGAGGGAGCGTGGCTGACGGTGATGTTCACGGGGTTACGCAGGAGCGAATCGGCGAGCTTCTTGATCTCGGGCGGCATGGTCGCCGAGAAGAGGAGCGTCTGTCGATCGGCTGGGGTCTTGGAGGCGATCATGCGGATGGGCTGGATGAAGCCCATGTCGAGCATGCGATCGGCCTCGTCGAGAACGAGGATCTTGACCTCATCGAGATGGGCGCGGCGCTGATCCATCAGGTCGATGAGCCGTCCGGGTGTGGCGATGACGATGTCGACGCCGTCGCGGAGGGCCTGGACCTGGCGGAGCTGGGAGACGCCACCGAAGATAACGGTGGAGCGAAGCCCCGACTCGCGTCCGTAGACCGCGAAGCTATCGCGGATCTGGAGCGCCAGCTCGCGTGTTGGCGAGAGGATGAGGGCGCGGGGCTTGGCCGGGCCGCGCCGGGACTTGTCGACGGGCATGTCCATCAGGCGCTGGATGATCGGGAGCGCGAAGGCAGCGGTCTTGCCGGTGCCGGTCTGGGCGCAACCGAGGACGTCCTTCCCTTCAAGGGTGTGGGGGATCGTCTGTGCCTGGATGGGAGTAGGGGTTTCGTACCCTTCCTTCGCGAGGGCGCGCAGGATGGGCTGGGAGAGACCGAGTTGTGAGAAATCCATGTGTACCGAGAGCTTTCTTGTCGCGAGGACAGTTCACGCGGCGGATCAGGCCGTAAGTGTTGGGACGCGGCGGTGCACGTGTGTGCACTTGAAAGAGCCGCGGGCCAGCAGGGATCCATTGGTGAACTGAGACTTCAAATCGCGAATGGAGCTACCGGCAGATCGAGTGAATCGTAGACATCATCGGCCGTTCGGGCGGGGGTGTGCACACAAATCGCGGATTGGGGGTCCGCAGGGGGTTATCGAGCCGCGGATTGGGGCATAAACGCTCGTTCGGCCAGGTCGATGGCGCGGGCGAGCGCGGCGGCCTTGTTGACCGTCTCCATGTACTCGGGCTCGGGCTGCGAGTCGGCAACGATGCCTCCCGAGGCCTGCAGGTGGTAGGTCCATGAGCCGCCGGCATCCCGGGTGCTGGTGGGGACGACCATGGTGCGGAGCGTGAGGGCGATGTCCATCTGGCCGTCGAGGCCGACGTAGCCCATGCCGCCGCCGTATGGCCCGCGCCGGATGGGCTCGAGCTCGTCGATGATCTGCATGGCGCGGATCTTGGGCGCACCGGAGATGGTGCCGACCGGGAGGGCGGCGCGGAGGGCGTCCCAGCTGTCGAGCCCGTCGCGGAGCTTGCCGGTCACCGTCGAAGAGATGTGCATGACGTGGCTGTAGCGCTCGATCTCCATGACGGAAGGGAGCGTGATGGAGCCGGGGACGGCGACGCGTCCGACGTCGTTGCGTCCGAGGTCAACGAGCATGATGTGCTCGGCGCGCTCCTTGTGATCCGAGAGGAGGTCCCGTTCGAGCGAGAGGTCTTCCTCGGCGGTCGTGCCTCGCTTGCGCGTGCCGGCGAGGGGGCGGTTGGTGACGATGCGGGCGGGGTTTGCGGGGTCGCCATCGACGGGCTGGTTTCTTACGCGACAGAGGATCTCCGGGCTCGACGCGATGAGGATGCATCCCTCCGCCTGGAGATAGACCATGTAGGGACTGGGGTTCACGGCGCGGAGTGAGCGATAGACATCGAACGGGTCGACGGGGCTCTTGCGCTCGAAGCGCTGGCCGAGGACGACCTGGAAGATGTCGCCGGCCTTGATGTACTCCATCGCTCGGGCGAGCATCGACGCGTGCTCGGCCCGCGTCATGTTGGAGGGGAGCGGCGTCACCGGCGTCTCGCGAGAGACCCGCCCCGCCGGCAGCGGCTTGGTGTGACGCTGGATCTCTTCGATGCGGCGTTCGAGTTTCTCGATAGTGCGGGCGTACGTGTCGGTGGGATCATCGGTCGGGCCGACGAGAGCGAGTTGGACCACGTGCACGAGTTTGTCGACGTGATCGAAGACGACGACGCCGTCGTAGAACGCGAAGTGGAGGTCGGGAAGGTTGCGATCGTCCTTGGGCGCGGTTGTCCAGCCAAGCTTGTCGGGTTCCCCGTAGCGCACGGAGTCGTATCCGGCGTAGCCAATCCAGCCGCCGATGAAGCAGGAGGGGAGGCCGTGGCGGGGGCCTTGCGATGGGGGCGTGACGAGAGCGATGCGTTCGGTGGTGCGGCGCATGACATCCAAGGGGTCGGCATCGGCGTGCGTCGTAGCCCGAGTCTGTCCGGTGGTGAAGTCTCGCGTGGTCACGCGTGTGGCGTTCGCGACGACGTCGTGGGTCGGTTGGGCCCCGAGGATCGAGTGGCGTCCCTGTCGCTCGCCTCCCTCGACGGACTCGAGGAGGAATGATGGCGCGGTGCGCTGATCGGGTGCGACAAGCCGCCGGTAGGCGAGAACGGGCGTCAACTGATCGGCGAAGAGGGCCTCGGCGACGGGAATCGCGAGCGTCGTATCCGGCGCGTGCGACGCGCGGGCCGAGGCGACGAGCGCCGCAAACTCTGCTGTGCCGAGATTCGCCATCGGGAGCGAGTGTACGCAGAATCCGGTGCGAACCGTGGGAAACGCGGGACGCCGGGTTGTTCCATCCTCATAGATAGGATTGGTCATGCATCCGACAACATCTCTCCGAATTGTGGCCAAGCCGGCGGCGTGGGCTATTGTCCTCTCGATCGTGGCGCTGGGCGGTGCGTGCGACCAATCGGGGACATCCAGTGGACCTGCCGCGGAGGGGCCGCCCGCCGGCACGCCTTCGGAGCGTCCGATCGGCACCGATCCTGCGATCGACCGATCTGTCGAGCAGTCCCGGACCATAGACGATGGGGAGGGCACTGAGGAGTTGTTGCCCGAGCCGGAGGACGCCGATCCCGGCGAGCGGATGCGGGGGGAGGCGCCGGTTGAAACTCCGGTTGTTGTTCAGCCTCGCGTGATCGAGCGGCCTGCCGGCGATCCGCCCGCGCCGCCGCCGCCGCCCGTCTTGAGACCTCCTGCCGCGGAGCCGACGAAGGCGGCACGACCCGGCTCCTCGCTCACGCCGCCGATGGAGCTTGCGCGACGGGCGGAGGCGACGCTGAACGCGGCAACCGTGATCCCGACACTCGTGGTTGTGCCGGACGTCTGGTCGTACGTGGAGGCGATCGCTCGATGGACACCCGCGCTTCGATATCCGGTGCTCATCGATGATGGGAGCCCGCAGGCGGCGGAGAACATCGGCCGTTTCGTCCGCGCGTTCGGTCCCGCGTCGGTTGTGTCGTGGAAGGCGGAGGGGATCGATGCACCCAGAGGCGCGTCGCTCGCGGCGGTCCGTGTCAACACAGCGATCGGGCGCGTCTGGGGTCTTGAGGAAGATCTGCCGGAGATCACGCGTCTGATGGGGCGTTGGATCGAGATCGGGCACAATCCACCCGGCATCATCGTGGCGAATCCCGCGGATGAGGCGTGGGCGGGAGGCGTGGCGCTCGCGGCGGCGCGCGGCGAGCCGATCATGTGGACGACGCTGGGGCGGAACGTGAACGCGTTCGTGACGCTCGACGACGCCAAGGCGCTGAGCGCGCAGATCGAGGCGTTCTGCGACTCGCACGCGCTGGGCTGGGCGAGGCTCGGCGACACGATCGACGCGGTGACGCTGTGCGCGAACGCGCCGGTGAAGCTGCTATTTGCGCAGACGCCAAACACGGGTCCGGAGGGCCGGCAGTATTTCGCCCTCACCGACTTCATCGGTCGTCACCTGCCGGCCCGCGCTCTCGAGGGACGCTGGGGATGGGCGGGGCAGATCCAGGGCGACGCCTCCGAGTCCGCGTATCGAGCGATGTGCGGCCTGTTCGTGCGCCCGTCGAGCGCTTGGATCTTCGACAGCTACACCGAGGGGGGCGTCTGGCAGTCGCACGACGGGAGTGCGGCTGAGCGCACGCTCGTGCGTGCCGGGTGGAGCGTGCGTCTGGATGATGCGCCGAACGCGACGGATGCGCAGTGGCGCGGGGTCGCTTCGGGCGTAATCGATCCGGGCCTGATCCTCGTCACGACCATGGGCAACTCGGACTTCTTCGATCTTGGCAAGGGGAATCGGTGTGCGCCGGGTGATTTGCCCCTGCTCGATCGGCCGGCGATGCTGCACTTCGTTCACTCCTGGTCGCTGCTGGCTCCAACCAAGTCAGAGACAATCGGCGCACGGTGGTTCGAGCGAGGCGTCTACGCGTACGCGGGCTCGATCCAGGAACCGTTTCTCGCGGCGTTTGTTCCGACCCCGCTGGTCGCGGAGCGGCTGGCGGCGGGTGAGCCGTGGGGCGTGGTGCCGCGCGTGGAGGGAGCGGCGGCGTGGCGTGTCGCGGTCTTTGGTGATCCGTTGATCACGTCGGGGCCCACGAGCGTGCTCAAGCGTGGTGAGGGCTCGCTGCCGCTCGATGGGGCGAGCGACCTGGGCGATGACCTCAAGCGAGCGGTGGGGGAGCGAGAGTTCGGGAATGCACTGAGATTGATGGCGTTGCTGGCCCGAGACGAAGATGCGGGGCGACTGGTCGCGGCGATCGTCGCGAGTCCCGACGCGAAACTGTCGCCAGAGGCCGCGGCGTACGCGATCGAACCCGCGTTCCGATCGGGCGATCTGGATCTGGTCATTCGGGTTCAGCAGAGCATGGCGGGGGAGGTGGCCGGGTCGCCCCGCGTTCTCGATCCCCTCTGGAATCTGGCGCGTCAGCGGATGAACGGGCTGGAGAAGGACGCGCGGGATCGCGCGCTCGATGCGCTGCGCGTGGCGGTGCGCGAGGAACAACTCGGGCCGGATGGCGTAGAACTCGCGAGCTGGCTGCGAACCTATCGTGGGCGGGCAGAGGCGGACGCATTTGCGGCGACCATCGAGCCGCGGCTGAGACTCGCGCGTGACAAGAACAATCTGCGACGTGCCGTCAACGGGCGATAGGACGGATCAAGCCGCGCCGCATTACTTGACCCGTAGTTCCAGCACGCCAGTGCTGAGGCTCTCCTGCAGATCGATCGTGACGCGGAGCCCGCTGGTCGAGATCGACTGGAAGCGCGCGGTATTGAATGTGTCGCGCTCAACCCCGAATGCGCTGGCACCCGCAGTGCCGCTCGCTTGTACGGCTCGCCAGGTCTCGCCATCGCGCCACTCGATGCTCCACGCGCGCGGGACGCGGCACTGACCCCGCCCGGTGTCGTCGAACCAGTAGACCGAGACCTCGGACAGGCGACGGGGTTCGTCGAACTCCAGCATGATCCACTCGCGCCCCGCGGGCTCGGCGCTCGCGCCGGCGACAGGGCCGGAGCCGGATGTGTGGTTCGCCACGCCCCCAGCTATCCCCTTGTGGGGCCAGAACGTGAAGCGCGGGATGGAGTGGTCGATGCTGCTGGCGGGCTCGATGCGATCGATCATGGCGAGTGGGCCATCGCCGTGGCCGACGTAACTCGCGCTGATTGTGACACCCTTTGGCGGCTGCGGGTCCATGAATTGTGCGCTCTCGGGGAGCCAGACGACGAGCGAGCTGGGGCCTCGGTTGGCCCACATGAAGTACGGTCTCATCACAGCGGCGGCGGGCTCGAAGTCGATCCCGATCCGGTAGAGGGAGTCGTCGGATGGATCACCGACCGCACGGAGCCCGGTGGCGACGATCGCGGGCGCGCCATCGATGGACTCTTCCTTGAACACTGCGCCGGGAGGGAGGAGCAGCGCGTTGACATCCGCGGTGTTGTCGATCGATTCCGCGGCGTACACCAGCGGCCCGCGCATGATCGCGACGCGCCCCACGCTCTCCTTCACGCGCGGATCCGCATAGATGCGCCGTGGCCGCATCGAGACGCTCCACACGAGTTCGAGGTCGCTCCCCGGTTCGACAACGACCCGGTGATAGCCGTCGGGGCCGACAGCTTCGTTCCCCCATTCGGAGCCGACCGCGCGAACGGCCAGCGTGACCGGGCGCGTTGTCGGGTTCTTTGCGAGGATGCGGAGGTCGCCGCCGAAGGGATAGTTGGTGCGTTGTTCAACGTGAACACCACGAAGGGAGCCCGATCCGATGTCCAGCTGGCTCTCCATCAGCAAGTTGACGTAGATGGTGTCGCCCTTCGCGGCGTAGACGTACTGCCCGAGAGAGGCGAAGAAGCGGAGAACATTGGGTGGGCAGCAGGCGCACTCGTACCAGTCGCGCCGGGTGTGGCCGCCCCGGCTTGCGAGCGGGTTGACGTAGAAGAACTTGGATCCGTCGAGGGACGCGCCGGCGAGGACGGCGTTGTAGAGTGTGCGCTCGAACTGCTCCATGTAGGACGCTTCGCCGGTGAGCAGGAACATGCGATGGGCCCACATGCAGAGGGCGATGGAGGCGCATGTCTCCTGGTAGGCGGAATGGGTGGGGATGTCATAGGGCTGCGTGAAGCCCTCGTTGCTGGCGCTCGGGCCGATGCCGCCGGTGACGAAGATGCGCCGCTGGGTGACATCTTCCCAGAGCGCGTGGAGCGCGGGCTGGTAGTCGCCTCGCCCGTGGAGCGCGAGGTCGGCCATGGCCGAGTACATGTAACCGGCGCGAACAGCGTGCCCCGCGGCTTCGGTCTGCTCGCGCGCCGGGATGTGGTCTTGGGCGTAGTCGCCCCAGGGCCCGTACATGCTGCCGTCGAGCTTGCGGTGGGGTGTGCCGCGTTGTTCGATGAGAAACTCGGCGAGATCGAGGTACTTCGGATTCGATGTGGCGTCGGCGAGCTTGACGAGGGCCATCTCGAGTTCCTGGTGGCCGGGGGGCGCGGTGAAGGCGTCCGGGTCGTAGAGCGAGTCGAGATAGTCCGCGCTCCGGATCGCGACATCGAGCAGCGTGCGCGTGCCGGTGGCCCGGAAGTGGGCGACGCCGGCCTCAATGAGGTGGCCCATGCAGTAGGTCTCGTGGTCCCATTCCTCGCGCGTGAATCGGTTCTCGATCCCCGCCTTGAGCGTGTAGTACGTGTTGATGTACCCGTCGGGGTATTGGGCCCCGGCGATCGTCGCGATGAGGACGTCGAGATCGCTCTCGAGCGCGGCGCGCCGGGCGGCGTCGGGCTCTGTCGCGATCAGGTCGCACCAGCCCTCGATCATCTTGTAGACATCCGAGTCGTTGAAGAGCAGGCCTTGGTACGCGCCCGGGTTTGGGTCGCCAGCGATCCTGGCCCCGGCTCGCTCGAAATTCGCGATCCGTCCGGTGATGTCGCATTGGTGGCGGTTGGCGTTCAGCGTGCCCGCACGGATCGCGTCCGTGCGCGGGCCCCAGAACGAGCCGCCGATGGAGACAGAGGTGAAGGGGATCGGCCGAATGGCGTCGTCTGAGGTGGCGACCGGCGCGAGGGCGACGGATGCGATGATGGCGATACCGGCGTGCGAGCGGTGCATATGGAACCCCTTCAGAAAGAGCGATCGCGAGGGCCGGAGCGTGTCGCCTTGGAGCAGGGAGCTCCCCAAGACCACGGCTCACTTCGCAGGGACAATTTCCACGAGGTCGCAGTCGATGTACTGCCCGCCGCGCGTCTGCTTGCAATGGATCGCGAGCGTGTTGCGTCCCGCGCGGATCGTGCCCGAGGCGGCGGCGTCGAGCGTCACAACGCGATAGCTGGTGGTGTACCCGCTGAGGGTCGCGACCTTGACGCCGTTGATGTAGACCTCGGCGTCCTCGTCGTGGTGGATGGAGAGGGCGAGATTCCCCACGATCTTGGCTTCGGAATCGAAAGTCCGGCGCAGCCAGATCTCTCCCGAGTTCCACGCCGTGCCGATGTGGGCACCTGGCGTGCCGTCGGTCCCGAAGCCCGCGGGCCCGCGCTGCCATGATGCGTCGTCGAATGAGGCATCGGACCATGCGCGCGATTCGGAATCCGGCGCGGGCGTGTCGGTGGTGTACCGCCACGTCGCGCCGGCGCCGGATGAAGCGTTGGCGAGCAGCGTGCGCACTTGGGGCGGCTTGTCGTAGACCCTGCGCGTCGCCTTGCGCACGTCGTCGGGATTGATCTTCCAGACCTTGCGGTCGTACGTCAGCCAACCGTTGACCTCGATCTCCACATCGGTGGTCTGGGTGTAGACGGCGGCACAAAGCCCCTGCCCGATCAGCATGGGGAGCTGCTCGATCATCGCGAGATACGCCGCGCCGAGCTCTGCCTTGGAGGCGTAGCTCACGTACCCCCAGTTGTCCTTGCCGACCCAGGTGTGGCCATCAATAGGGAGGCCGAGCCCGCCGAACTCACCGAGGACCGCGGCTCGCGTCGCTTCGATGCTCGGCATGCCGGGCGCGGGATAGAGGTGGACGTCGCTCACGTCGCCGACACCCATGTCGGTCCAGCCGCTCGCGTTGTTGACGAGTCGCGTCGGATCGAGCTTCTTCGTGCGATTGACGATCTCCTTGGACCATGCCAGGTCGTTCTGGCCCCATCCCTCGTTCCACGGCACCCACATGACGATGCTCGGGTGGTGGCGAAAGTCGTTGATGATCTCTGTCCACTCTTTGAGGAACTGGTCCTTCCACTCCTGCGTCAGCGCGGGATTTGAGAACTTGTTCTTGTCGCTTCCCGCGGGCTCATCGCTGAAGAACGGGCTCGGCATGTCCTGCCAGACCATGATGCCGAGCCGGTCGCACCACGTGTAGAAGCGATCGGACTCGACTTTCACGTGCTTGCGGAGCATGTTCGCGCCCATGCGCTTCGCGGCTTCGATGTCGAACCGCATCGCCTCGTCGCTCGGGGGCGTGTAGAGCCCGTCCGGCCAGAAGCCTTGGTCGAGAGGCCCGAAGTGGAAAAGCGGCTCGCCGTTGAGCAAGAGGCGCGGCACGCCGTTCTTGTCCTTGCCGAGTTCCACCTTGCGATAGGCGAAGTACGACTTGGCCTCGTCGATGACCGTGTCGCCCTGCGTGATCCGGACGACAAGGTCATAGAGGAATGGATCGTCGGGTGTCCACGCGTGCGGATTGGCGAGGACGACGCTTGGCTGTCCCATGCCGCCTTGACACTCGATCACGGCCTCGGCCTCGCCATTCTTCTCGATGAACGTGGAGATGGTCATGTCGGGCGTGAACTCGCCGGCGTGCTCGGCGAAGATGTCGATCGCGCCGGTGGTCGGATCGGCCTCGGCGCGGACGCGTGTGATGTGGACGTCGGAGACGGGCTCGAGCCAGACGGTCTGCCAGATGCCGCTGGTGGGCGTGTACCAGATGCCGTGGGGGTTGAGCCACTGCTTGCCGCGTCCCTGGCCGCCGGTGTCCGTCGGATCCTGCGCGATCACGACGATCTCATTGTCTCCGGTGCGAAGCCCGTCGGTGATGTCGAACGAGAACGGGTCGTAGCCCCCGATGTGCTCGCCGATCTCCTTGCCGTTGATGCGCACGCTGCACCGCCAGTCAACAGCGCCAAAGTGCAGGATCACTCGCTTGCCGCCCCAGCCCTCGGGAATCCGGAACGTGCGCCGGTAGTGGATCGTCTGGTCGGGCCGAACGATCTTCCCGACGCCCGAGAGCGCGGACTCCGGCGGGAACGGCACAAGGATCATTCCTTGTACCTTGTCGGTGCGCGAAGGATCGAGCCCGAGGATCGCATAGTCCCACAGCCCGTTCAGATTCATCCACTCGTCGCGCACGAGCGAGGGGCGGGGGTATTCGGGCCATGCGTCCTCCGGCGTGACCCTCTCGCCCCACTCGGTCATCAGCTTTCCCGCAACGGGCTTCCATGGTGCGCCTGGCTCCTCGGCGGCGCACACCGTCGCGTGGGGCGCGCCGAGCGCGACGGCGAGCAGGAGGCGGCGGGCGAGTTCGGGCGAACGGCGGGAGTGTTCGGAGCGCATGGCGTGGGCCCTCAGTGGCGGGGTATCGATCGCGGAGAAGCCAGAGTCTACCGACTCGGCGGACTCGCTCTCGCGCTGGCTTCCAGCTTGGCGCCCATCGACCCTCCCGCGACTCCCATTGCCCGAGCGCCGGCCGAATCAATCAGCCGCGGCACCCAAGTTCGGAGAGGGCTCAAGCCGGTTCGTCCCGACTCAGGTCCAAAGCTCCACAGGTCAAGTGACCGCGGCACGGCCAACCCTTTGCTCTCGCACCCTGCCGGGAAGAGCACGCGGATACTGAGAACACGGCTACCGTATTAGTCATGCAGAGCGCATTCTGGGATCAGCGGTACGCGGGCGATCAACTTGCCTATGGCGATACGCCCAACGACTTTCTCCGGCGGATGGCAGAGCGGCTCCCGAAGAGCGGCCGAGCGCTCGACATCGGCGCCGGTGAGGGTCGGAACGCGCTGTTTCTGGCTTCGCTCGGCCTGGACGTACTCGCAGTCGATCAGAGCGAGGTCGGGATGCGCAAGGCGCAGCGGCTCGCAGACGCACGCAACCTCACGCTGCGCGCGCAGGCCGTGAACCTGCAGGACTTCGTTGCCGATGCCGATTGGTTCGGTGTGGTCAGTTCGATATTCGTGCATCTCCCCGCGCCGCTTCGTGCCGCGGTGCATCATCGCGTCGGCTCGTGGCTGAAGCCGGGCGGGGTGTTCGTGCTCGAGGCGTACGCGCCGGACCAGATCGAGCGCGGCACCGGCGGGCCGAAGGATCCGTCGCTTCTTGCCTCTCTTGACGTCATCGTGGGCGAGTTGGACGGGATGATGATCGAGCACCGGGCGGCCCTCGTGCGAAATGTATCCGAAGGTATGTTCCATACCGGCGAGGCGTCGGTTATTCAGGTCTTCGCGCGGAAGAAGTGATCGCCGTGTTGTAGTGACACGCTCAGAGAGAGGTGTCGTCGGCGTCGCGCTCGGGCGCGCAGGCGCGAGGCGATCGCCCTGAACACGTCTTCCGTGTGATCTCACTCCGCCGGCACGCAACGTCCCTTCGACCATGCGCGGAGCGACTCGACGCGCTCGCGCATCGTGACCGAGAGGGGCGGGCTATCGCGCATGATCGCGTCGATGGAGTCGGTCGTCGGCTCGCGCTTCGCTGCAAAGGCCTCGTGCAACGCCGCGACGATTGCCTGCTCGATCTCCGCGCCGCTGAACCCGGCGCTCGCACGGACGAGGCGGGCCAGATCGAATTGTGCCGGCTCGCGAGACCGTTTCTTGAGGTGGACCGCAAGGATCGCGCGGCGTGCATCCTCACTTGGCAGATCAACAAAGAAGATCTCATCGAACCGACCCTTGCGCATCAGCTCTGGAGGCAGCTCATCGATCGCGTTCGCCGTCGCCACGACAAAGACCGGGGACCGATGCTCCTGCATCCACGTGAGCATTGTCGCGAACATGCGTCGCGAGAGGCCGCCGTCGCTGGCCGACGACCCGGAGGCCGAGCCGAGCGCCTTCTCGATCTCGTCGATCCAGAGAACGGCTGGCGCCATCGCCTCAACCTGTCGGAGGGCGTCGCGCAGACGCCGCTCGCTCTCGCCGACGTACCTGTCGTAGAGCACGCCGGGGTCGAGTCGCAGCAGGGGGCGCGTCCACGCGGTCGCCACCGCCTTGGCGCAGAGACTCTTGCCCGCGCCCTGCACACCGAGCAGCAGCACACCTCTTGGCGGGGTGAGCCCGAACCGCGTCGCCTCCTTGCTGAACGCGCCGCTCCGGTCGGCGAGCCATTTTTTGAGGCGATTCATGCCGCCGATCTCGTCCATGCTGGTGGGTGCTTCGACGAACTCAAGGAGCTCGCCGGAGCCGACGAGGGCCCGCTTGGATGCGATCATGCGCGGGATGTCCGCCGAGTCGAGCTTGCGGTCGTCGGTGAGGGCCTCGCGGACGACCTGTGTCGCCTGACGCCGCGTGAGGCCCCGCAGGTTCGCGACGACTCGGGCCACGTCACGCTTGCTGACGTTGACCTCGATCGGATCGAAGCGATGCTCGTCCTTGACCGTTCTTCGGAGCAGCGTCTCCAGTTCGTCCTCGCCGGGAAAGGAGAGGTCGAATCGCACGCTGTGACGCTCGATGGTGTCTGGGATCCGCGCGGCGTGGTCGATGAGGATGAGTTGGCCACCGGTGCCTGCGCCATTGCCGCCGATTGCCGGTCCGGTGAGCAGGGCCTCGCGAAGGGCGCGGAGCGTCTCGGGCTCGCCGAGGCAGTCGGCGAGGTCGAGCATCGCGTAGATGGCCGATTCGAGTTCGCCCCGACGCGCCTCTGCGCTGAATCGCGCCAGCACGGCGCGGGGGCCGTCGTGGACCGAGCCGGAATCGATCCCGCCCCAATCACGCAGCCCCTGAATCGAACTCCAGACCCGAAGGGGCCGCCCGAGGCGGTCCGCGGCATCGGCAACGACATCCAGCGCCTCTGCCTCCTCGTGCGTGACGATGCGCACGCACCGATGGCCGGCTTTCAACAGGTTCAGCAAGCGTGCCACATCGTTCATGGTGACTCCCGATCCAGACTATCAGCCGGAGCGATGGAGCGGAAAGCTGAACCAGATGGATCCGTGCGTATCGGAGGGCTGGCGAGCCCATTGTGGAGCGGCTGCGGCAAGCGAACCTCACTCGCCGACCCCGACGCTCCACCACACGAGACGGCTTGTCCTTCCGTCGAGCCCGCCCCTGACGGGGCGCGGCTCGGCATTGTCGGCGCGTGCTTGGCCACAATTGGCCGACGCTGCGGGCGTCCTACGCAATGGTATTCGAGGTCCGAGCTACAGCGGATCGGTTGCTCGTTCCTTGCGTATGGCTGGAAGCTGCCGTATCCGGGCGGTACCGGCGATTGCGGCGAAACAAACCCTGGAATGGGTGCTCCCTCCAAAGCCATTCTTCTCTGAACCGACGACCTCGTTCGGGGTGGTTTCGGAGCGCGCTTGGTTGGATGTATTCTGCTGGGGAAACTCAACTTGGGTAAGAATAACACTGGAATATGGGAAATGTTCTCGCCATACTGCACGGCCCAAGATTGCTTGGTGTTTCGAGTTTGGGTGCAGCGGTAGGAGGAGTGTGAGCGGCTGCGTTGGTGCTTTGGAGGGATGAGGAGAGAGAAATGACAGACCGGGTCGTGCTTCGGCGTGCCATGCACATCGCGTGCATGGCCGGGGTCTTGCTTACGGCAAAGAATGCGCTTGCCGGATGGCCGGATGTCGAGTTTCATGCGGCGACAGAGATGCGCACCGGCGTGGGAAAAGCGACCGAGCGGTTCATGATCGCCGATCCTGACGCGCGAACGAGCGACGCGGCAAGGGATAACACCGATCTCATATCGAAAGGCGGCGTTGTTCCCGCGCCGACGCCTGGCTTTCGGGTCACGAGCATTGTGCTCATGAAGCGGCCGCCGGGACCGCAGCCCCTTCCGGCGATGCTCGCTGGGCTGGATGTGAGTCCCGTTGACGGTCTGTCGGAATGGTCTCGTATCGACGCCGGATCCGTTGGTGCGGCGGTCGCACTGGCCGATCAGCTCGACCAAGAGCCAGGCGTGGTCAGCGCGTTTGTGGATGTGCAACGGCCGATCGCGCTCCGTGGGCCGACGGATCCCGGTTTCCCGCTCCAATGGCATCTTGCGAATGCGGTCTCTCCCGGAGTGGACGTCGGAGCCCAGGACGCATGGGACCGCGGATTCACGGGTGCAGGTGTGCTGGTTGGTGTGATCGAAGGGGGTTGGCAGACCGATCATCCGGACATTGCTCCGAACTACAACGCGCTGGCCTCCATGCCCGGCGGCTCGATCACGAATCACGCGACATCCGTCGCGGGGCTGATCGGCGCAGCGAGAGACAACGGCCTCGGCGGGGTGGGCGTGGCGTACGGCAGCCGCGTGTCGAAGCTGGTGAACGGGTCGGCGCTCGAGAACACGAACGCGTTCCTGTGGCTGAACGGGCTGCACCACATCAAGAACAACTCGTGGGGGCCGATAGATAACGGGACGCTCGGGCAGATCACCGCGTTGGAGCGGGACGCGCTCGCTGCGTCGGTGCTCGGCAGGGGCGGCCTCGGCACCGTCTTTGTCTGGGCCGGCGGCAACGGCGCAGACTCGAAGGATCGCACAGACTATGACCCGTACGCGTCGTCGCGATTCGCGATCTGCGTCGGGGCCATCGACGACGACGACGACAAGTCGTACTACTCCGAACCGGGATCGTCGCTCATGGTGGTCGCCCACTCTTCCGGAGGCCCCGGCCCGGGAGACGAGCAGATCTACACAACCAAGGGCGGGAGCGCCTACACGATGACGTTCGGCGGCACCTCGACCTCCGCGCCGATCGTGGCGGGTGTCGTGGCGATGATGCTGCAGTCCAACCCCTTTCTTTCGTGGCGAGACGTGCAGCATGTGCTGGTCAACTCGGCGCGCAAGTGCGATCCGCTGTCGCCGACGTGGGTCGTCAACAACGCTGGATTCGATGTCTCGTACTCGTACGGGTTTGGGGCCGTCAGGGCGCTCGATGCCGCGATGCTCGCGAAGGTGTGGCACCCGATTCCGCCCGAGCACATCGTGACCTCGGGGACGCGCGTGATCACAACGGCGATCCCAGACGGCAACGCAAGCGGGCTCACACGGACGCTGACGATCCCCGACGACGTCGTCGTCGAAGCCATTGAGTTGAAGCTCAACGTCACGACCACCTATGTCGGCGACCTGAACGTCATGCTTCGTTCACCGACCGGGACCGAATCGATTCTGGCAGCGACGCGCACCGACTCGACCGACAACTTCGCGGACACCATTCTCACGTCGCGCCGAAACTGGGGCGAACGAGCGGCCGGGACGTGGACGGTCACCATCTCCGATCCGGTCCTGGGCGACCCCGCGGTCTGGCAGACCGCACGCCTCACGGCGTACGGGTATTGCCCGTCGGACGTGAACCGAGATGGCGTCACCGACGTGCTCGATCTGCTCGACTTCATCGACAGCTTCAGCAGTTGCGCCGGCGTCAGGGCGCCCTGTTTCGGCATCGGGCCGGCGGCGGCGGACTACAACCGGGATGAGATCGTCGATGTGCTCGATATGCTCGACATGCTCGAGGATTTCGGGCACGGATGTTGAGCGCAGACGCGCGGCACGGCCGGGGCATCCGCGCCCACACGTCTGGCGCAAGTGCGCGGAGTTCGGAGGGGATCCGGGCATCGTCCGCGTGAGCAGTCGGGGCACTACGCTCAGGCACCATGACGACTGCACAGGCGAGCCGGGGCGCGGGTCGGACGGGCGGGCGGATCGCGGCCGTGTTGCGCGAGTCGGCGGCGGATGTGAAGCTTGCGCACTCGGTCTTCGCGCTTCCATTCGCGGTTTTGGCGGCGTTCATGGTTGCGCCCAGGGTCCACCACGACGCGCCGATCGACTGGCGCACGTTCGGCGTCATGCTGGCGATCGTGGTCGCGTGCATGTTCTTCGCCCGTACCTGGGCGATGCTCTTCAATCGGATCGCGGACGCGCGGATCGACGCTGGCAACCCGCGCACATCGAGACGCGCGATCCCGGCGGGACGAATGACCCGCCGCGGGGCGAGTGGCGTCGCGATCGCTTGTGCGGGCGCGTTCGTCGCGTGCGCCTCGCTTTTCGGCGTCTTCTTCGCCAACTGGTGGCCCGCGATGCTTGCGGTGCCGGTGCTGCTCTGGATCGCGTTCTACTCGCTGACCAAGCGATTCACCCCGCTCTGCCATGTGTTTCTGGGTGGCGCGCTGGCCGCGTCACCGCTCGCGGCGGCGATCGCCGTGGGACCGGAGCTGCTCCCGTCCACGCCCGCCGTGTGGTGGCTCGCGGGGATGGTGCTGCTCTGGGTTGCGGGCTTCGACGTGATCTATGCGCTTCAGGATCTGGACTTTGACCGGGGCGCGGGACTCCACTCGATCCCCGCGTCGCTCGGTTGGCGTGGCGCGATCTGGACGAGCCGCGCGCTGCACGCGGGTGCCTTGGCGATGCTGATCGTGGCGTGGCGCGCCGACGCACGCCTGGGCGTGATCTTCGGCGCGGGCGTGGTATTGGTGGGGGGGCTCTTGGTGACCGAGCACCTCGTTCTCGCCCGTCGCGGCAAGGCCGGGCTCGACATGGCGTTCTTCACGCTCAATGGCGTGGTCTCGTGCGTGCTTGGGTGCGCCGGTGTGGCCGACGTCCTGAGCTGAGCGTGCGAGCGAGACGGCTCAGCCCTGCGCCGGTCGCGAGGCCGTGCGGTACGCGCCACCGGGAATCCCGAGCGCGCTGAGCAGTGTCGTCCGCGCGTACAGACACTTTCCGCTGCGCGCATCGATCACGAGTTCGAGCAATCCAGGGACGGTGACAGCGATCGTCGATGTCGGCTCGTGGTGCGAGGTGTCCGCGCCCAGACCGCTCGGTACGAGCGGGAACGTGAAGGGTGAGCCATCGAACTCCAGCGACGCTTCGGCATCTCCCCCCGGGCCGATGGTCCAGACCAGAGAGCACACGCGAGTATCCTCGCGGATGGCAAGATCGGGGCGTGCGGCGCGCAGCGCCTCGGACGCGATCGTCCACGCGACGCGAATCTCGGGCGAGTTGGGCGCCTCCCGAGCCGCGGCGGTCGCGGGTGTGTTCGCAAACTGAAATGGATGGGGCGCGGTCGTCATGGCATCACGAGGCGGCCTTGCCGAGAATGGTCGCTGCGATCTGCAGGCCTCTTCCGCTTGGGCTCACGAATCGCTCCGTGAGCGACTGAACAGTCTCGAAGAACTTCAGCATGTCGTCGAGGCGTTTGTTGTGCTCGCCCACCCGAGCCATGAGATCGGCCTCCGCCGAATCAACGGGCGGCTGCTTGGCCCGCTTTGTCCGACGGGTCGCATCCTCAACGCTCGCCGTGAGATCGCGGATCTCGTAGAGCGAAGCGAGCGTGGGGTCGGCCTCGCGTTTCATGCGCTCGCGTACGACGGCGCGGAACATGGCCCACACGTCCTGCTCGGCCGTGAAGTACTCCTTGCGATCGCCGCGCCGATGGGCCCGCGCGACGACGCCCCAGTCCAGGAGCGCGCGGATCGACATCGACGCGTTGCCGCGTGAGATCTGGAGCCGCTCCATGATGTCGTCGGTGCAGAGGGGCTCACCGGTAATAAAGAGGAGCGCGTGGACCTCGGCCATTGTGCGAGAGATTCCCCACGCCGATCCCATCTTGCCCCAACAGGCGATGAACTGGTCCTGCGCGAGGCGCAGCGTCTCGGGCGTGTCCGCGCCCTCTTCGCCCCCGGTTCGTGCTCCCGATTGCCTGCTGGAGTCCCTTCCCATGCCCGAAGTATGCGCCGTCTCGCGGCTGCAGTCCACTGTTGTTTCAGAAATGATTGAAAACAACAAGCCGCCGCCGCGTGATCTCGAAGAGTGATCCGTGGTTGGATTGATCGTATTTTGATCGGGTACAGCGGGTGGGCGCGTGTTGCCGGGAGACTTGTCGTATCATCTTCTTCTGTCTGCATTCAGTCCCGTGAACCAATTCTGGCCGCCCCGAAAGTGTGACGAAGGGGGTGGCCCGCACAATGGAGTTCGTCATGGTTCTTCACCGTTCGGTCGTCATCGTCGGCCTTTGCCTTGCAGCCGGTCTTGGATGCGTCTTTGCTGGTGGGCATCGCGCGGACGCCGCGGCGGGCGTGTCGGCCCAGCGGGCGTCGGCGACGGCGGTGGCCATCGTGGATCTGGAACGAGTGATGAACGGCCTGAGCGAGAAGAAGCGTCGCGAGGATGACATGAAGTCGCTGATCGGACAGCGCCAGGCCTCGCTCGATGATCTCAAGAAGACGCTCGACGGACTCGCCAAGCAGCTCGAGGTGCTGCCGAAGACCGATCGGACGAAGATGCGAGAGATCAAGCAGAAGCAGATCGAGACGGCGGCGACGGCCGAGGCCCGCAAGCAGGCGCTCCAGACGCTCATCTCGCTCGAGACCGGCGAGATTCTGCGCGAGATCTACTTCAAGATCAACGACGCGATCACACGGGTCGCGGCCAAGGACGGGTGGGACCTGGTCCTGCTCGACAATCGCTCGATCGACATTCCGGATGCGCTCACCGATCGGGAAATCAACTTCATCATCCAGTCGCGCACGGTCCTGCACGCGTCCAACAGCGTGGATATCACCGACGACATCATCACGCTGATGAACTCCGAGTTCGGCAAGTAATTCGGAGCGGCCCGACGTGCACACGACCGGCTCAATCGCCGCCGCGCTCGGCGCGGAACTGATCGGCCCCTCGAACATCGAGGTGAAGCGACTGGACACGCTCCAACGAGCGGGCCCGGGCGATATCACGTTCATCCGGGACGGGTCCAACGCCCAGCTGTGGGAGCGAGCGAGCGCATCGGCGGCGCTTGTGTCCAAGAGCTTGGTCGTGCACGGCCACGACGCCGGATCGAGGGCGCTTCTGGTTGTGGACGACGCGGACCTCGCGCTGATCTCGGCTCTGGAGATGTTCGCGCCCGCCCCGCCTACACGCCCGCCCGGCGTTCATCCCACAGCGGTGGTTGACGCGGACGCGAGCGTGGACCCGAGCGCTCACGTCGGCCCCCTCTGCGTGATCGAACGGGGCGCATCGATCGGGCCGGGATCGGTGCTGGTCTCGGGTGTCTATCTCGGCGCCGGCGCCTCGATCGGCGCGAAGACCACGCTCAATCCCGGCGTCTCTGTCCTCGATCGCTGTGTCGTCGGCAACGGGTGTATCCTGCATGCGGGCGTCGTGGTCGGGGCCGACGGGTTCGGCTTCCGGCCCGATCCGAAGACCGGGATGCCCATTAAGGTACCGCACATCGGAAACGTCGTGATCGGCAGCGCTGTGGAAATCGGCGCCAACAGCGCGGTCGATCGCGCCAAGTTCGGCTCAACGATTGTCGGCGATGGCTGCAAAATCGACAATCTCGTGCAGGTCGGCCACAACTGTCAGCTTGGGCGCTGCGTCATCCTGTGCGGGCACGTCGCAGTCGGCGGATCGGTCACGATCGGGGACGGCGCCATGCTCGGCGGCGGCGCCTCGGTCCGAGACAACGTCAACATCGGAGCCATGGCCCAGATCGCGGGGCGTGCCGGTGTGACGAAGGACATTCCGAGCGGTGGCACGGCGTTTGGCCTGCCCGCGTTGCCGGGAGTCGAGGCTATGCGCATCCATGCCGCGTCCCGCCGCCTGACCGGTTTCTTCGCTCGGGTCCGCGCGCTCGAGCAGCAGGTCTTTGGCGACTCCGCGCGGGCGGACAACGATCAATGAGCGTGTCGCGCACGCTGGCCGGGTTGGTCTCGCTCTCCGGCACGGGACTCTTCACCGGCATCTCCGGGACATTGACCCTCGAGCCCGCAGCACCCGGCGACGGCATCGGCCTCCTTCTCAACGGCGGACGGGTTCGCGCCACGATCGAGAACCTCGCCACCAGGACGCTCATCCCCGCGTTCTCTCAGTTTCCGGCGCGCCACACGTGTATCGGCGCGGGTGATTCCATGCTGGCGACGGTTGAACACCTGTTGTCTGCTCTGTCGGGGCTCGGCATCACCGACGCGACCCTGAGCTGCACGGGGCCAGAAACCCCGATCTTCGATGGGTCGAGTGCCCCATTCGTCGAGGCGATCCGTGCCGTCGGAACGGTCGACCGGCCCAATCCCGAGGGCGCGAGCATCGCACTGGCCGAGCCAATCCGAGTGCAGAACGGCGACGCGTCGATCGTCATCACGCCCCGCCAGGCGCGCGGCATTTCTTACACCTACAACTTGGCATATCCCGCGCCCATCGGCGAGCAATCGGCGCGATGGAACGGCGAGCCCGATGCCTACGCCTCCGAAATTGCCCCCGCTCGCACGTTCTCCCTCGAGCAGGAGGCGAGACTGATGCAGTCGCTCGGGCTGTTCAAGCACCTGACACCTCGGGAGATGCTCGTCATCGGGCCGAGCGGTCCGATCGACAACGCGCTCCGTTTCCCCGACGAGCCAGCCCGCCACAAACTGCTCGATCTGATCGGCGATCTTTCGCTGACGGGTCCGGCCCTCTCCGGTCTCAACGCCGACATCGTTGCAACCCGATCGGGGCATGCCCTCGCCCATGACGCGGCCCGATCCCTGGCCTCAGCCCTGGCGTGAGCGAGATTGAATCGGGAACCCGGGGATCGACGAAATCCGGAGAGCGAGATTCCGAAGCGATCACTGGCGCGTCTCTGCAAGTGGAGACTTTCTGCTTGGGAGTGGCGAACGCGGCCCTTACAATGGGGAAGCCCCCACCGATCCGATGAAGACCATCGGATTCGGTCGTAACGCAGGGTCGGTCCGGCGCGGCACTGGGAGGTCATGGAATGCGGTTTCAGGTCGAGCGAACAGGGCGGAGCAACCGAGGTCTCGAACGCGCTGGCCGCCGTCGCGCGTTCACGTTGATCGAGTTGCTGGTCTCGATCTCGATCATCGCGATACTGATCGGCATTCTGCTCCCGAGTCTCGCCGGGGCCAGAGAGTCCGGACGCAGAATCCGCTGTCTCGCGAACCTGCGCGGGCTGGGAACCGGCCTCAACCTCTATATGGACACGAACGGGCGAATCCTGCCGAGGGTCTCTTTCCTCCAGGATCAGGCCGACACCGACGGCGAGACCGATGAAACGCTCCTCGATGTGCTCGACAGCTACATCGACGCGCCCCGGCCCCGGCGCGAGAACCCCGACGACCCCACATCGCTCTACATCTCGGTCGATCCCTATGCCTGCCCCGGCGATCGGAAGAGCTCCGATGCCGAGTCCGGCTACGAGCCCGTTTCGCGCGTCTACGGCACCTCGTACTCGTACGTGCCGGGCCTTTTCATCTTCTTCCTCGAAGGCCTGACCGTCCCGCGCCCCGAGTTCGGCGTTACAAAGGCCTACGAGAATCGACGCGACTGGCCGGTGCTCGCGGATGCTTCCTGGGACACTCGAGAGGATGCGTGGCACAAGGGACGTGGCGGGACGGATCTGCCCGGCGCGTGCGCCCTCTTCTTCACAGACGGACGCGCGGATTGGGCCCCCCGCCAGGCATCGGACACCGAACTCGCCCTGTTTCTCAAGGAAGCGGCACGCTTCGGAGGGCTTCCGCTTCCATGAACTCAACACCAGACATCACGGCGCACAGCAGC
Organism: Planctomycetota bacterium; assembly: GCA_963204725.1. Lineage (GTDB taxonomy): Bacteria > Planctomycetota > Phycisphaerae > Phycisphaerales > UBA1924 > JAHBWV01. The sequence continues at coordinate 58,317 of CAUJHH010000074.1, forward strand.
TCCGGCCCGCTCTCGGGCCTCGGCTCTTTGATCGATGATCCCTCGCTCTCGCCCGGTGCCAAGCCCGCGAAGAAGCGAGCGAAGGATCGCCGGCGCGAGTCGGTGCAGGAGACGCTCACGCGCTGGTGGGGATCGGGGCGCAATCGCTACAACAGCAGCAAGCGATTCCGGATCTGCACGTGGATCGTGGCCGGCACGCTGCTCGTCGGAGGCGGCATCGGCGCGTACTTCGTCTTCCGACCGACGCCGGTCCCCGACTATGCGACCGCTCCCATGGGCAAGGTCCTCGATTTCACGTTCCTCACCGACGAGTTCAACAAGCTCTCGGTCGAGCAGCGCGTGAAGCTGATCGGCGATCTCGTCAAACGCGTCAAGGGGATGGGAGGACAGGACAGCGTGCTGATGGCGGCGTTCGCCGCCGGCATCAGCGGCAAGGCCCGCGAGCAGCTCGAAGAGAACGCGTCCCGGCTCATGCTCGACATGATGGACAGTTTCGCGGCGGGGTACAAGGGCGTCTCGCCGGAAGAGAAGGGCGAGTTCATCGATCAAAAGGTTGTCGAGATGGTCCGCCTGATGTCGCAGGTCGCGGGTGAGGAGAGCGACCAGACCGATGAAGAGATCCTCGCGGACGCGAGACGCCAGGCCGAGCGTGACCAGAAGTTCATGAAGTCGGGCAACATGACCGGCAACATGGCGGGACGCATGTTCACGACGCTCAACAACGGTGTCGGCAGCCACTCCACGCCGCATCAGAAGGCCCGGGTCGGCAATTTCCTGCGCGACATGACGCGCCAACTCCGCGGGCAGGACCTCAAGACCGGGAAGCCGCTCCCTAAGCCCGAGCCGCCGCCCGGAGGCGGTTGATCCGCGATCCCACACGGACGGTGTCTGTGCGTCCCCGGTCCGTGTTCGCGCGTGCCCATGCACCTTGCATTCCGAGGGCCGATTCGGTTCAATAGAGCATTCCTGCTGCGCGCTCCCGCGCCGAACGAAGGCCCCTTGCGGAGGTCGCCATGTCCGTCTCTCGCCCGATGTCGCTCTCGCTTGTCGTGATCATCCTGCTGGTTGCGGGGGGATTCATGTTCTGGACCGTGCGAGAACTCGCGGCGGAACTCCGCCACGACGGCTCCTATGGCCAGCAGGCCTCGCCCGCGATCATCGCTGCTGCGGCTTCCGGCGATACCGCCGCCGTTGAACGAGAGTCAAGGCAGAACCCGAATCTGGACGAGCTGATGCCATCCGGCGGGCTGTCTCGTGTCGCGATCACACCCCTGATGGCGGCCTCCATGGGCGGGCACGCCCAGACGATCGCGAAGCTCCTCGAGCTCGGCGCTTCTCCCGAGACTCGTTCGAGCGAGGGCCGGACTGCGATCATCTATGCCGCCGGCTGGGGCAACGCGGCTTCGATCAACGCACTTCTCGCCAAGGGCGCGCGGGTGGACGCGCGCGGAGACGACGGTTGGACGGCGACGATGCTGGCCGCGGCGCGTGGCGATCTCGAGCGCGTCCGCGCCCTGCTCAACGCCGGAGCCAACATCGACGTGCGCAACAAGTGGGGCCAGACCGCGCTCTTCATCGCGGCCCAGTCCGGCAGCGAGGAGCGCGTGCAGGCGCTGCTCGATGCGGGTGCGAGAGCGATGATCGATTGGGCCGACAACAGCGGCGCGACGGCCGTCGCCATGGCCGCGGGCGCACCCGAATCGACGGGCGTTCTCACCCTCCTGCTCGGGGCCGGGGCCAACCCGAACCTCGCCGACAACGATGGCCTCACCCCACTGATGCGTGCCGCGGACCGGGGCGATGCCGAGCGTGTCCGTGCGTTGCTGGAGGCGAAGGCCGACCCGGCCGTCAAGGACCGGCTCGGCCGAACCGCCCGGGACTGGGCCGTCAGCCGCGACGACGACCTCGGACACGCCGCCGCCGCGCTCCTTCCCGAGTAAACCAATCGATTCGAGATGGTGCCGGAGTCTTCGAAGTGCCAGCCGGATACCGGCACTATCCTTCCGCTCGCACACTCGAATGAGCACGGGGCAGCGGAGCCCGTGCCCTCGACGGAGGTTCCATGTCCGATTCACGCCAGCCGGTTCCCTCCCCCGTGCTCGGTATTGTCGGGCTTGTCGTCGCGGCCGGGCTCATCACTCTCGCCCTGCGATACAAGTCCCCGCAAACGCCCGCCAATCCTCCTGCGCCCGGCGAATCAACAGCGGATCCGGCGCACTCAACGCCTCCCGCCCCGGAGCCGGAAACGCCTTCCGTGCTTGTGCCCGAACCGGCGCACATGGCCTCAATGGGTGCGCAGGAACTCGCCGCAGTCTTCGCCACGATCCCCGAAGCTGATCGCGGCGCGATCGCGACCCGTATTCTCCTCTTGGCTGCCGCCAAAGGCGACACCCCGGTCGAGATCGTGCAGGCGTTGCAGAGCGCCGGCGCGAGCGTGAACGCGACCGACGAGCGAGGGCGGACGCCGCTGATGCTCGCATCGGAGGTCGCGAACATCGGGCTGGTCTTCGCGCTGCTCGACCATGGCGCGGACGCGTGGACCAAGGACGCCGAGGGGATGGACGCCCGCGAGCACGCGCTCGCCCGGAACGACAAGCCGGGGTACGACGTCGCCGAAGTGCTCGAGGGTGCGGGACCGGATTGAGGTCCGGGATGCGTCGTTTCCCAATTGGCAGCGTGCCCGTATGGGTGTTCGTTGTGCGTAACCACATGCGGACGTGGCGAAACCCACACCCGAGGGTAAACTGACTCTCGATGGACCGCATCGACCCTTCCATAGGTCAGCCGGGCATGACGCCCCTCTCCAGACCCACGCTCTTGGGAAACGTCTACGCGCCGACCGTGCAGCGCGAGGCCATCCGGCAAGAGGGCACCCTTGCACGCATCGGCCCGGCGGCGGACACGTTCGAGCCCACCGCAGCGAACGCCCCCGCGGCCTCGCCCAAGGATGCGTCTCCGACGCGTGCGGCCAGCCGCGCAGCTGCGCTGGTCGCGGCCAAAGTCCCGGGTGGCATTGATTTCACCGAGCCATCGAGCGCGGGGCGCGCGACGACGAATGACGCATCGCAAAGTGTTCCGCTCTACCGCCACCCCGCCGATAGGAATACAGTGGCGACAGCGGTTCACGCGGGACGGATCCTGGATGTGAACGGCTGAGCGTCCCGAATCCCGGTGCCCACCCGTGAAGACGACCACCTCCACCCGGCCTTCCCGGTCCGAGTTTGCCACACACTGGCGCCTCGACCCCGCGATCACATTCCTGAACCACGGCTCCTACGGCGCGTGCCCCGAGGTCGTGCAGGACGCGCAGAACGAGATCCGCGCCCTGATGGAACGCGAGCCCGTCCGATTCTTCATGCAGCATCTCGAACGCCTGACCGACGTGGTTCGAGAGCGCGTCGGTGCGTTCGTCAACTGTCGCCCGCAGGACCTCTCCTTCACGCCCAACGCGACGATCTCGATCGCGACCGTGCTCCTGAACATCGACTTCAAGCCCGGTGATGAGATCCTCGTCAACACGCACGAGTACATGTCCGCGATCAACGAGCTGGGTCGCATGGGCCAGCGCGTCGGCACGAAGATGGTCAAGGCCACGATCCCATTCCCGATCGCCAACGAGCAGCAGGTGATCGACGCCGTGATGGCTTCGGTCACGCCTCGCACCAAGCTCGCCATCCTCTCCCACATCACCAGCCCCACGGCGATCATCCTCCCGGTCAAGAAACTCACGGACATGCTCCATGCCAAGGGGATCCGCGTCCTCATCGACGGCGCGCACGTCCCGGCCCAGATCCCGCTCGACGTCACCGACCTCGGCGCGGATTACTACGTTGCCGACTTCCACAAGTGGGTGAGCAGCCCCAAGGGCTCGTCCTTCATCCACGTGCAGCCCGGGCTCCAGAGGGGCTTCCGCCCGATCTCGCTCTCCAGCCGCGTCCACAATGTGCGTGACGATCGCGCCCCCTTCCTCGCCGAGTTCGATTACGTCGGCACGTCCGACTACTCCGCGCTCCTGTGCGTACCCGCAGCGATCGAGTTCTTCGAGAAGTCCATCCCCGGCGGCATCCCCGCCCTCATGAAGCGAAACCACGACCTTGTCATCAAGGGCCGCGCTGCCATCTGCAACGCCACCGGGCTCACACCCCCAGCGCCCGACGACATGCTCCCCTCGATGGCAACGATCCTGCTCCCGCCGATGCCCGCCTCGCTCAAGGGTGTGAAAGCGGTCTTCGGCGACCCGCTGCAGGACCGCCTCGTCGATGAACACCGCATCCAGGTCCCGATCTGGGCCCTGCCAGACTGCGGCACGCGCTTCACCCGCATCTCCGCCCAGCTCTACAACACCCTTGCCGAGTTCGAGTACTTCGGCAAAGCCCTCGCCGTCGAGCTCGAGCGCGAAGCGGGCCTGTAGCCCAGCCCAATCCGCTCACCATCCACCGAGACCCATTCGCGCCCAGACGCTCCTCGCGCAAAGACACACGCGCCCGTGGCTGACCGCCGGGCGCGTGCGTGGGAGGTTGGTTGAAGGCCGAAGCCCGCTTGGGCTCAGTGGCTGAAGTTGGCGAAGGGGCTGGTGGAGGAGATGGTGCCGCCGGCCGTGACGATGGGGCCGATCTGGTTGTTGGCAGCGTTCACGTTGGCGAAGCCGTTGCCGCTGGTCGGGTTCTGAGCGAGGTTGCCGATGACGAGGTTGTCATCGCCCGAGGCGTCGATGCGGACGGCGTCCGGCCCGCCATGGACAACGTTCTTCTCGATGCGGCTGCCATCGCCGAAGACGGTGATGCCGGGGACGGCGAGGCCGGAGACGGAGACGGTGTTGCCGACGATCTGGCTGGAGTGGTAGACGCGGATGCCGCCCGAGCCGCAGTTGGTGACGGTGTTGCTCAGAACGCGGAGAGTGCCGGTGTTGGCCTGCCCGGCGATGCCGAACGCGACGCAGTTGGAAGCAGTGGAGTCCTGGACGAGGGTGCCGGAGGCGACGTTGAAGCCGTTCTGCGAGGCGGACTGGACCTGGCAGGCACGGACCACCGAATTGGTGCTCACGGAGATGCCGTGCTGGCCGGGCGAGTAGACAACGGTGTCGGATACGAGCGAGTCTGCGCCCGAGTTCACACCGTCGGTGCCGGGATCGTCAACTATCGCGTTGCTCACAACGCTGCGAGCGCCCAGGAAGATGCCATGCTGGCCGGGGGCGACAACCGTGACGTTCTCGACGCGGGAGTTGGCATAGAGGTCGATGCCGTGGCCACCCGCGTTCTTGATGGTGCCGTTCTTGACGGTGACGTTTGTGAAGCCCGCGCCGCCCGCACGGACGAGCGCCTTGGTGGTGGAGCCGCTGGCGCGGACGATGGTGAAGCCGTTGAGGTCGATGGTGACATCCGGCGCGTTGACGAGGATGCCGCTCATGTCGCCGGTGACGAAGAGGTTGCCGGTGAGGTAGTAAGAACCACCGGCGGTGATCTTGAAAAACGTCGTCGCGTCGCCGGGGGCGTTCTCAAAGGTGAGGGGCGTGCGCGCCTCGACCTGGTCGAGGGTCTTCATCGTCGAGCCCGGCGCGCCGGCGGGGGGCGTGAGCGGCCCGGCGAACGCCGCGAGGGGAGCGGCGGCGAGGGCGGCCGAGACAAGCAACGCTCGGACGGACTGGGTACGAACGGAGAGCGTGGGGGACATGCGAGGCCTCCTGAGGGGTGTGGGTCGTGATGATGGATTCGGTCGTGAACTTGCGAGAAACACTCCCGCCGCGCCACGCGCCTCCCGGCATGTGACACACCCTTCTCAACGCGGGCAGGGCGAACCCACCTTGGCCTCGACGAAGTGTTTTCGAACCAGTTCCCGCACAATCCCGGGCGCGCCCGCGAATCGACCGTGTTCCCGCGCTCCACGCCCATGTAGACTATTGGCATGACGACCATGTCTACGCCCGCCGCCGCCACCCGTGCACCAGCCCTCCCACCCTGCGACTTCAAGCCCGCGCCCTACAGCGGCCCCACCAAGGCCGAGGTCCTGGCGATGCGCAAGGAGTTCTGCACGCCCGCGCTCGTCACCTATTACAAAGACCCGATCATGCTCGTGCAGGGCCACATGCAGTGGCTCTTCGACGAGACCGGTCGGCGCTACCTCGACGCGCTCGGCGGCATCGTCACCGTCTCCGTCGGCCACTGCCACCCGAAGGTCATGGCCGCCGTGAACGCGCAGAACGCGCTCCTCCAGCACGCGACCACCATCTATCTCCATCCCACCATCGCCCAGTACGCGAAGAAGCTCGCCTCGACCTTCCCCAAGGAGTCAAACCTCTCATCTGTCTACTTCGTGAACTCCGGCTCCGACGCCAACGACCTGGCAATGCTCATGGCCCGCGCCCACAGCGGCAACTTCGACATGATCGCGCTCCGCAACGCCTACCACGGTGGCTCCGCCGCGCCGATGGGCCTGACCTCGCACAGCACGTGGAAGTACAACGTCCCCGGCGGGTTTGGTGTGCACCACGCGGGTCTGCCGGATCGGTATCGCGGACGGTACGGATATGACGACGCGAACGCGGGCGAGAGGTACGCCGCGGATGTGCTGGAGACGATCCGCTTCGCCACCAGCGGCAAGGTCGCAGGGTTCATCGCCGAGCCGATGCAGGGCGTCGGCGGCGTGGTGGAGATGCCGCCGGGTTACCTGAAGGCCGTGTACGAGCATGTGCGCGGGGCGGGCGGCCTGTGCATCTCGGATGAGGTGCAGACGGGGTTCGGGCGTACTGGCGAGAACTTCTGGGGATTCCAGACAGTCGGTGGCCCCGGTGTCTATCCCGACATCGTCACGATGGCCAAGGGGATCGGCAACGGCTGCCCGCTCGCCGCCGTCGTCACCACACCCGCAATCGCCAAGTCGCTCACCAGCCGCATCCACTTCAACACCTTCGGCGGCAACCCCGTCTCCATGGCCCAAGGCCTCGCCACGCTCGACGTGATCCTGGATGAAAACATTCAGGGCCGTGCGAAGATGCTCGGCGCGACGCTCTTCGCCGGGCTGCGCGACCTCCAGAAGAAGCACACCTTGATCGGCGACATCCGGGGCAAGGGGCTGATGTGCGGCGTGGACCTCGTGACCGATCGAGCCGCCAGAACCCCCGCGACGGCCCAGTGTGCCGCCGTGTTTGAGAGGTGCAAGGACCTCGGACTCCTGATCGGCAAGGGCGGTTTCTTCGGAAACGTCCTCCGCATCAAGCCCCCGATGTGCCTGACCGAAGCGGACATCGGCTTCATGCTCGGCGTCTTGGATATGGCGATCGGGGAGCAGGAGGGGGCGTAATCGTCGGAGCAGGCCTCGCTCTCTGCAAGGCGGCGTGAGCAGTTCCCAGCAACACGAGTGTGCCGGAGGAAGCCGCCATGCGCCTGATCGAAGAGTATTCACTGTGGATCGGGAATCGGGGCGACCTCCGCGACATGCGTCGCATCCGGCTCGCTGGCATCGGCGCGATCATCGATCTGGCGGTCAACGAGGAGCCCTTCTCGATCGCGCGGGAGACCGCGCTCTGTCGGTTTCCGCTGGTGGACGGCCCGGGGAACGCGTCGTGGCTTCTGCGGTCGGCCGCGATGACGGTGGCGGAGTTGCTGCGCGGACGGGTGCCGACGCTGGTGATGTGCGGCGCGGGGATGAGCCGTGCGCCGAGTATTGCCGCGGCGGCGATTGCGCTGCGGACCGGACGCGATCCTCAACAGTGCCTTATCGAGGTCACGCGCGACGCGCCGGCGGATGTGTCGCCGTCGCTGTGGAATGATGTGGTGGGGGCGATTCAGACCGCAGGATAACCGCTGCACGCCGACGATTCACTTCTCTCGAAGTCGTTCCACCGCTTCGGCGAGCATGTCTCGATCCTCTGGAGGCGACACGGCCAGCAGACGCTCGGCGATCTCGAGGCTCTGCTTGTCATCAAGCCGAGACAGGTATACCACCGCGGCCGTTGACTCCAGCTTCGATTCGACTTCGTCGTTCTGCGGCATCATCGTCCGCATCCCGTACGGCTGTGCCATCTCCTCAGGTGTCGCCTCAACAACCGGAGTGCGGCTCGCCGCACACTCGCGCAGCGCAATGCACGCCTCTGGTGTGCCCATTCGCCAGAGCGCCCATATCACGCGTCGACGAGTCTCCTCGTCGGGATGCGACAGTCCTGCACGCCCAACTGGTGCCGTCAGTTCACCGAGAGCGACTGCATCCAGCCCCTCCCACTTTGCGTTCCACAGGATCCAACGGGCCGCTCCGCGCAGGCCTGAGGGGTCATTGGTGACCATCTCGACAGCACGAAGCATGTCCACAGCACCGACCAGCGGCAGAAGCTCTTGTACGATCAGAGACTCCAGCTGGTCCGTGCAATCCCACCCGTAAAGAGCGCCGCCGAGGACCTCAAAGTACAACTTCGCTGCCTCGGCGCCCCGAACGCGCGACGTGAATGCCGCGATCGCCTTCTCCTTTGTGTCCGCCGTGCCTAGCGCGGTGAGCACTTCCTTAGGAATCATCCGTTCATTGAACTTGTACCGCAATACCGCCGCCTCTGCACGGCGTTGCCCCTCTTGCCATTCCTCAAGCGGTTCCTTGAGCCCATGCTCAGCCAGCCAGTCACAGAGCGCCTTCGCACTCTCGGCTGTGAGCGCGCTGTCGCCCTCCCATTCGTCCACCCAACGAAGCGACTGGCCATGGTGAAACCCAAGAGAAGCGATCAGTGTTGTGCCGCTGTAGAACTCGATCGTGGGCTCGCCACAGCACATGCAATGAAACCCGCTGAGCTCATCGTCGATCCCGATCGCATCGAGAACACGGTCGACACCAGCCCGGTCCTTCACCTCAAACAGCGTCGCCTCGGATTCAACCTGCCGATGACAGGTCCCGCCCGATCGAATACGTATCCGGTCGGCACTTCTGACGGCTTGCCTGAACTTCTCTTCGCGGGGCTGGTCAGCGAATGCCCTGATAGCCACGGCGGCACCCGTGCCGACTGCGATAATGGCGACAACAAGCCCAATCAGATGCATGCGACGCATCGGTTCCTCCGCAACCTATCTGCCCACCGTCACAACACAGCCGCCACCACACTATCCCCTCACCACCATCTGCCCATGCCCCATCTCTCCCACAAACTTGCCATCCCGCGCCATCACCTTGCCTCGCACGGTGACGACACTTGAGCGGCCCTTGAGCTCCCACCCCTCCCAGCCGTTGTAGTCCGTCGCCATGTGGTGCGTCTTGGCCGAGATCTTGCCACGGCACTCCGGGTCGTAGATGACAAGGTCCGCGTCCGCGCCGACGGCGATCGTCCCCTTGCCACGCAAGCCGAAGATCCGTGCCGCCCGCGTCGACGCGGCGTCCACGAACGTGTGCAGGTCGATGCGACCGGTGGTGACGCCGTAGGTGTAGAGCAGATCGACGCGGTTCTCGACGCTCGGGATGCCATTCGGGATCTTGGTGAAGTCCGACTCGGGGGGCTTGCCCATCGTCTTCTGCGATTTGTAATCAAACGGCGCGTGATCGGTCGCGACCGTCTCCACCGTGCGGGCCCGCAGCGCATCCCACAGAAAGTCCTGGTGCCTCTTCGCACGAATGGGCGGCGACATCACGTACTTGGCGCCCTCGAAGCCATTGTCGCCATCGCGCTCGGCATACGAACTGTCGAGCGTGAGATACGGGATCACGGTCTCGATATGGGCCCTGACACCGCGTGAGATCCCCGCCTGTGCGGCGCGGACCGCCTCCTCGCACGACGTGTGGACGATGTAAACCTCCGCGCCCGTCTGCTCGGCGAACGCCATGAGGTGCGCCACTCCCGACGCCTCAACCGCGACGGGGCGAGACAGCTCGTGCCATTTGGGCTCCTTGTGACCGGCCGCGAGGAGTTCCGCCTGCTTCTCCGCGATCAGCGTCTCGTTCTCGCAGTGGGCCGTGACGACCACGCCCAGCTCCTTCGCGAGTTTCAGCGCGTGGTAGAGCTCCCGATCATCGACGCCCAGCGCGCCCTTGTATGCCAGAAAGACCTTGAACGAGCGCACGCCCCGCGACACGATCTCGCGGAGCTGCGCCTCGGCCAAGTCGTCCCAGCGCGACACCCCCATGTGGAACGAGAAGTCGCACGCGCTGACGCCCTGGGCCTTGCCGAGCCAGAGCTCGAACGCCTCCAGCGGCTGATCCCCCTTGCCGGGACAGATCATCTCGATCAGCGTCGTCGTCCCTCCGACGAGCGCGGCACGCGAAGCGGTCTCCCACGTGTCCTTCGCGTAGGTCCCCATGAACGGCAGGTAGATGTGCACGTGCGGATCGATGAACCCCGGAAAGAGGAACTTCCCCTTGGCGTCGATCACTTCGGTGCCCGTCGCGCACGACACCGGGCTGATGCCGCTGGCGATCCGCGTGATCGTCTCGCCCTCGCAGTAGACATCGGCCGTGTAATCGTCGCTCGCCGTGACAACCCGCGCGTTGGTGATCAGCAATGGCATGTGCAACTCCGTCGCTCGATAGATACCCACTCAATCGTTGGAGACGAGCTTGCTCGACTGCTCGACAAACTTGTCGCCGGACCACGCCGCGTCCTTCGTGACCATCCCCTTCGCGGCATTGCGTTCCGCCGCCTTGGCCGCCGCCTGACGCTGCACCAGGTCCGCGTGCGTCGTGAAGTACTGCAGTGAGTGGCCCCGGAACTCCTCGATCGACTTGAACCCCTTGCTGTCCATGAACGCCGAGAGGCCGTCGCAGAGGGTCTTGCACATTGCGTAGCCGTGGATCATCACGCCCGTGCAGACCTGCACCGTGCTCGCGCCGAGCAGGATGAACTGGGCCGCGTCCTCGCCTGTTTCCACGCCGCCGATGCCGCTCACCGAGCGGCCCGGGAACTCCTGCTTCATCATGCGGGCGCACTCCATCACCATGCGGAGCGCGATCGGACGGACCGCCTTGCACGAGTACCCGCCCGGCGTGGTGTACCCCTCCACCGTCGGCTCCGGGCGCAGCGTCTTCAGGTCCACGCCCATGACACACAGAATGGTGTTGATCGCCGCGATCCCTTCGCAGCCGCCCCCCGCGCTCCCGAGCGCGGCACGCGCCGGCTCCTCAATATGCGTGATGTTGGGCGTCATCTTCGCCCACACCGGGATCTTCGAGACCGTGTTCACCCAGCCGCAGACCTCGCGGAGGATCTCAGGGTCCTGTCCCATCGCCGCGCCCATCTTCCGCTCGGGGAGCCCGTGCGGGCAGGAGAAGTTGAGCTCGAAGGCATCGACGCCCGCGTCCTGGCATCGCTCCACGATCTCGACCCAGGCGTCCTTCTTGTACTCCTCCATGATCGAAGCGATCAGCACGCGATCCGGGTACTTCTGCTTCACCTGCTTGAACTCTTCGATCCACGTGTCAAACGGGCGATCGGAGATCAGCTCGATGTTCTGCCAGCCCACGATTGTCTGGTCCGTCTTCGGACCCACGCGCATCCGCGCGTAGCGCGGCGCAACGTTGATCACCTTCGACGCGTCAAGACTGATCGTCTTGGCGATGACCGCGCCCCACCCCTCGTCGAAGGCCTTGCAGATCACGTTCGCGTTCGTGCCGGGCGGCCCGGAACCGATCACAAACGGATTCGGCAGCCTGAGTCCGTCAACAACCACGCTGAGGTCGGCCATGGGTGGCTCCCGCTATCCAACGAGCCAAATGCCGGGCGCCGCCGCCGCCGCTTGGCCCGATGGATAGTTCACTATACCTGAAGCGGGCACCGGACACGAGGGGGCACGCCGCTCATCACTTCCGATCCGCACCGGCCATCTCCATGCACCAGTTCGGGCCGTAGAGGTGCTGCTTTCCGATCACCACGTGCGTCCCCATGATCCTGGAACGCCGCTTGAGCGTGATCTGTTCCCACGGGATGCTCATCGGGGGCATGCCGATCCAGCGCGCGGTCAGAGATGGATACAGGTGCAGGTACGACGCATCGACGGCCACGTGGATCGAGTAGCCGAGATTCAGCATCCCGATCTTGAACGACTGGAATTCCTTCCGCACCGCGCCCGGCTCCGGCTCGACGGGCGGGTGCCCGCGCGCCAGTTGCTTCAGCGCCTCGCCGCACGCGCGCAACATCGCCCACACGATGATCGCATCCAGCGAGAGGAAGAGTGCAACGATGCCGACGACGCCAAGTGGATGCATGTCGTCACACGCCCGTTGAGCGTGGGAGAGGCCGGACGCCGCGCCCGCCCGCCTGCGCTCAGATTCGACCGCCCATCATCTATCGCCCGCTCACACCCCGACCTCGTCCGTGATCGGCTCCACGGACTCCTCGCCTGCGCCGCCGTCCGGCGTGATCCCCGCCAGCGCATCGACCGTCGGCGCGCTCGCCAGCGGCTTGCCCGCGGCGTCCGTCAGCGCCTTGCCATCCGTCGTCTTGATGATCGGAGCGCGATTCGCCGCGTCGTGCGCCTCAAGCTTCTTCAGGAGATCAGTGCGGACCGCCTCGTCCAACTCGGCCCACTTCCCCCTGCCGCGGCACTTGGGGAACCGCGAGCACCCGAGCCACGGGCCTCGCACGCCCGAGCGGAGATTGAGCGGTGATTGGCACGTCGGGCACGGCAACTCCGTCAGGTACGCCGGGGGCGATGGCGCAACAACCTTGCCCTTGCGATCGATGTTCAGAATGCCGTCGCACGGCTGGTCCTTGTCGCCATACCGAGAGCAGCCGAGGAACGGCCCGAAGCGACCAACGCGCTTGTTCATCGGCGCGCCGCACTTGGGACACGCAATCGGCACGGTCTGGGCCGCCGGACGGGGGACGCCCTCGCGATCCACCGGGCTCGCATACTTGCACTCGGGATAGGTCGAACAGGAGAGGAACCGCCCGTTCTTGCCGAATCGATAGACCGTCGGCGATCCGCACGTCGGGCAGCGATACTCATCCGGCGCGGGCACCAGCTCCGCCTTCGCGTGACCCATCGTCTCGTGCGCATGCTCCAGTGCCTCGGTGAAGGGGCCGTAGAAGCGGTTGAGCATCTCGACCCAGTCGAGGTGCTCCTCCTCAACCTTGTCGAGCTCCGCCTCCATCTGGCGTGTGTACCCGACATCCATGATCTTTGGGAACGCCTCGATCAGCTTGTCCGTGACGACCTCGCCCAGATCCGATGCGTAGAACCGGCGCTCGAGCTGCTCGACGTAGTTGCGATCCTGGATCACGCTGATGATCGACGCGTACGTCGACGGACGCCCGATCCCCTCGGACTCGAGCATCTTGATCAGCGACGCCTCCGTATACCTCGCCGGCGGGCTCGTGAACTTCTGCGTCGGCTCGATCTCGAAGGGCGCGAGTCGCTGCTTTTCCGCCACCGCCGGCAGGATCTGCTCGTCCGCCGCCCGGGGCACGCCCGAGACCTTATAGAAGCCATCGAAGACCAGCGTGCGTCCCGTTGCGCGGAACGTCACCGGCCGCTTCGGGTCCTTGCCGCCCCGGATCATCACGCCCGTCGAGTCCCACTGGGCCGGCGTCATCTGGCAGGAGACAAACCGCTCCCAGATCATCGTGTACAGCCGGAACTGGTCGTCCGACAGCGCGCGCCTCACGCGCGAGGGCGGATACTCCAGCGACGTCGGCCGGATCGCCTCGTGCGCTTCCTGCGCGCCCTTGTTCGAAGACGAGTAGAAGTTCGGCTTCTCCGGCAGGTACTTCTCGCCGTACGTGCGCTGGATGTACCCGCGCACCATCTCCAGCGCATCGCGCGAAATGTTCGTCGAGTCCGTACGCATGTAGGTGATCAGACCGACCGGTCCCTCGCCGGGGATCTCCACGCCCTCGTAGAGCTGCTGCGCCGCCCGCATCGTGCGCTGCGCGCCGAAGCCAAGCCGATTGGACCCCGCCTGCTGCAGCGTGCTCGTGATGTACGGCGCGCCCGGGCGAGAGCTCGTCCGCTTGGTCTCGATCCCCACCACCTCGTAGGGCGTGGTCGGGTCGACATCGCCAGTGATCGTCCGCACGTGCTGCGCCGGGCCCTTGCCCTTGGGGTCATTCTTCGCCTCGACGCGAATGTTCCTCAGGCCCGCAAGCTCCGCGATCTCGCGCGTCCGCTTGGCGAGCTGCTCGCCCGACTCGTTCTTCTGCGCCTCGAGTGAAACCTTCTCGCCGCCCAGCTCGACAAACTCGGCACCGAACCCGCCCTGCTCGCCCAGCCACGCGTTCCGCGCCTTGACGGTGGGGGGGTTTCCCTTCTCGTCGCGCGTCAGCAGGAACTTGGACCAGTCCGCCGCGAGCCCGGTCGCCTTCGCGATCTCCGGCGTGAAGAGCGCGCCGATCGACCAGAGCTCGTCCGGCACGAACGCGCGGATCTCCCGCTCGCGCTCGACCACAAGGCGCACCGCAACCGACTGCACACGCCCCGCCGACAGCCCCCGCGCCACCTTCTTCCAGAGCAGCGGTGACACCTGATACCCCACGATGCGATCCAGGATCCGGCGCGCCTGCTGCGCGTTCACGCGGTCCTCGTCGATCGGGTGCGGGTTGCCGAAGGCCTTCTCAATCTCCCCCTTCGTGATCGCGGGGAAGACCACGCGCTTCGCGCTCTTGGAGTCGACGCCCAGTTCCTGAGCCAGATGCCACGCGATCGCCTCGCCCTCGCGATCCAAGTCCGTTGCGAACCAGACCTCGTGTCCCGAGGCCAGGCACTCCTTGGCCGCACGCTTCAGTTCGGTAATGACCTTGTCCTTGCCTGCGAGCACCTCGTACGTCGGGTTGAACCCGCGCTCAAGGTCCACACCAGGCACCGGGCTCTTCACGCCCTTGGGGTTCTTGCTCGGCAGATCGCGCACGTGGCCGATCGACGCCACCACCAGATACCCCGGACCCAGGTACTTATTGATGGTCTTGGCCTTCGACGGCGACTCGACGATCACAAGGTGGCGACCCTTGCCATCCCCCGCCTTCAGCCCCAGCCCGCGTGAGGGCCCGAACCGTCCCCCGCCGCGGCCGCCTCGTCCGCCTCGCCCGCCTCTTCCACCCTTGGCTCCGCTGGCGGCCGCCCCATCCGATTCGGGCGCACCCGCAGCGTTCGGCTTCGCCGCTCGCTTCGTCCCACCCGCTTTTGAGGCCCGCTTGGCCATGTGTCCTTACCGATCGAACCTTTGTCGATCCAAACTTCATACAAACCGGGTCGACCACAGTGCTCTCAGGGCATCCCCACGGTGCCGGGCACGGTGGAGAGAGAAGCCCGAGCAAGCCGCTGAGTCAAGTGAAAGCCCGCCACCATCGCATCCTGAACGCACGATCGACCCCCTCAGCGCGCCCCAGACGCCATGTGTCGCGCAATGATCGTACGACATACGGCAAATCCCCATTTATGGGGATGTTTGTGGATCACACCACGCAGAGCACGACGATTGTGATGTCGTCCGGCCTGGGCATGAGTCCGGCGAACTGGCGAACGGTCCACATCAGGTGGTCCATCACTCGAGCCGCCGTCACAGTTCGGGCCGGCTCCCTGGCGATCAGCTCGCGGACAGATTCTTCCAGACGCTTCCGTCCGAGTTTCTCGCCGGCGAAGTTGCGTGCATCCATTAACCCGTCGGTGTAGGCCACCACGACATCGCCCCGTTGGAGGTCGAAGACCACACGCTCGTAGACCTCGGTCGGATCGATGCCGAGAACCAGGCCGCCGCCCCGGAGTTCCACCAACTGTGCCTCGTCATTTCCACCTCCGCGCCGCACGACGAACGTCGGTTCATGCCCCGCCGAGACATAGGTGAGGCGCAGCGATTGCGGATCGACCACGCCGTACCACGCGCTGGCGAACTCGCTCTCCAGCGTGTCGCGGCAGAGCGCGCGATTCACCAGCCCCATGACATCGTTGATGTGGTAGACGTCCTGCACATGGGCACGGAGCGTGGCGCGAACGTGCGACATCAGCAACGCCGCCGCGATCCCCTTGCCGACCACATCGCCCACCACCATCCCGATCTGGTTGCCCAGCTCGAACACGTCATAGAAATCTCCGCCCAGTTCCAGCGATGGCTCGTACCGTGCCGCGATGTCCAGCCCCGGAGCCGCGGGGAGCGAGCGTGGCAGCATCCGCCGTTGCACGTCGCTCGCGATCGCCAGTTGGCGCTGCACGATCTTCTCATGGTCTTCGATGCGGAAGAGTCGCGCCTGGTCCACCGCCGCCGCCGCCTGGTGCCCGATCGATCGGATCAGCCGGTTGTCCCACTCGGTGAATACGCGGGGCGACTTGGCGTACAAGCGGATCACGCCGATTGGACGCCCGCGGATGACCAGCCCCGCGTTGATGAACGATCGCACGCCCTCGGCCCGGACCTGGTCGGGGATGAGCACGCGCGGGTCGTTGAGCAGATCGCTCGACGTGACGACCTCACCGCGCAGGGCAAGGCGATCGAACTCTCGCCCCTTGGAGAGTGGCAGCGAGCTGTGGATCCACGCGTCGCTGAGCCCGCTCGCAGCAGCGTGGCGAAGATCCTCCTCGCTGTCCTTCGCAACACCGTCCGCGTTGTCCGGCAGCAGCACAACATTCCCACAATCCAGCCCGAGCGCATCGAGCGCGGACTCGAGCGCGATCTGGAGGATCTGCTCGATCCCGCCCCTGGCCTGCACGAGCAGCCCGCTCAGCCGATAGAGCGCGCCGATCTCCTTGATCCGATGGCGAAGCTCCTCGTCGTCCGTGCAAAGCTCGCTGACGGCGGCTCCAACGTGCGTCAGCGCGTGGGCGGCCTGCGACCACGCATCGGAGCCGAGTCGCGGCTCGCCGGGTGCGAGCACGATCGCGCCGATCTGGTCGTTGCCGAGTCGAAGCGGGACCGCGTGCGAGCCCTCGGCAATCGGAGTCGGTTCGTCCATGACACGCCACGGCGTGCGATCATCGCCGGGAACGATGGGGCGATCGATCTCGTCACGAAGCTGCACGCGCACATCGAGCAGCCGCGAGAGTTCATCGCAGAGCCGGGCGAGCGATCCGTCGCTCAGGAATTCTCGAATCGAACGGCGCCGGGTCGCTTGCTCGTGTGGAAGCGACCCCGGCTCCAGAGACGCGGACGATGAGTCAGCCGCCACCCGGCGCTCCCCCCGCGTTTCCGGCGGGCTCGTTCTGAATCGGAGTGGCCTGGCCCGAGCGATCCAGGATCGGGATCCAGATCCGTCTCACGAGCTCGACAAATCGAGCGTCGACCGGGTTCGACGCGCCGAATGCCAGACGGTCGACCGCCGCGAGCCCCTCGAGCGTCGCACCCTTGTCCTTCGTCTGGAACCCGAGGTACGCGAGCAGGATCGCCGACTCGTACCCGAGCCGGTCCGCGTTCGCGATGTTGGTCCTCAGATCTGTCATGATCTGCGTGCAACGCGCCGGAGACGGGAGCAGACTCTGCGCGTAACGCTCGCCGATCACCTGGGGCGAGGCGCCGAGCGTCGTCCGCAGATTGAGAGCCGCCGAGAGGAACATCCCCGCGCCGAGCTGCGCATGCACGCGCCCCATCGACGCCGAAACGTCGCCCGGCCGGAGCGTCAGACACATGGAGAACGCCTCTTCGGCGTCAAAGTACCTGCCGGTTGCGAGCGCGTCTTCGCCCCGACGCATCCGCTCGCCAAAGGCCCCGAGGCGACCCTCGGAAGTGAGCAGCAACTTGTCCGATTCGCCCGCCTGACGCAGGATCATGTCGATCGTCGACTGGTTGTAGAGGCGCACCGGCTCCGGCGCGGCGGCATCAACCGGCAGCGCCGGGGCGCTCGGTGTGCCCGTGGGCAGCAGCATCGTGCTCGGGTCGGTCTGCCCCTCAAGTTTCGCCCGGATCTCGTCGAGCTGCTTCTGCCAATTGTCGACATCGCCCGAAGGACCAGCGCCCGCCGTCGTTCCCGTCTGGCTCTTGTACCGATCCATGAGCGAGTCGTACGCCGTCTTGGCCTGCGGCATCGCCGACTTGGGCGCGGCAGAATTCGTCAGGTTCGCCTGGTTCGAGATGCGCGTACCGGCCGGGTTCGTCGCCGTGGCGTATCCCTGCGCCGTCGGATCGATCGACTTCCCGTCTGGTCCAACCGTTGTCGCGCGAACGCCCCGCAGGCTGGATGCCGTCAGACTCGTGATCGAGCCATCGCTCTCGCGTCGCTGCCCGACGAGCGAGGGTGAGAACGACTGGCTCGTTGTGTATGCCGATGTGGACCGCAGCGAGCCCGCGCCGAACGAGCTGATCGAGGAGATATCTCTGGAGTCCGAGTAGTCGGTGCGCAGATCAAGCACGTCCGAGCTGCCAATGCCGAGCGAAGAGTTCCGTCGCGCTCCAGTCGAGTTCTCTCCAAGGAAGTCGGACCCCGTCGCGCCCGCTCCCGCGCGCTGGACAAGCAACCCCCCCTGATTCACCGATCTGTTGCTCGCGGCGGACTCGAGCACCGAGCCGCCCGAGTTTGACGTGAGCCCGAACTGATTCTGGAGCCCGCCGATCCCTCGGAGTGTCCCCTGCGAGAATCGATTCTGGAAGCTGGTGTCACGCCGGAAGGAGTAGATGTCATCGGAGCCGAGATCCCCCCGAAAGTCCGAACTCCCCGTGTAGCCGATATCGCCCCGGAACGCCTTGCCACCCGCCACATTGCCCGTCACGACCGCGTTCCGAAGGCGCAGGTTGTTGGTGAACGCCCCGCGCGATCCGCCACCGCTGTTGTAATTCGATTGCGTGCTCAGACTCCGGTCCAGACGCCGCCCGTCACCCAGAGCGTTCTGCGCCACGGCGGGCGCGGCACAAACCGATATCGCCAGCCCGGCAAGCCAGGTAAGCGTGAGTGTCTGTGGTCGCATGTCGGTCTCCTTGCTCGATCGACGCGGGTGAGTTCTCACCCGCTGGAGGCCATCCTCCATCTATCCATTCGTCCTGTTCGGGGAGGTGTGTTCGCCCTCCCCAATCATTGTATCGGTTTGGACACCTCCCACCTCCCGAACCTTTGGACTCTGGCGCGAAGGAATCATGTCCGCGGCATCCAAACCCCTACCATCCGCGCCAGAACGGTCAGAGTGAGCCCCGGCCAGGAGTTGGATCCATGCCCGCCGAATCCGCGACGCCTCTCTATATCACCACACCCATCTACTACGTCAACGACCGACCCCACATCGGCCACTGCTACACCACCCTGGTCGGCGATGTCGCCGCCCGAATGGCTCGACTCATCGGCCACGACACCTTTTTCCTCACCGGAACCGACGAGCACGCGGAAAAGGTCGTCGCCTCCGCCACCCAGCGCGGCCTGACCCCGATCCAATGGGCCGATCAGAACGCCGCCGAGTTCCGGGCCGCCTTCAAGGCCATGAACTTCTCCAACGACGACTTCGTCCGCACCACCGAAGAACGCCACATCATCCGCGCCTCGGCCTACATCGAGAGACTCGTCAAATCCGGCGACATCGCGCTCGGCGACTATGAGGGCTGGTGGGACGCCTCGCAGGAGGAGTACCTCACCGAGACCGTCGCCAAAGAGAACGACTTCAAGAGCCCGGTGACAAAGAAACCGCTCGAACGCCGCACAGAGAAGAACTACTTTTTCGACCTTCCCAAGTACGGCGAACGCCTCCGCAGCGCGATCGAGAGCAACGAGATCCGCATCCTCCCCGAGGCCCGCAAGAACGAGGTGCTCGGGCGCATCAAGACGGGCCTGCAACGCGTCCCCGTCAGCCGCGCGATCAAGCCCGGCGACGCCGACTGGGGCATCAAGATGCCCGGCGACCCGAACCACCGTGTCTATGTCTGGATCGAGGCCCTCTGCAACTACCTCACTGTCGTCGACACGCCCGAGCGTCGCAAGTATTGGCCGAAGCCCGAGGGCGGCAAGCCCAACAGCGCCGACGCGTTCACCACCGCCCCCATCATCCACTTCATGGCCAAGGACATCCTCTGGTTCCACGCCGTGATCTGGCCCGCGATGCTGATGGCCCTCGGTGAGCACGCCCCGAAGACCATCTACGCCCACGCCTACTTCGTCTCCGAGGGCGTGAAGATGTCCAAGTCGCTCGGCAACTTCATCGAGATCGACCAGCTGAAGGCCTACGCCGATTGGATCGTCGACGCCGAGAAGAAGGACGCGGAGAAGAACGGCCGCCCGCCCAAGCCGATGGGCGTCGACGCGGTGCGCTGGTTCCTCGCCACGCAGGGCCCGCTCGGCGCGAACGATGCCGACTTTGCCCACGCACGCTTCGTCGAGGTCTACAACGCCGATCTCGCCAACGGCATCGGCAACTGCGCCAGCCGCGTGGCGAACATGATCGAGAAGTATTTTGATGGTGAAGTGCCCGCGCCTCTGCCAGACCACTGGTACGACGATCCTCGCGGAGCTGAAGAAATTGGTCCGGGCATGTGGGCTCAACCAAAGGCCTCAGAGAACATCCGTCTGATGCACGTATCCAGAATCTCGCGGCGATTCGGTTCGCAAATGACACGAAGTGGACTGTTTGAGATGGATCGGTTCGTTGAGGGCGCTCCAAGGGTGGTGCAGTCGGCGATGGAGTGCGGTGCAATCGATCAGGCAGTAACGACTGGAAAGGCGATTCAGTGGCATGTCGATGAGCTGATCAGCCACACTCGGCCATTCTCGATTGCCAAGGATTTGGGCCCGCCTGCGGATTCGGATGGGATTACAAATGAGCAACGGCTCTCGACCATTCTCTATCACTGCGCCGAGGCCCTCCGCATCGCCACCCTCCTTCTCTACCCCGCCATGCCCGAGAAGATGGCTTCGCTCTGGCGACTCTGGAACTGCTCGCCCCTCACCAACCCGGACGACTGCAACTCCGCCTTCAGGGCCCCGCTCGCCGAACTCGCCCAGTGGGCCCACCCCGTCTACGGCCTGAAACCCGGCCAGAAGATCGCCAAGGGCGACGCGCTCTTCATGCGCGCCGATCCGAAGGAGCCCGCGCCGACCAAGCCGCAGTGAGCTACCCGCCATCAAAGCCGCCCGAGCGGGCGGCTTTGATGGCGCGACCATTCCGCGTGCGTTCCCGCGACCTGGAACCGCCCATGCCCGCCCGCCCGCCCCTCTTCTCCTCATTCCTCCTCGTGTCGACCCTCGCCCTCTGCGTGCTGGTCGTGATCCTGACGCGCCAGAACCGAGACCTCCGCTCCGAAGCGACCGCCCTGCGGCAACTGAAAGGCGAAGCGGCGCTCCCGCTCGGCGAGATGGTGGCGACGCTCGAGTCCTTCGCGCCGACCCGTGCCGCCGGGGACCCCTCCGACGCACCAGAAACCGACGCCCTCTCGTTCGCCGACGGCCGACTCGGCACGCTCCTCTACCTCTTCTCCAGCTCATGTTCGACGTGCGAGGTTGTCATGCCCCGCATCGCAGCACTCTCCCTGCGCCACAAACCCTCCGGCCTCGAGCTCTTTGCCATCCAGATCGATGCCCAGTCGCCCGACCAACTCAAGGACGCGGCGCTCGGCGTCCAGGTGCGCGGCGTGCCGAACGCCGAGCGGACGTGGCTGCGCCGCGTTCCACTGGTTCCCTCTATCTTGCTCCTCGATCACGAGGGCGTGCTTGTGCAGGGGTGGTATGGCGCGCCCGACGATCGCCAGTGGAGCCACATCGAGCGTGAACTCGCGAAGCTCTCCGGCGTTGAACCCAAATGACAAACGCCCGCGCCGAAGGTCTCGGCACGGGCGTTGGAATCAGCTCCCGACACGATCACTCCGTGTCGCCGCCCCAGGGCACACAGTTCGACTGACACGCACGCGCCGCGTAGCAGCTGTTGCTGTAGACCTGTCCGTTCGGACAGATCACGGGCCGCCAGACATCAAGGCAGTTGCCCTTGAAGCACGGGCCGCGAAGCGACGCGTTCGACGCCGACGTGGCGACGAGGATCACCGTGCCCACCACGCCAACCATACCAACCTTCAGAAACATGCCGAAATGACTGCGCTTCATCAGAACGCTCCAATAGAGAACAGATGGCCGCGCACACAAGAAGCCGCGGACACACGTCCGCATCGCTCCCGCACCCAAGATACCCGCCATTCGACCTCCGGGCAATCGGACATTCCATCGCCGCGGCCATCGACCCCGGGCCGCCCGAGATCGATGGGCACATCGGGTGGACGGGGATCATCGGCACGCCACACCAGACCGTCGGGCGACGCGACCGCCGGAGGACGACGCACCTCTGTGCACGCGCCCGCTCCCACCAATGCAGCGCACGCGCCGATCCAAAGACCGGCGCGTGCGCCATGAAGACTCTTGATCGCGGCTTGCATTCTCAATGCCCCGCATCATTCTGCAAACCACAAGTCGCGTCGATCAGCAGCCGCTGCCGTACGCATCGAGGAAGTCGAGGAAGTCGAGGATGTCAACGAGCGTGTCCTCGTTGAAGTCGGCGTCAATTCCGCCAAAGACGCACGGGCCTGGTTGGCCCTCGCACGCGCCGAAGGCCTCGATGAAATCGAGGAAGTCACTCGCATCCAGCGTGGCATCGGCGTTGACATCCGCGGCACAGGTCACGACGAAGGAACCGATCTGCGTGCGCCAGCCGCCGGCGTGGTGCTGGCCGACATACCAGAAGGTCGCATCATCCGTGGGATCGGTGGTGATGTCGAAGTAGTCTCCCCAGCGGCCCGGTTCGGCGGTCAGACTCGTGACAACGAGTGTCGGCGGCGCGGTCGCGCCGGGCGCATCGGCGGCACGCCGGCCCGTGACGTAAAGGCGCGGGTTTGTGGTCGCGCTGGTAGAGCCCATGACGATCCCGATGTCGCCGTGACGATTCTGATGGATGGCGGGGAAGATGGTGTGGAGCGAGGGGCTGAGGTCGATCGCGCCGCTCTGCGTGAGCGTGGGTGAGGCGGAGCCGTGGGGCCAGCCGCGCGTGTCGATCTCGTACCAGCGGACCTGAAGCCGTCCGGATGCGAGGATCGCGTGCGCGGTGAAGAGTGAGCCATCACGCGCGGTGGCGTTCATGACTCTCCCGTCAAGCGTGCCGAGGTTGCCGCCCGGTGTCGGCGAGAGCCCGGTTGGGTACGCAAACGCCGGGACATCGACTGTCGTGCGCTGGAGCGTGGGTGTTCCCAAGGGATCGATGAGCGCATCGAGCTGGATCTGCGTGTTGCTCGCGATCGAGACGAAGTAGGGTGCGGCGTTTGTACCAAAGGGTTCGGCGGCCTGGAGCGAGATGGCGAACGGCTCGCGTAGGTCGATGAACGTGACGGGGTCACCCGCCATCAGCAACGCCTTGGGAAAGGTGCGGAAGATCGTGCCGCCAAAGTTGGGGTTGTTGAGCCCGAAGAGGTTGCTGACGACGTAGACGGCCTCCTCGTCAAAGGCGAGACTGGGGAAGTCAGCCCAGAAGGTCATGCCATCCGTCGCGCCGATGACGGAGTTGGTGCGATACCTGTGCCAGACGCCGTTGGGATCGCTGTCGTCGGAGATGGCGATGTCGATGAATGATTGCGTGGTGCCGTAGACCTCGAGCGCGATGATGATGAAGCGTCCCGAGAGATGGTCGTACGTGCACTTGGGATCAAACACGAACTCGCGCCCGCCGACTGTCTCGAAGAAGCCGGGCACCCCGGTGGAATCGAGCGGCGCCTGGAAGGTCACCGCGCCGTCCTTCGTGTAGAACGCGACCGCGCTGTTGACGGTCTGCACGATGTGGCTCGGGCCGACGGCAAGCGTCGGATCAGGAGGCGAGAGAGGCGTCTGGCCGATCCCCTGAAACGCGGCAAGGGGCGCGGTGCGAGCCGTGGGAAGCGAGATCGCAGGAAGGTCTACCGGCGCGACGCCGTCGGTGACTCTCTGCGCCGGGCGCGTGTGCGGCGGGAGCATCGTCTTGACAAGACGTGGCGACACGCCTGAGACATCCTGAACTGAGACCGGGAAGTCCCGCGTGTCAATCATCGTCGGCACGCAGGTCGTCCGCGCAATCGCGCCGGGCACACCAAGGTCGATCACGGGAATCGGCGGGCGCGGTTCGTCTGGGCTCCAGACGAGCCCGTCGGGGGCGCCGAGTCCAGCCCCGGGAGCCCCGAGCGCACCGGGTCGGTGTGCGCCGGATGCGCAACCGCTCAGGAGGCAAAAGGCAGCGCACGCGCCGATCCAGCGACCGGCGCGTGCGCTACGAAGTGTGGAATTCGCGGTTTGCATACGAGCGCTCCGCGGGTCTTGCGACCGACAGGCTTAGCAGCCGCTGCCGTACGCATCGAGGAAGTCGAGGAAGTCCAGCACATCGACGATCGTGTCGCCATTGAAGTCGGCGCTCACGCCGCCCGAGGAGCACGGCGCGGGCTGTCCGTCGCAGTTGCCAAAGGCGTCGAGATAATCAAGGAAGTCCAGCACGTCCAGCACGTCGTCGCCATTGATGTTGGCGGGGCACGTGACGAGGAACGAACCGATGATGCTCTGCCAGCCGCCGGAGTTCTGCACCTGGCCGATGTACCAGAACGTGGCATCGTCAACCGGATCGGTCGTGATGTCGAAATAGTCGCCCCAGCGCCCGCTGGCGCCGTTGGTTCCGGTCGCGACGACTGTCCCTGCGCCGAGCGTGCCCAGGGGATCCGTCGAGCGGCGGGCCGTCACATACACCGAGGGTCGGGTCGAGCTGTTGCAACCCGCCACGACCATGCCGACATCGCCGTGCTTGTTGGATCCGATGGCTGGGAAGAAGCTGGTGAGCGTGCCGCCCAGATTGAACGTGCCCGACTGGAAGAGCGACGGAGAGCCCGACGTCGGCCAGTTGTTGGTGTTGACCTGGTACCAGCGGGCCTGCGCCTTGCCGCTCGCGAAGATGCCGTGCCCGAAGAAGAGCTTCCCATCGCGCCAGTGGGCGTTCATGATGCGCCCGTCGAGCACATCGATGTTGCCGCCCGGGTTCGGGGCGTCGCCGGTCGGATACGTGAACGCGGGAACGTTCACGATCGAGGTCGAGATCGTCGGCGTGGTGAGCGGATTGCGGATCGCCTGGATGCGCATCTGCGAGTTATTCTCATCGGAGACAAAGAAGGGGGCGATGTTGTTGCCGAAGCACTGCGCCACCTGCACCGACGCCGCGCTCGAGTCGCGCAGATCGGTGAACGTGACGGGCGAGCCGGTCAGGAGCGGCGCCTTGGGATAGATGCGGAAGATCGCGCCGCCGAACCCGCCCGCGTTCAGCCCGAACAGGTTGCCCGTGACGTAGTACGCGTCCTCGTCGTATCCGAAGCCGGGGTAATCGACCCAGTAGGTCTGGCCGCCGCCGCCCGCAACGACCGCGTTGGTGCGGTACTTGTA
Organism: Planctomycetota bacterium; assembly: GCA_963204725.1. Taxonomy (GTDB): domain Bacteria; phylum Planctomycetota; class Phycisphaerae; order Phycisphaerales; family UBA1924; genus JAHBWV01. The sequence continues at coordinate 83,530 of CAUJHH010000074.1, forward strand.
CCACAGGCCGTTGGGATCGCTGTCGTCGGAGACCGCGATATCGATGAACGCCTGGGTCGTGCCATAGGTCTCGAGCGCAACGATCACGAAGCGCTGCGCCGAGTGGTCGTAGAAGCACTTGGGATCAAATGTGAACGTCGACGCGCCCACCGTCTCGAAGAACCCGGGGCTCCCCGTCGAGTCCAGGTTCGCCTGGAACTGCAGGTTCCCCTGCTTGTCGTGGAACGCGACGGCCATGTTCACCGTCGAGACGACGTGGTTGGGACCGACAGCGAGCGTGATGTCCGGGGGCGTCCAGGGCGTCTGCGAGATGCCGGGGAAAAGCGCGTCGGGAACCGTGCGCGCCACCTCGAGCATGCCGCCGATCTCGATCGTCTCATCAACCGGAGAGACGGTCGGCTTCTTGGTTCGCTGGTGCGGGGGCAGGTTGTCCTTCATGCGCAGGTCCCGCTCCGTGCCGCGCACGTCCTGGATCTGCACGGGGAAGGTGCGCGTGTCGATGATCGTCGCGACGCCCTCGGTCCGCGCAACAGCACCAGGCTCCGAGAGATCAATCGGAGGAAGCGCGGGCCGATTCTCGTCCTTGTTCCAGCGGAACCCCTCGGGGCCCGCCGCCACAGGTGCCGAGTCGTGCATCACCGCCGCAGCCATGGGCGAAGCATCCGAACGCTGCGATTGCCGGCTCGTCGAAGTCGCGCACCCGGCGAGCATCACCAGCGCCAACGCGGCGGTGACCGTCAAGAGAGTTGCACGTTCGAATCCGCCGGTGGTGCTCCGCAAAGAATCTGATCTCATCACATGGTCCCTCTGCTCGTAAAAGTCGTCGGCAATCTCGCATCACGGCGGCGCGGCATCCCGACGGACATCGCCACTATACATGACAATCGGGGATCATCCAACATCGAATGAGCCGGATCGAGTGTGTTTCACGAAGCGCGAACAGTCCGCTCGCGAAACGCTCCGCATCGCACAGCGCACGCCGAACCCCACGCGGCCCATGCCGCGTCTCGCACCGATCTCATCTCGCGACGCTCGCCCCGGTCAGCAGCCGGTTCCGAACGCGTCAAGAAAGTCCAGGAAGTCAACAACGTCCACGAATGTGTCGCCGTTGAAGTCCGCATCACCGATCGCGCCGCACGGCGCGACCTGTCCTTCGCAGTTGCCGAAATCGTCGAGGAAGTCAAGGAAATCCACGACATCGAACTCGTCGTTGCCGTTGTAATCGCCCGGGCACGAGGGATCGCCGATCGTGAACTCCGGCGTCGTGAACGATCCGGAATTCCCGGATGCGTCGCGCACCGTCACACGAAGCACGGCCCGATCGGTGTCCACCGCCGGCGTGACCCACGTGTGCTGCCCGTCGTCGATCGTCCCCGTCACGATGCCCGTCGGGAACGTCGCGCCGCCGTCTGTCGAGAGCGCGATATCCGCCAGCACCGAAAGCACGTCGTCATCGGAGATCCACTCGATGGAGACGCTCTGCCCCTGGGCGAACGTCTCGCCGCCCAGCGGCATCTGCACGAACACAGTGGGATTCACCCCGCCCTTGTGCTCGGGGATGTGCATGACGATGCAATGCATCACACCCGCGAGCGTGACGATCGCCTGGCAGTTGACGCCCACGATGGTCTTTCCCGGCATCGCGGCCTGCCACGTCGCGAGCGCCTGCGTGTTGTACCCAGCGCCCGAGATCGTCGTGTTGGTGTAGGTCGGCACCAGCACCAGATCGTTGCAAATGACCACGTTCGTGTACGTGTAGTGCGTGCCGCTGACCGTCCGCGCCGGCGTGCGATGCACCGTCCACCCGGCCGAGGCAAACGCGCTCGCCGCGTTGTCGCAGATCACGTCCTGCGTCGTCCCCGGCTGCGCGGGCCAGTCGCTGATCACGACCTGGTTGTCGCCGATGATCTGCATCCACATATCGATGTGCTGGGTCGAATCGACGCTCGTCGGAAAGGGCGTATACAGCGTCGTGTCGAGGTTCTGATACGTCTGCCAATAGGCCTTGATCTGCGCCTCGGAGAGACCCGCGTTCTCGTTGTTGATCAGGCGCGTCGCGTTGCCGTGGTTGCTCGCGTCAAGATGGAAGTTGCCGCCGCCGTGCACCAAAGGCAGCCCGTACACCTTCTGCCGCCGCGTCGTCCCGCCGTAGTAGGAGTTGAAGGCGTTGTCGTTCGGGCGTGGCCGGTTGTAGGTGTGGTCAACGATCGCGCGGACATCCCCCTCGTAGATGTAGCGAGGGCCGTAGTCGCGGATCCAGATGGAGTCCGTGGTGCGCACGACGTACTTCACGCGAGCCGTGTTCGCCCCGGTCGCGGCCAGTGTGGACTGAACGCTGGTCCGCTCGCTCGTCGTGTCGACCGAGATCCAGACGTCCGCATCGCCGACCGTCGTGATCTGCTCGATCATCGCCTTCTGGATGTTGATCAGCGACGCGTCACCCTCCCATGCGAAGAGGATCGACTCCATCGGCTCATACTCGGCCACGCAATGGACCGGGCCGACGGGCGTCGCCGTCGCCCGGTCGATCGGGGCCGTGATCGGATGACGCTGGACCCACGCACGCTCGGCGGGCGTCATCGAGCGCGGCACCACCACACCCTCCGGATACGTCGGCCGATTGTCCTCGCCGCCCTTCAGGGCTCCGGGTGCAAGCTGCGCCGCAGCGCCGCAGGTCACCATCATTGCGAGCATTGATCCGATGGCAGCGCCGCCGGCGCCGTGAATTGGGTGTCGCATCTTTCCGTGTTCCTCGGTAGGGTTCGAACTGGCGTGCCGCGTTTCGCCCGCAGCGGCGCACTCGGATCTCTGCAAAGAAACCCCCGGCCGCGAGGCCGAGGGCATCTGGAATCAAGATTATTCGGCCGTGATCGCCTGCGCGCGTCGCTGAGAACCCGCGCAGACAAGCATCAGCAGCCGGTGCCGAAAGCGTCGAGGAAGTCCAGGAAGTCCAGCACGTCGATCACCGTGTCTCCGTTGAAGTCGGCATTCGAGATGCCGCCGCACGGCGCGGGCTGCCCGTCACAGGTGCCGTAATCATCGAGGAAGTCCAGGAAGTCGACGACATCGGCTGTGGTGTCGCCGTTGTAGTCCGCCGCACAATCCGGCACATCGTTCACGACCAGGATCGCCTCGTTCGAGACGACCGTGCCGCACGAGCCGGTCACCGAGACGCGGTACGAGCCGGCATCGTCCAGCGCTGCCGCCGGGATGTTGTAGCTCGCGCTGGTGGCGCCGGGGATGGAGATGAAGTTCTTCCGCCACTGGTACGTGAGGCTCGCCCCCGATGCGGTCGTCGTGAACGTCACGCTGTCGCCCTCATCCACCTCATCAGACAGCGGATGCGTGATGATTGTCGTCGTCGGGTTCACCGTCAGCGTCGCGGCGTTGGAGAGGATCGGGCTCGAGCACGCGTTGTCGACCTCAACGGTGTAGCTGCCGCTGTTGGCCGGGATCGGGCTCAAGATCGTGTACGTCGCGGAAGTCGCTCCGGAGATGTTGGTCCCGTTCCGCTTCCACTGGAATGTCGGCGACGTGCCGTCAACGCTGACCGAGAGCGTCACTTCCGTGCCCTGGCAGACCGACTGTGTCATCGGGTGCGTCGTGATCGAAACCGATGAGCACCCCGGGGGATAGTCATACCCCAGCGCATCGAACATGTCGGTGTCCGCTGTCTTGAAGTAGTTGGGGTAATAGGTCTGCCCGTTGGCGATCGCGGGGTCCATGATGCCAATGTTGCTGGCGCCCGACTGCTCGCGGAAGTGCGAGGCCTGGTACGGCGTGCCGTCCGACATGCGGTACTCGGCCCAGATGAAGTCGCTGTTGTGGTCGTCGTTCGGCACGTTGTAATCAACCAAACGGGCCGTCGTCGTGAACTCCGCGTTGGTGTCCGGGTTGTAGTCGCCCGCGCCGTCGGTGCGCTGGAACCGGAACAGGTCCATCGTCTCGAACTGACCGCCGCCGGAGTTGTCCGCAGCAGAGACAAAGCCGAGCGCGTGCCCGACCTCGTGCACGATCGTGTCGACGAGCGACAACTGCGATCCCGGGACGCCGTTCGAGGGGTCGTAGTCAAAGCCGAAGCTGGAGTTGTACGTCATGTCGCCGTCCGATCCACCGACACTGCCGATCGTGGCCTTGTAGTTCGCCCACGTCACATCGACCAGCGACTCATTGGTCACGGTCCCCGTCGTGCCGACATATCGCACCGGCACGGTCGAACCCGCCGGAAGCAGCGACTGGATCGTGTCGTTGAAGTCCATCCCGTTGACCATCCCGTTTCGGACAGCCGTGTACGTGCGATTGGTCAGGAAGTTCGAGCTCGTCGCGCCGATGATGCCGCCGCCGAGATTCGCAAACGACACGTTGACCGTCACCGTGATCGGATCGCTGAACTGATCCTCAAGATACGCCTCGGCGATCGTGAAGCTCGTCACCGCCGCGCCCGGGACGCTCCCGGCCAGGTTGAAGACGATGTTGATGCCCGCGCCGCGACGGCCCGAGTCCACCACGGTGATCGGCTCGTTCGCGAGCTTCGTCTGGTGCTCGGCCCGGATCGCCCGGATCTCCGCCTCGGTCAGCGGCGCACGGTTGAAGCACATCGGCCGCCAACGCTCCTCGTTCTGGTCAGCAAGCACCTGCTCGCCCGTCGCGTACAGCGTGCTCACCTGTGGGGGCAGCGCGAAACGCACAACCGGCTGCCCCTGCCGGAATCCCGGGAACGCCGCGTAGTCCTGCAACGTCTGGCCACTCGCCGCCAAGCCCGCGGCACCCGCGAGCCCCAAAGCCATCGACAATCGAACGACCCGATTCATGCCTCCAACAACCATTGCGTACTCCTCAATGACTCGGTGTGCGGCTTTCGAATCCCCGCGAAAGTATGGACAGTGACACCAAGCCGCGATTTCAGCGGCCTCTATCCGATTCGAGCCGCCCATAGGGCTGGTTCCCCATCTTCCAAAGACCTCATGCGAACACAAGGCTTATCGGGGAGTGTTCGCCACCGATTGCGTGCGATTCCTCCAACCACCGCCAAACGCCTCTCCAACAGAGTCCTATAACACAATCGCGCCCCTCGCTCGTTCGACGCATGACCTTGGTCCTTCGCCCGCTACGGGGTCCGATACGCCCATTCCTATACTCTGCCCCCTCCCATCGCGTGGGAGGCATCCAAAGCGAACACGGGACGCCATGCCGGCGCCCCGACAGATAGAGAAAGGTCTCTTCCGTGGCAGGCAAGCACTACGACCTCGTCGTCATCGGTGGCGGTCCCGGCGGCTATCAGGGCGCAATCCGCGCCGCACAGCTCGGCATGAAGGTCGCCATCGTCGATCGCGCCAAGCTCGGTGGCGTCTGCCTCAACTGGGGCTGCATCCCCTCCAAGGCCCTCCTCTCCAACGCCGAGCTCATGGAAAAGCTCGCCCACGGCGAGTTCTGGGCCCTCAAGGTCCCCGGCAAGATCGAGTTCGACTGGTCCAAGGTGATCGGTCGCTCGCGCGACGTCGCCTCGAAGCTCAACAAGGGCGTCGAGTTCCTGATGAAGAAGAACAAGATCGACCACTTCGTCGCGCACGCCAAGGTCACCCAGGCCTTCAAGGGTGCGTCGAATCCCTGCAAGGTCGAGATCTACGACTGCAAGGTCGAGGAAGAACGCACCGACTCGCCCGCAACTCCCGCCGCCAAGCCCCGCGAGACGATCACCGCCACCAACGTGATGATCGCCACCGGCTCCGTCGCCCGCGACCTCCCCTTCGCGAAGTTCGACAACGACAAGATCTGGGGCGCCCGCGAGGCGATGTTTAACAAGGAGAAGCCCCGCCGCCTCGTCGTCGTCGGCGCCGGTGCGATCGGCATGGAGTTCGGCTATTTCTACCACTCCTTCGGCTCACAGGTCACCATCGTCGAGATGATGGACCGCGTCCTCCCCGTCGAAGACGAGGAAGTCTCGAAGAAGATGGGCCAGCTCTACGCCAAGAAGGGCTTCACCCTCAAGACCTCACACCTGACGACGGCGATCGAGAAGACCAAGGACGGCGTCAAGGTCACCATCGCCCCCGTCGTCAACGGCAAGCCCGATGAGTCCAAGAAGGAGACGATCGAGGCGGACAAGGTGCTCCTCGCCATCGGTGTCAAGGGCCGCTACGACGGCCTCTTCGATCCCTCCCTCGGCCTCGAAACCGTCAAGGACCACATCAAGACCGACTATCAGCCGGGCGCGACGATCAATCAGGCGATCGATTACAAGACCAACCTCCCCGGCATCTACGCGATCGGCGATGTCATCGGTCCGCCGTGGCTCGCGCACGTCGCCGGCGAAGAGGCCCTCACCTGCGTCGAGCGCATCGCCTGGCGCATGGACCCCAAGAAGCACCACGAGCCGCTGCCTCTGGATTACACGGTCATCCCCGGGTGCACGTATTGCCAGCCGCAGGTCGCAAGCGTCGGCTTCACCGAGCAGGCCCTGAAGGCCAAGGGAATGGTGAAGGGCAAGGACTACGAGGTCGGCGTCTTCCCGTTCACCGCCCTCGGCAAGGCGATCGCCGCGGCGCACACCGACGGCTTCACCAAGATCATCCGCGGCCTCCCCCGCGGCGAAATCCTCGGCGCCCACATCATGGGCGACCAGGCGACGGAGCTCATCGCCGAACTCTCACTCGCACGCCGCCTCGAAGCAACCACCGAGGAACTCATCTACACCGTCCACGCCCACCCCACCATGCACGAGTCGGTGCGCGAGGCGGCGTTAGCGGCGGAAGGGCGCGTAATCAACGCGTAACCCCCGCAACAACCGGGAAACCCCCAGAACCCACGGACGCTCTCCGTGGGTTCTTTCGTTTGGCGGCCAGGGTTCGCCCGCAATGGCCCTGAAGCAGGAGCGTTGCGTCTTTCGGAATTCTTGACACCCTTGTGATAGATCCCGCTCCGACCCTCCAAGTCTGAGTGATGGGACCGTCGAGCGTCGGGAGCCACGCGCCGCCCGATGCTCGCTCTGCCCATCCGGCGATCCGGCTCAAGGGGGCGAGGTCGTGGGCGCGATCGGTGCGCGCCGACAAGCTCACCCTCTGGCACCTAGCCGCCCTTTCGCTTGCGACGCAAGCCAGTTCCGAATCGGGCGCGAACGAATGGGAGAACTCCAATGAGAACAGCAGCGTTCCTCGGATCCGTTCTATGTCTCGCGGCCATCGCCGCCGCCGCGGGCGCGTCGCCGCCGGCCTTGCGCGCCGAACCAACATCCGGCTCGCCTCCCTCGCGACCCCATTGGATCGGCACGGCCGATCCCGCGTTTCCGGGCCCCACGCCGGCGCCGACGATCGGTGTGGGCTCGGGGCGCATCGACTGCGGCGCGTTCACGCTCACCCAGTCCACCGACACCACCGTCATCACAAACTCCGTCTACTGCGGCTCCGCAACCGTCTCAGCCGCGACCTCACTCGCAAGGGCCTTCGTCGCACCCTACGACATGTCACTCGAGTGCGTGACCTTCGGCGTCCGCATCAACAGCGGCAACGCGTGGCCGGTCAACGTGCGCATCCTCATCGGCCCGGTCGGCTCCGACTACTCATCGCTCATTCTCGTGAGCGAGACGCAGGTCGTGATCCCAGAAGGCGCAGCCGCGCAGTTCTTCACCGCCCAGCTCGCGGGAACGGTGCTCGCAGCCGGCACCGAGTTTGTTGTCGAGCTGCAGACGCCCTCGCGCGATCCGATCGATGGCGGCGACGGCGGCCGCATCGAACTGGGCTGCAACAACCGGGGCCAGAGCGATCCGACCTACTTCCGTGGTCCGACCTGCGGCATCGACAACTTCCAGACCGCCGCCAGCGTCGGCTTCGCCAACCGGCACCTGGTCATGACGCTTGGCGTTGATGACACGCTCCGCCCGCCCAATGACTCGCCGTTCGATGCGCCGCTGATTGATCTGGGCGTGCCCGTGGCGTTCTCCACGGAGGGTGCGCTGGCGGATGGACCGACGGGCATCTGTGTGGGCGGCCGTGATGTCTTCTACAAGGTGCAGGCCGGTCCGGACCCGCTCCTCTCGGTCGAGCTGTTCGCCCATGAGGATGCAGACGCGGCTGTCGCGTGCTACGACCTCGGTCCCACCGGCGATGCCAGTCTCGACGATCTCACCCTCCTTCTGGCCGGGTGCGTCGACTCGGACCTCCAGGGCGATGAGTTCGCCACCTTTGACGTCACCCCCGGCCACTTCTACCTCATACAAATCGGATCCGGTGGTGGCGGGGCCGGATCGATCAACGGCCTCATGTTCGCATACGCCGGCGCACTCGGATTGGGCCCGAATATCGATGCGTGTATTCCCGGTCCTTGTGACACCACGGGCAAGGTGAGCGTGTGCAAGAACATGCCGTTCGGCGAGTACGCCGTGCTCACGGCGCTTGGAGCCCGTCTGAGCACCACATGCACCGACTGCGACACGCCCAATACCCCGTGCCCCTGCGTCAACGACACGCGGAACCTCGCCGCATACTGGCCGATGAACTCCATCATCGCCGGATGGCCCTCATACACCTCGGAAGACTTCATCGGTGCCGCGGACCTCGTGGTCCCGAACTTCGCCGGCAACCACACGAACACGATTGCAGGCCCCAAGGGAAACGCTATCTCGATCACGGCAAGCACCGTTTTGCAAGGATCACGCGGGGGCCTGATCCCCAGCACCCTCAACCCGATCCCGCACCACGGCGCCAGTTCCTTCACATTCGCCACCTGGGTGTCGGTCCCCTCCTGGGGAGGCATCATCTACTCCAACGGCTGGAAGATCAGTGTTGATGCGACCGGTGCTGTTCACTTCGACGGTGTCGTGCAGTGCTCCGGCCTGCCGCCGATCCACGTGAGCGCAAGCTCCGATGAGGTCACCGTGCCCCCATCACCGACGCTCACGATCACACCCGGACAGTGGGCGCACGTTGTAGTCAAGGTCGATCGGGGGAGTATTGTCGATCCCGTCATTACATTCTGGATCAATGGTGTGCAGAAGCGTGTGCCACAGGCGCCATCAGCCTGGCCCTGCGCCGTCATGACCGGACCGGAGCCCGCCGAGCTCGGCGATGACGGAATGTGGCTCGATGAAGTCATGCTCTTTGATCGTGCGATCAGCGATGCCCGCGCGGGCTCGCTCATGGGCAACTCGCTCGCGGGGATGTGCACCTATACGGCCTACGTCACACCCTATCTTGGATGTATCGGCACCGCGAGTATCGACGTGACTATCTGCGAGGTCAACCCCACGGGCTTCGGTGGCTTCTATGTGCTCGGCACGCCCGGCGGCGGCAGCCCGCCACAGTACTATGGCCAGTGGACTCCCTGCACCAGCAATCAGTTTGAGCTGTCGCCCTACATCATGGTCGTGCCATGGGGCGGATGCGCAACCCAGACGTACTCCATCGGGGTGCCGCCCGCGTGCGCCACCGGGTTCACGTTCTCGGTGGCAGGCAGCGGATCAGGACCCACAGCCATCTCGGGAGCTGTTCGCTGCGAGACGCTCACGATGTCCGGCGGCCTCACCGGCACCTCCACTTTCTACACGGGCTCTCCAGAACTCATGACTCTCACAGTCGGAAACATCTCATCTGGATCCGTCTCCTACCCCTACCAGCTCTTTGTCACGGATACCAGCGGCGCTCTCGACACCTCCATGTTCTCTCTCAATGATCTCGGCGCGGGCTCCGTCCTCACCGGTACCATCAGTCTCGCCCCCGGCGCCAGCATGGATCTGGACGTCCTGATCGAGGCGCTCTCCGTCGATGCCCTCGGCTTCTACAACCTCACCCTCTCCGTTGATGAGTCTGGCACGGGCACATATCTCCCCGTCGGCGCCATAGGACTGCGAGCCCTTCTGCCGCCGGGCATCACGCTCTGCCCCTCCGACTACACCGGCGACACCACCGTTGACATCCTCGACTTCCTCGATTTCTTTGACGACTTCGGCGCATGCTTCGGCCAGCCCGCGCCCTGCGGCACGCTCGGAAACTCCGATGTCAATGGCGACACCCTCGTCGACATCCTCGATTTCTTGGACTTCCTCGACGCCTTCGGCAGCGGCTGCTGACCACGCCACCGCTCATTCGCCCGAGAGCCCATGGACTGCGGTCCATGGGCTCTTCTTTTCCAAGTCCCACCAACTCCCTCTCCCTGCGGCTCACTCGGCAACCCCGATCTCAACGCCGCCACCACCATCGACATCCTCGATTTCCTCGATTTCCTCGGCTTCCTCGACGCCTTCGGCCAGGGCTGCTGACGCGCCCCCCAAACGCCACGCCTGATACGCTGTGCCATCCTCACGGAGGTGCACCGTGTCCGCACGAGGCGAAGCCCACACGCCCGCCCACCCATCCACGCCGATCGCAGAGTGCGCGCGCGTCATCGCGCTCGCCACCGCCGCCGCGATGGTCATCCACGCGCTCCATAGCGCAGCCGATGTGCTCCTCGAAGATGGACCCCGCACCGAACACGGCTGGTACACCTCCGCCGTCCAGACCTGCGACGTCCTGACCGCGCTCCTCTTCGTCTTCATCGCGTGGCGCCTCTTCGTATTCGCACGCCTCGTCGCGCGAGCCCCCCATCCCGCGCTCCGGCGCTTGGCCGGCGCGGCATGGATCTACGCCGCGATGCAGGGCATCGTCGGTGTCGGAAGCGACATCTTCCGGGCGATGGAGCTCGACGCGGCGTTCAAGCTCACGCTCAACCTCGGCGAGTCCGGCCCCTCGGCCGTCGAGTACTTCCTGGAGCCCGCGCGGCTGACATGGACCATCGCGCACATCCTCTCCGCCGCGCTCGCTTTGTGGGTCGCGCTCACGCTCACACGGGCCGCTCACAAGATCGACCCAATCCGCCCGGAACCCGGCGCCCACTGACAGCGCCAAGCGAGAACCCATGCCCGACGCCCTCCCACGACTCACGACCGCGGCACGAGGCGCAGCCCTTGCCATCGCCGTCGCGCTCGCTCCCGTTGCATCTCTCTCGCTCCAGCCCCCGGCTCCCGGCGCGATCGCGCCACCAGCGAGCGCGTCTCCCTGTCGTCCGGTCAGCGGCGAAGAAGTCCCCGCCCTCGCCGCGCTCGACGCCTTCATGCTCCAGTTCCTCTGCGAACACGACATCTCCGCAGCCACCGTCGCCGTCACGCGCGACGGTTCCCTCATCTATAGCCGCGCCTTCGGCTGGTCCGACGAGCAACGCACCACACCCCTCACGCCCGACGCGATCATGCGCATCGCCAGTGTCTCCAAGCCCATCACCGCCGCCGCAGTGCGCGAACTCATCGCCGAGGGCGCGTTCACGCTCGACACCCACGTGTTCGATGTCGGCCAGCCCGATGGAGGCCTCCTCGCCCTCGAACCCTTCCCCTCCCTCGGCGACCCCCGCATCGCCGACATCACCGTGCAGCACCTCCTGGAACACAAGGGCGGCTGGGATCGCAATCTCGCAGGCGACCTGACATACATGGAAGTCTCCATCGCCTCCGCCATGGGCATCGAAAGCCCGCCCGGGCGCGAGAACACCATCCGCTACATCCTCGGCAAGCCGCTGCAGCACGATCCCGGCGCGGTCGCTGCCTATTCAAACATCGGAATGCTCGCGCTCGGCCTCATCGTCGAAGAGCGGCGTGGCCAGCCCCTCGACATCGTGCTCGATGGCATCATGGCCAAGGCGGGCGTCGCGCCCGAGGATCACGGCGCGGGCCGCACGTTCAAGGCCGATCAGGATCCGCGCGAACCCTACTACGACGCAAGGGCGATCGGCCCCAATGTCTACGACCCCGGCGGCTCGCTCGTCCGCGCGCCCTACGGCACATGGGACCACGAGGCCCGCATCGGCCAGGGCGGACAGATCACCACCGCCGCCGCCCTCGCGCGCTTCGCCGCGTGCTACTACGTCAACGGCCCGAACATCGGCATGCCGCGCCCCGCCGACGACGAGGGCAAGTGGCGATGGAACCACTCCGGCTCACTCGTCGGCACCAACAGCCTCATCCGTCAGCGCGGCGACGGCTTCACCTTTGCCGTCATCCTCAACAAGCGCGCCACCGATGGCGACTGGATCGGCCAGATCCGGAACGCCATCGACGCGCTCATCGACACCGGATCGATGCGATCGCAGGACATCGAGCCCCACCGGCACGCGTCACCCGATGGCAACGAGCGATAAGCGGCACATGTGAGTCTGGGCTTGAATGTTCGAGATCTGATCGCCCGCAACATCGCACAATAGTGCTGTTCCTGCTCGCGGCGATCGAGTAATCTGGCTGCGGACCGTGTCTGATGGCCGGGGGATGGGAGCAGAATCATGAAGTCGATTGTGTGCAGCGTCGCCATTGCTCTTGCGTGCCACGCCGCGAGCGCCCAGGTGCTCTTCTTCGATAACTTCGACGACGGTCCGGATCCCGCGTGGGGCAACGAGCTCGGCAACTGGGTCGCACCCACTGGCGAGTACTACGCGACCAACCCCGCAAACCTCCCGCCAACCTACTCGCTGCTGCCGTTCGTGGTTGAGGACATGGACCTCGTCGTGGATGTTCGCGAAATCCAGGACGGCGGCATCTGGATCCATTGCGACGACACGCGGAACAATGGCGTGCTCCTCGTGATGGGTGGCAACAACCACACCTATCCCGGCTTCTACTGGCACACGATCACGGCCGGGTCCTACTCGGCGGCCCTTGAACTCAGCGGCACAGTCTTCACCCTCGGCACCGACCACGAGCTCCGTGTCCGCGTGCGGGGAGACACCTATCAGGTCTTCGTTGACGGCAATCCCGCAGCAGCATCCACACTCGTGACCGCCGACTTCCCCTCCGGCAAGGCCGGCTTCTACGACAACACGGCCACCCAGCTCCGCTTCGACAATGTCCTCCTCTCCATTCCCTGTGGCGGCGACTACAACGACAGCGGCGAGGCCGACATCCTCGATTTCCTCGATTTCTTTGACGACTTCGGCATCTGCGACCAGCAGCCCGCCCCCTGCGGCTCCTACGGCAACCCCGATCTCAACGGCGACACCGTGATCGACGTCCTCGACTTCCTCGGTTTCCTCGACGCCTTCGGACAAGGGTGCTGAACAAGTCCGCGCCCGCCGAGGCACCAACTCCCAGAACCCGCGCCGAGTTCCGAACGAACCCACAAGCCGGGATCCCTCCCGGCCCGCGCGGCATGCGGGCGACCACGAGGCGATGCGCCGCCCCGCTCGTGCCACGATCGCATCGAGCACCGCCCGGACTCTCGAATCGTCACGTGCGCACCATCGCCCCAGAATGAAGACGCACTATCCTTGCCCGTGAGCCGCCCCCCCGAAACCGCCGCCGACTCGGCGCGCGTCGCGCCGGATGCCTCCATCTTCTTCATCGGGGGCAGCTATCGCAGCGGCACCACGTGGCTTCGCGACATGCTCAACGCACACCCCGAGGCCTTCGTCCTCGATGAGGGATGGCTGCTGAACGACAAACAACACGGCGCGGAGCACTGGATCAACACCCAGGCCATCGAGCGATGGTGCGACACCGGGCACAACGCGTGGGCCGAGCGGATCGGCGCCGCCACCGATGTCGCGAGAGTC
>CAUJHH010000075.1 GCA_963204725.1 Planctomycetota bacterium
TGGTACGGCAACATTGACCAGGCCCAAAGAACTCCCTGGCCGAGATGCCCGAGGCCCATGAGCCAGAGTTCCGCGGGCAAGTAGTTGAGGGCAGGCCCTCGTGCACTCGGGTCATGCACGGCGAGATCGGGACGCCAAAGCGATAGCCCCACCGGCCGCTTGAGCGCCGCGGCGTGGACGCCACAAGCATCGAAGAACCTCTCCGCGAGGTAGAGTCCCGCTCCGGCAGTACCAGTAAGGGCGTGCGAAGGCCCCCGCTCTAGGCGGCTTGGCCAGTCTGGCGGAGCCAAGTCCACGCACCATCCGTGATGGGCAACTCTGTATTGACCTTGGCCGCCTCCGCCGAGGCACACGTCCGCATTAGCGGGTGCGTCCGCTTCGATAGATTCTGCGCCCAGCGATTTGAGCGCCTCGCCCAAAGAGCTGGCCGGCCAAGGAACGAGCGGCTGCGCCGCGAGCACTCCTCTGGCCGCTTGGATGCGCAGCGGTCGTTTGAATACGCGAGGCATGAGATTCGCAAGCGTGAGCAGAAATGCTTGGTCTGCCGACGAACCTCGAACGCTCTCGTCCGCCCAAGCCGTCACGTCCACCGCCGACAGGACCGCCAATGCCTGCTGTGGATCAATCTCTCGTGTATCAACGAGGAACTTCCCTACCCGATCAAAGCCATCTGCCTCAGCCCGCATGGTGACATCTCCTACAGCAAGACGAGCTTCGCCCGCGCCGGTGCGGTCCGACGGCTCCAGCGTCTGCTTCCGTGATATTCGTGAAGCCCAACCCCATCGAGGGCCCACCAGCGCATCTGCGCGAATCTCGGGAGAATGATCGCAAGGTGCCCCGCTTCGGGAATCATCGGGTGGGCCTGGTCTGAATCGCTCTGATCCACCCACTCGGTCGGATGGGTGTGAACATCGGCCACGACGCGGCGCTTCGACTCGCGACAGATTTTCCAGAGTTTCGAGTACCCACTGCTCGAAAACCGGATAATCCCGGACTCGATTGCGTGCGGATCAAGGGTGTCATACGGCACATACGCATGAGCGCGATCGACCCGACCCTTGCGGTCACCGAGGATGAACGCTCCGCTTTCCCGCTTACCCAGCCCCCGCGCTCGGAGGTCCAGGACGAGGCGCCGCCAGAGCAGCATCGGGACCTTGAGCGTGCGCTCGATGTCAGACGCCATTGTAGTTTCGCGAGTTGAGGAGTTCATAGACAGCCTCCAAGAGATCGACGATCGTGCGCCGTGCATGCCATGCCTGCCGCTTGTAGGTCGTCGGCCAGTCGCCGTGGTCGGAGAGCGGGCGACGGTCCATCGGGTGATAGAGGCAGCTTCCTGGTGCCTCAGGCGGCCAGTCGATCCGGAATACCTTGGCTACATCTCCGCTTCCCTTCGGGTGGAGCGCGAGAGCGAGCGGCGCATTCCGCTCGTGGTCCCAAAGTCTTGAGGTTGGGGCTCGACTGGGATACCCCTCGCAGTTCACCTTCAAGTAGAACGCGGCCGGGCTATTCGGACGAGCCGCGGCGGCGATCAGGAACACGGCCTCGGGAAATCTCACCCCGGGGTCCATGTTTTTCCACCGCCCCTCTGCCTCTCCGATAAGAAATGCGGCAGATTGCAGGTCTCCCCGCAACGCCGCTTCGTCCGGTGATGTGATCGTGATGTCGCTCATCCGTTTACCTTCGGCCCCGGCACGAGCTCGACACAGAGGCTGCAGCTCCCCAGGGTAAGGAGTTCAGCAAGACGCGTGTTCAGCTTCAGGTCATCTTCCGAGCCGCAAAGCCGCAGCTTGAGCGTCTCGGCATCTTCGCCCTCAAGCTTCCAGTGCCGGCGGGCCCATCGCAGCACCCGGCGAACGCGAGCGCTCGGCTGGAAGCGATGCTCGACCGAGTCCTGCTGGTACTGGATGGTCACCGCAACCCGGCGGCAACAGGAACAGACGATGCGGGCGCCGCGGCCGATACCGAGAGCCGCGAGCGTCATCGAGAGCTTCTCGCCCCCGTGCTCGTCGTCCTCCCGCTCGTCATCTTCGTCGCCGTGAGCGTCCGTGGGGAAGAACGCCAGCATCCCCTCTCCGCCCGCCACTCCCGCGCGTGCGAGCACCTCGCCCAACGTGTCGGTGGCCCGGGCACGGACCGGAGGGCCGTCGCCAACCCCCGACTTCGAGACGAACACCTGGAAGTCCTCGACCGTCTTCGCACCTTCAACAATGTCCATGGCGATACACTCCGTTTGAATGGTGCCTGGGCCTGGCCAACCTCCCGGGACCAACGAGATCCTTGAGCGCCGGCCTTCCGTCAGCACATCTACGGAAAATAGTACCGATTTGTTCTGTTGAAGTCCAACAGAAGTGGATTTTTTGCCGCAAATGTTCTAGACTACTCGATAGCGATGAGGGATGCCGGAGAATCGGCATCTCCTGTGGTTCGCGATAGACACCCATCCCCTCCAAGGACTGCATGGCACCCACCGAACGCTCACCAGCGACCGCGTCATTCGACCCAAGGGTCTTGGGCAAGAGGCTCGCCGATGCGAGGAGTAACGCTCAGTTGACCCAGGAGCAGGTGGCAGAGGCACTGGGAATTCTGAGAACAGCCATCGCCCAGATCGAGAGCGGGGCGCGAGCTGTGAGTTCAGATGAGCTTGTACGCCTGGCCCGCCTCTACAACAGATCAATCGACTCGTTCTTCGAAACCGAGCCGGACGCCGCCGTCGATGATGCGATGACGGTGCTTGCTCGCATGGCACCTCCAGTCCAGGGCGATGCAGAGACCGCGAAGTCCGTCGGCGCCCTGATCGATGTGTGTCGAGCGGGCGCGTCGCTCAAGCGCGAGCTTGGTCTCAAGAATCACGACGGGCCGCCGGCCTACGAATGGCCGCAACCTCGCAACATGGGCGATGCGGTAGAGCAGGGCAACACGGCTGCCGAACAGGAGCGCAAGCGCCTTGATCTTGGCGAAGCGCCGATCGCCGATATCCATGAACTCATCGCGAGGCAGGATATCTGGGCCGCGAGTGACCATCTCCCAGATGATGTTTCGGGCCTCTTTTTCAGTCATCAGACGACGGGCATGGTGATCGTGATCAATCACGACCATCACCCATGCCGTCAGCGTTTCTCGTACGCGCACGAGTACGCCCATGCGCTCTTTGACCGAAAGCTCAAGGTCACGTACACGGCGAAGGATAACTCGACCAACTTGATAGAGGCGAGAGCGAACGCATTTGCCGCGGCCTTCCTCATGCCCAAGCGAGGCGTGGAGCTTGCCCTTGAACGAGATGATAAGGGCAAGCCGAGCAAGCACCTGTTCAGCATGTACGACGTCGCCAACGAAGGGAGCACGGACATCGAGCGGCGGACGACGGCCGCTTCGCAACGGATGGGCGCAAAGGACGTGGCGCGGCTCGCTCTCCACTTTGACGCGAGCTACCAGGTTGCGTGCTTCCGACTGAAATCACTGGGCTTCATCAATCAGAACGAACTCAACGACCTCAAGGACAGAGAAGAAGCGGCCAGACTTTTCATGCGGCTTGCCCGTGGCGACCAGCCCGCGGGACAAGACCGCGAAACCATGCTTCGCCGGAAGTTCAAGAATCACATCATCGCTCAGATGTTGCCGCTCATTTTAGAGGCGTATCAGCGGGAGATCATTTCACGAGGAAGAGTTCTTGAGCTTTCCTCGCTCATCGGCGTTCAGGGCAATGCGATTCTTCAGATCGCGCAAACTCGGTGACAGTCGCAAGGACCTCGCGGCATGCAAAGCCTTCCAGACAGACATTGTCTGCTCGATTCGAGCGTGCTTGTGAACTTCCTCGCCGTTGACCGGATGGATGTACTCGCGGAACTGCCCATGCAGGTCTTCTATGTGACCCCGCATGTCGACGACGAGATATCGCATCACTACCCGGAACAACGAACCCGATTCGCGGCGGCTCAGGAAAATGGTTCGCTGCAGCAGACGCGTGTCGAGGGTGCGGAGCTAGCGATCTTCAATATGCTGGTGAGTCTGAATCTTGGCTATGGCGAGGCGGCGGCCATCGCCGCGGCGTTTTGCCGCGGAACGGCCGTTGGCCTTGATGACCGGGTGGCGCAGCGTCGCGCGAGGAAGCTTTCGCCCGATCTGCCCATCGTGACCACGATGGACCTGCTTCTCGACGCTATCGCTTGCGGAACACTGACCGTGCGGCAGGCCGACGCTATCAAGGGAGACCTTGAGACGCTCCACCGGTTCCGGATGCCCGGCTTCGGTAGCTTCGCCGAGCTTCTGTCGAACAACTAGATTGTCGCTATGGGACTACCCGTGCCCTCACGGTGGGGCGAGCGGAGCGACCGTCGCGGCTCGGAGATTGAAAACGGCGATCCAGCTTTCGTGCTCATCCTTGAGCGACTCGACCAGATCATGGATAAGGGTGTCGTCGAGCGCCTCGGGCCGGCCGTGTGCGAACTGATTCCGTTGTTCCTGGAGCCGCTTGAGCAGTTCAGCAATCTTGCCAAAACCGAGTGTCTCGAGATCGTTCCAGTACGTGCACGAGAAGAGAAGACGGTAGAGGCGGTCCAGGCGAGCGCCGATGGACCCGTAACGCTGAAGCAGGTCAGCGGTCACTCTCTCGGGGAGATCACGCATCGCTGACCGCAAGAGGCGCTCGATACGCGCCTCAAAGTATGCCCAAAACACGATGGCGAGCACGGCACGCTGCGATGGGCGGTGGCTAGCGGCGATCGCTGAAAAGTCGGGTCCGGACGAGACGTCCCGCTTCCACTCCTGCTCAATGATGTCGAGGTACGCGTAATCTTCGTACCCACCTTCGCCACCTGCGTAGACCTCCGCAACTGACTGTGGTTTGCCATCCGGAAGCAAGATCGTTCTCTGTTGCGGAGCCGGCATGGGCTTGCCGCAGGCCGGGCAGCTCTCCTCGTACTTCCGGATACCAGGGCAAGTGGGACAGCGGATGTAGCTAT
This sequence comes from Planctomycetota bacterium, assembly GCA_963204725.1. GTDB lineage: Bacteria > Planctomycetota > Phycisphaerae > Phycisphaerales > UBA1924 > JAHBWV01. Next base: position 4,959 of record CAUJHH010000075.1, read on the forward strand.
ACCACAGACTCGACCAGTGCCAGCCCTCGGGAAGCGAATCAGACCACATGGAAAAGACTACGCGCTTAGAGGACGGGAGAAACAGCCGGCGTGAAAACGTGCACTGAATCAGCCCCGCGCCCTCAGCCTCGGAAAACGACAGTCGCAAACTGCCCCCCAGAGAACCTGTTGCCAGTTTCGGACAACGGGGCACTCTCTGGTTTGACCACTCAACAATCGTTCGACCTTCCGCGAGGAACTCGCCGATTTCATGACAAAGCCCCGACGCGGGACACGCTCGGGGCGTGGAATCGGAGTTGGTGGGATTCGAATGTACATACATGTCGACATACGGGCGGCATAGCGATGCTGAAAACGACAGTCGCAAACTGGCCGCCAGAGACTCTGTCGCCGATTTGGGCGCACAGGTCGGTCTCTGTCCACCAGCCGTCGCCGAGCCTCGTCGGATCCGGCCGTAATTCCGCGGAAAAACGGGCAAAAACGAACAAGGGAGACTAGGCCGAAACCGAGTCTCCCTTTGAAGCGGAGAGGGGGGGATTCGAACCCCCGATACGGAGTGAACCCCGTATAACGGTTTAGCAAACCGGCGCCTTCAGCCACTCGGCCACCTCTCCGGCGGATCGGCCGAAGCATAGCACACGATGGCGTCCGGAGTCGTTCCGGACGCCATCGGTTTGCTCGGCTTTCGGGTCGTGAGCGGGCTTATTCCTGCTCGCCAGGCTGGCTCTTGTTCTCGAGCAGCTTGCGCAGGTACTGATTCTCGCGGCGGGTTGCCTCGAGATCAAAGACGAGGTATTTGATGCTCAGACGGAGGTAGTCGAGCGAGTCCTGGAGGTCGTTGATCGTCTTCTTCATCTTGTCGTGGCGATCCTTGGTCTCACTCGCGAGCGCCTCCAAGACCGGACGCTCGGAGTCGGGGAGCTTGCCGATCTGGCTGATGAGTTCGCCCAGCTTGGCCTGGAAGTCCTGCTCGTTCATGTCTCGTCTCCTCGTCTGGTCTTTGGGTTGTGAGCCGATTGGCTCATGGACGAGAGACAGGGAACAACTGCCGGGCCGATGGGCGCGCAAGAGCGTGCCAACTCGGTCGGTCCGAGAATGCGGAGCCTGCGGGGGCTGGAACGGATTCGGGTTGGCAAGGGCGGCGTTCTCGGACAGCGGTTCGCAAGTGGGGCTGTGCGGCGCGTGGCGTCCGCTCAACGCCAGTTGTCGGCTCGCTTCAGCGCTTGTTGCCCGGCGGGGACCGTGGCGGCCATCGCGGCGGCGATCGATTCGGGCTCTTTCTTCTTCGCGTCCTGCACCAAGCGCCGGAGGTGCTGCTCGAGGTTCATGCGGAAGCGGTCAAATCCCTGCTCGAGTTCGTGGCGGCTGAAGCGGCTGAGCGGGTCGCCGATTCCGGTCTGGGCCGCCGCCCAGTCCAGGAGCGAGCCCCCAGTGCCCGTGAATCGGTAGAGATTCAGGCTGTTGATCAGACGGGCCTTGAAGCTGATGAACGGGTCAGTGGCGTCGTCGGGGAGGTCGCCGAGAAGCGACACAGCCTTGCCGTGGTCGAATCCGTCCAAACCCGCCGCGTCCGAGAGCTTCTTGTCGATCGACGGGGCGGCATCCGGGTGGCGAAGGTCCGCGAACGCAGTGGAGATGGTCTTGGGTCCCGCTCGTTCGAACCGGATCGCCAGGCGCTGACAGGCGTGTCCGTTGTGCATGGCAGACTCGGCGCTCGTGACCGATCCGATGCCCCATTCCGGGCGTCCGGCGTGGACCACGCGGTCTCCGACTTTCCAGACCGACGTACTCATGAGCATGATCTCAACTTCCTGTGTGCCATGACAGCGCGTCCGATCCATCGGGTGGCGTGCATGATTCCCGCAAGTTTCGAGAGCGGCACCGGGTTTCCGGGTTCCGGGCGGGGCCCGGCGGGGGCGGAGGCCAGCCGCGAGGGCGGATGGCCGGGCGACCGCTGCACGCCTAGTGTATCACCCTGCCCATACTTCGGCGCGACGACGGGTCGGAGTCGCCATCCGCGACGGTCGATCGCCGTGTGGGCTTCAGAGTAACTCGTCGATGATCGAAGCACTGAAGGACGATTTGATTGTGAACAAGTGCGGCGGGCGCTTCAAGCTCACCGCGCTGATCCAGCGTCGCCTTGTCCAGTTGATGGACGGGGCGCGTCCGCTCGTTGAGCGGGACGGCCGGACCGACCTCGAGGTCGTGATCCAGGAAATTCTGGAGGACAAGATCGCGTACGACCTGCCGCGCGGCGGCACGACGGACGCAAAAGTGGAGGAGCCGCTGCTCTGAGCGGACGGGCGCGGTCGCACGATGAGCAATCCAGGTGCAGCAACGCCGGACGCGTCGATCCTCAGGGATCGTCGCGTGATTGTCTGCGTGACGGGCGGGATCGCGGCGTACAAGACCGCGATGTTGGTCAGCCGGCTGGCGCAGGCGGGTGCGCGCGTGACGGTCGCGATGACCGACAGCGCGACCCGTTTCGTGACGCCCCTGACGTTCCAGGCGCTATCGGCCCAGCCCGTCTACACGAGCGCGTGGGAACACGTGGAGTCCAAGGACCCGCAGCACATCTCGCTCGCGACGGGTGCGGACGCCGTGGTGGTCGCGCCGTGCACCATGGACTGCATGGCCAAGCTGGCGAACGGGATCACCGAGGATGTCGTGTGCCTGATCCTGTCCGCCGTTGATCGGTCCAAGGTGCCGGTGTTGCTCGCGCCCGCAATGAACTCGGTCATGTGGGGCCAGCCCGCGACGATGCGGAATGCAGAGACGTTGGCCGCCGACGGATTCACGATCGTCGGGCCGGACGAGGGGTGGCAGGCGTGCAGGCACGTCGGCCCCGGCAGGATGGTTGAGCCGGAAGAGCTCTTTCGGCTCGTGATCGCGGAGATCGCGCAGCGAGCCTGAAGCCCGCGCTCGATCGCGAATCACAGAAGCTGGAGTCGATCACTGCTTCGGCTTGTTGTCGCCCGCGCTCGCGATGGACTGACGCATGTCGGTATCGGCGACGACATTCTTCATCTTGTAGTAGTCCATGATGCCGAGGTGGCCTGAACGGAACGCCTCGGACATGGCCTTGGGAATCTCGGCCTCGGCCAGCACGACGACAGCGCGGTTCTTCTGCTCCAACGCTCGGAACTCCTGCTCCTCGGCGACGGCTGCGGCACGCCGGCTCTCGGCCTGGGCCTGGGCCCGATGCTTGTCTGCGTTGGCCTGATCGAGCTGGAGCTTGGCGCCGATGTTGTCGCCGACGTCGATGTCCGCGATATCAATGGAGAGAATCTCGAACGCGGTGCCCGCGTCGAGGCCGGAGTCCATCACCTTTCGCGAGATCTCGTCGGGGTTCTCGAGCACCTGCTTGTGATCGATCGCCGAGCCGATGGTGGAGACAATTCCCTGGCCGACACGCGCGATGATGGTCTCCTCCGTCGCACCGCCGACCAGGCGCGCGATGTTGGTTCGAACCGTCACGCGGGCCTTGGCCTTGAGCTGGATGCCATCTCTGGCGACGGCGTCGATGGTGGGGCGAGGGCTGGACTGGGCCGGGCAGTCGATGACCTTCGGGTTCACCGAGGTCTGCACGGCGTCCAGGATGTCACGCCCGGCGAGGTCGATCGCGGTGGCGATGTTCCAGGGGAGTTCGATCCGTGCGCTGCGTGCGGCGATCATCGCGCTGATCACATTCGGCACGCGACCGCCAGCGAGGTAGTGCGTTTCGAGCGCGTTGGTCGGGATGTCGAGGCCTGCCTTGACGGCGCGGATTCGACTGAACACGATCGTTCGGATGTCGACCTTGCGGAGGCGCATCCCGATGATCTCAAGCAGCCCGACCCGCGCGCCCGAGAGCAACGCTTGGATATACAGATTCAAGAACTGTCCGATGACGAACAGCAGGAAGAGGAGAAAGAGCCCTGCGACGATCAGTGCGACATAAAGAAAGTTCATGCGATCTCGACCCCTTGTGGTGAGGGCGGCTCCGGTCGAGCGGCCCTGCGACGAAGAGTATAGATGGGTTGGTTCGGGAGGCGGGAACGGGCTGGATCAGGTCTGGCGGACCTTGATCTGCGACCCGTCCGCATGCGTAATGCGAAGGGGCGTTCCTGCCTTGATCCAGCCGCCCTCGGCGAGCACCTCGTAGCGGTTCGTGCCGATCTGGGCCATGCCGATAGGGCGGAGGTCCGTCATGGCCGTGCCTTCCAGCCCGATGAGCGCGAGACGCTCGGCCTGCGCGGCGCGTTCGGCCTCCGCGAGGTGCTCGCGATCCGCTTCGGTCTGGTCGCCATAGATGAGGCGACGCCCCATGGGAGTGCTGGGCCAGATCTTCAGCATGAAGCCGCCGAGAATGGGCCCGATGACCATGACGGCAAGCGCTCCGATCAGTCCCCAGGTCGTGTCGTAGCGGAAAAGGCAGACGATTCCCGCGATGGCGACGACGGCCGAGGTGACGGCGATGATGCCGGCGGAGGGAATGAAGACCTCCAGCACCAGCAGGAACGCCGCGATGGCAATCAGCACGATGCCCCAGATCAGAAGGGCCTCGTTCATGCGTCGGTCTCTCCAGTATCGGGCGCGTCGGCCCGGGCGACAGTGACTCGGAAGGGTGTGGCGCCGACGACCCGAATCGCGACGCCCGCGTCAAGATAACCGAGATCGGAGACGACATCGAGAACCTGGTCCCCGATCATGGCTCGCCCCGAGGGACGGAGAGGGGTCAGCGTGCGCCCGGTCTCGCCGGGAAGGACGCCCACGCCGTCCGTTGGATCCATCGCCAGAATGAGTTCATCGGACTCTGTAGAGGCGTTGAGCACGAGCCGTGAGATGATCGGGAGCGAACCGAAGTGCTTCCCGACGAAGTACATCGCAACGACCGCCGAGAGCGATGAGAGCAGGATGGTCGCGACACCGTAGAGCAGATCGTCGCGGGCGCCCGGTGAATCAGGGAAAAGGTGGCCGGGCTCCTGGCGTACAAACGTGCCGACGAGTCCGCCGAAGAGGCAGACGAGTCCGATCGCGCCGAAGACCGTGAAGCCGGGAAGCACGAAGATCTCGATGATCACGAGGCCGATGCCCGCGAGGATCGCGGCAACTTCCCACCAACTGGCCATGCCGATCATGAGCGGCGGGCCGACCAAGAAGATCAGCGCGAGCGCCGCGATCGCGCCCGGGAGCGCGACACCGGGGTGGGTGAGCTCGATGAAGAGCGCGACGAGGAACACCACGATGAGGAAGCCACGGATGAACGGATTGGTCATCCAGAAAACAAATCCCTCGGACCAGGAGGCGTCGAGGCGTTCCATGTAGGTCGCACCGAGGTAGACCTTCAGTTGCTCGTCGTTCTTGATGGTCTGGTCGACGAACCCGTAATGGACAAGGTCCGAGTTTTTCATGACCACGGGGCCGGCGCCATCCGCGACGTACTCGATGAGCTTGTATCGGCCGCGGTCAGACGGAGAGAAGAGTGGACGTTGAGAGCTGAGCGTCTGAGGGTTTGAAACGTCTTTCGCGATCGAGGCCAGTGACGGTGTCGCCGGGCGGTAGCTGGTGTCGGTGGACGGTGAGGCAGTGGGATCCCCGGGGTTTGGATTCCCCGTCATGGGGTCGGCGGCACTTGGGTCCGGGGTACCGGTGGGTGAGGTGGGGTTTGGACCGGGGAAGGTCGGCATCTTCGGCTGCGACCCTGTCGTTTGTGCGGAGACCAATCGTGGTCGAGACGTGGGGGGCTCATCGCCGAACAGAATCGCGTACTCGGCGCGATCGATGCAAAGTCTCGCGCCGGTCTGGACATCCTCAACCAGCCAGAGCTCGACGCCCCGGCTGACGATGCCCTGCACGAGATACTCGTCGTACCCATTTCGACGTGCCGAATCGACGACCTCTGCCATCAGTGGCGAGAGGAACTTCTGACGCTCGTGCTCGGGGAGCTGATTCAGCGTGCCGAACGCCGTGATCGCAATCGGGAGAGCGTCCCCCAGCGTTGCGGGATCGCTGGCGACGATGCTGCGGCAGGCCAGTGCGATGATCGCGCCGCCCGAGTAGGCGTCAGGATGCACCCACGCGACGGTGTTTGGAATGCTGGAAGACTTGATCGCATCGCAGATCTCAAGGACCGCGCCGATCTCTCCCCCGGGGGTGTCGAGTTCAACGACGATGGCGTCAGCGCCGGACGCCTCTGCCTCCGCCAGGCGACGCTTGAAGCTCTCGGCGGTGATGCCGGAGCGGATCTCGCCCTTGATCGTGATGATCGCGACGTTCTTGGCCTGACGCCCGGCGGGGATCGCCGAGGGCGACAGTTCCGCGCTCGAAGCGGGCTGGGCGCGAGCGATCTGAAAGGAAACAACGAGACAAATCGCTGCCACGAGAGCGAATGCGATCGGAAGTCGTCGAGCGAGTTGGAGCCCGTGCCCGTTGAGCATGTCTCACTATAGATCGGACATGAGGGGCGTTGGTTGCACACTCAAGACCCGATTGGCCCCTTGGTCAGCCGTGCGGAGGGCGTTGCTGCTCGACCGCCCAGCTCAACGATGGACCGGTGCAGTCGATGTGGACGGCGAAGAAACCGGGTTCCGGATTCGTCGCCGTGGGCTCCGCCTGCCTGACGAGCGGCCAGATGATCTGGCGATCGGTCTCGGGGATCGGGAGAGACTCGATCTCATCCAACCGAAACCAGTCAAGACGTCCCTCGCGAATGTCCTGAGGAGGGACCTCGACCGGACCCATGACGCGGTAATAAAAAAGCAGCCAGTGTCCCCGGCCCTCGAACGCCGCCTCAGAGATCAGCCCCACGAGTCGAAGCCGATCGATCGGGATCTCGATCCCTGCCTCTTCCATAATCTCGCGCCGGGCGCACTGGGCCGGAGATTCGCCGGTGGCGAGATCGAGCTTGCCACCGATGGGCGAGCAGAGGCCGAGGTTCGGCGCCTTCACTCGCTTGAGCAGCAGCAGGCGGCCGTCGCGATCGCGCAGATCGCAGAGACACGCCAGCCGGTAGGGGAGCGTTTGTGGGCCGAGCGAGTCTGAAGCCGCGGCGGTGGGATTGGTCATGCCAGGTGTCTCGGGGTGCATGAAATGTGGAGGAGCGTAGGGACTGGAATCGGCGATCGTTCGGAGCGACGCGGCTCTTCACGCTCCGCTTGGTCCAACGCCGATACCCTTTCGATGCGAACACTGCTCGAGAGAGATTCGTCCGGGACCGAGACGATGCACGTGCCAGCCTCTGCCGAACGTCGACCCCAGCCGCCCTTTGAGGTGCGTGGGAAACACGTCTACATGATCGGCATCGGGGGCTGCGGCATGTCTGGGCTGGCGAGGATGCTCCTCTCGCGGGGGGCTCTGGTCGGCGGGTCGGACTCGTCCGAGACCGGGGTGACGCGGGCCCTGTCCAGCGAAGGAATGCACGTCGAGTTCGCGCAGCAGCAGGGGGTCCTGCCCGAGCGATGCGATCTCGTGATCCACTCCGCCGCGATCACGCCGGCGCATCCGCAACTGGTCGCGGCCGTGCACCGCGGGATCCCGACGCTCGCCTACGCCGAGGCGCTCGGCCGCTGCATGATCGGGCGCACCGGCGTCTCGGTCGCCGGGACGCACGGGAAATCGACCACCACCGCGATGCTCGGCGTCGCGTTGACGGATGCGGGGCTCGATCCATCAGTGATCGTGGGCGCGCTCTCGGGACAGTTGCACTCAGGCGCAAACCGGCCCCTCGAGACGCCGACCGGGTATCGCGTCGGCGCAGCGAAAGTCCCGTCCGGCGGTCTGGCCGGGAAGCCGGGTTTGCTCGTCGCCGAGGCGTGCGAGTTCAACCGCTCATTCCATCACCACTACCCGACCGTCGCCTCGATCAGCTCGGTCGAGGCGGACCACCTCGATGTGTACGGAACGCTCGACGCCGTGGTCGAGTCGTTCCGGCAGTTCGCGCAGATGCTCCCGCCGGCGGAAGAGGGCGGGCTGCTCCTGATCGCGGACGAGGGGGCACATCGGCGTGAGATCACGGCGGGGCTCCGCTGCCGCGTGCAGACGATTGGTTTCTCGCCAGCCGCCGACTGGGTCGTGTGGCTCGACTCCGCGACGCGGGAGGTGACGCTTTCGCGCGGACGTGAGACCGTCGCCAGGTGGACAAACAGAATGCCCGGCGCGCACAACGCGATGAACGCGGCGACGGCGTGCGTGCTGGCGATCTCGCTCGGCGCGGATCCGCGGCGTGTGGAAGAGTCGCTGTCGGCGTTCTGCGGCATCGACCGGCGGATGCAGCTCCTCGGTGAAAGGCGTGCCAGCAGCGGCGCGAAGAGCGGCACGGTCCGCGTCTACGACGACTACGGCCACCACCCGACCGAGGTCGATGCCACGCTCCGCGCGCTCCGCGACTTCGAGCGTCCCCAGGATCGCGATGGACGGCTGATCTGTGTCTTCCAGCCCCACCAGCACTCGCGGACACGCTTCCTGCTCGAGGAGTTTGCCTCTGCGTTCAGCCAGGCGGACATCGTCATCGTGCCGCACATCTACTTTGTCCGAGATTCCGAGGTCGAGAGGTCCCGAGTCTCCGCGCAGGACCTTGTCGATCGACTGCGCTCGCGCGGCGTGCACGCGATGCACCTCTACCCGTTCGAGGCGATCGTCGAGCACCTGCAGAACCTCTGCGCGCCGAACGACCTGCTGATCGTGATGGGAGCGGGCCCCGTCTACCAGATCGCGCACGGCTACCTGGGCACGAGCGCCGGCAAGGGCTGCAAGGGTGTGGGAGGGACGGGTGGATGAGCGTGGCTGTTCCATCGCACAATGAACTCGTGATCGAGCGTGACGTGCCGATCGCAACGTGGTTCAAGATCGGCGGCCGAGCGGAGCGATTCGCGAAGCCTCGATCGGTCGATGAGCTCGCGCAATGCGTGCGGCTCGATCCCGAGCTGCGTGTGCTCGGGGACGGCGCGAATCTCCTGGTCCACGACGATGGCGTGGCGGAACTGGTTGTCGAGCTGGCTGAGCCCTGCTGGAAGCGGATAGAGATCGACGCTCGCACCGGCAGGGTTGTCGCCGGAGCCGGGGCCCTGCTGCAACGCCTGATCAAGTCGACGATCGATGCCGGGCTCGCAGGGATCGAGGGGCTGGGCGGGATCCCCGCAACCGTCGGCGGCGCGGCGATCATGAACGCCGGGGGAAAGTTTGGACAGATCGGCGACGTTGTGCAATGCGTACGCGGCATCGATCGCGCCGGGATCGACGTTGTCCGCGACCGGCGCGAGATCGCGTTCGACTACCGTAGGTCTGGGCTCAACGACATTATCATCACATCGGTCGAGCTCATGCTCCGGCCATCGGACGCCGCTGCGCTCAAGGTCAAGCACCGCGAGGTAATGGCGTACAAGAAAGACTCGCAACCGCTCGCTGCGGACTCCGCTGGGTGTGTGTTCAAGAACCCAGCCCTCGCAACCGACCTCGACGGGATCGGCGCGAAGGGGGCGAGGGTGTCCGCGGGGATGCTCATCGATCGCGCGGGGTGCAAGGGCCTGTCCGTGGGCGGCGCGACCGTCAGCGATCGCCACGGCAACTTCATCGTGACGGCGCCCGGATGCCGCGCCGCGGATGTACTCGGCCTGATGGATCTGGTGACGCAGCGCGTGACCGATGCGTTCGGCGTGAAGATCGAGCCCGAGATCGTGATCTGGAGAAGAGAGCCGTGAGCCATGTGCTGGTGCTTGGCGGTGGCCCGGATCGCGAGCGGCAAGTGAGCGTCAACAGCTCACAAGCGATCGCGGATGCTCTCCAGCGCGCGGGACACGCCGTGCGCTATGAACTCATCGATCGGATCACCGGCGCAGAACTCGCGCGCCTTCCGGGTGAAGTGGTCTTCCCCGCGCTCCACGGAGCGTTTGGTGAGGGTGGGCCACTGCAGGATCTCATGGAGCGAGACGGGCGGCCGTACGTCGGGAGTCGGCCCGGCCCGGCGAGAATCGCGATGGACAAAGTTGCGTCGAAGCTCGCCGCAGCTGCGATGGGCATACCGACGGCAGACGCGTGCGTTGTGAATCGGAATGATGCCGACGTGCCGATTCCGGTGCCGCTGGTGATGAAGCCGGTGCACGACGGGTCGAGCGTCGGACTGCACCTGTGCAACGACTTGGAGGCGTACCGACGGGCGCGGATTGAGGTCGATCAGGACATCGATCTGCATCCCGGGCGGGCATACATGGCCGAGCGGATGATCTCCGGCCGAGAGCTGACCCAGCCACTGGTTGTAGACGAGCGCGGCGCGTTGGAGGCAATGTCGATCATCGAGATCACCCCCTCCGAAGGCGCGTACGACTACGACGCCAAGTACATCCGCAACGACACGAGATACGACATCGAGCCGCAGTTGCCGGGGCGCGTCTCGCTTGACGTCCGGGAATGGTCGCTGGCGCTCGCTCATGGCCTCGGGGTGAGGCACGTCTGTCGCGTCGACTTCCTGCTGGAGCGAGGCACGGACCGCGCCTGGCTGCTGGAGATCAACACCATGCCCGGCTTTACTGACCACTCGCTGGTCCCGAAGGCCGCCGCGAGCCGCGGAGTCGAGATGCCGGCGCTGTGTGATCGGCTGGTGCGGGCGGCTCTTCGTGACCACGGACGCGTTGGGGCGATGGTCGGCGGATGAGGCGGCGCTGGGGAGAAGTGGGGCCGGTCGCCGATACAGTGCTTGGGGTGGATGGAGCCGAACGCATGGGACGGGTGTCGAGCCAATCCGGTGGTTTGCTTGGACGGCTTGAGGGTCTGGCGCACGCCGACTCCAGGACGTGGCTGCACATCGGTAGCGTCGTAGGCATGTTCGTTGTCGGTGCGGGCATCGGCCTCGCCGCCCTCTTCGCGCTCGGAAAGATGGAGGGCGCCGCGGCCTATCGCATGGCGAGCAGACCCCCCGCGGTGGCGTTCGAATGGCCCCGAATCGAAGACGGCACGAGCGATGCGACCTGGATGCCGGTCTCGCTTCGCCAGGATCTTGAGTCGCTGGCGATCGGAAAGATCACACACGACGATCCGCTGAGCGGCGAGTCGTTGGCACGGATTGGCGCGGCGCTCGATGAAACCGGGTGGTTCCAGGGCCATCCGCAGATCAAGCGAAGCTTTCGCGGAGAGCAGCCGATCATCTCGATCGGTGGCGCGTGGCGCGCGCCCGCCGCTGTGGTCAGATTCGACGGGCTCGACTATCTGGTGGCCCAGGGGGGCGTGCTGCTCCCGGCCCGATATAGCGCGGGCGCGTCCGGCATGCCCCTCGTGATCGGCGTCTCCGAACCCCCACCGACCCGTGAGCGAACCGGTGCGCTGGCGTTTGGAAAGGCGTGGCCGGGCAGCGAGGTCGGTCACGGGCTCGAACTCCTGAAACTCTCCTCCATGCTTCCCTTCGCGAACCAGATCGCGGCTGTCGATGTCTCTCGCCACCGCGCGACCGGGCAGATCGAACTGGTGACCGATCGCGGCACACGCGTGCTCTGGGGTGGTCCGCCCTCCAAGCCGCTGCCCGGCGAGATCCAGACCGAAGCGAAGGTCGCGCTGCTTCTCGACATCGTCCGGCGATTCGGGCGTGTGGACGCAGGCCAGAATCGGATCGAGATCTTCAGCGACCGGGTCGTGATCGATCGGACGGCGTCCGCTGTGGCTTCGGCACCGGAGTCATGATCGATCCGCTGGATCAGCACGTCGAACCGGATTCGCCGACGAGCGTGGACGGCCCCGTTCCGTTGGAGAATGCCGAACTCGACGCACTGCAGGACGCGTACCTCGCCAGCGACCGCGGCGCGGAGCGGCCATGGCCCCCCAAGCCGGGCGTCTTTGTCGTGATCTGGCCCGCATATCTGCTCGTCGGCGGCATCGCGGCGGCGAGCCCCTACCTGATGGCCCGGTACGTGGACGATTCGATCGCGCTCCCGGCCATCCGATTCTTGCTTGGGACTTTCGTCCTCGGGCTGACGATTCTGCTGCCCATGGTTCGGTTGTCACAGCGTCGCTCGACGGATCCGATCATCGAGGCGTCCATGGACGCGTTCTCGCTGCTCCTTCCCTTGCAGCCCCTGCTCTGGTTCATGGTGGTGCCGCCGATCGCGGTTCGCGCGTCACGGATACTGGCGATCGATCTGCACATGGCGTTCTGGACGATGCTTGTCGGCGCGTGGGTCGGTCTGACGCTCAGACACGAGCACCGAAGGGGAACGGGCGCGGACGCGATCAGGAGAATGTGCGCGATGGCCGGGATCGTCGCGGCGCAGACGCTCGGACCGCTCGGCGTCCTGGTCGCCATCTCGCTCGGATTCGACGTCCCAGAGAGTTCGTGGATGCTCTCGCCGTGTGCCGGAGTGCTGGAACTGGCCTCTCGGCCCCGTGAGCCGGTCTCGGGCGAGGAGTGGCTGGGAGTGGGAGCCGTCGGGCTGGTCGCCGTTGGGGTGTGGTGGACCGTGCTCGCCGAGCGTCGTAGTGTCCTGTCAGGCGAGCGGCATCGGGATTCGTCCGTGGATGTCGCCTAGAAAGACTTGTGTGGTTTCGGGGCCGCCAGCCCGTCACGAGGCGTCGGCCCTTGTCTGTTTCGGAATCGGAGATCTCTATGGACCTCATGACCCCGGAAGAACGCGTCCAGATGGAGATTCGTCTCAACGGGCTGTTGGCGAACCGGTCGGTCATCTCCGAGAGGATCGCCGAGGCAAGAGCCCTCGGGGACCTCAAGGAGAACGCCGAGTACCACGCCGCCCGCGAGCAGCAGGGGATGGAAGAGGCCGAGATCCGGCGGCTCGAAGAGCGACTGGCCAAGGCCCACGTTGTCAGCACCGACCTCGGCAAGACAACGGGGCAGGTCTTCCTCGGAAGCACCGTGAAGCTGCGCGAGGTCGATTCGGGTGAGGAGGAGCTTTACAAGCTCGTCGGCGACGCACAGCCCGGCCTGGATTCGGAGATCACCGAGGTCACCGTCACCAGCCCCATGGGCGAAGCCCTCTTCAAGGCAAACGTCGGCGAAACGATCAATGTCCGGACCCGTCGGGGTCTCAAGGCGTTCGTGGTCGTTGAACTGGTGTGAGACAGCGTCCGATTCACTCGATCATTTCGGTGCAGGCACAAGGAAAGTCTGGTCGCGGGAACCGTCACATCGGAACGTGTGGACGTGCTCCTCTGAAGTCGCCGCGCTCAGCACACGGATTCTGATCGTGCGAGGCAACTGGTGGAGATCTCCCTCCGTCACACGCACGCGAACGAGAACGCCATGTTCCTCCGGGGTTGCGTCAAGCGTCGTCAGCCGGAACCCGCCATTCAACTGATCGTGGCCGTCGCCCGCATCTTCATAGAGCGTGCCGCAGGCATGGCCCGAGGCGTCGGGATGGACCAGCAGCGTGAGCGGATCGAGAGGTCGCTCACCCGAGTGCTGGATCGAGGGCCCGATCGGGATGATCGAACCGGCCCGGAGAAACAGATCGGGCAACTCCGGGTCGTGCACCTCCACCAGATCAAACGGTGCCCAGTCGCCGCGCGGGAAGGGAGCGGTGCACGCGCCCTCCGGCGTCGTGCGGCAGCGCACGAGCACCCCGTCCCCGACCAGGAACGCATCGTCCACGCTCCTGAGCGCGGGATCGGCCGGATCCGCGAAAAACAGCGGGCGGATCGCTGGCACGCCACTCCGAGTCGCTTCGTGAATGAGCGTGTACCAGAGCGGCAGCATCCGATAGCGCCGCACGATCGCGCGCCGGCACGTCGCTTCCACGTGCGGGCCCCAGGACCACGGCTCGTGCTCGCGCGTCCAGACATCCGTGTGTGCGCGGCAGAACGGCAGCATCGCGCCGATCCCCATCCATCGGGCGAAGAGCGTCGAGCTCGCATTTCCCTCGAAGCCCCCGATATCCGGCCCGACGATCGGTTGGCCCGAGAGCCCGAGATTGAGGGCCATCGTGATCGACCAGCCCAGATGCTCCCATGTTGAGGAGTTGTCGCCGGTCCAGGTCGCCGCGAGCCGATGCCCACCGAGGAATGCTGCGCGCGTGAGGATGAAGGGGCGCTTGCCCGGGCGGAGCCGCTCGACGCCCTCGCGCGTGGCGCGAACCATCAGCGTGCCGTACGCATTGTGGATCCGGGCGTGCGTGGTCGGGCCGCCCAGTTCCGGATCCGCATCGTGGATGTTGTCCTCCGGCATCGTCCGGCCGGGCCCGTCGAAGATCGCCGGCTCGTTCATGTCGTTCCAGAAACCGTCCGCGCCGAGTTCGACGAAGGGCTTGTACAACGAACCCCACCACGCGCGAACGCGAGACGAGGCGAAATCCGGGAAGGCGCACGCGCCCGGCCAGACCTGACCGTGGTACTCCGCGCCGACACAGTCCTTCACAAAGACGCCGTGCTCTCGTCCCGAGGCATAAGCGTGGTACGCCGGATCGACCTTCAGACCCGGATCGATCATGAGTACCGCGCGAAGCGAGCACGCGTGCAGGCGATCAATGAGCAAGCCCGGTTCCGGAAACGTCTTCGGATCGAAGGTGAAGCTGCGGTTCCCATCCATGTAGTGGATGTCGAGCCAGACGACATCGCACGGGATTCGCCGCGTGCGCATCTCATCAGCGATCCGCAAGACTTCCGTATCGGGGACATACGAGTACCGTGACTGGTGAAACCCAAGGGCCCAGAGGGGAGGCAGCGCGATGCGGCCCACCAACTCGCCGAGCGCCGAGAGGACCTCCGCAGGTGTCTCCCGCTCGATCACGTACACAGAAAGCGCCGCGTCCTCGGCGTGCACGACGATGCGCGAGTCCATGCACGCCACACGGCATCGCGCTGTGGTGTCCCACAAGACTCCGAAGCTCGTGCCATCGGCGCGCATCCCGAGGATCCAAGGGTGGGATTGGTACAGCGATGGCGTGGTCTGGTCGTACGCGTAGTGGTCCGCGTTCCACATCGTCACACGCCGTCCGTTGCGCCGGAGTGGACCCGCGCTCTCGCCCAGTCCATAGAGATCGGTGCCCGCTTCAAGACCGATCGTGAACGAACGGCGCGCCTTGCCGCGACGACGGGCGGTGCGCCAGCGGACATCGAGCGTCGTCACGCCGGTGCCATCGCCAAGATCCGGCGTCGGCTGCAGAAGGCAGAACGACGGCCGCGAATGGAGCCCCTGATTGAATGGATCGTCGAACCGAACGATGCGATGGCCGACGAGGATCGGCTTCGAGCCGATCCCGCGGTGGCGTCGCAGGTCGCGGGACGAGAGTGGAGCGTGGGCGGTAATGATCGATTGGGCGTCCATGCCGGAGATCTGTCGGAACGTTGTGCGTCGAAGGGGATTGGGTATGCTTGGGGCCAGTCGAAGGCTGAAAGCCCACGGGCCGGAATCCGAGAAAGTGATCCGCCCATATCGGGCGGAATGGGAGTTCAGGTTATGCAGAACGCATTCCGAGTGTTCGGGCTGGCCCTGTCGCCGCTGGCGATCACCTTGCTCGCGGGGTGCAACGGACTGTCGCCTCTCGTGGAGCGGCGTGTCACGCTCGAGTTCCCGCCCGCCGCAGGCGCGCCTGTCGAAATCCGGACGGCCAACGGGGGAATCTCGCTTGGCCAGGGCGACCCGGACAAAGTGGTGGTGAACGCCGTCATCAAGGCCAGAACGCAGGAACGAGCCGATGCCACGATCGTCACCGCGACGGTGGACACGAACGGCACGCTGGTCATCGCGCCGCAGTGGCCGGGCGAGCGGATGGGGAACGAGGGGTGCTCGCTGGACGTTCTGGCGTCGTATTCGGGCGCGTTCGTCCTCGATTCGTCGAATGGTGCGATCTCCGTGAACGGGGTTTCCGGCTCGATGCGGGCATCGACCTCAAACGGATCAATCAAGATCTCGGCCTTCACGGGGCCGCTGGACACCTCGACATCCAACGGAAGCGTCACGATCGTGGGAGCGACCGAGGGCGTTGCTGTGCGGACGTCCAACGGGGGCGTCAAGGTGTCGCTCGGCGCGACCGCCCCGGGGCCGGTTGCGATCACAACATCCAACGGCTCGATCAATCTCGAAGTCGGGGCGGGATTCGCCGGGTCGCTGAGCGCGACCACCAGCAACGGCTCGGTTTCCATCGGCGCCCCAAACGCCTCGGATGTAAGGGTCTCCAAGGGCAAGGGCTCCGCCACCTTCGGGCCAGCGGGCGCAGGCGCACCGTCAACACTCACCTCGTCGAACGGCTCCATCGTCGTGCGAGGCGGCTGACCGGGGCAGCAATCACCGATTGGTACGAAAGAAACGGGCGGACGACCAGGTTGGTCATCCGCCCGCTCCGCAATTCAAAGGTGTCGCTCCGACGGATCAGCAGCCGGTGCCGAACGCGTCGAGGAAGTCCAGGAAGTCCAGCACGTCGATCACCGTATCGGCGTTGAAATCGGCGTCGGACGCGCTGCCGCACGGCGCGGGCTGGCCCTCGCAGTTGCCGAAATCATCGAGGAAATCGAGGAAGTCGAGCACGTCGGCCGTGGTGTCGCCGTTGTAGTCCGCCGGGCACGCCGGGGGCGGCTCGCACTGGATGGTGACGACCTTGAAGTCGTCAACCGCGGCCTCCACGATCGAGCCCGAGCCAAGGTCCGAGGCGCGGAAGCGGACGCGGACCGTCGAAGTCGGCAGAACAAAGTCACTGATCTTGAACTCGTGGTAGTACCAGCCGCCCGAGGCCTCGGGCCCGGAGGGGCCGACCGTCTCGACATTCACCCAGGTCGAGCCATTGTTCGAGACCTGGATGACAAACGTGTCGTTGTTGGGATCGGAGCCGGCGTTGTTGGAGTACCAGCGCCAGTAGGAGACCACAGCATTCGCCTCGCCCGCGACGTTCAGCACCGGGCTCACGAGCGTCGTCGTGCCGCCATCGACGTCATTGTCGCCGACCGCGCCGCCGACGCTCCCCTGGCCGGTGACGAAGCAGATCGTGCCCGGCGCGGGCGTGTGATCGTCCTCGGGCTGGGCCGCCGTGCCGTTCGGATCCACACGCGTCCAGATGCCCGTCGTGGCGTTGTCGCCGGTGGCGCCGACCGTCCAACCAAGGTTGGTCTGGAAAGTGTCCTCGAAGATCGTTGACGAACCGGTCGCCACCACGGCGCCGACGTCATCTGTGGTGTACGTGCTGCCATCGGTCGCCGCGGCGTAGACGCTGTAGGTCACCGCGTCGAAGCAGTCGAACGCCGGGAGGACACCCCTCCACGAATCATCGGGCTGCTGGTTCATGGAGACCTGCTGCACCGCGCCCGCGTTGACGCTGTATCGCAGCGCGACGCTTGACGTGTTCAGCTCCTCGCCGGAGATCTCGTCGATCGTCGCAACGATGCTCGTCGACTGGCCGGGGACCAGTGTTTCCGGCGCGCTCACGAACTGCACGTCCAGCGTCGGGAATGGGTTGTCGCCCTCGCCGAGCACGAACAGGCCTCGCTCGATGTCGGAAACGATGATCGTTCCCGACGGGAAGTAGGGGTACACGCTCCATGCGCCATTAAAAGATGCCGAATCGCTGCCGGGATACGTGTCAAAGTACGCGATCTCGACCGGCGCGATCGGATTCGACGCGTCGAAGATGCGGAGGCCAGAGCGGTAGTTAGACTCGTAGATCTTGTTGTTCTTGGTATACAGGTTGTGATCGATCGCCGCCTTGCCGCTCGTGAACGATGTGACGAGCGAAGGGCTCGACGGATTCGCAAGCGAGAAGATGCGCGTCGTGGTGACAGAGACCGTCGAGCCCTCGTCGAGCTCGTCATCCATGTAGAGATACTGGCGATCCTCTGAGAGCCAACCCTGGTGGCAGTAGGAAACGCCGGGGTAGGACGTTCCCCCGAGGCGAACCATGCTCGACTTGTTGGTCACGTCGACGACATCAACGCCAGCTCCGCCGCTGAAGCAATACGCGATCTCACGGCCCGCGAGCGGCCCGGACGTGTACGTCACGACCTGTGCGTCGTGCACGTAGCGAGTCGACCAGGAGCCCACGATCACAGGATCGGCGGGATTGGCGGTGGAAACCGCGACGAGCCCGCCGTTGGAGATGTTCGCGCCGACCAGATAGAGGTAGCCGGAGTCCGGGTTGGCCACAATGTTGTGGGTCGACGTGTGTCCGAGCTGCGTCTTGTTCTGCACGAGCGTCACGACGCCGCTGTCGATATTGGCCATGTTGATGACCTGGATACCCAGACCACCCTCGCTGACGCCATACGCATACGTGCCGATCACCTTGATGTCGTGCCAGAGGCTGGTGGCCCCGGGAATGAACGCCACGATCTGCGCGTTGGTGGGATCGGTGACTTCGACGAACCCGAACCCCTTCTCCAATCCGATGATCGCGTACTCGCGCCCGGAGGGTGAGGTGTATCCCCAGCAATCGGCGCCGGAGCCGTTCCCGCCTGCGAAGCTGTTCAGCGGGATCCACGATCCGAGTTGCACGCCGGACGCTTCAAACGTGTCGCGTCCCGTTCCCGTCTGGCCGCCGCTCGAGGATTCGAACGCGTTCAGGAGCGCCGCTCGGTACGGGCTTGCGAAGACCGGACCCTTGAAATCTGCAAGCTTGCGCCAATCCTCGTCTGCGTTTGAGGTGAACGCGAGCGACGTGAGCAGCGATCCGGCCAGCAAAAGGCGGATCGCCTTCCCGTTGCGTAAAAACGCGGGACATCCGTGGTTCATTGAACTCTCCGTGCCCCCACGACGAGTGTGTGAACGGTTGCGACAGCCGAAACGAAACCTGTTTGAATTCGTAACGTACCAGAGAGGAACGTACCCTACAAGGGGTCGAAGCACCCATACGGCAGGGTTTGTTCGGGGATCCCATCGACCCTGCAAACAAATTGGGAGAGCAAGAAGTGGCGATTCAGGCGTCCCGATTCCGGCTGGGCCTTGTTTCCGGCGCAGTGGTCAGTACTTTGGTTGGTCTTTGGGCGGCAGGTCAGAATGTACCGACTGGCTCTGAACCCGTCCTCGAGACGCCCCAGCTTCACTTCCTCGTGATCGATGACCGCTTCGTGCCCCACGTGCGTGTCGAATGGCCCGGTGCCGACGGAGAGCACATTTCCTACGAATCCGACCAGCCGTACGTTGCTCCTGCGATGAAGACGGACCTCGGCGGCAATCTGCAGTGCTACGTCGCGCTCGGCGGCACCCGACTCGACAAGCAGGCCGGCGATCCGGATGGAGCCATCGTCCGCGTAGGCTTCTACAAACGCGATACGAGCAAGCCCTTGTTCGAGGGGATGGAGCACAACGATCTCATTCGGATCACGCTCACAAACGTCGTCTTCGACAAGCCTGCAATCGCGACCGCGGACTCCGGCCTGCAGCACCTCAAGTTCTCGCAGGACGGCCTCGCCGAATGCGGACTCGCCGGCGCAGCGTTCGAACTCTTCAACACCGTCAGCGCGACCGATAATCTGCGCGGCATCATCACCTCGAGCAACGGCAGACTTGGCGCCCTCTCGAACGCGGGCGCCGCATTTCGGATCACGCACGAAGCCGACGGCTCGTTCACGCTCGAAGCAGAATTCCCGTATGAACTGCTGCGGCACGTGCAGGATCCGTGGCAGCTGACGAAGCCCGGCACCTTCCTTGAACCCCTGCACTTCCACATCGAATTCGAAGCCGTGCCACTCCTGCGGGTGCCCGACGCGCTCCGGCCGATCCCCGTGGGCGACGCGGGCGAGACCTTGCCTCAGTCTAAGTCGCTGCCAGATTGAGACTTGGGGACGCCGGCCGCGAGTGGTACACTGAAAGTGGCGATCACAGGACGATTCCGCGCGCCGGGAGAGCGTGCATCGATCTTGCTGTCGCCGGAAGAAGCCCCTCCCTCCAATGACGCAGCAAACCAAACAGGACGTCTTTCCGCCCACCATGAGCACGTGGATCGCTCAGCGCATGGGCGATGGCGCGGAAGGCCGCAGCGAGGTCAATCGCCACATCATGGCGGTCTACGACTGGCCACTGCGTGTGTACTTCATGGGAACGTCCGAGCGTTGGCTCGGCGAGCCCGAGGATGTCGTAAGCGGATTCTTCGCAGATCGACTCGGGCGATCGGAGTTCCTGCACGAGTGGCGGGCGAGCGGGATGCGTCTTCGGCGCTGGCTCATGAACGCCTTCTGCTTCTATCTCATGGAGCTCCGCCGCTCGAGGGCCCGAGATCGGCGTGCCGGAGAGCTCGATCGCGAGCCGATCGTCTTCAACGGAAGCCCGGAAGTGGCGATCGATCGCGCGTTCCGCGTCTCTCTGGTGCGTGAGGCGCTCCGACTCGCGCAAGAGACGTGCGAGGAGGCAGGACTCGCCGAGCACTGGAGCATCTTCGTCTCTCACTACCTCGCTGGGCGAGACTACGCGGATCTTTCCAAGGAGTTCGTGGTGACGCCGGAACGTGCCGCGGTCATGGCGCGAACCGCCGCACGGAAGTTCCGTGGCGCTGTCCGTGAGCTGCTCGCCGGCGACGGAACGCCCGACCAAGAGGTCGACCAGGAGATCCTGGCGCTCATTGAGGAGCCGACGTCATGACACCTTCAGGACAAGCCTCGTCAGGACAGACCTCGCACATCAGCGTCTACGACTCGGTCGGCGAGTCGCAGGCCTCCACGCTGCTCCGGCTTGGCCTGCTCGGGCCTCGACGCCCGATCGATGATCTGGCCGATCGCCTCGCAGAGCCCGGTGCCGCCACATGGCTCGATAGCATGCTGGAAATCGGCACGACCGCCGCGATCGGAAAGCCGCGATCGGTGCTCCTGATGGGCGCAACAAGCATCGAGGATCTGAGCAAGGTCAAGGACGAGGGCAAGCGCCGCTATCGCAATTCCGAGACAGCCGATGGGCGTCTCGGAGGGCTCGCGATCTACTTCGTCGCGATCTCCGGCGGCCTCGTGCACCACAAGCGAAACATCTGCAGCCGCCCCCCCGACGTGCTCCACGCCGCGCTGCTCGATCTGGCCGCGGCTTCCGCCGGGCACTGGAGCGACCTTCTGACCCGTGCCGCCGCGACCGCCCGCGCGCTCGCCCCTTGACCTCTCCATGCCGCACGCAGCCGCGCGTGCGACCGACGGTAACTGAGTGATCGTCCTAACCTACGGACCCGGCTCGAATGCGAGTCGGGTCTGGTGCATTCGGAGCAATCGCATGCGATATGGCGTAGCGGGTCGGATCTTCCTCGGAGCAGTGAGCGCGGCGGTCATGGCGGTTGCGTCGCTCGTCGCGCGGGCCGATGAAGGGATGTGGCTTCTGACGTCGCCTCCCAGAGAGACCCTGCGCGCCCGGTACGGATTCGAACCGACCGCCGCGTGGATGGAAAAGATGCAGAAGTCCTCGGTGCGGTTCTCGACCGGTGGCTCGGGCTCGCTCGTCTCCGCGAGTGGCCTGGTGATGACCAACCACCACGTCGCCTCGGACATGCTCTCGAAGCTGAGCGACAACGGACTCGACATCCAACGCGACGGATACATCGCCAACAGCGAGGCCGAGGAGCTTGCGTGTCCCGACCTCGAACTCAACATCCTCTGGACGATCGAGGACGTGACCGACCGCGTGAACGAGGGAACCGCCGAGATGTCCGCCTCCGATGCGGCTTCCGCCCGCCGGCGCGCGATCGCGTCTATCGAGCAGGCGGCCGGTGAGAAGACCGGGTACCTCTGCCAGGTCGTCACGCTCTACCAGGGCGCGAAGTACCACCTGTACGCCTACAAGCGATTCACCGATGTCCGGCTTGTCTTCGCGCCGGAGGAGCAGATCGCCTTTTTCGGTGGTGACACCGACAACTTTGAGTACCCGAGGTACTGCCTCGATGTGACGTTCTTCCGCATCTACGAGAATGGCAAGCCCTACACGCCGGAGCACCACATCTCCTGGTCGTCCGCCGGCATCGCCGAGGGAGAATTGGGCTTCGTCTTCGGTCACCCCGGCACCACGCGCCGGCTCTACACGGTCGATCACATCAAGTTCGCCCGCGACGTGCAGCTCCCTCGCCGGCTGCAGCAGCTCTGGCGACGCGAGGTCCAGTTGACAAACTTTACGAACCGGAGCGAGGAGAACCGGCGGATGGCGCGCGAGGACTTCCTCGGCGTGCAGAACGCCCGCAAGGCTCTCGCCGGTCAGTTCGAGGGACTCCTCGATCCCGCCATGATGAACGAGAAGGCCCGTGCGGAAGCCAGGCTGCGCGCATGGGTCCTGCAGGACCCGGACCGCGCCGCCGCGTGGGGGAGCGCGTGGGACGACATCGCCGAGGCGGAGAAACGCTACACCGAGTTCTACGACCAGCGCGTGATCGACCTCTCGTCATCCACGCTCTTCAAGACCGCGCTGCACCTGGTGCGCATGAGCGACGAACTGCCCAAGCCCTCCGGGGATCGCCTCCGTGAGTACCGCGACTCCGGGCTGGAGTCGCTCCGATTCCAGTTGTTCTCTCCCGCGCCGATCCACGACGCGCTGGAGATCGACATCCTGCGCTCGGGCCTGGCACAGATGGCCGAGACGCTCGGCGGCGATCACCCGATCGTGCAGCTCGCGCTCGCCGGAAAGAGCCCGACCGCCCGGGCCGAGGAACTGGTCGCGGGAACCACGCTCCACTCGGTCGAGACGCGGAAGAAGATCGGTGCGGGAGGGAGCGAAGCGATCGCCACCTCGACCGATCCGATGGTGCGACTCGCTGCCGCACTCGATCCGGCCTTGCGGGCCTATCGCACGAAGTACGAGAACAACGTTGAGTCCGTGGAGCGCCAGTCCTACGCCAAGGTCGCAGCAGCGAAGTTCGCCTTCGAGGGCGACAGCGTCTACCCCGATGCCACGTTCACGCTGCGGATGGCCTTCGGGCCGGTGAAGCCGTACCAGGAAATGGGCAAGACGATCCCCGCGTTCACCGCGATGGGAGGCGCATTCGAGCGGGCCGATGCCCGCCAGGGCGACCCGGCCTTCCGCCTCCCGCCGCGCTGGCTCGACGCGAAGAACGAAATCAACCCAGATGTTCCCTTCAATTTCGTGATGTGCGCCGACATCATCGGCGGCAACTCCGGTTCTCCCGTCGTCAACGTCAAGGGCGAAGTGGTCGGGCTGATCTTCGACGGCAACCTTCAGTCGCTTCCCTGGGCCTTCGCCTACGACGAGCGTCAGGGGCGTGCGGTGTGCGTCGACTCACGCGGGATGATCGAGGCCTTCCGAACGGTGTACAAGGCCGACCGCCTCTTGAAGGAACTGCTCGCGACGACAAAGTGAGCACCATTGCGCCCGGTGGCGTCATCGGCAGCCGCTGGCAGGTACACTCGCGCCATGGGTGAAGGCTCCTCGTTCCAGGCTGAGGTCGATCGGCTCGCTGAGGACGCCGCGCGCCAGAACAATTGGAAGCGGTGGGGGCCCTACCTCGCCGAGCGTCAGTGGGGCACGGTCCGCGAGGACTACTCGTCGGACGGGAACGTCTGGGAGTACTTCCCGCACGACCACGCACGCAGCCGCGCCTATCGATGGGGAGAGGACGGGCTGCTGGGTTTCACAGACCGGCAGTGCCGGCTCTGCTTCGCGATGGCGCTGTGGAACGGGAACGATCCGATCCTGAAGGAACGGCTCTTCGGGCTCAACGGCCATGAGGGAAACCACGGCGAGGACGTGAAGGAGTTCTATTTCTACACCGACTCGTCGCCAACGCACTCGTATTGCTCCGCGACCTACAAGTACCCGCAGGCCGAGTTCCCCTACCAGCGTCTCATCGATGAGAACCGGGCACGCTCTCGCGCCGAACCGGAATTCAACATCGAGGACACGGGTATCTTCGACGAGTCGCGGTACTTCGACATCAAGATCGAATACGCCAAGGAATCTCCCAACGGGATCCTGATCCGCGTGACCGCGACCAATCGAGGCCCGGACGCGGCCCCGCTCTGGCTCATCCCGCAGCTCTGGTTCAGGAACACGTGGTCGTGGGGCGTGACGAGCGACGGGGACCCGGTCCGGCCGATGATCGCTGGCGGATCAGCGGATCGGAACGGCCCGCAGGAGGCCATCGCCGAGCACCCGGACATCGGCAGGTACCGCTGGCTCGTCCACGCGCCCGACGCCTCGGGCTGCGAGATGCTCTTCACCGAGAACGAGACCAACATGCGCCGTCTCTACAAGTTCGAGGGCGGCGCGCCCTACGCCAAGGACGCGTTCCACTCGCGCATCATCGGGGGAGAGCACGACGCAGTGAACGGCGTTCGAGAAGGAACCAAATCGTGCGCCGTCTGGAAGGGCGTGCTCAAGGCCGGCCAGAGCGCCACGATCTCGATGCGCCTTTTCGACGAACGAGAACGCCCCGCCGACGCCGGTTTTGGTCCCGCCTTCGACGCGATCTTCGACACGCGCCTGGCAGAGTGCGACGCCTACTACGGCTCGCGTGTCTGGCAGGGGCAGACGCCGGAGGATGCGCGGGTGGTCCGCCAGGCATACGCAGGGCTCTTCTGGTCCAAGCAGTACTACCACTACGTCGTGGCCGACTGGCTGAAAGGGGACCCGTCGCAGCCCGCTCCCGATCCCGCGCGAGCCGTGGGAAGAAACAGCGACTGGGGCCACCTGTTCAATCGGGACGTGATCTCGATGCCCGACACGTGGGAGTATCCCTGGTACGCCGCCTGGGACCTGGCGTTCCACTGCGTGGCATACGCGCGCGTCGATCCGCAGTTCGCCAAGGACCAGTTGCTGCTGCTCCTCCGCGAGTGGTACATGCACCCATCCGGGCAGATTCCGGCCTACGAGTTCGCCTTCTCAGATGTGAACCCGCCGGTGCACGCGTGGGCGTGCTGGCGCGTCTACAAGCTCACCGGGCCGCGCGGCGGGCGCGATCGACTCTTCCTCGAACGCGCCTTCCAGAAACTGCTCATGAACTTCACGTGGTGGGTCAACCGCAAAGACCCGCACGGCAAGCACATCTTCTCCGGCGGATTCCTCGGGCTGGACAACATCGGCGTCTTCGACCGCTCCGCACCGCTGCCGGGGAACGCGGTGCTCGAGCAGGCAGACGCCACGGCGTGGATGGCGTTCTTCTGCACCACCATGCTCGCCATCGCGACCGAGCTCGCGAAAGAGAACCCCGCCTACGAGGACATCGCCAGCAAGTTCTTCGAGCACTTCGTCGCGATCTCGGAGGCGATGAACACGCTGGGAGGCAACGGGCTGTGGGATGAGCACGACGGCTTCTTCTACGACCAGCTCCGAACCGACGACGGGGCCGTGCCCCTCCGCGTTCGCTCACTCGTCGGCATCATCCCCATGCTCGCGGTCGAGGTCCTCGACGACCGGGAGTTGCTGAAGCTGCCCGGGTTCGGCGCGCGAACAGCGTGGTTCCTCCGCCACCGCCCGGAACTGGCACAACACGTCGCGTGCATGGAATCATCCGATGGCGAGGGCGTGCTGCGACTCCTGGCGATCCCCTCGCGCGATCGGCTCAAACGCGTGCTCCGCTACCTGCTCGACGAGAACGAGTTCCTCTCGCCCTTCGGGATCCGATCCCTCTCTCGTGTGCACAAGGACGCACCGTATGTCTTCGACCACGACGGCCAGCAGATGAAAGTCGGGTACGTCCCAGGCGAGTCGAGCACGGGGATGTTCGGCGGCAACTCCAACTGGCGTGGGCCGGTCTGGTTCCCGCTCAACTATCTCATCATCGAATCGCTGGAGCGATACCACTATTTCTACGGCGAGACGCTGAAGATGGAGTATCCCACCGGATCCGGACGGATGTACAACCTGCGCGAGATCGCCGACCACCTCCGTGCACGGCTCATTTCCCTCTTCCTGCCCGGCAAGGACGGCAAACGCCCGTGCCACGGCGACGACGAGCGGTTTCGCAGAGACCCCCACTGGAAAGACCTTCTCCTGTACCATGAGTACTTCCACGCCGAATCGGGCAAGGGGCTCGGCGCGAGCCACCAGACCGGATGGACAGCACTGGTTGCGCAGATGTACCAGGATCTCGCGAAAAAGCTCTCGAAGCAGGGAAGCGTCGCGGCTATGCCCGGCACGCCATCTGCGTGACCCCGACGGCGCCTTGGATCTCGCCTTCCGAACGCCGACCGTCATCCGAGCGGAGCGGTCATGGCTCGCGGCGCCCGAGCGCGTCCAGCAGCGGGCCAAGGTGCCGCTCGTAGTGCTTCCACCGTCCGATCGATGAAGTGAAGAGTGGTCGGTGAACCTGCCCAGCGCTCGCCGTCCGCATGTGCCGCTTGGTCAGGTGGAACTCAAGCACCCGCGGGTCCCACGCCAGTCCGATGTGATCGAGCATGGAGCGCGCAACACCCTCGAGATCGGCAACGAGCGACTCGTAGCGCACCTCAAGGACGCGGATGCCGAGTGCATCGCGCCAGTGGGCCATCAGCCGCTCGTGCGCGACGTACTTGCGCCCGAGCGTGTCCAGGTCGCGTGTGTAGCCGTGGCCCGAGCCAAAGTTCTGCATGAAACACGAGAGGCAGGTGTCGCGCGCGTCACGCACGCAATAGATGATCCTCGCTCCGGGGAGCACCCGCGTAATTGGCCCGAGAATCGTGTAGTTCCCGGGGAGCTTGTCGATGACGCGCGACCTGCCGGGGCACCGGCCACGCATCATCGCCAGATACTCACCGGCCGCCGCGCGAACCCCGTCAACAGGCCACCCGACCCGCGACAACCGCTGCTCGATGCGGGGCAACGCAGGGCTCTCGCCGATGCTCCCGACCTCGGGGTGCGACGAGAGAATCTGATCGACCAGACTCGTACCGCTCCGGGGCATGCCGAGCACAAGCACGGGAATCGGATCGTCGAGTCCCGACGTCGGCGTCCCATCGAGCCGCTCCCGCGTCCAGTGCCCGATCGTCGCGTCGAAGAATCCCTGCTCCGGAATCGGGCCGCCCACGCGTGCGCCGCGCGCCGCGTGCTCGAATGCCTCGTCGTAGCGGCGCTCGGTGTCGAGCAGACGCGCGAGCTCGGTGTGCGCAGCCCGGAGCAGCGGCGCGGGCACCGCCCCGGCATTGAGTTGCCGAGTCAGAAGGTCGATCGCTTCCGGAACTCGTTTCAGCGCGCTCGCAACCATCGCAAAGGCCAGGACACAGGAAACGTCATCCGGTGCCGCACGGAGCGCACCATCAAGGATCGGCGCGGCATCGGCCGCCCGCCCATCGCCGTTGAGCAGCGTGACGATGCCGCGGACAGCGGGTGGGAAATGGGGCCGCAGCTTCAGCGCGTGCTCGAGTGCACGCTGCGCCCCGTCGATCTCCTCGATCGAACGAAGGCCGTTCGCCAGGTCGCACCACGCCTCGGGGTGCGGGCAGCCCCGATCGCAGAGCTCGCGAAGCAGCCGGATCCCCGGCTGGACATTCCCGATGCGGATCAGCGATGCCCCCAGAATGTGCACCAGCCCGTCCTCTTTCGGCCCGGCGTTCAACGCGATCTGCGCCGACCGAGCCGCGTCGGCGAACCGACCCGCGTTGTAGCTGCCGATCGCGTGCTCCCGAGCGGCCCGCGCGTTCACCGGGCCCGGCGGCTGGTTCGGCACACGATTGCCCGGCGTGCGGGGCGGGGTGTTCATTCGGCTTCCTTCGAACTTCACAAGCATCGTGCGCTGGCGCCGGTCGGGAAAGAATAGAATAGTCGGTGCCCGTCGCGGCGTGGTATCGGCCGCGACCGACGGGCGTGAGAGTCATCCAACCCGAAGGAGGGCGGCGATGACGGCGAAGAAGCGTGCCGGCGGACTCAGCAGCAGCAACGGACAGGCAATCGCGAAGGGCGATTCGCCATCGCCTCAGCGGATCCCGATCGACGATTCGAGCGAGTGGCTCGAGCCCGACGGGCTCGGCGGGTTCGCTTCCGGCACCGCAACCGGTGTCAACACACGCCGATACCACGCGCTGCTGCTCGCATCGACGCGTCCGCCCACCGATCGCTTCGTGCTCGTAAACAGCGTCGACGCATGGATCGAAACGGCGTCCGGAGCAGTGCCGATCTCCTCACAGCGGTACGCGCCGGGGATCACGCACCCGCTCGGCTCGACCTCCATCACCTCATTCACCTGCGATCCATGGCCGACCTGGATCATCGAGCCCCTGCCGGGCGTACGCATCCTGCACGAACGGCTCATGAAGCGAGGCGAGCCGACGACGCTCCTCATGTGGACCCTCCTCAACGGAGACGGGCCCATCTCGCTCACGGTGCGTCCGCTGATGAGCGGCCGTGACTATCACGCGCTGCACCACGCCAACGCCGCGTTCCGATTCGATTCGGATATCTGGGATGGGCGTGTGCAGTGGGAGCCCTACCCGGGCGTTCCGTCGGTCGTCGCGATCACCAACGGCGACTACGAGCATCGCCCCGATTGGTACCGCAACTTCCTCTACGAACAGGAGCGGGCCCGCGGACAGGATTGCATCGAGGATCTCGCCTCACCCGGTCTCTTCCGCTGGAACCTCGCAAACGCGCCCGCTGCGATGACGCTCTCGACGCGATGCGACCCGGAGCCAAGACGCTGGACGCCCAAGGCCGCGCTGACGCTGGCAGAGAAGATCAAGAACGCGGAGCTGAAGCGAAGGAGCGAGTTCCGCGGCACGCTGCATCGGGCCGCGGACGCCTACATCGTCGTGCGTCGCCCGTCGACAGACCACCCGCCGGGCACGACCGTCATCGCCGGCTACCCCTGGTTCACAGACTGGGGA
This sequence comes from Planctomycetota bacterium, assembly GCA_963204725.1. Taxonomy (GTDB): domain Bacteria; phylum Planctomycetota; class Phycisphaerae; order Phycisphaerales; family UBA1924; genus JAHBWV01. The sequence continues at coordinate 33,561 of CAUJHH010000075.1, forward strand.
CGCGACACCTTCATCGCGCTCCGCGGGCTCTGCCTTGTGCCCGGCGCGGAGCGGCTCGACGACGCGAGGGACACGCTGCTCACGTGGGCCGCCCTCGTCTCCGAGGGAATGCTCCCCAACCGGCTCCCCGATCGAGGCGACGAGCCGGAATACAACGCAGTCGATGCCTCGCTCTGGTTCGTGATCGCCGCCGGCGAGTATCTCGCGATCGCCAAGACCGCGAAACACGGCAAGCCGGAGGATCGCAGGTCGCTCATCCGTGCGATCGACGCGATCGTGACGGGCTACTCGCGCGGGACACGCTACAACATCGGGCTCGATCGCGACGGACTGATCCGCGCAGGCGTCGAAGGCGTCCAACTCACATGGATGGACGCGAAAGTAGGCGACTGGGTCGTCACGCCCCGCATCGGCAAACCCGTCGAGATCCAAGCGCTCTGGCTCAACGCGCTCCGAGTCCACGCCGGACTGACCGGCCAGGAGCATCCGGCCTTCACGCTCGGAATGGAGTCGTTCCAGTCGAGATTCTGGAGCGAGTCGCGCGGCTGGCTCTGCGATGTCGTAGACGTGGACCACAATCCCGGCCAGGACGACGCGTCCTTCCGCCCGAACCAGTTGTACGCAGCCGGCGGCCTGCCCCTGACCCTTGTGAGCGACGCGGTGGCCCTCCGCGTCGTAGACGCGGCGGAGAAACGGCTGTTGACGCCGATGGGGCCGCGCTCGCTCAGCCCCGACGCGCCGGGGTATCGGGGCCGATACGAGGGAGATCTGCTCTCGCGCGACGGTGCGTACCACATGGGAACGGTCTGGCCGCATCTCATCGGCGTGTTCGTAGAGGCGTGGGTGCGCTCGCGGGGCTCGACGAACGAAGCGAAACGCGATGCGCGAGAGCGATTCCTCACACCCATCCTCGACGCACTCAATCGAGACGGGATCGGGCACGTCAGCGAGATCGCCGACGGGGATCCGCCGCACGCAGGGCGGGGCTGCCCGTTCCAGGCCTGGGCGGTCGCCGAGGCGTTGCGTCTCGAGCGTGGTGTTCTGGCCGTCGAGGCGGAGCCGGCGCGACCTGCACGTCCCAAGAAGACAAAGGTGACCGGCAAAGCATGAGCCCGGACTCGCGAACCACTCCGACGCGAGAGTGGCGGATCGCCAGCAGAGAAGCGGTTCCTTCGGCCGGCAGCAATCGGTACAATGTGGGCATGGTCGCTCCTGTTACAAATGTGTCGATCCCGACAGATCTTGCCAGAGCGTTGGAAGCGAGAGCCGCAAGTGCGGGGATGACGCTTCCTGCCTACATCGCGCTGCTCGCGCGTGTGCAGATCCGTCAGCATGACCACGGTTTCGAAGACGCGACACGCCACCTCTTCAAAACCTATCCAAACGCTCTGCGGAAACTCGCAGAGTGATCGTCGGCGCCCTCCCCAAGCCGCCTCGGCTCCTCGAACTGAACGAGGTGCTGACGCTCCACGAGTGTCGATCGATCAGTTCGGCGGCGCGTATGGCGTCCGGGATCTGGGGCTGCTCGAATCCGCCATCGGCGCCGCAGGCATGACCGTCGCCGGAGAGTTCGCGCACAGCGTGCCCTTCGGCATCGCCGCAGCGTACGCGTTCCACATCTGCAAGAACCACCCCTTCATCGATGGCAACAAACGCGCGGCTCTCGGTGCGATGGTCGTGTTCCTGCACGTGAACGGCTGGACGCTCTGTGCGGACGAGTTGGCCGTCGCCAATCAGGTCCTTGCCATCGCAGAAGGAACTCTCGATAAGGAATCGATGGCGAATTGGATCGAGTCAACGGCCCGCGCACGCCCGACGATCGAACTTCGCACGTTCTTTGCGTTGGTTACAGAGGAACGCCTGATCGACCAACTCGGTGCATTCCAGCGAAGCGGGAATGAATCACAGATCCAGACCTCCGTAGACGAGGCGAAGCGCGCGATGCCAGCACTCCACTGGATCGAACGCCAGACGAGCCCGATCGAGATTCCCGACGGACTCTCGTCCGACGAGGTCGGGCGGATTCAGCAGCAGGCGATGTTCCAGGGCATGAGCATCCTGCTCGGCTCCCTCCACCGGATCGCCGAGGACACGGGCTACGAGTGGTGAGTTTCTCACACGGGCACGCACGGCCGTCGAGCCCCATTCACTCGCCCGGGATGTAACTGATCGCGCCATCCCACGGGCTGCTCGCCGAAGCGTAGAGACGCTTCGGGATGCGGCCCGCGAGGTACGACTGCCTCCCGCACTCGCACGCCTTCCGCATCGCATGGGCCATGATGATCGGGTCCTTCGCGTGGGCGATCGCCGTGTTCAGAAGCACGCCATCGGCGCCGAGCTCCATCGCGCGGGCCACATCGCTCGCGGAGCCGACGCCGGCATCGACGATCACCGGGTACGCCGGGTCTCCCTGCTTGAGTTTCTCCAGGCAGAGCACGATGTTGTTCGCATTGAGGATCCCCTGCCCGGAGCCGATCGGCGAGCCGGCCGGCATCACGCTCGCCGCGCCGCAGGACTTCAGACGGTCGGCCAGGATCGGATCATCCGACGAATAGACGAGCACGCGGAAGCCATCCGCCACGAGTTCGCGGCAGGCCTCCAGCGTCCCCACCGGGTCGGGCAGGAGCGTCTTTTTATCGCCGAGCACTTCCAGCTTGACCCACGCCGCGCCGGGGTTTCCCAGTTGCTCCAGCAACTCGCGCCCGAGCCGCGAGACACGCACCGCGTCCTCCGCGCTGAAGCACCCGGCAGTGTTGGGAAGGATCGTGTAGCGAGAGAGGTCCAGATGATCGAGCAGACTCTCGCCCTTGTCGTTGTACAAGCGCTCGCGCCGCACCGCCACGGTGACAACCTCGCACCCGGAGGCGTCAAGCGCGACGGCCATCTGCTCGAAAGACGCGTACTTGCCCGTGCCGACGAACAGACGCGAGTTGAACGTTCGCCCCGCAATGGTGAAGGGCAAGAGCCCGGGCTCGGTCGATGCATGCTGCGGAGAAAGAGCTGCCTCTGGTGTCATGGCATGGTTCCTGGACAGGGTGAGCGGGGAACGCGTGCTCGGGAGGCCGGCTCCGGTCGGGCTCACCCGCCGCCGACGAGGGTGACGAGTTCGACCGTATCACCTTCCTTGAGGGTGTGAGAGCCGTGGGCTCGCTTGGGGACCAGAGCGCGGTTGACCTCCGCGGCACACGGCTTATCCGCCAGTTTGAGCTCGCGCAGAAGGCTCTCGACGGTCGCCCCTTCGGGAAGGTCTCTCGGCTCGCTGTTGACGATCACTCGCATATGAAAAATCCTCGAATCCGTGCATGGTAGGGGCTCCGAATCCCAACCAGACCGGTGCAGCCCGACCGCTCGTCGGGCCGATGCCCATTGACCGGCCGGTTCGAGCAACCCAAGGGTGGTACAGTCTCTTTGGATGGGAGCACCGAATGAGCGATTGCGGGCGAGTCTTCCGAGCGGCTTTGATGGTTGCGCTGACGCTCCTCGCGTCCGGCGCGACCGGGTGCCGCAAGAAGGCCACGGCCTATGACCAGTCCTCGCCGGAAGCCGTGCTCACCGCGGCCAAGGCCATGGTCTCAATCGGCGACACGCGTCGGCTCACCCAGCTGATCCAGGCCGACACCACGGACCTCCGGGCGCTCTGGGACCGCGTCGGCTACCTGCTCGGCGACGTGCAGGATCTCGCGACCCAGCTCAACGAGAGCTTCCCGGAAGAGATCGCAGAGATCAAGCGCAAGGCCCAGTCCGGCGAGATGAATACATCCGGTGCCGCGCTGCTCTCACAGATCACCGGCGGCCAGCGCAGCGGGCGACGCGCCGGCGGGCGATCGGGGAGTGTGGATCCGGACCTTGACCCCTCGCGTGATCCGCGCTCCGCGATCAACGACGCGATGCGTCAGATCCTCGCCGACCCCTTCGCATGGCTCGGCGAGAACTCCGATCGTCTCTCCGTGACGCCGATCAACGACGAGATGGCCGCGATGATGTGGGACCAGAAGCCGATCTTCCCGCCCGTGGGGATCGTGATCCAGAAGTCCGCATACGACGACAAGTGGTACCTCGCGCCCCCGCTGCACCTGCCCCCGATGAACCAGCTGATGCCCAAGACGGCGGACGAGTACGCGATCTGGATGCAGCTGATCGACGCGTTCCGCAACGTGATCATCGATCTCAAGAAAGACGTTGCATCCGGCAAGATGCGGAACATCGAGGAAGTCTCGCGGGCCGCCGGCGAGCGTGCCTTCATCCCCGTCGCATTCATCGGTGTCGCCTACGGCAAGGCCATGGAAGAGCGGCGCAAGGCCGAGCGAGACGCGAGGAACGCCGCCAAGGAGGCCAAAGCAGCCGAAACCGCAACCCCGTCCGGCGGCTGAGAATCGCGACGCCCGGCTCTTACCGCACGACCGTGTTGCGATCGAGATAGCGAATGTCCGCCGCGCCGACCGGCTGCACCTGCAAACCCCGCCCCTTGGTCCCCGCGGGATAGAGCGTCAGCCCGCCGCTGGTCTCGCCGGTGATGTTGTTGTAGCGGATGTCGCCCTGCAGGGTGAGCGACTGCATCTCTCTGAAGACGAGCAGGGCGACGTTCTGGAAATCCCCCTCATCGGTGTCATACGCCGCGTTGACGCCAAGCGTGTACTTCCGCGTGATGCGCGAGAGCACACCCATGTTGACGAAAGTCGTGTCCTCCACGTTGATGTAGCGCATCTCGATGTACGACGTGAGGTCCGGGTTGTGCTGGAGCATCGCCCCGACCGACTCACGCGCCGGCTGGTTGAGCTCGAGGTCGTAGATCATGTTCGCGCCGAGCCCGACGGTCTCGGTCACCTGCCACGTGGAATCAACCTGGAAGAACTCGCCCGGCTGCGAATACTCCGGACGATAGTCGATGAAGCGGCGGATCGGGCTCTTGCGATCCGCGTCGTCGGAGAACACGCCATACTCAAAGTCCAGCGTGAAGACATCGACCGTCCGCCACCGCCCCGCGCCGCCACGCTGCGTCTGCCACGTCTGATCGAGCGCGAGGCGTGCCGCCGTGCCGCTGGTCAGATCCTCAACCGTCGAGTCGTAGACGGGCAGGTTGTTCGCCTCGACGTTCGTGCCGCTCGTCCAGAGCGTGACGCTCGGCTCGATGATGTGGCGGATCCGATGGAGGTCAAATGAGGGCGAGTCGATCGAGTTGTTGACACGCTGGAATGACGTCGACGCGCGAGTGCCCACGGCGTGCCACAAGCGGGTCTGGTCGTCGTTGCCGGGCGAGAACTCGTCGAACGAGTCGTCATACGCCGTGATCCGCCCGACCACAAACGGCTGGATGTTCACCGCGCCGACGCGGAGCTTCGTATCGATCTCGTGGCGCGTGTCGAAGCGCGTCACCGCGTCCTCGATATAGCCCTGGTCGTTCAGCACATCCGCGAACGAGGCGTCGGGGTCGAAGCCGAAAGCACGCTGCGAGCGTGCCTTGGTGCGATAGCCAAGGTCCGACGCCGTGGACTCGCTGAACTGCATGCCGACGCTGCCGAGCCGGTACTCGGAGTGGTACGAGAGCAGCCCCGGCGCCAGATCGGGCAGCAGATCGTCCGCGACCCGCGTGTACGCGACCTCGGGGAGCTTGGTCACGGCGTACCCCTGGCTCTGGAGCAGGTACTCATTGGCGATAAAGTCGTTGAGAGAGCCCTTGCCCTGCACCGTCAGCAGCGAGTTCTCCTTCAGCCGCCGCGCCGTCGCGCTCGTCGTGAACTCACGCCGCGTCTCGCCCAGTCCCTCGAAGTAGCCGTCGATGAAGGTCTCGTCGGAGATGTACGAGAGCTCCAGCATCACCGACCACGCCTCGCTGATCTGCCAGCGGTGCTCGCTCAGCAGCATCCCGCGCGTGCGATCGTGCAACTGGCGCTTCGCGCCGCTCTTGAGCGTGTCCTCGCCGGAGTCCATCGCAACCAGGTAGCCCTCGAGCTTGCCCTGGGTCGAGGCCGAATCCCAGTCGATATTGGTGCCGAACGCCGGCCCCCGCTCGAAGTAGTGATCGATCTCGATCTCGGCGTCCACGCCCGGCCTGCGATCAAGCCCGAGAAGGGCGTAGGCGTCCCACGTCGTCTTGATCGCCCCGCCGGAACTCGACGATCCGTCAAGGCGCACCTCGCGCAGCGGGATCGCCGACGGATCGCCCCGGAACCGAGGCCACCAGATGATCGGCAACTGGCCCACACGCCCGGTGATGTTCTTCGCATCCGCGTACGTCGTCTGCCCCTCCGGCGTCACGCGCCGGCTCAGCGTGATCGACGATGTCCCGATCGACAACTGCGGATTCAGGAACCCCGTGTTCGCAACGCGCGCCGTCGCCGCCGTCCACTGATTGGCAGACTCCTGCTTCAACGCCTTGGCCCGTACATAAAGCGGCAAGGATCGCGCCGAGTCGTATGTCCAGAACATCGCGTCCAGCGTCATCGCCCGGTCGTTCTGGAAGTCGTAATACACCGACGGCCCGCGGAACATGTACCGGTCCGTCCCCGTGTCCGAAGGACGCTCGCCGATCACCTGCACCCCGCCCTCGACATACACGCCGCGCACGGTGTCCGCCTCGACAGTCGCCAACTGGGTCAGCGGCCCGGGCTTCATGAACACAACGCCCCGGTCCGCGCTGATCTGCACCGACCGCCCCGTCGCCCGGTCCGTGTACTGCACCACGAGCGGCGCAGAGAAAACCACCACATTCTCCTCGTCCCCACGCACAATCGCGATCTCGCCCGTCCGCGATGTCGCAAACGTGATCAGGCCGGCGCCCCGCAGCACGACCGGCGTCTCTGCCTCCGGCGCGAGCGATTCCACCGCGCCGATCGCGCCCGCCACATCATCCGAAGTCAGCGTCGATGGCAGGATCACCTGTCGCTCGTGCGTCGGTGCGGGCGAACTGGGCACCGTTGGCCCGCCCGTCGTCGCGACGATCGGCGCCGCGCCCGGCACAGTCGCCGGCGTGGTCGGTGATGTCGGAGGAACAGAAGGGGAACCATCGGGAGCGACAGTTGGGGGAACAGTTGGGGGAACAGTGGGGGGGGAGCCGGCAGCGACTGCAGTCGGAGGCCGCTGGTTCGGTGCCGGCACCGGGATCGGCTCCGGCGGCGCGACAATCGCGATCAATTGCTCGCGCAGCGCACTCTCTCCTTCGGCGATCAACGACGCCTTCGGACGCTCACGCTCCACGCGGTCGCCGCGCAGCACCACCTTCTCCGCCGTGATCACGCCCCGCACCGGCAACCGATCAGCCGAAACCGCAAAGACAGCATCCGCGGCAGGCGTCCTCACCCGATCGAAGTACACAAAGACCTGGTACGTCTCCGCAGGCGTCACCGCGTCCAGCGGCAGCTTCTGGATCCAAGCCGTCGCGCCCGAAGCCGTGAACTCGTACGAGCCGAGCACCACTCGCACGTCCCCGGTCATATACAACCGCGTCACCGGACCGACGCCGGGCCCAAACGCCGGCACCTCACCGGGTTCGGACCACGTCCAGATCCGCTGCGCCTCGAACTCGATCGGACCGGAGACCGCCGCCAGAGGCAGCCGGATTCCAGAGAAAGAGTGCCCGGTGATCGAGGTGGCATCGATCTGCGAGGGCTGTGCCTGGGCGACGCCAAATCCAGTTCCGCAATCCCCGAAAGCACCCCCTACAAGATTCACAACCAGCCGCAGCCCGATGTCCAGACCGACCGCCATGCCGACCACGAGCGGCAAGGCCTTGGCGAGTCTCATCAGGGAACGGGAACGGGGAGGCACATCGACCCTCAACACCGCCCGACGTGGTCGCATCCGATGCGGTGCGGCGGGAGGTGCGGATGCTACGGCCTCGGCGCGAGAATCACAACTGGAGCCCCCGTTCAGACGTCCTCCTGCCCCCCACACCCGGTCAGAGCCGATCGGGACTCGCGAACAGGGCCACGCACACCAGCACACCTCTCTCGCCCCGCTCCGACCGGCACCGTACAGCCCCTCCGTCACCCCGCCGGGCTCTATCCTTTGCCAATGCTCGAATCCCTCCGAATCGCACGCCAGACGCTCGAACAGTTCGCAAACGAGCCCGCCAACTCCGATCGCATCGATCGCGTCGCCACGCTCCTGGCCGAACGCTTCCGCGCCGGATCCAAGGTGCTGGTCTGTGGCAACGGCGGCTCCCTCGCCGACGCCGTCCATTTCGCCGAAGAACTCACGGGCCGCTTCCGCGCCGATCGCCCGCCGCTCCCCGCCATCGCCATCGCCGAGCCGGGCCATATCACCTGCACCGCCAACGATTACGGCTTCGACCACGTCTTCAGCCGCGGCGTCGAAGCCCTCGGACGCGAGGGCGACGTGCTCATCGTCCTCTCAACCAGCGGCAACTCCGCCAACATCATCAATGCCGCACGCAAGGGACGAGAAAGGGCCATGCACACCATTGCCCTGCTCGGCAAAACGGGCGGCACGATGCGAGGCCTCTGCGAGCACGAAATCATTGCGCCCGGCGAGACCTCCGACCGCATCCAGGAAATCCACATGCTCGTCCTCCACATCCTCGTCGAACTCGTCGAGGTGAAACTCGGCCACGCGCGAGCATGAAGCAGTGCCCGGCGCGACACGCCGTGCGCGAATAAGATCGATTGGTCGCGAATGGTCCCGGTCACTGCCCGCTCGGGCCGCAACGACATCGCCGCCGCCGCCCCGCCCCCTGCTCGCCTCGAATCAGAGGAGATCCCCATGGCCTACTACACCAAACTCGGCCTGCTCCCGCAGAAGCGCCACGTGCAGTTCCGCCGCCCCGACGGCGTGCTCTACTCCGAAGAACTCTTCGGCACCGAGGGCTTCACCGGCCCGACGAGCACCATGTACCACATCCACCCGCCGACCCAGGTCTACGGCTGGAAAAAGGTCTACTCCACCGCCGTTGAGTACGTCGAAACCGACGTCATGCGCATGCGCCACACCATGACGGGCGGCCCGCGCATGGCCCCGAAGGGCGACTGGGTCTCCGGACGCGTCGTTCTCTACGGCAACGCCGACTGCGAGATGGCCGTCTGCAATCCCGCCGAGCAGATGAAGTACCACTACAAGAACGGCCAGGGGGACGAGTGCCTCTTCGTCCACTTCGGTTCCGGCCTCTGCCACACCATGATGGGCACGCTCCGCTTTGGCCCCAAGGACTACATCATCATTCCCAAGGGCGTGATCTACACCATCGTCTTCGACAAGCGAAAGAACGGCAAGGACGGAACGCCCGACGACGGTGGCCCGTCGATCCAGAACACACCCTACGGGCGCGTGCTGCTCATCGAAACCGCCAACGGCTCGCACATCGGCCCGCCGCCCCGGTACGTCTCAAAGCAGACCTCGCAGTTCCTTGAGCACGCGCCCTACTGCGAGCGCGACCTGAAGATCCCCGCGTACCCGCTGACGTGGGACGAGCGTGGCGAGTTCGAGGTGCGCATCAAGTCGCGCAACCTCGTCCACTCCTACATGTACCACTACCACCCGCTCGACGTCGTCGGCTGGGACGGGTGCTACTACCCCTACATCTTCAACATCGACGACTTCTCCCCGATCACCGGCAAGCTCCACATGCCCCCGCCGATCCACCAGACCTTCGAGGCGCACAACTTCGTGATCTGCTCCTTCTGCCCGCGGATGCTCGACTACCACCCGCAGGCGATCAAGGTGCCGTACAACCACTCGAATCTCGACTCCGACGAGGTGCTCTACTACGTCGAAGGGAACTTCGGTTCGCGCAAGGGGATCGAGGTCGGCTCGCTGACGGCGCACCCGCAGGGCATCCCCCACGGCCCGCACCCCGGCACGATCGAGGCCTCCCTCAGCGCGACCTACACCGCCGAGCTCGCCGTGATGTGCGACACCTTCCGCCCGCTCTTCCCGACCAAGGCCGCGCTGAAACTCGACGATGAGAAGTACCCCGCCTCATGGCAGGGAGAGCACTTCCCCGGTCTCACATCGGGCCGGATCAGGATCGCGGAGGCCGAGGCGACCAACGGCCACGCCCCCAACGTTCCCGTCTTCGAGCACAAGTCCGAAGCCAACGTCTGGGCGCCGAATCCGGTCCCATCCGCCAACGGCCATTCCAATGGCAAGCCCACCAGCAAACCGAGCGGCAAGTCCAGTCCCAAGCCCTCAAAGTCCGCAAGCGTTAAGAAGCCCGCCAAGCCGAAGTCACGCTGACACCTCGATGAGCCGTCCCGATCCCGCCTGCTCCCCGCCGCGCAGCGGCCTCCTTTGAACGCCTTGGAGTCGCCGAAGGCGACTGAAACTGCGCCTTCGCTGCCTTGGTCTCTTCGTCCCCGGCCCCCACCCTCCACTGACAGACGTCTGTCAGCGAACTCCCCGCTCCGCGTCAACCTGGGCAACCCCACTGACACACTGTTGTCAGTGGCAACCACTCATCCCCGCACAGCCCGCTTGCATCGCGACGCGCGCCGCGTATCTTCGAGGCATGGTCGCCGCGTCCGCGACAACTCCGGATCTCCGCACACCTGCCTGTGCCACGGGCTCCTCGTCAGCCGGTGCTCCGTCCTCCCCGCTG